>NZ_PHHF01000068.1 GCF_003034225.1 Edaphosphingomonas fennica
ACCGCCCCCCACCGTCAACTCCCCATAAGCAACTTTATTGCAATATTATCCCAACTCACTGAAAAATATAAGGGAATTTGAATTCGGCGCCCGGCCTGGCGACCGCCAGCCCTCGGCGAAAACAGAATCACCAGCGGCCAACAAAACAGGCCCGCGCGGCCGGCAGAGCCATCAAACCCGCTGCCGCAGCGGCTTTCGCGGGCTTCGAATCAAATGGCGGCCGACACGAATCGAACGCCCGGCGGGATTCGCCGATTCACACGCCCTGGATATAATCGCGCATCGCCGTCGCCTCGGCCTCGATCCGGTCGATGCGGGCCTTCACCAGATCGCCGATCGACACGAGGCCGGCGAGGCGGCCATCCTCCACCACCGGCAGATGGCGGATCCGCCGCTTCGTCATTAGCGAGAGCGCATGCAGGACCGGCACGTCGCCGGTGACGGTGATGGCGGGCGCCGTCATCACCCGTTCGACCGGCCAGTCGAGGATCGCGGCGCCGTCGCTCTGCAGCTTATAGATGATGTCCCGTTCGGACAGGATGCCCGCCACGCTGGCGCCATCCATCACCGGCACCGCGCCGATCCGCTTCGAAGCGATCAGCGACACGACCTCCGCCACGCGCGTCCCCGTCGATACGCTGATCACATCGTGGCCCTTGCCCCCGAGAATCGTCGCTATCGTCATGTCCGCCTCCTTGGCTTCGGATCCCGGCTCCGGCGGTCTTGCCGCCGCCTGGGTTGATGAAAACACGCCGCAGGCGCAAATGGAAGCAATGACTGAGCATCGCCCGCCGCATTCCGACCCCAGGCGCCTGTCGCCGTCGTGGAGCCATTATTGGCGCCTGATGCGCTGGATGGTCCTGGCGGCGATCGTCGCGGTGGCCGCCGCGCTCTATTATCTTCATGTCGAGGGCGGGCTGGTCAGCATCCACATGGTGATCGCCACCATCGCCGGCGTCGGCGCATCGGTGCTGCTGGGCGCGGGCCTGATGCTGCTGGTGTTCATGAGCTCGGGATCGGGCCATGACGAGGATGTGGGCGGCAGGAAGGACAGGCCATGACCGACGCGACCTCGGCCCATCATCCGCGTGATCCGATATTGCGGGTCGTGCCGCGCCCCGGCGACATCAATTCCAACGGCCATATCTTCGGCGGCTGGGTGCTGAGCCAGATGGATATCGCCGGCGGCATCGTCGCCCATCGCGAGACCAAGGGCGCGACGGCCACGGTGGCCATCGATTCCATGGCCTTCATCGCGCCGATCCTGCTGCACGATCTGATATCGGTCTATGCCGAGGTCGAGCGGCGCGGGCGCACCTCGCTCGCCATCCGCATCGAGGTGATCGCCACGCGCGATGCCGGCGCACAGGAGGTGAAGGTGACGGAAGGACTGTTCACCTTCGTGGCGCTCGACGAGAATCACCGCCCGCGCCCCCTGCCTCCCCGCTGATCGGACGGCCGCGCTTCAGCCGAAGCGGTAGCCGGAAACCTTCCAGCCGATCACATGATCGGCGAACACATGCGCCGCAGGATCATCCCCGCCGGCCCCGGCCGCGACCATCAACGGGATAAGATGCTCCTCGCGCGGATGCGCGAAGCGGGCATGCGGCAGCGTGCTCCACGCCGAAAGGCGCCGGGCGCGCGCCTCGGGATCGGGATCGGTGACGGCCGCGGTCAGCGCGGCATCGAAGATGTCGGCGGGGCCGGTGGCGTCGCCGTCGCGCACGCGCATATTGTGGAAGCTCATCCCCGATCCGACGATCAGCACGCCTTCATCGCGCAAGGGCGCCAGCGCGCGGCCGGCGGCGATATGCGCGGCGGGATCGAGATCCTGGCGCAGCGAAAGCTGGGCCGTCGGGATATCCGCCCCCGGCACCGCGACCTTCATCGGCACGAACACGCCGTGATCCCAGCCGCGCTCGGCGTCACGAACGGTGGCGAATCCCGCATCGGCCAGCAAGCCGGCGGCGCGCCGCGCCACATCGGGGGCGCCCGGCGCATCCCAGTGGAGCCGATAAGTATGCGGCGGAAAGCCGTAATAATCGTAGAGCAGGCCCGGCCGCGCGCCATCCTGGACGGTGAACGCATCCTCCTCCCAATGGCCCGAGACGACGAGCAGCGCCTTCGGCCGTTCCGGCAGGCCCGCGACGAAGCCGGCGAGAAACGCCTCCATGCGCGTCCACATGCCGGCGGGATCGTCCATGAAGAAGCAGGGGCCTCCGCCATGGGGGATGAAGAAGCTGGGTTGGCGCATCCGATTCCATATCCTTCGCGGGCCACGCTTTACCCGCCCGTCGGGTCATGGCCGGCCATGGCGACGGAGATGGCATGCGCCGCGCCATTGGCAAGGGCCGGCGCGCGCCATGCCGATCGCCCGCAGCACTCTTTCAAGCGGCAGCCGCAGCGTTTATGCGCTGATGGCATGACGCGCTTCACGGTGAACGGCCAGCCGGTCCATTATCGCATGGACCCCGAGACCCCGCTCTTGTGGGCGCTGCGCGACGCATCGAACCTGACGGGCACCAAATATGGTTGCGGCGCGGGGCTGTGCGGGGCCTGCACCGTCCATATCGACGGCGCGGCGGTGCGATCCTGCCAGGTACCGATCGGCTCCATCGAAGGCAGCTTCGTGACGACGATCGAGGCGCTGTCGCGCGATCGCAGCCATCCCGTGCAGCAGGCGTGGGTGGCCGAAAGCGTGCCGCAATGCGGCTATTGCCAGTCCGGCATCATCATGGCCGTGGCGGCGATGCTGGAGAAGAATCCCAACCCCAGCGATGCCGACATCGATGCGGAGATCACCAATATCTGCCGCTGCGGCACCTATCCGCGCATCCGCCGCGCGATCCGCCACGCCGCGCGCGTCGCCGCCGGGGGCGAGACGATCGCCGCCGCGCCGCCGCCGGGGATCGATCCCGAGGACGCGGCCCGCGCCATTCCCGCCCTCACCCCGCCCAAGCCCGCCGGCAAGGAATGAGCGGAAAAGTCCGGCAGCTTTCAATTCGCTGACCAAGGGGTTCAGCCTCCGCTCAGTGGACTTCGCCCAGGGTGTGCCCCAAGGTGGCGCGGATGTGCGCCTGGGCAAGGAGCATGGACATGGTGCGTGGGATTTTGGTGGCGCTGCTGCTGGCCGCGACCGCCGCGACCCCGGCGCTGGCGCAATCGCAAGGCTGGCACGGGCAGGGTTCGCAGGGACGGAGCTGGCAGGGGCAGACCGGCGGGCGCGGCGATATCGGCCGTCCGGGCGGCCGCATGGAAGGCCCCGCGCAGCGCCCCGACACGGCACGCCCCGCCCCCTCGGCCAATGCGTCGCCCCGCTGGAACGGATCCATCGCCCGCGGCAACAGCGCGGAGGGCGCGCGCGGCCCGCAGCGCCCGGCGCCGCAGCGCGCGGGGCTTTCTGGCAATGAAGACGGCCGCGACCGCGCCGCCCTCCGCCGTGGCGATAGCTGGTCGGCCGATCCCCGGACACGCCCCGGATCGCAGCCGGCCGACAGCCGCTATCGCGACCGCACGATCCGCTATGGCGATCGCGATGCAATCAACGGCCGGCCCGGAAATAACTGGAACGACCGGGACCGGCCGGGCCGCGACAATCGCTGGGACAATCGCGAGCGGTGGGACGACCGCAGGGATCGCGATCGCGGGGACAACCAATGGGACAACCGCAACCGCTGGTCGCAGGGGTGGCGCAACGACAATCGCTACGACTGGCAGCATTATCGCCAGTCCAACCGTTATATCTATCGCCTGCCCGTCTATTACGGCCCGGCCGGCCATGGCGGCTATCGCCCTTGGGCGCCGGGCTACCGGCTGCCGGGGGTCTATTATGTCCGCAGCTACTGGATCAGCGATCCCTGGTATTATCGCCTGCCGCCGATCTACGGCCCCTATCGCTGGGTCCGCTATTATGACGACGTGCTGCTGATCGACACCACCACCGGCCTGATCGAGGATGTCATTCCCGGCTTCTTCTGGCGCTGACCGAGGCGGATATCCGGGAAGGCCCGGCCTGCACAGCGCAGGCCGGGCCTTCTGTTTCGTCATCATGTTTCAGCCTTGAAAAAATCCAGCCTTCCCAGCGCCTTGTTTCTGTATGGAAGCTGACGATCACATTCCTCCACCGTTCACGCGCGCTATGGAAATCCGGGGATCGGAAGCGGACGGCAATCGATCCGCGGACCTTGGAGGAAAGACCGGACCCATGCGCAAGCTCATCATCTCGGCCCTGATCGCGGCCACCGCCATGCCGCTGGCCGCCCAGGCGCAGACCGCCGAACTGAAGCGGGATCGTCAGGATATCCGCATGGCGCAGCGTTATGGCGACAGGCACGACGTGCGCGACGCGAAGCGGGAATATCGCGAGGACTGGCAGGATTATCGCCGCAACCATCGCGACGTCTATCGCCGTCCGGCCTATGTCGGCCCGCGCGGCTACGTCTATCGCCCGGTCGCCGTCGGCGCCCGTCTGGGTGCGCCTTATTATGCCTCGCGCTACGTGATCAGCGATCCCTATCGCTACCGGCTGCCGAAGCCGACCGGCGTCAACCGCTGGGTGCGCTACGGCAACGACGTGCTGCTGGTGAACGTGCGCACCGGCCGGGTGATCGAGGCCCATCGCGCCTTCTTCTGGTAAGCGGGCGGCGGCAGCCGCCGGGGGACATCGTCTTCCCGGCGGCTTGCGGCCGGTGTATTACCCCCGTAAAGCGGACGGCATATCTCCTAACAGGGAGCCACGCATGGCCGTTCGTCACCTTCTCCTCGCTTCCGCCGTCTCGCTGCTCGCGGCCCTGCCCGCGAACGCTGAGGCGCAGTCCCCCGCCCCCGTCGCCGCCGCGAGCCAGTCCGCGCACGATCAGCTCCACGCGCTGTTCCATGCCAGCGACGAGGCGAGCCTGAAGCGCAACCCGATCAACGCCATCTTCCGCGGCGACCTGCGCTATGCCGATCATCTCGGCGATTATGTTAGCGACGCTTATTACGATGCCGAGCGCGCCGCAGCCGAGGACGACCTGAAGCGCCTGCACGCGATCGACCGCGCCAGCCTCGATGCCACCGACCAGATCGCCTATGACGTGTTCGAATGGCAGACGCAGGAAACGCTGAAGAACCTGACGCCGGAGATGCTGGCGCTGACCGCCGTGCGCCCCATCGACCATTTCACCGGCTTCCACACCTTCTACCCCAGCTTCGCCTCGGGCCAGGGGGCGGCGCCGTTCAAGACGCTGGCGGATTATGAGAACAACCTGAAGCGCCACAAGGAATATGTGGCGCTGCTGGATCGTTCGATCGAGCGTTTCCGCCAGGGCATGGCATCGGGCGTCGTCCAGTCGAAGATGACTGTCCGCAACATGATCGACCAGCTCGACGAGATCATCGCCCTGGGGGTGGAGGGATCGACCTTCTACGGCCCGGTCAAGAAATTCCCCGAAGGCATTTCCGCCGCCGACCAGGCCCGGCTGAAGACGGCCTATGCCGCCACCATCCGCGACGAGCTGATCCCCGCCCATATCCGCCTGCGCGATTTCCTGAAGAACGAATATCTGCCGGTGGCGCGCGAGGCCGTGGGCATCAGCGCGATGAAGGGCGGCGACAAGGTCTATCTCGCCGCGATCGAGCAGCTCACCACCCTGCCGCTGACGCCCGATTATGTGCACCAGCTCGGCCTTTCCGAGGTGGCGCGCATCCGCAGCCAGATGGAGGCGATCAAGACGCAGGTGGGCTTCAAGGGCACGCTGGCGGAATTCTTCCACCATCTGCGCACCGATCCGAAGTTCAAGCCGAAATCCAAGCAGCAGCTCGTCGACGGCTATTATGCGATCGGCAAGCGCGTGGACGCGCGCATCCCCGAGCAGTTTTCGACCATCCCCAAGACCCCGCTCGAGATCCGCTATTACGAGCCCTATCGCGAAAAGACGCAGGCCGGCGGGTCCTACGAGCCGGGCATGTACGATCCCAAGGACCCGTCGAAGAACCGGCCGGGCATATTCTACTTCAACACCTACGACCTGCCTTCGCGCACCACGCCGGGGATGGAGACGCTCTATCTCCACGAGGGCGCGCCGGGGCACCATTTCCAGATCAGCCTCGCGCAGGAGAATGATCGCCTGCCCGCCTTCATGCGCTATGGCGGCAACACCGCTTATGCCGAAGGCTGGGGCCTTTATGCCGAGACGCTCTGGAAGGAGCTGGGCATGGAGACCGATCCCTATGAGCGGTTCGGCGGGCTGGACGACGAGATGCTGCGCGCGATGCGGCTGGTGGTCGACAGCGGCATCCACGCCAAGGGCTGGACCCGCGAACAGGCGATCAAATACATGCTCGACAATTCGGGCATGGGCGAGACCGACGCGACCGCCGAGGTCGAACGCTACATCGCCTGGCCGGGGCAGGCGCTGGCCTACAAGATCGGCCAGCTCACCATGTCCCGCCTGAAGGCCAAGGCGCAGGCGGAACTGGGCGCCAGGTTCGATCCGCGCGAGTTCCACGCCCAGATCCTGATGACCGGCGCGCTGCCGATGACGGTGCTGGAAAAGAAGATCGACGGCTGGATCGCCAGCGTGAAGGCGGCGAACTGATCCGGGGGCGGTGAGGCCCTCCCCGCCCTATCATGGGCGGCGGGCTGGACCGCTTTCGAACGAAGGACTTGCAGGCCCCTCTCCCGCCCTGGCGGGGAGGGGTTTGTTTTGCGGCAGATTCGATTGCTGTGAGGAAGCTTCTGCCGCCAGCGATGCCGGCCTGCGCCGGCATGACAGCTTGGATCGGCGCCCATGATCTTGGCCATCGCTTGTCGTCACCCTGCACTCGTTTCAGGGCCCATCGTGCGACAAACGCTGTCGGCATTGGGGAGAAGTGGCCCCTGAAACAAGTTCAGGGTGACGATTCTCTGGCGTGATCGAACCACCACCCTCCTGATGGCGATTGGCTTAGGCCGGCTCAGCCCCATCGTCATGGAGATAGAGGTCGACCGGCCAGGGCTGGGCCGATGCCCAGCGCACCGCCTCGGCGACGCTGATGGCTTCGCGTTCGATCGGCGCCGTCTGGATGTCGCAGGCGAGAAGATAGGCGGGAACCGGCTCGGCGCCCACCGCGCCCTGCCCCGCCGGCTCCAGCACGGCGCGCACCGTCCGCCAGCGGCCCGGCCGATCGCGCTTATCAATAAGATTCTGTATCAATGCGATTTTCCGCCCCTTTCGCTTGCGGCAGTAGGTCCTGGGCGCGAAGGAGGGAGCGTTTTTCTACGAACGGTGCCTGCAGGGCGATAAACGACGGCAAAACCGCCCCGAAATGGGACGACTTGTAAGGCCATGATCTTGCACGGCATATAGCCGGGATGATCCAGATCAGGCGGGCCACGGCGGCCGACGGGGCGGCCTTGTGGGCCATTATCGAACCGATCGTGCGCGCGGGCGAAACCTATGCCCTGCCGCGCGACATGGCCCGCGAGGACGCACTTGCCTACTGGCTGGGGCGGGACCGGCATACGTTCGTAGCCGAGGCGGAAGGCCGCGTCCTCGGCACCTATTATCTGCGCGCCAATCAGGCCGGCGGCGGCGGCCATGTCGCCAATTGCGGCTACATGACCGCGCAGGACGCCGGCGGCCGGGGCGTAGCGCGGGCGATGTGCGCCCACTCGATCGATCAGGCGCGCGCGGAGGGGTATCGCGCCATCCAGTTCAACTGTGTCGTCTCCACCAATGTCCGCGCGGTCGGCCTGTGGCAGAAGATGGGGTTCGAGATCGTCGGCCGCCTGCCCGGCGCCTTCCGGCATCCGACCGCCGGTTATGTCGATGCGCTGGTGATGTTCCAGACACTCTAGGCCGCACCCCGGGCGGCCGGGTGGTCGCTGCCGTGTAGCCGGGAAGGTTGGCCTTCCATCGCATCTCATTCCGCCTTCGCGGGAATGAAGGATTTGGGCCTGCCTCGATGCGATGCCGGCCTGCGGCATGACGATTTGGAGGGGCGCCCGGCGATTTTCGCGGATCGGCCGCCTTATCCTTCCGCCGATTCAATAAGCCCGGGCGACCGCGAACTCGACCGCTTCGACCAGCGCCGCGCGGGCATGGCCGCTGCCCAGCCCGCCCAGCGCATCGACCGCGCGCTGGCCGTAGATGCGGGCGCGGGCGAAGGTATCGTCCAGCGCGCCGGTTTCACGCAGCAGGCGGGTGGCGTGGGCGAGATCATCGTCCGAGGCGCGCCGGCCTTCCATCGCATCGCGCCAGAACTGGCGATCCTCGTCGGCCCCCCGCGCATGGGCGAGGATCACCGGCAGCGTGACCTTGCCGTCGCGGAAATCGTCGCCCGTGTCCTTTCCCATCGTCGCCCCGTCCGACAGATAGTCGATCGCGTCGTCGATCAGCTGGAAGGCGATGCCGAGGTTGCGGCCATAGGCGTCGAGCGCCAGCTCCACGCTTTCGTCGCGTTCGGCCACCACCGCGGCGATGCGGCAGGCCGCGGCGAACAGCGCCGCCGTCTTGGCGCCGATAATGTCGAGATAGCGTTCCTCGGTGGTTTCGATCCGGCGCTGGGCGGTGAGCTGGTTCACCTCGCCCTCGGCGATCACGGCCGATGCGTTGGACAGGATGCGCAGCACGCGCAGGCTGCCATCCTCCACCATCAGCTCGAACGAGCGGCTGAACAGGAAATCGCCGACCAGCACGCTGGCGGGATTGCCCCAGATCATGTTGGCGGTGCGCTTGCCCCGGCGCAGGCCCGATCCGTCGACGACATCGTCGTGCAGCAGGGTGGCGGTGTGGATGAACTCCACCGACGCGGCCAGCTTGTGGTGGCGCGTGCCGTCATAATCCAGCAGGCGGGCGCAGGCGAGCGTCAGCATCGGCCGCATCCGCTTGCCCCCGCCGGCGATCAGGTGGCCAGCCAGCTCCGGGATCAGCGGCACATCGCTCTGCATTCGATCGAGGATGACCGCGTTCACCTGCTTCATATCGGCTTCGACGAGACGGACCATCGGCTCCAGCGAGGGCGCGGCCTTGCGATGCAGGGGGGTAACGGTAGCAGTCATGACAAGCGCCCTTGGCGCGGCGCGGCCGTAAAGGCAAGCGCCCGGGGTTGCACAGAGGCCCGAACCTCCACAAAAGGGCGCCGGTTCCGAGCCCGAAGGGAAAATGATGTCAGACGACGT
Source organism: Edaphosphingomonas fennica (assembly GCF_003034225.1). Taxonomy (GTDB): domain Bacteria; phylum Pseudomonadota; class Alphaproteobacteria; order Sphingomonadales; family Sphingomonadaceae; genus Sphingomonas_E; species Sphingomonas_E fennica. Next base: position 9,143 of record NZ_PHHF01000068.1, read on the forward strand.
GCTGAAGCGGTATCGCGAAAGCATCGACAATATCGATGCTGCGCTGGTCTTCATGCTGGCCGAACGCTTCAAGGTCACGCAGGCCGTGGGCCGCTACAAGGCCGAGGCCGGCCTGCCTCCGGCGGACCCCGGCCGCGAATCGGCCCAGATCGAACGGCTGCGGACGCTGGCGCGATCGGCCAATCTGGACCCGGACTTTTCCGAAAAATTCCTGCGCTTCATCATCGACGAGGTGATCCGCCACCACGAAAAGGCGCGCGCGGCGGAATAAGGGCCGGGGACGCCGCCGGAACGCGGCATCACGCCTTGTTAAGCGGGCGGATTTAGGCTCAACCCTTGCTTGTGGAAAAGCCCCCGCCGACGCCCCTCGACCTCCTGCCGCTGACCCATAGCTGGCCGCTTTTCGAATCCGGGCAGCGGTTTGACCTGGGAACGCTGCGGGACGATGCGGGGCCGGCGACGAACGTCGTCCTCGATCCCGACCATTTCGAGCGGCAGGGCATCGGCGTGTGGCAGTGCGATCTCGCCGACAACGGGCTCCGCTGGTCGCCCACCGTCTACGACCTGTTCGGCCTGCCGCGCGGGGCCGGGCTATTGCGGCCGGAGATCGTTGCGCTTTATTGCGAGCCCTCGCGCGCGGCGATGGAGCGGCTGCGCGCGCACGCCATCCGCCACCGCCGCGGCTTCACCATCGATGTGGAGATCCTGCCCACCCGCCGGAGGAGCCGGTGGATGCGGCTGGTGGCGGCACCGATCTGCGAAGGCGGCCGCACGGTGCGCCTGCACGGCCTGAAGCGCGACGTCACGCACGAATATCGGTAAGATCAGCGCCGGGCCTCGGGGCCCAGCGCGGGATCGAGATCGCGGGGGCGGATGAAGCGGGCGAGCATGCCGCTGCCGGCCTTCACATCGGCCCAATGATCGACGTCGATATGGATTTCCGCGAGCGCGGCGGTGGGAAACTTCTCCTCCACCTGATCGCGCGCGGCATCGTCCGGCCGGTCGGGCACCAGCAGCAGCACCAGATCCTCCATCCCCGGATTATGCCCGCTGAGCAGCAGGGCATCGGCATCGTCGGGCGCTTCCTGCACGACATCGAGCAGGGTAGCGGCGGATGCGAGGTAGATGCGCTTGTCGAGCTCGACATGGAGCGAACGGCCATAGCCCTCCCACAGGCCGTCCAGGGTTTCGACCACGCGCAGGGCGGGCGAGGCGATGACGAGATCGTAACGCAGGCCGAGATCGCGCATGTGTCGGCCCATCAGCCGGGCACCCTTGAACCCGCGCGGATTGAGCGGTCGATCGAAATCGCGGGCGACGGGATCGTCCCAGCCCGATTTCGCGTGGCGCAGCAGCGTCAGCCGTTTCATTCCGTTCCAACATCCCCTTCCGGCTCCATGCTGATGCCGGAAACTTGTTGCGGTGAAAAGGCGCCGACAGGGTTAGCGGGCGCGGATGCGTTGAGCGCCGCGACATGCGCGACGGCTTCGTCCAGCGTGAGCCGCCGCACCGGCACGCCGGCCGGAAATGCATCGAGCAGGCGGGACGGCGTGGCCGCCGACAGCAGCACGAAGGCGCCGCGATCGTCCGCGCGGCGGATCAGCCGGCCGAAGGCCTGCGCCAGCCGCGCCCGCACGACGCGATCGTCATGCGCCGATCCGCCGCCGGCGGCGCGGCGCGCGGCATGGAGCACGGTGGGGCGCGGCCATGGCACCCCTTCCATCACCACCAGCCGGAGCGATGCGCCAGGCACGTCCACCCCGTCGCGCAGCGCATCGGTGCCGAGCAGCGAGGCGCGGCGATCATCGCGGAAGATATCGACCAGCGTGCCCGTATCGATCGGATCGACATGCTGGGCGTAGAGCGGCAGCCCTTCGCGGGCGAGGCGATCGGCGATGCGGGCATGCACCGCCTTCAGCCGCTGGATCGCGGTGAACAGGCCAAGCGTGCCGCCGCCCGCCGCCTGAATCAGCCGGGCATAGGCCAACCCCAGCCCGGCGAGATCGCCGCGCTTCAGATCGGTGACGATCAGCACCTCGGCCCGGGCGGCATAGTCGAAGGGGCTCGGCGCCTCGAAGCGGGGCACCGCCTGATCGAGATGGACGGCGCCCGTGCGGGCTTCGGCGGCCGCCCAATCCTCCCCGCCGCGCAGGGTGGCGGAGGTGACGAGCACGCCGTGCGCGGGCTTCAGCACGGTTTCGGCCAGCGGCCGGGTGGGATCAAGCCAGTGGCGGTGGAGGCCGATGTCGAATTCGCGCCCCTCGATCCGGTCGACGGCCAGCCAGTCGACATAATCGGGATCGACCGGGCCGCCGATCCGCGCGAGCAGCGCCACCCAGGCGGCGAGGAGCTGGCCGCGGTTGGAAAGGCCGGCGACGGCCCCTTCGATCCGCGCGCGGGCCGGGCCGTCCAGCCAGTCCGGTCCGTCTTCCAGCAGGCCTTCCAGCCGCTGGCGCAGGCGGGCGAGCGGGCGGACCAGCGCCTCCAGCGCACGGGCGGCGGGAGCGGCGGCATCGATCAGCGCGGGATCGAGCTCCGCCGCCTCGGTTTCCAGGCCGTAGCCCGCATCGGCCGCGGACGCGCGGGCATAGACGGTGTCGCGCACCGCGGCGAGCAGCCGTTCGACCGGGCCGAGCGGCAGCCCTTCCCCAAGCCTGCCCAGCCAGCCATCGGCCGGCAGCGCGGAGGCTGCCTCCACCGCCGCATCGATGGCCAGCGCGCCTTCCTCGTCATAGGAAGCGACATCGGAAAGGCGGGCGGAAAGGCCCCGCCTGCGCCCGCGCGACTTACCTTCGGGGCCGACGATCCAGCGGCGAAGCTCGATCGTCTCCTGCCCGGTCAGCGCGGTGGCGAAGGTGGAATCGGCGGCATCGAACAGATGATGCCCCTCGTCGAACACCATGCGCGCGAGCGGCAGGCCTTCCTCCCGCCGGCGGGTGGCCAGGATCATCACCAGCGCATGGTTGGCGATGACGAGATCGGCCCCTTCGGCCGCGCGGGCCGACCGTTCGATGAAGCATTTTCGATAATGCGGGCAGCCGGCATAGACGCATTCGCCGCGCCGGTCGGTGAGCGCGGTGGAGCCGGCGCGGCGGAACAGGGTGACGAGCCAGCCGGGCAGATCGCCGCCCACCATATCGCCGTCGCGGCTATAGGCCGCCCAGCGCGCGACGAGCTGGGCGAGGATCGCCGCCCGCCCCTGGAAGCCGCCCTGCAGCGCATCCTCCAGATTGAGCAGGCAGAGATAATTTTCCCGCCCCTTGCGCACCACCACCCGGCGGGCGCGATCGGCGGGATGCGGGAAGATGCGCGCGGTTTCGCGATCGAGCTGGCGCTGGAGCGCCTTGGTATAGGTGGAAACCCAGACGGTGCCGCCGGCTTCCGCCGCCCAGAGCGAGGCCGGCGCCAGATAGCCCAGCGTCTTGCCGATGCCGGTGCCGGCTTCGGCCAGCAGCATGTTGGGCCGGCCTTCCGCGCGGCGGGGATCGAAAACACGCGCCGCGGCTTCCGCATAGAGGCGCTGGCCCTCGCGCGGCTCGGCGCCCGATCCCACCAGCCGGGCCAGCGCGTCATCGGTTTCGGCATCGGCCAGCACCAGCGGCCGGGGCTGCGGGCGGGGTGCTGCCTCCTCCCATTCGGGAAGCTTCGAGAACAGCCAGCGTTCGGCGCGTTCGGGCCGGTCGATCCGTTCGGCGACGGCGGCCGCCCAGGGCCAGCGCAGGCGGAACATGGCCTGCGCCGCCGTCCAGCCGCCCTCGCGCTCCGCCCAGCCGGCATCGCCCAGCCGATCGAGCAAGGCGGCGGCGGCGCGCAGCAGGAAGGGCGCGGCGGCCGCATCGTCCGCCGGCGGCTCCAGCCCCAGCGCGCGGGCCATGCCGGCGGGCGTGGGCACGACGAAGCGGGCGGGATGGACGAAGGCGAAGAGTTCGAGCAGGTCGAGGCCGGAAAGCTCGCCATAGCCCAGCCGGGTGGCGGTGACGGGCGCGTTGAGCAGCACCGCCGGGGTCTCCGCCGCCAGCGCGATCGCCTCCCCCCGGCCGACGCTGCGGACGGCGCCGTCGGGGGTGGCGATCCAGATGCCGCCATGGGTGGCGTGGATGGCGGGCCAGGGAAGCGGGGTGGACACGGACCCTCCTTAGCGCCACGGGAACGGGAGGGGAACGGCCAGCTTGCGGATCGGTTGCGGACGGGATGGGGGTTGTTGCTTATCCCCGCGTCACGCCAGCGCAGGCTGGCGTCGCTGACGATCAACCCGTCCGATCATGCCGCCGAGAGGCCATGCCAGGCCCGATGTGATGCCAGGCTGCGCTGGCATGGCATTGGGGCCTGATACGACGTTGAGGGGGGGAACATCTGTTGCGGGCATTCCCCGCGTCCCCGTCGACAGGCCCTCCGTCCGCCGGATATCCCAAGGCCTGTCGACGGGATTGTCGAGGGCGCCCGCGCCTTATGCGATCCGGGCGCGCAGCCGCTGCGCTTGTCCCGAGCGGATCGCGGCGCCGATCGCGCCGAAGCCGACCAGCAGCATCAGCCAGGTCGCCGGTTCAGGAACCGAGGCCGGGACCGGGAGGGCGATGCCCTGCCAGCTGGTCACGTAGGGCTTGTCGTTCACGATCTCGAGCTCGACGATGCCGGTATTGTCCAGGCCATGCGAGAAGGCGAAGCCCGAGCTGACATTCTGGGCGAAATAGGACATGACAAAGCCGATTTCGGCCCCGTGCCCGACGATGGCCACGACCCCGTCCTCATCCTTGTGGGCGGCGATCATCTCCTGCCACGCCGGCAGCACGCGGGCGACCATGTCATCCAGCGATTCCGCATTGGGCAGATCGGCCTTGGCGGCGGTATCCCCCATCGCCCAGCGACCGATGATGCTCAGATAATCCACGGCCGGGCCACCAAGCTCGACATCGCCGACATACCATTCGTTGGTGCGGGCGTCGGCGGTGGGCGTCAGGCCGAAATGGGCGGCGGTGGGCGCGATGGTCTGCTGCGTGCGCTGGTAGGCGCTCGTATAGATGGTCGTGATATTGTAGCCGGCCAGAACATCGGCCAGATCGAGCGCCTGCTGCTGCCCCAAGGCGGTGAGCGGCGGATCGAGCATCTCTTCAACAGTAGTGGCGGTGCCGGCGTTCGCCGTGCTTTCGGCATGGCGGATGAAAAGGAAAGATGCCGCGTTTGCGGCCGCCCCCTGCATCGCCGCAATCAGAAGTGCGGCGATGATCGTGATTTTCGACATCGGCTTCCTCTCTGTTGTTGTTCTGGGCTTCGGGAAACCTGCGTATGGGATGGTTAACGGCGCTTCAATTGGGAATTGCCGCGGCCGCCGCCAGGGATTGTTTTGATAATCCGCTTTTTCGGATTTGCGGACTCTGAGAGACTGTTCGGGAAATCCGGTTTCACCGGATTTGCGGGCCGTGCCGAAATCCGCGAAAAGCGAATTCCTAAACCGCCCCTCAGATCCTACCGCGCCAGCGCCGCCACGAATTTTTCGACGTCGGGCAGGCGATCGAAGTGGATGTTGCCGTCGATATCGGCGGCGGGATCGCCATGAACCATGATCATCGCCGCATTGCCGAAGCCGCGCCGGTCGACCGCGCCCAATATGCCGCCGAGGATGCGCTCGCGGCCGATCTCCATCAGCGGGTAACGCTGCCAGGGCAGGCTCCACACCACGCGCCGGTCGGTGACGGTCAGCCGGATGAAGGGCGCGCGGGCGACCCCGAGCAGGAAGCCCGGATAGCGGCGGAGCAGCAGGAGGATGACGAGCAGCACCAGCAAGGCGAGCGTGACGGTGCCGCCGACCGCGAAAGCGAGGAGACGCGGCGTCTGCGGCGCCGGCCACCACATCGCCCAGAGGAGGAAGGTAAGCGTCCAGAGCTGGAGCAGCAGGCAGCCGGCCATGATGAGGCTGCCCGAGGGCATCGCCCGGAGCCCCGGCCGCGCGACATAGAGCCTGCGTTCGGGAACCGGATCGATCCGCCGCGCATAGAGCACGGGCAGCGCGGCATCGGCTGAAAGGATTTCCGGTTCCACGGTCCGCATCGGGCACCCCGCTTCCCGCCCCGATTGCGCGCCCTTCGGCTTTCCATCCGGGGCGGAATCGCTCTAAGGCGTCCTCCAAACACCTAAACGACACGGGAACACATGGCAAACGACCTCCGCGCAGCCGCCCTCGACAGCAAGGCCTGGCCCTTCGAGGAAGCCCGCAAGCTGCTGAAGCGATATCCGGACGGCGCGCCGGAGAAGGGCTATGTGCTGTTCGAGACCGGCTATGGCCCGTCGGGCCTGCCGCATATCGGCACCTTCAACGAGGTGCTGCGCACGACCATGGTGCGCCACGCCTTCGAGGCGCTGTCCGACGTGCCGACCCGGCTGATCGCCTTTTCGGACGACATGGACGGCCTGCGCAAGGTGCCGGACAACGTGCCCAACCAGGAGATGCTGCGCGCGCATCTGGGCAAGCCCCTGACCCAGGTGCCCGACCCGTTCGGCAAGTTCGAAAGCTTCGCCCATCACAACAATGCGATGCTGCGCGATTTCCTGGATCGTTTCGGCTTCGAATATGAATTCCTGTCCGCCACCGAATGCTACACGTCCGGCCGGTTCGATGCGGCGCTGAAGGATATCCTGCGCCATTATGACGCGATCATGGGCGTGATGCTGCCGACGCTGCGCAAGGAGCGGCAGGCGACCTATTCCCCCGTGCTGCCGATCAGCGAGAAGAGCGGCATCGTGCTGCAGGTGCCGGTGGAGGTGGTGGACGCCGAGCAGGGGCTGGTGCGGTTCGAGGATGAGGGCGAGACGGTGGTCCAGTCCATCCTCGGCGGCAGGGCCAAGCTGCAGTGGAAGGTCGACTGGGCGATGCGCTGGGTGGCGCTGGGCGTCGATTACGAGATGGCCGGCAAGGACCTGATCGATTCGGTGACGCAATCGGGCAAGATCGCCCGCGTGCTGGGCGTGCGGCCGCCCGAGGGCTTCAATTACGAGATGTTCCTGGACGAGAAGGGGGAGAAGATCTCCAAGTCCAAGGGCAATGGCCTGAGCCTCGAGCAGTGGCTGACCTACGGGCCGGAGGAGAGCCTGGCCTTCTACGCCTATCGCGAGCCGAAGAAGGCGAAGTCGCTCCACATGGGCGTGATCCCGCGCGCGGTGGACGATTACTGGCAGTTCCGCGCCGCCTATCCCGCCCAGCCGATCGAGCAGAAGCTGGGCAATCCCGTGCACCATATCCACAACGGCCAGGTGCCGGCGGCGACCCTGCCGATCAGCTTCGGCCTGCTGCTGAACCTCGTCGGCGTGCTGGGCGAGGCGGACGAGGCGCAGGTCTGGGGCTATCTGGCCAATTACGTGCCCGATGCGAGCGCGGAGGCCTATCCCGAACTGGCCCGGCTGATCGGCCACGCGCTGGCCTATCACCGCGATTTCGTGGCGCCCACCCTGGTCCGCCGCAAGCCCGACGCGAAGGAAGCCGCCGCGCTGCAGGAGCTGGACGACAAGCTGGCGGCGCTGGGCGAGGATGCCGATGCCGAGGCGATCCAGAACGAGGTCTATGAAATCGGCAAGGCGCATTTCGGCAAGGAGGCGCTGCGCGACTGGTTCAAGGCGCTCTACGAAACCCTGCTGGGATCGAGCCAGGGGCCGCGCATGGGCAGCTTCATCAAGCTTTACGGCGTCGCCAACAGCCGCCGGCTGATCGCCGAGGCGCTGGCCTGACAGGCGCGTTTGAAAATGCGCTTTCAGCACATTTTCAAGGCGGCACCGGCCCGATCACCCGGACATATCGGCAGGAAGACGCCGGCGTGACCGATCTTCCCATCCACGCCGTGCTGCCCGATCTGCTGGCGGCGCTGCGCGCGCAGTCGTCCGCCGTGCTGGTGGCGCCGCCGGGCGCGGGCAAGACGACGGCGGTGGCGCCGGCGCTGCTCGGCGAGGCGTGGTGCGACGGACAGATCCTGCTGCTGTCGCCCCGCCGGCTGGCCGCGCGCGCGGCGGCCGAGCGGATGGCGGCGCTGGCGGGCGAGCCGGTGGGCCGCACCATCGGCTATGCCACGCGGATGGATTCGAAGCAGTCGGCGGCGACGCGCATCCTGGTGCTGACCGAGGGCATCTTCCGCAACCGCATCCAGGCCGATCCCGAGCTGGCCGGCGTTTCGGCCGTGCTGTTCGACGAGGTGCACGAACGCAGCCTGGACAGCGATTTCGGCCTGGCGCTGGCGCTGGATGCGCAGGGCGCGCTGCGGCCCGACCTCAGGCTGGTGGCGATGTCCGCCACGCTGGACGGCGCGCGCTTCGCCGCGCTGATGGACGACGCGCCCGTGATCGAGAGCGAGGGGCGGAGCTGGCCCCTGACGCTGCGCCATATCGGCCGGCGGGCGGAGGCACGGATCGAGGACGAGATGGCGGCCGCCATCCGCCGCGCGCTGGCGGATGAAGAGGGCAGCCTGCTGGCCTTCCTGCCGGGCGTGGCGGAGATCGAGCGGACGGCGGAGCGGCTGGCGGGGCTGCCGGCCGATATCGCGATCCACCGGCTGCACGGCACGCTGGAACCGGCCGAGCAGCGCGCCGCCATCGCCGCGCCGCCACCGGGCATCCGCAAGGTGGTGCTGGCGACGAGCATCGCCGAGACCAGCCTGACCCTGGACGGCGTGCGCATCGTCGTCGATTCCGGGCTGGCCCGGCGGCCGCGCTACGACCGGGCGGCGGGCGTGACCCGGCTTTCGACCGAGCGGGTGAGCCAGGCGGCCGCCACGCAGCGCGCCGGCCGCGCCGCGCGGCAGGGGCCGGGCACCGCCTATCGCCTGTGGGAGGAAGCGGCGACCGCCGGCCTGCCCCGCTTCGACCCGCCGGAGATATTGGAGGCGGACCTTTCCGCCCTGCTGCTGGACTGCGCGAACTGGGGCGTGACCGATCCGGCCGCGCTGCGCTGGATCGATCCGCCGCCCGCCGCCGCCGTGGCCGAGGCGCGGGCGCGGCTCGCCGTGCTGGGCGCGATCGACGGGGACGGCCGGCCGACGCCGCACGGCAAGGCGATCGCCGCGCTGCCGCTGCCGCCGCGCCTGGCCCATATGCTGGTGGAGGCGAAGGCGCGCGGCTGGGCGGATGTCGCGGCCGAGGTGGCGGTGCTGCTGTCCGAACGCGGGCTGGGCGGCAACGACGCCGACCTCGAGCTGAGGCTGCGCCGCTGGCGGGGCGAGCGCGGCAAGCGGGCCGAGGCCGCGCGCGGGCTGGCGAAACGGTGGCGGCGGCTCGTTCAGCACACCTCTTTTCTTCCGGGAGAGGAGGGGGAGAAGGGAAGCCCCTATCCGCCTGCACGCCATTCGGGGCGGCCGCCCCCTCTCCCCGAAGCAGAGAGAGAGAATGCGCTGGCCGCCTGCGTCGCGCTGGCCTTTCCCGATCGGGTGGCGCGCAGGCGCGATGCATCGGGGGAGAATTGGATCGCCGTCGGCGGGCGGGGCTTCCGGCTCGATCCGCTGTCGCCGCTGGCGCGCGGCGAATGGCTGGCGGTGGCGGAGACGCAAGGGTCGGCGGCGGGCGCGCGCATCCTTTCCGCCGCCGCGATCGAGCTGGCCGATATCGAGGCGCTGTTCGCCGACCGGATCGCCATGGTGCGCGACGTGCGCTTCGATCCCGCGACCGGCGGCGTGATCGCCCGGCGCGAGCGGCGGCTGGGCGCGGTGCGGCTGGGCGGCGGGCCGGACGACGCGCCGGACCGGGACGCCGTGGCCGCGGCGCTGGTGGAAGGGGTGCGGCAGCACGGCCTGGGCCTGCTGCCCTGGCCCGAAAGCGCGGTGGCGCTGCGGCAGCGCGCGGCCTTCGCCCGGACGCATGACGCCTCGATCCCCGACCTGTCGGACGCGGCGCTGATCGCGGCGATCGACGAATGGCTGGCGCCGATCGTGGCGGGCCGGCGGAGGCTGGACGCGGTCAACCCCGGCGACCTTGCGCAGGCGCTGGAGAATATCCTGGGCTGGGAGGGCGGGCGCGCCATCGACCGGCTGGCGCCCGCGCGGCTGGCGACGCCCGCCGGATCGAGCCACGCGATCGACTATGCGGCGGACGGCGGGCCGGCGGTCGAGCTGCGGCCGCAGGCGCTGTTCGGCCTCACCCGCCACCCGATGCTGGCCGACGGCCGCGTGCCGCTGGTGCTGCGCCTCACCTCGCCCGCCGGCCGGCCGATCCAGACGACGCGCGACCTGCCGGGCTTCTGGGCGGGAAGCTGGGCCGCCGTCGCCAAGGAGATGCGCGGCCGATACCCCCGCCATCCCTGGCCCGACGATCCGGCCGGCGCCGATCCGACGCTGCGGACCAAGAAAGCGGGCGGGCGGTAGGACCGGCGGGGATTACGCCCCGAAAGCGAGGCTGAACGGGCCGCCGCGTGCGACGGCGCGTTGCCAGGCGGGGCGGGCTTCCATGCGGGCGACGAAGGCGGTGAGCGCGGGGCGATCCTCGATCTGGCCCTGCGCCTTCAGGAATTGCAGCTCGTGGGTGAGCTGGAGATCGGCGGCGGTGAAACCATCGCCGATCAGATAGTCGCGCCCGGCAAGCAGGGCATCGAGATAGTCGAGCTGCACGCCCAGGCCGTGCGCCGCATAGCCTTCCAGCATCGGTGCGCTGACGCCGAACAGGCGGATGAACAAGGGCAGCAGCGTGCGCAGCGCCAGCGAGGATTCCGGATAGTGCAGCAGTTCCAGGAATTTCGCATAATCGGGCGAATCCGGCGCGGGGGCGAGGCGGCCCCGGCCGTAGCGCAGCAGCACATATTGGATGATGGCGGCGGATTCGGCCATCGCCACGCCGTCTATCTCCACCGACGGCGCCTTGCCGAGCGGGTGGACCTTCGTCATTTCCGGCGGCGCCGCGCCCATCATCCGCTGGTAGCGGACGATATCATAAGGCAGCTCCAGCTCCTCAAGCAGCCAGACGATGCGCTGCGACTTCGAATTTTCGAGATGATGGACGACGATCTGCGCCATGGCGGCTTCCCCCTCCCGCAACCCGCCCCTTCGCGGAGCCGGCCGGTCCGCCAGTCTAGGCACGGCCCGCCCGGCGCCCCAAGCCGAATCGTGGCGGGCGCCGGGCGAAGGAGGGAAAAAGCGTCACGAAAGGCGGGCGATCAATCCCGCAGCAGCTCGTTGATGCCGGTCTTGGCGCGGGTCTGCGCATCCACCCGCTTCACGATCACTGCGCAATAGAGCGACGGGCCGGGCGTGCCATCCGGCAGCGGCTTGCCGGGCAGCGATCCGGGGACGACGACCGCATAGTCGGGCACGCGGCCGACGAACACCTCGCCGGTCGCGCGATCGACGATCTTGGTCGAGGCGCCGAGATAGACGCCCATCGAGAGCACCGCGCCCGCGCCCACGATCACGCCTTCGGCCACTTCCGCGCGCGCGCCGATGAAGGCGCCGTCGCCGATCACCACCGGATTGGCCTGCAGCGGTTCCAGCACGCCGCCGATGCCGGCGCCGCCCGAAAGATGGACGTTGCGGCCGATCTGCGCGCAGCTGCCCACCGTCGCCCAGGTATCGACCATCGTGCCTTCGCCGACATAGGCGCCGATATTGACGAAGCTGGGCATCAGCACCGCGCCTTTGCCGATGAAGGCGCCCCGGCGGACGACCGCGCCGGGCACCGAGCGGAAGCCGCCGGCGCGATATTCCGCCTCGCCCCAGCCGGAAAATTTGCTGGGCACCTTGTCCCACCAGCTCGCCTCGCCCGGCGCGCCGGTGATGAGCGCATTGTCGTTGAGGCGGAAGGAGAGCAGCACCGCCTTCTTCAGCCACTGGTGGACGATGACCTCGCCATCCACCGTCTCCGCCACGCGCGCGGTGCCGGCGTCGAGCTGGGCCAGCGCCGCATCCACGGCGGTGCGCACATCGCCCTTCGTATCGAAACCCAGCGTGTCGCGGACTTCCCACGCGGCTTCGATCGTCTGCGCCAGATCGCTCATATCTTCGTCCCCAATATCTCTTCCAGCCATTCGCCGACCTCGGCGATCTCATAATCGATATAATCGGGATCATGGCCGTGATCGCCATGATCCGATCCGTTGTTCACCCACACCGTCTTCATCCCCAGCGCCTTGGCGGGCTTGAGGTTGCGGGCCATGTCCTCCACGAACAAGGCCGTCCGCGGCGCGACGTTCAGCGCCGCGCACATCGCATCGTAGCTCGCCGGATCGGGCTTGGGCCGATAGGCGCAGGCGTGGATATCGTGGATCGCCTCGAAGCTTTCCGACAGGCCCAGCCGGCCCAGCACGCGGCGCGCATAGGCATGGTCGCCATTGGTGAAGACGAGCTTGCGCCCCGGCAGCCGGGCCAGCGCCTCGACCAGCCGGCGATCCTCGGCCAACGCGTCCATCTCGATATCGTGGACGAAATCCAGGAATTCGCGCGGCTCGATCCCATGGCGCGCCATCAGCCCGTTGAGGGTGGTGCCATGCTCGACGAAATAGCTTTTCTGGATGCGGTGCGCCTCCAGCGGGTCGACACCGAGGAGGTTCTGGACGAACTGGCCCATGCGCACGTCGATCCGCGCGAACAGATCGGCCGACGCCGGATAGAGCGTATTGTCCAGATCGAAGATCCAGCAATCTACATGGGCGAGCGCGGGCAGCATGGCGCGCGGTCTAGCGAGGGGTGCCGGTGGGGGCAACCGGCGTTCGAGCGCGATCGTCCTGCCGAACCTGATTCAGCATCATTGCCGCAACGCTACCATCGCGGGCGTTGCGGTAATGGATCTGACTTTCGTCAGGATGACGGGACGGCCACCGAAATCCCGCCGTTCGTGTGGAGCGAAGTCGAGGCAAGTCGCCCGGAGCGAACGGGCAATGCGGCCCCGCCTAGACGGTAAAGCTCTCGCCGCAGCCGCAGGCGCCCTTGGCGTTTGGGTTCTGGAAGACGAAGCCGGCGGTGAAATCATCCTCCACCCAGTCCATCGTCGATCCGATGAGGTAGAGGATCGAGCCACCGTCGACGTAGAAATCGCCGCCCGGCGTCACGATCTTTTCGTCGAAGGGATCAGCTTCGGTGACGTAATCGACCGAATAAGCGAGGCCCGAGCAGCCGCGGCGCGGCGTGGAGAGCTTGACGCCCACGGCGCCTTCGGGGGCGCGGGCCATCAGATCGGCGATGCGCTGCTCGGCCGACGGCGTCAGGATGATCGCGGCGGGGCGGACGCGGGGGGCGGTAGTCGTGCTCATCACAGCATCCCCAGTTCGAGCTTGGCTTCGTCCGACATCTTCTGCGGGTCCCATGGCGGGTCCCAGACGAGGTTGACCTCCGCCACGCCGACGCCGGGCACGGAGCCGACACGCAGCTCCACCTCGCCCGGCATGGATTCGGCCACGGGGCAATGGGGCGTGGTGAGCGTCATGGTGACGACGACATGGCCGGCATCGACATCCACGCCGTAGATGAGGCCGAGATCGTATATGTTCACCGGAATCTCGGGATCGTAGATTTCCTTGAGCGCGGCGATCACGCCCTCGTAAATCTCCCCGCCGGGCTCGCCCGCGCCCTGGGGCACGGGCTTCTGCGCGAGGAAGCCGTCCAGATAATCGCGCGGGCGATCGGCCGCGGCATCGGCGGCGGGCGGCGCATCGTCCAGCGCATCCTCGACGCGCGCGCGCGGCGCCGGCGCCACGGCGCTCACTTCCTCGGTGCGGATCTTCGTTTCCTCGTTCATCCGAATATTCTCGTCACCCGTTCGATACCGTTGGCGAGCGCCGCCACATCCGCGAGCCCGTTATAGACGCCGAAGCTGGCACGTGCCGTGGCGGGCACGCCCAGATGCTCCATCAGCGGCTGGGCGCAATGATGCCCGGCACGGATGGCGACATGCGCCTCGTCCAATATGGTGCCGACATCGTGGGGATGCACCCCTTCCACCGCGAAACTGACGATGCCGGCCGAATCCTCCGGCCCGAACAGCCGCACGCTGTTGATGCCGGACAAGGCTTCCCGCGTGGCCTTTACCAGCGCGGCTTCGTGCGCGTGGATCGCGGCCAGGCCGATCGCATCGACATAATCGATCGCGGCATGGAGGCCGACGACGCCCACGACATGCGGGGTTCCCGCCTCGAACCGGGCCGGCGGCGGCGCATAGGTGGTGCGTTCGAAGCTGACCTTGTCGATCATCGATCCGCCGCCCTGCCAGGGGGGCATGGATTCGAGGATGTCGGCCTTCGCCCACAGCACGCCGATGCCCGTGGGGCCGTAGAGCTTGTGACCGGAAAAGACGTAGAAATCGCAGCCGAGCGCCGCCACGTCCACCGCGAGGCGCGGCACCGCCTGGCAACCGTCGACCAGCAGCCGCGCGCCGACATCGTGCGCCAGCGCCGCCGCGCGGCGGACATCCAGCACCGAGCCGAGCACGTTCGAGACATGGGCCAGCGCCACCAGCTTGTGCGCGGGGGTGAGCATCGCCGCCACGGCATCGAGATCGATCCGGCCATCGGCGGTGAGCGGGGCGACATCGATCTCCACGCCCACGCGATCGCGCAGCAGTTGCCACGGCACGATGTTGGAATGATGCTCCAGCGTGGAAAGCAGGATGCGGTCGCCCGCCTTCGGGTGGGTGCCGCCCCAGCTCTGCGCCACGAGGTTGATGCCTTCGGTGGCGCCGCGCACGAACACGATCTCGTCCGCGGAACCCGCGCCGATGAAGCGGGCGACCCGCTGGCGTGCGGCCTCGAACGCGACCGTCATGTCCGCCGAGCGCTGATAGACGCCGCGATGGACGGTGGCATAGGTTTCGCCATAGGCCCGGGCGATCGCATCGATCACCATCTTGGGCTTCTGCGCGGTGGCGGCGGTATCGAGATAGGCCCAGCCTTCCGGGATCGCCGGGAAATCGGCGAGCCAGTCGAGCGGGCGGGCATCGGCGAGCGCGGTCACAGCAGCGCCTCCAGCGCGGCGAGCGCCTTCGCTTCCAGATCGGCGCGCGCGCCATCATCCTCCAGCGCGACGAAGGCGCCGGCGACGAAGGCCTGGAGCAGCAGCGCCTTGGCCTCGGCGGGCGGGAGCCCGCGGCTTTCGAGGTAGAAGAGCGCCTGCCGGTCAAGCTCGCCGACGGTGGCGCCATGGGCGCACTTCACGTCGTCGGCGAAGATCTCCAGCTCCGGCTTGGCGTTGGCGGTGGCCGTGCGATCGAGCAGCATCGCCTTCACCGACTGGCTGGCATCCGTCTTCTGCGCATCGCGCGCGACGGCGACCTTGCCGAGGAAGCTGCTGGTGGCGGTTCCGGCCAGCACCGATCGCACCACCTGGTTGCTGGTGGCGTTGGGCTCGACATGGTTGACGGTGGTGACGATCTCCAGCGTCTGCCCCGCGCCGCCGACGATCGCGCCGCCCAGCTCGAAATGGGCGCCGTCGTGCAGGGTCACGTCGATGGCGATGCGGCCCAGCCGGCCGGCGATGTTCAGGATGAAGAAGGCGCAGGTTCCGCCGGCGGCGATATCGACGGCATAATCCGCGATCACCACGCCATCCGCCCCGGCCTGCGGCGCGACGATGCGCACGGCGCTTTCACCGGCGGCGACATTGATCCGCTCGGCCGGCGGCACCGGCCAGACGGCGGCGACGGCCTCCAGGTCGCTGTAGCGCCAGGCCTCCTGCCTCGCGGTGGGGAGGGCCAGCGCGGTCACGCCGCGATCGCTCCATAGCCTTCGCGCTCCAGCTCCAGCGCGAGTTCCGGCCCGCCTGAACGGACGATGCGGCCATTGGCGAGGACGTGGACGAAATCCGGCCGGACATAATCGAGCAGGCGCTGATAATGGGTGATGAGCAGCACGGCCTTGTCGTCCTTCCGCATGATGCGGTTGATGCCGTCGCCGATCACGCGCAGCGCATCGATGTCGAGGCCGCTGTCGGTTTCGTCGAGGATGGCCATCTTCGGATCGATGATGCCCATCTGCACCATCTCGTTGCGCTTCTTCTCGCCGCCCGAAAAGCCGACGTTCACCGGGCGCTTCAGCATCTCCATGTCGAGGCCGAGCGCCTGGGCCTGCGCGCGCGCGACCTTCAGGAACTCGGCGCCCGAAAGCTCCGCCTCGCCCCGGCTCTTGCGCTGGGCGTTGAGCGCGGTGCGCAGGAACTGGAGGTTGGAGACGCCGGGAATCTCGACCGGATATTGGAAGCCCAGGAACAGGCCGGCGGCGGCGCGCTCGTGCGGATCGAGCGCCAGCAGATCCTGCCCGTCGAGCGTGGCGGTGCCCTCTGTCACCTCATAGCCGGGGCGGCCGGCGAGGACGTAGGAAAGCGTCGACTTGCCCGCGCCATTCGGCCCCATGATCGCATGGACCTCGCCCGCATTGATGCTGAGCGAGAGGCCCTTGAGGATCGGCTTGCCGTCGACTTCGGCGTGGAGGTTATTGATCTGCAACATCTTCAATCTTCGAATCCCATGATGGGCTGCCGCCCCGCAAAAGGAACGGCCAATTCAGGCCCCTCCCCTTCAGGGGAGGGGTTGGGGTGGGGCGCCCGCCGATCGGGCATGGTTTCGAGCGTTTCGCGCAACAGCCGCAACACACCGTCCATATTCCCCATGACCTCGCCATTGGTGACGCGCACGACCCTGTAGCCGAGCGCCGCGAGCGCCGCATCACGGCGTGCGTCGGCCACTGGCTCATGGGTATCGCCATCGACTTTCACGATCAGCCCTTTGCGGGGGCAGAGGAAATCGGCGATCCAGCCATGGATCACCGCCTGCCGACGGAATTTATGGCCATCGAGCTGGCTGTTGCTAAGGTGCCGCCACAGGCGCTTTTCCGGCTCGGTGGGATTGCCCCGCATGGCGGCCGCGCGATCGCCCAGTTCGGCGATGCGCCCGGCCGAGAGGCCCCACCCCCGGCCCCTCCCCTGGAGGGGAGGGGTGTCGAGGCGCCTCGCGTCGTCCCGGGGCGTCAATTCAGCCAACGCTGCCCTCCAGGCTGATGCCGAGCAGCTTCTGCGCCTCGACCGCGAATTCCATGGGGAGCTGCTGGAGCACTTCCTTGGCGAAGCCGTTGACGATCAGCGCCACGGCATCCTCCTGGTTGAGGCCGCGCGACATGGCGTAGAAGAGCTGATCGTCCGAAATCTTGCTGGTCGTCGCCTCATGCTCGATCTGGGCCGAGGGGTTGCGGACCTCGATATAGGGCACGGTGTGGGCGCCGCAGTCCGATCCCAGCAGCAGGCTGTCGCACTGCGTGAAGTTGCGCACGCCCTCCGCCGTGGGGCCGACGCGGACGAGGCCGCGATAGGTGTTGTTCGAGCGGCCGGCCGAGATGCCCTTGGACACGATGGTCGAGCGCGACCCCTTGCCGAGATGGATCATCTTGGTGCCGGTATCGGCCTGCTGCATGTTGTTGGTGACGGCGACCGAATAGAATTCGCCGACGCTGTTCTCGCCCGCCAGCACGCAGCTTGGATATTTCCAGGTGATCGCCGATCCGGTTTCCACCTGCGTCCAGCTCACCTTGCTGTTGCGGCCCTGGCAGAGCGCGCGCTTGGTGACGAAATTGTAGATGCCGCCCTTGCCGTCGGCATCGCCGGGATACCAGTTCTGGACGGTGGAATATTTGATCTCGGCATCGTCCAGCGCCACCAGCTCGACCACGGCGGCGTGGAGCTGGTTCTCGTCGCGCATCGGCGCGGTGCAGCCTTCGAGATAGGAGACGTAGCTGCCCTTGTCCGCCACGATCAGGGTGCGTTCGAACTGGCCGGTATTTTCCGCATTGATGCGGAAATAGGTGGAAAGCTCCATCGGGCAGCGCACACCTTCGGGGATGTAGACGAAGGTGCCGTCCGAAAAGACCGCGCAGTTCAAGGTCGCGAAATAATTGTCGTGCATCGGCACGACCTTGCCCAGCCACTTCCGCACCATATCGGGATATTCGCGGATCGCTTCCGAGATGGAGAGGAAGATGACGCCGGCCTTCTTCAGCTCATCGCGAAAGGTGGTGGCGACGGAGACCGAGTCGAACACCGCGTCCACGGCCACCTTGCGGCTGCCCTCGACGCCGGCGAGCACCTTCTGCTCCTCGATCGGGATACCGAGCTTCTCATAGACCTTGAGGATCTCGGGATCGACCTCGTCCAGCGAGTTCAGCTTCGGCTTCGCCTTGGGCGCGGCGTAATAATAAGCGTCCTGATAGTCGATCGGCGGCACGTTGAGCTTCGCCCAGTCGGGCGGCGTCATCGTCTGCCACAGGCGGAAAGCCTTGAGGCGCCATTCCAGCATCCATTCCGGCTCGTTCTTCTTGGCCGAGATGAAGCGGACGGTATCCTCGTTGAGGCCCTTGGGCGCGAAATCCTGCTCGACATCGCTGGTGAAGCCCCATTCGTAGGTCGAGGCTTTCTGCGCGGCCTCATAGGCCTCGCGGTTGCGGACTTCACTCATGCGGGCACTCCTGCAAGCGTGGCGAGGCTGACCCCGCCGAGCGCGCCCTTTACCGCGCCGTTCACCGCCGTCCAGTGCGGACGGACACGGCAGCCGGCTTCGAGCGCGCAATCATGGCGGCCCTGCTCCACGCAGGCCGTCATCGCGATCGGGCCTTCGACCGCCTCGATGATCTCCGCCAGGCTGATCGCCGCCGGATCGCGCGCGAGGCGGAAGCCGCCGCCGGTGCCCCGCGCCGAGGTGAGGAGGCCGGCGCCCGCCAGCCTGCCCATCAGCTTCTGCGCGGTGGGCAGCGGCACGCCCGTCTCCTCCGCCAGCATCGCCGCGGACAGGCGCGCATCATCCGCCCCCGCGCCGGCATGGCGCGCGGCGGCGGTGAGCATCACGACCGCATAATCGGCAAGGCTGGAAAGGCGCATGATCTCCAATCGGACTGATTCGTTCCGATTGGCACTTGGGGCCGATGGCCGCCTACGTCAAGGGTGCGGTGGGAGGCCGCCTTGGTTCCGGCGCGGCCGGAGCGGATCAGCTCACCAGCGCGAGCCGGGGCAGGCTGGCGAGGTGGCGCCGGGCGAGTGTGAGGCGGGTGACGGCCGAAGGCTCGCGCTGGAACTGGCAGGGGGTGTGGCCGGTGAAACGCTTGAATTCCCGGATGAAATGCGACTGATCGTAGAAAGCGTCGCCCGCCGCGTCCGCCCAGCCCATCCCCGTGGCCGCGAAGCGGCTGGCGGCGCGCAGCGCGCGATATTTGCGGGCGAGCAGCTTGGGCGGCGCGCCGTAGAGCCGGCGGGCGAGGCGCTCCACCTGGCGGCCGGACACGCCGGCCTCCCGCACCAGCGCATCGACCGAGGGCGACGGCGCATCGGTGAGCCAGCGATCGGCGAGGAGCGCGAACCAGTCCGGCATCCAGTCCGAGCCGTCCACCAGCCCGCGCAGCAGCCGATCGACCGCCGCGATCATCCGGCTGGGGCGGGGATCGTGGCGCAGCGCATCCAGCGTCTCCGCCGTCGCGGCCCCGAACATGGCGGCGCCATCGACCACCGAATCGGCGAAGAGGCTGGCATCCTCCCGCACCAAGGCCCCCCAGCCCATGGGCAGGATGGCGATGCCGAACACCAGCGCCGGCCCCTCGACATCGAAGGCGGTGGCCGCCGTCGTCGGCCCGAGCAGCGAGATTTCGGGAGCGCCCGCAAAGCGATCCTCGCCGAAACCGTAGCAGCCGGCGCCCTGGACCATGAAGCGAAGCTGGGCCATATCGGCCCGGACCAGATCGGCCAGCCGTGGCTGATCCGTCTGGAATATATAATAGGCCGCGATGAATCGCCGCAATTCCGGCGCCGGCGCGAAATAGCGCAGGCTCACCGTGCTGGCACGTCCGGCTCCGATATTCCCCACGTCCGTCCAACTCCCCAGTTGTCCGTCCAGAACGCATGGGAGCATCTTCGTTCCCCCTTGTCACGGACAAAAAGACGAAGGCCGCGGGCCAAAAAAAGCCCGGCTGGAAAAATCCAGCCGGGCCAAAGGAAAAGGCCTCGCCATCCTTGGACGGTGAGCCCTTCGGGTCGCAGGAAAGTGACTAGCGCACTCTGCTGCGCCGCGATTGGATGGAATCGACTCAGGAATTACCCGGATGGGAAAAGGGCTGGCCGGCATGCGGGGCGCGCGCGGCACGCGCCCCGCCGGCCGGCGATCAGGCCGCCTTCTGCGCCTTCACCCAGGCATCCACCTGTTCCTCGAGCACGTCGAGCGGCACCGGCCCGCTCTTCAGCACGACATCGTGGAAGCCGCGGACGTCGAAGCGGTCGCCCAGCGCCTTCTGCGCCTTATCGCGCAGCTCGCTGATCTTGAGGCGACCGATCATGTAGGCGGTCGCCTGGCCGGGATAGACGGCATAGCGCTCGATCGCCTTGACGATGCCGCCCGGCGCATCGGCGCTGTTGTCCTCGACATATTTGATCGCCTGCTCGCGGGTCCAGCGCTTGTGATGCATGCCGGTATCGACCACCAGCCGGATCGCGCGATGCAGCTCCAGCTGGAGGCGCCCGAAATCGCGATAGGGATCGGTATAGAGCCCCATGTCCTTGGCGAGCTTCTCCGAATAGAGGCCCCAGCCTTCGGTATAGGCGGTGACGCCGCCGAACTGGCGGAAGGGCGGCACGTCCTTCAGCTCCGTCTGGATCGTCCGCTGGAGGTGATGGCCGGGCAGGCCCTCATGGTAGAAGAGCGCCTCCACCTCGAACAGCGGCATATCCGCCATGTCGTAGAGGTTGGCATAATAGGTGCCGGGGCGCGAACCATCGGGCGCGGGGCTCTGGTAGAAAGCCTTGCCGGCCGATTTCTCGCGGAACGGCTCCACCCGCTTCACCACCAGCGGCGCCTGCGGCAGCACGCCGAACCATTGCGGCAGCTTCGCCGTCACCCACTGCTTCGCCTTTTCGGTTTCGGCGAGATAGAGGGCGCGGCCCTCGTCCGTATTGGGCGCGTAGAAGCGCTTGTCCTCGCGCATGAACTTGAAGAAGGCTTGGAGGTCGCCCTTGAAGCCGGTCTTGTCCATGATCGCCTGCACCTCGCCATGGATGCGGGCGACATTGTCGAGGCCGATCTGGTGGATCTGATCGGGCGTCAGGCTGGTGGTGGTGTAATTGGCCAGCCGCTCCGCATAATAAGCGGCGCCGTTCGGGAACCGCCACACGCCGTCATCGGTGCCGGCCTTCGCCTCCTGCGCGGCCATCTCCGCGATCAGCCGCTGATAGGCGGGCTGGACGGACGTGGTGAGCGCGCTTGCGCCGGCGGCGATCAGCGCATCCTTCTCCGCCTGCGGGATATCCAGCTTGCCGACCTTGGCCTTGAGATCGGCGAAGAGCGGCGCATCCTCGCCCGGCCCGAAGGGCGCGCCGGCCACGACGTTGCGCGCATCGGAGATGACATAGGGGTAGACCCATTTGGGCGGCATCAGCCCCTTGGCCGCGCGTTCCTTCGATGCCGCGACGATCTCGTCGATCGCCGGGCCCAGCGCCTGGAGGCGGCTGACATAGGCTTCGGCATCCGCCTTGCTGGTGACGCGGTGGATGTTGATGAGGAAGGCGGGAAGCTGGCTCTGCGCGCCGTTCATCTGATCGAAGGCATATTCATAGTCGCGATAGGGGAAGGCCCGGTCGCGCCGCTCGATCATCTTTTCAAACAGGTGGAAGGACAGGCGATCCTCCTCGTTCAGCTTCGCGGGGTCGAAGCGCTTGCGCATCTCCGCCAGCGCCGCCTGCTCCGCATCGTGCTGGCGCACCTCGGCCGCGTCGGAGAAATCGTTCCACTTGCCGTAATCGCCGTCGCGGATGCCGCGATAGGCCTTGGTCATCGGCGAGCGGGCAAGCTCCGCCTTGTCGAAATCCACGAAGAACTGCTTCAGCGCGGCATCCTGCGCGGTGGGAACGGCGGCAGGCGCCGCAGCGGGCGCGGCCAGCGCCGCGGCAGGCGCCGCCAGCAGCATGGCGGAGGTGAGAAGAAGGGTGCGGAACATGCGGACTCCCTGTTTATCCTGTTCGATTGCCGGCTAGATCATCTGGTCCCCTGCCAGTGTGTTAGCGTGACCAGACGCCGCGTCAAACCGCCATTCGCGCAAAAGACATGACAGCGGCGGGCGCGACGGGTTAGGCGGGCGGCCATGTCGCTCTATCCGCTGATCCGCCCCTTCATCTTCCGCATCGACGCCGAAAGCGCGCATCGCACGACGGTGACGGCGCTGCGGCTGAAACCGGCGGGCGGCAGGCCGGCGCCCGATCCCCGGCTGGCGGTGAACCTGGCCGGCATCGCCTTCCCCAATCCGGTGGGGCTGGCCGCCGGCTTCGACAAGGACGCGCAGGTGCCGGACGCGATGCTCTCGCTGGGCTTCGGCTTCGTCGAGGTGGGCACCCTCACCCCCTTCCCCCAGCCCGGCAATCCCCGCCCGCGCCTGTTCCGGCTGGGCGAGGACCGCGCCGTCATCAACCGCATGGGCTTCAACAATGGCGGCCAGGCGGCGGCGCTGGAACGGCTGCTGAAGCGGCGCCACCGCCCCGGCATCGTCGGCGTCAATATCGGCGCCAACAAGGATGCCGCCGATCGCATCGCCGATTATGCGCGCGGCGTGACGGTGATGAAGGACGTGGCCGATTATCTGACGGTCAACATCTCCTCCCCCAACACGCCGGGCCTCAGGGCTCTGCAATCGCGCGCGGCGCTGGACGAATTGCTGGCCGGCGTGATGGAGGCGCGGGGGCAGGCGCGGCCGCCGGTGTTCCTGAAGGTCGCGCCCGATCTGGAGCCCGCCGATATCGACGATATCGCCGCCGTCGCGGCCGACCGGAAGATCGACGCGCTGATCGTCGCCAATACCACGATCGGCCGGCCGCCGCTGAAATCGGCGCTGCGCGGGGAGACGGGCGGGCTTTCCGGCGCGCCGCTGCGCGATCTCGCCCTCCAGCGGCTGCGGGATTTCCGCAAGGCGACGGGCGGCGCGATCCCGCTGATCGCGGCGGGCGGGATCGCCAGCGCAAGCGACGCCTATGCCCGCATCCGCGCGGGCGCCAGCCTGGTGCAGCTCTACAGCGCGCTGGTCTATGAAGGCCCCGGCCTGGCGCGACGGATCGTGCGCGATCTGCCCGAGCTGATGGCGCGCGACGGCTTCAGCCGGATCGAGCAGGCGATCGGCCAGGATTGATCGATACAGGCGATCACAGAAGCGATATCAATCGCCTTGATCTTATTGCGAACGATTCGCATATAAGCTGGACCAGCAAAGGTCCGCCGCCATGTCGCACGAATATCTGAAGACGCTCACCTATCTCGCCATCCACCTGACGGTGGGGTTCAGCGTGGCCTATGCCCTTACCGGATCGGCGCATATCGCCGGCGGGATCGCGCTGATCGAGCCGTGCGTGAACGCGGTCGCCTTCTTCTTCCACGAACGGGCCTGGGCCGGGCGGCTGCGCCTCCCCCGCCTCGGCCGGGCGGCCGCCGCCCGCTGAAATTCCCCGATCCGGCGCGGATCGCTCCCGCATATGCGGCCCGCGCGGCGGCCGCACGCTCCCTCCCACTTCGGCCTTTTCGAATATCGTTCGGTTAGTCGCCGTTTCGGGAGAAATGCGTCCGCGATCCCGAATATGTTGCGCCCTGTGCGCCAAATCGGCCCACGGATCGCAAATCCGTGGGCCGCTTAGCCCTATCATCCCCCATTTTTGCGGATATCACCGCGGGAATGCCGATGGATGTCCAGCATGCGGAACATGATCCCCTCGGTTCCCGCGCCTTGCGGGATGCCTGCCCTTGCTTGCCTCCGGCCGCAACGGCTGGCGGGAATCACCGCGATCATCGTGATATCTCCGGCATTTCCCCCTCATACCCGAAAAGCTGCCGCTTCAGGCCGATTCAGGAGAAATTCTTCGATTCCCGGCATCAGCCCGAAGAAAATTCTACTTTGAGGGGCAAAAAAACAAACACCTTCGCGTGAGCCGATGTTACGGTTCACGGACAAGAAAAAAACAGAACAAAACCGATAATCAGAACCAAGGGATAATGAGGACAAGGTTCCTGCGGGTCGCGCTGGAACAAAAAATTTAAAAGGGGGTCTCCGATGACATTTGGATTCGGCGAAGTTTTCGCCGCGCGCTCTGCTGCCCGATCGCAGCGCAAGGTTGCACTGCTTGTCGGCACTGCGATGCTTGTCATGCCACATCTCGCCCACGCCCAGGAAACCGAGAATTCCGGCGAAATCGTCGTCACCGCGCTGAAGCGCGACACCCGCCTGCAGGATACGCCGCTCGCCATTTCCGCCGTCGGCGGCGAATCGCTCCAGCGCGGCGGCACCACCAGCTTCACCGATCTCACCCGCAACACGCCCAGCCTGCGCATCGTCGACAGCGGCCCCGGCAACCGCCGCGTCATCCTGCGCGGCGTGACCGCCGCCGGCGAGCCGACCGTGGGCGTCTATTTCGATGAGTCGCCCGTCTCGGGATCGGTCAGCACCACCAGCGACGCGGCCAGTTCCACGCCCGACCTGCGCCTGTTCGACGTGCAGCGCGCCGAAGTGCTGCGCGGCCCGCAGGGCACGCTCTACGGCTCGGGATCGATGGGCGGCACGGTGCGCATCATCTACGAGAAGCCGAAGACCGACCGGATCGAGGCGGCCGTCGCCGGCACCATGTCCGCCGTGGACGGCGGCAGCATGGGCGCCTCCACCGACGCGATGATCAACCTGCCGATCGTCGAGGACAAGCTCGCGATCCGCGTCGTCGGCAACTACAACCAGTTCGCCGGCTATGTGGACAACGAGTTTTACGGCACCACCAACATCAACGACGGCTATTCCTATGGCGGCCGCGCGCTGGTGCGCTTCACCCCGACCGACGAACTGACCGTCGACCTCGCCGCTTATTATGAGAAGGTTTCGACCGACAGCCCGCGCTGGATCGCCGAGACCGGCAAGCGCTACGTGACGGACGGCCGTTCGGAATCGGGCAATTACGACAAGAACCGCATCTACAGCGGCACGATCAACTATGATTTCGGCCCCGTAGCCCTGACCGCCGTCACCACCTATTTCGATCGCGACCGCACCCAGGTCGGCGACGTCAGCGATACCTTCAACGGCCGCGACAATGCCGCAGGCTGCGCGCGCTATCACCTGGGCAACGTGAACCTCACCTGCTCGCCGACCGAGCTTGCGACCTATCTCGAGCAGACCGATCGCATCCTCTATTCGAGCCTCTACCAGCCGCAGCGGATCAAGAACTGGACCAACGAGCTGCGCGTGAGCTCGACCGACGGCGGTCCGTTCAACTGGACGGTCGGCCTCTTCTCCGAAGACCGCAAGACCACCGTGCGCAGCACCCTGCTGACGGCCGATCCCAATACCGGCCAGCTGCAGGACTTCGTGGACGAGAACATCTTCTACGATCGCACGATCAAGGATCGCCTGAAGCAGAAGGCTGCCTTCGCGGAGCTTTCCTACAAGTTCTTCGACAAGCTGACGCTGACGGCCGGTGCGCGCTATTACGACTATGACAAGACGGTCGGCGGCCGCATCGACAAGGGCCAGGAGCATTATTCCTCGAGGGTCACGCCATATACCGAGGAAAGCTCCAGCGAGGACGGCTTCGTCTACAAGTTCAACGTCTCCTATGAGTTCACCAGCGACCTGATGGTCTATGCCCAGGCGGCGCAGGGCTTCCGCCCCGGCGGCGTCAACCAGGTGATCGGCCTGCCGGCGGCGCTTGCGGCCTACAAGTCCGACAGCCTGTGGAACTATGAGCTTGGCGTAAAGTCCAAGATCATGCCCGGCGTCTACTTCAACGTCACCGGCTACCAGATCGACTGGGACGACCTGCAGGTCTCGGGCCGCACCGCCGGCACCGGATCGGTGTTCGGCCTGATCGCCAACGCCGGCGCGGCCCGCATCCGCGGCGCCGAGGTGGAGCTGAACGCCACCCCGATCGACGGCCTCTCGCTGATCGCCAATGTCGGCTACACCGACGCCAAGCTTTCGGAAGACCAGGTGAGCGAGGTCGTGATCGCCACCGGCCGCAAGGGCGATCGCCTGGCCTATGTGCCGAAGTGGAACCTCGCTGGGACAGCGGAATATACCACCGGCCTGACCGACGGGCTGGACGGTGTCGTCCGCGTCGACGCAAGCTACACCAGCAACTCCTACAGCACGCTCTCCCCGCTCGACGTCTATCGCCGCAAGGTCGACGCGTTCGAGCTGGTCAACCTCCGCTTCGGCGTCCAGGCGCCGGACGGCGAGTGGAGCGCGCATCTGTTCATCAACAACCTGTTCGATGCGGCGGCGGTCAACAGCCGCGGATCGAGCTCCAACACCGGTGGCAAGACCACCGTCTACAGCGCTCCGCCGCGCACGTTCGGCCTGAGCCTGCTCAAGCGCTTCCGCTGAGCCTGCTTCCGCGCCGGTCCGATCCCAACCCGGACCGGCGCGGATTGCGCCCCCTCGCGTGGGCGCCGCACTGCCTAACCGGGAACAGGGGTTCTGAAATGAAAAAGCATAAATTCGGGTTCGTGCGTAGCGCGCTGCTGATCGGCGCCGCCGGCTTCGGCCTTTCGGGCGGGCCGATGGCCAGCGCCCACCAGGCGCCGCCCGCCGGCGGCAAGGTGGATGCGGTGAAGCCGCGCGCGGGCGCCAACCCCGCCCCCGCCCGCCAGCCCGGCGAAGGTGCCGGCCCCTTCCGCAAGATGGTGATCCGCGGCGTCACCCTGATCGACGGTTCGGGCGCCCCGCCGCGCGGCCCCGTAGACATCGTCATCGAAAACAACGTCATCGCCGATATCCTGCCGGCCGGCACGCCCGGCCTGGCGATGAAGCAGGGCCGCGAGCCCCGCGACTTCGACTATGAGCTCGACGCCACCGGCATGTATGTGACGCCGGGCTTCGTCGACATGCACGTCCATGGCGCCAGCGACGACAAGGCGCCGGACATGAGCTATTCCTACAAGCTCTGGCTGGCCCATGGCGTGACGACCGTGCGCGGCGTGGACCTCGCCCCCCTCGAAATCTCGCTGAGCGAGCGGGCGCGTTCCGCCCGCAACGAGATCGTCGCCCCGCGCATCTTCGCCTATCAGCGCCCCGGCCAGGGCAAGGGCTGGACCGGCGGCCGCACCAACACGCCCGAAAAGGCGCGCGCCTGGGTGCAGTGGGCGGCCAAGCAGGGCATCGACGGCATCAAGCTGATCGATAATGAGGATCAGCCGCCGGAAGTGATCGAGGCGATCATCGACGAGGCCAAGAAGCAGAAGCTCGGCACCGTCGCCCATCTTTCCCAGATCGGCGTGGGCCGGATGAACGCGCTGCAGGCGGGCGAGGCGGGCCTCGGCACCGTCACCCATTTCTACGGCCACTTCGAATCCATGCTGAAGAACGGCCAGGTCCAGAACTGGCGGCACGATTATAATTATGCCGACGAGCAGGACCGTTTCGGCGATGTCGCCAACCTCTACGAGGAAAGCGTGGCCGAGGGATCGCCGGAATGGTGGGCCTATCTGGAAAAGCAGAAGGAAAACCACGTCACCTTCGATCCGACGATGACGATCTACGCCGCCGGGCGCGATCTGATGCACGCCCGCAACGCCGACTGGCATGACAAATATACCATGCCGCAGCTCTGGGGCTTCTATCAGTCGTCGCGCGAGAACCACGGTTCCTATTTCTACGACTGGACCGTGGGCACCGAGATCAAGTGGCGCAATTTCTACCACAAGTTCATGCGCCTGCTGAACGATTACAAGAATATCGGCGGCCGCGTGACGACGGGTTCGGATTCGGGCTTCATCTTCGAGCCCTATGGCTTCGGCTATGTCCAGGAGCTGGAGATGCTGCAGGAAGCCGGCTTCAACCCGAGCCAGGTGCTGATGTCCGCCACGCTGAACGGCGCGCTGACCCTCTATGAGCCCAAGGGCCAGCCCGTGCCGCCGATCGGCACGGTGCGCGTCGGCAAGCTCGCCGATCTCGTCATCGTCAAGGAAAACCCGCTCCAGAACTTCAAGACGCTCTACGGCACCGGCGCGCTGCGGCTGAACGAGCAGACCCAGAAGCTCGAGCGGGTCGGCGGCGTCAGCTACACCGTGAAGGACGGCATCGTCTACGACGCGAAGAAGCTGCTTTCCGACGTGGCCGAGATGGTGAAGGCCGAGAAGCGGCGCATGGGG
Organism: Edaphosphingomonas fennica; assembly: GCF_003034225.1. Lineage (GTDB taxonomy): Bacteria > Pseudomonadota > Alphaproteobacteria > Sphingomonadales > Sphingomonadaceae > Sphingomonas_E > Sphingomonas_E fennica. The sequence goes on from NZ_PHHF01000068.1 coordinate 37,214, forward strand.
ATGCCCGAGGAAGGCCTGCCGCATCCCTGATCCTGTTACTGGGCGGTCGAAGTTGGCCGCCCTTTTTTGTTCCGCCCGGCGCCCCCTTGATCGGGGCGCCGGGCAAGCCGATGAAAGACAAGGATTCCCTGCCGGTCGCACAACGCCAGACGGGAAGAGCAAAGGGGCTGAAACAATGAAGAAGATGATCCTCCGCCTGACCGCGCTGGCGCTGGCCACGACTTGCCTCGCCACCGTGTCCCCCGCCCATGACCCGGACGAATGGTATGCCGGCGGCGCCACCGGCGCGGTCGCCGGCGCGCGGCCGCAATTCGTGCCCGCGCCCGCGCGCACGTCCGCCGAGAGCAAGGGGCCGTTCCGCAAGTTCGTGATCCGTGGCGCCACGCTGATCGACGGCACCGGCGCGCCGCCGCGCGGGCCGGTGGACATCACCGTCGAAGGCAACAAGATCACCGCCGTCACCCAGGCCGGCTGGCCGGGCCTGCCGCTGAAGGCCGAGCGCGAGCCGCGCGACGCCGATTATGAGATCGACGCCACCGGCATGTATGTGATGCCCGGCTTCGTCGACATGCACGTCCACACCCCGGCCAGCGACAAGGCACCGGACGTCAGCTACGCCTACAAGCTGTGGCTGGCCCATGGCGTGACGACCGTGCGCGGCGTGCCGCTGGCCGATCCGGCGGTCGCCAGCTCCGAGAAGAACCGCTCGGCCGCCAACGAGATCGCCGCCCCGCGCATCTTCAACTATCAGACGCTGGGCGCGGGCTGGAGCGGGGGCGCGATCGATTCCGCCGAAAAGGCCCGTCTCTGGGTGCGCTGGGCCGCCAAGAACAATATCGACGGCATCAAGTTCTTCAACCGGCCCGAGGAAACGCCCGAGATCATCGCCGCCGCGATCGACGAGGCCCACAAGAACAAGATGGGCACCGTCGCCCACCTCGCGCAGACCGGCGTCGCCAATTTCAACGCCCGCAATGCCGGCGACGCGCATCTCGATACGGTGACGCATTATTACGGCCATTTCGAATCGCTGCTGAAGGATGCGACCATCCAGCAGTTCCCGGTCGATTATGATTATAATAACGAGCAGCACCGCTTCGGCGAGGTCGCCGAGATCTGGGACGAGGTGTTTCCGGCCGGTTCGCCGCAATGGGGCGAATATCTGCAGCACCAGAAAGAAAACAACGTCATCTTCAACCCGACGTTCAACATCTACGCTGCCTCGCGCGATCTGATGCGGGCGCGCAACGCCGACTGGCAGAACAAGTTCACCACTCCGCAGCTTTGGAACTATTTCCAGTCCACCCGCGACAATCACGGTTCCTATTTCTACGATTGGACGACGGAGAACGAGTTCGCCTGGGGCCGCTTCTACGGCAATTTCTTCAAGCTGATGAACGCCTACAAGAATATGGGCGGCCGGGTGACGGTGGGCACCGATTCCGGCTTCATCTTCAAGGTCTACGGCTTCGCCTATATCGAGGAGCTGGAGCTGTTCCGCGAGGCCGGCTTCACCCCGCTGGAGATCATGCGTTCGGCCACCATGTGGGGCGCGGACGAGGCCTGGCGGCCCAAGGGCGTGCCCGCGCCCACCGGCGTCATCCGCCCCGGCATGCTCGCCGACATGGTGATCGTGAAGGAAAACCCGCTCGCCAACCTGAAGACGCTCTACGGCACCGGCCACCTGCGGCTGAACCCGGAGACGAACAAGCAGGAGCTGGTCGGCGGCGTCAGCTACACGATCAAGGACGGCATCGTCTTCGACGCGAAGAAGCTGCTGGCCGAAGTGGCCGACATGGTGGCTTCGGAGAAGACTCGGCTGGGCCAGCCCGGCGCGCCGGCCCCCAATCCGGGCCAGTAACACCCGCATCTCCCGCCGCCGCCCCCCACGGCGGCGGGGGAACCGCCGGGCGGTTCGGGGCACGGCCATCGCCCCGACGACCTGGAGCCCAGACAAAAACGCCGGCCCGAGGCCGGCGTTTTCCAGCAATCCGGAACCAGGCCGCGATCAGATCGGCAGCGCGGTGACGTTCTTCACCTCGTCCAGCACCGCATAGGTGCGGGTTTCGCGGACGCCGGGCATCTGCACCAGCGTATCGGCGAGGAAGGCGCGATAGGCCGCCATATCCCGCACGCGGACCTTGATAAGATAATCGAAGCCGCCCGCCACCATGTGACATTCCAATATCTCGGGCAGATTGCTGACGGCCGCCGCGAAATCCTGAAAAACGTCTCCGGTCGTGCGATCGAGCAATACTTCGATGAACATCAACAGCGCGCGATCGAGCTTCACCGGATCGAGCAGCGCGGCGAAGCCGGTGATATAGCCCTGCTCGCGCAATTTGCGCAGCCGATCGAAGCAGGCCGAAGCAGATAATCCGCATCGGGCGGCGAGTTCCTGGTTGGTTATTCGCCCTTCACCTTGAATCGCCCGCAGGATTCGACGGTCCGTCTCATCAATCATTGCCGAATCTCCGGTTCCGAAATTGATCCAGACAAACTGCAACGATTTTCATGTATTTCGCAAGTCTATATTGAGTATATCCCGAAAATCAAAAGTGGTTACCGCCCGTCAGGAGCGCGTGCCGTAGAGCGCGTCCAACGCCGCGCCATAGGCCTTGCGGATGATGTGACGGCGGATCTTGAGCGAGGGCGTGAGCATCTCATTCTCGATCGAGAAGGGTTCGTCGGCGATCAGGATGCGGCGGACCTTCTCGATCACCGAAAGGCTGCCGTTCACGCGATCGACCGCCGCCATCAGCGCCTTCTGGAAGGCGGGATCGCCGCGCAGCACGGCGGGGTCATAGGCAATCCCCTGCGCCTCCGCCCATTCGCGCGCCCATTCGGGATCGGGGACGATCAGGCCGACCAGATGTGGCCGCCGGTCGCCCGTCACCATCGCCTGCAGGATTTCCGGCTCGAGCGTCAGCATCCCCTCGATCTTCTGGGGCGCGACATTGTCGCCCTTGTCGTTGACGATGATGTCCTTCTTGCGATCGGTGATGACGATGCGGCCCTTCTCGTCGATATGGCCGACATCGCCGGTGTGCAGCCAGCCGTCCTTGAGGACGCGAGCCGTCTCCTCCTCATTCCGCCAATAGCCGTGCATCACCAGCTCGCCGCGCACGAGGATCTCGCCATCGTCGGCGATGCGGACCTCCACGCCGGGCAGCGGCGGGCCGACCGTGTCCATCTTGATCCCGGCCGAGGGACGGTTGCAGGAGATGACCGGCGCCGCCTCCGTCTGGCCATAGCCCTGCAGGAAGGTGAGGCCCAATGAGTGGAAGAACAGCCCCACTTCCGGGTTGAGCGGCGCGCCGCCCGACACCATCGCCTTCATCCGCCCACCGAAGCGCTTGCCCACCTTGGGCTTCAGGGTCCGCCGGAGGATGAGCTTCATCGGCAGGTCGCCCAGCGTGGAACGGCCGGCATAATTCTTCTCGCCGATCTGGAGCGCGCGGCGCATCAGATATTGCGCGGTGCGGCCCTGCTTCTCGATCGATTTCAGCACGCGGGCGCGCAGCACCTCGAACAGGCGGGGGACGACCACCATGATGGTGGGGCGCACCTCCTCGATATTGGAGGCGAGCTTTTCCAGCCCCTCGGCATAATAGATCTGCGCGCCGAGCCCGATCGGGAAATGCTGGCCGCCGGTATGCTCATAGGCGTGGCTCAGGGGCAGGAAGGATAGGAACACCTCGTCATCCCAGCCGAAATCCTCGGCGATGATCGTGGTGCAGCCGGCGACATTGTGGAGGATCGCGCCATGATGCTGGCGCACGCCGCGCGGCGCGCCGCCGGTGCCGGAGGTGTAGATGATGCAGGCGAGGTCGTCGCGCCCGAAATCGGCGGCCGCCTCCGCCGCGGCGATATCGCCGGGCTGGGATGCGATCAGCTCCGCCCAGTCGTGGAAGCGCACGTCGCCCGACTGGCCGATGCGCAGCGGCTCGATACCGATGACGTGGCGGCAGCCGGTGGAACGCAGCACCGCCGGCATCAGCGCGCGGGCCAGCTTGGGCGTCGACACGATCACCGCGCGCGCGCCGCTATTCTCCAGGATATGGGCGTGATCCCGCTCGGTATTGGTGGTGTAGGTGGGCACCGTCACCAGCCCGGCCGCCATGATCGCGAGATCGGCGATGCACCATTCGGGGCGGTTTTCGGAAACCAGCATCACCCGGTCGCCGCGCCTCAGCCCCATGCCGCGCAGGCCTTCGGCCAGCGCCGCCACCTCGCGCGCGGCCTCAGCCCAGCTTGTCGGCTGCCAGCCATCACCCCGCTTGGCCCAGAGGAAGGGCGCGCCGCCCTTCTCCCGTGCGCGCGTGAAGAACATGGTGACGAGATTGGGGAAATGTTCCAGCGTGCGCATGCCCTGTTCCTGCAGCCTCTCCGGGGCCTTCTCTGCTGCCCCCGCTGCCGGGATAGCCCGATGCACCCGCTACGGAAAGGCCGCTCGCACAGCGGGCCGGCCGGCGCTATTCCGCCAGCACCACGCCTTCGCTGCGCGGATCGGCGGCGCCGCGCCAGCCATCGCCGATACGTTCGATCGCGTTGAGCTTCGACGGCAGATCGGCCGCGACGACGGGCTGGCCGAAACGGGCGAGCGCGGGGCGCATGGCATCGAGCGCGCTGCCCTGTTCCACCTGCAGCGCGCCGCCGCCGAAGAAGATGTTGGGCAGCGCGATCGCATCGGCCGCGGGCAGCTTCCAGTCGAGCACGCCGACCAGCGCCTTCATCACATGCATGATGATCCGCTTGCCGCCGGCGGACCCGATCGCCAGCACCACCCTGCCGTCCGGCCCGTAGACGATGGTGGGCGACATGGAGGAGAGCGGCCGCTTGCCGGGCTCCACCCGGTTGGCGACGGGGGCGCCATCCTTTTCCGGCGCGAAGGTGAAATCGGTCAGCTCGTTGTTGAGCACCATGCCCGAGGCGACGAGCTGGCTGCCGAACGGCCCTTCGACCGTGGAGGTCATCGTTACGACATCGCCGTCGCCATCGACCGCGACGAAATGGGTGGTGCCCGAAACCTCGCCGGAGACGGCGGCGGTGCGCGGCTCCGCCCCCGGCGGCACGCCCGGTTCGTAGGTGCCACGGGCATGATCGGGCGCGATCAGCGTGGAGCGGCGGGCGAGATAGTCGCGGTCGATCAGCCCCTGCAGCGGCACCGACACGAAATCGGTATCGCCCAGCCAGGTATCGCGATCGGCATAGGCAAGCTGCATCGCCTCGCCGATCAGGTGCCATGCCTCCGGGCTGTCCTTGCCGAGGGCGGCCAAGTCGAAGCGTTCGAGCATGCCGAGCATCTGGAGGATCGTGGTGGTGCCCGACGAGGGCGGCCCCATGCCGCAGACGCGATAGCCGCGATAGGCGCCGCACAGCGCCGGGCGTTCCTTCGCGCGATAGGCGGCGAGATCGGCGAGCGTGAGCGGCACGGGATTGACCGGCGCCTTGCTGACCGCATCGACGATCGCCTGGCCGTTCCTGCCGCCGTAGAAGGCCTCCGGCCCGCCGGCGGCGACATCGCGCAGCAGCTTCGCCAGCGCGGGATTGCGGATCAGGGTGCCGACCGGGGGCGCCTTGCCGTCGTCGCGGGCATAAATGGCGGCGATGCCGGGAAAATCCTTCCACAGCGGCGCGACATAGCCGGCGAACTGGCTCATCCGCGGCGTGACCTTGTAGCCGCCTTCGGCCAGCCGGATCGCGGGTTCGAACAGTTTCGCCCAGGGCAGCCGGCCCCATTGGCGATGCGCCTCCGCCATCAGCCGGATATTGCCGGGCACGCCGACGGACTTGCCGCCGGGAAAGGCGGTAGCGAACGGCATCGGCCGGCCATCCTGCATGAAGCGATCGGGCGTGGCGGCGGCGGGCGCGGCCTCGCGCCCGTCGATCGTGGCGATGGCGCCGGTGCGGCCGTCATGATGGACGAGCAGGCCGCCGCCGCCGATGCCGGAGGATTGCGGCTCCACCACGCTCAGGGCCAGCATGATCGCCATCGCCGCATCGGTGGCGCTGCCGCCGGCGCGCAGCATCTCCCGCCCGGCCTCCGCCGCGCGCGGATCGGCGGCGGTGACGATGCCGCCCGCCGCATAAGCGGGGAAGGCGGCGGTAAAAAGGGCGAAGAGCAGGAAAAGGCGCGCGATCATGCCACCAGCCTTAGAGCAGTCCCGCCCGGAAATGAAAGGGAGGCGCGCTCGGGGCTGTCGAGAAATCCGGCATCACCGGATTTGCCGGGAGCGAATCTCCAGACGGGCGCTCAGGCGTCCAGCTCGACATCCCAATAGAGCCAGTCCCGCCAGCTCTGGTGCAGATAGTTGGGCGGGAAGCTGCGGCCGTTTTCCTGGAGCTGCCAGGTGGTGGGGCGGATCGGTTCCTCCATCAGCGCCATATGCGCCTGGCGCGGCGTGCGGCCGCCCTTGCGGAGGTTGCAGGGCGCGCAGGCGGTGGCCACATTCTCCCACGTCGTCCGCCCGCCCTGGGCGCGGGGGATGACGTGATCGAAGGTGAGGTCGGTGGCGGCGCCGCAATATTGGCAGGTGAAGCGATCGCGCAGGAACAGGTTGAACCGGGTGAAGGCGGGATATTGCGATTGCCGGACATATTGGCGAAGGGCGATCACCGAGGGCAATTGCATCGCGAAATTGGGGCTGTGCACCTCGCGCTGATAGTAAGCGACGATATCGACGCGTTCGAGGAACACCGCCTTGATCGCCGTCTGCCAGGACCACAGGCTGAGCGGATAATAGCTGAGCGGCGTATAATCGGCATTGAGCACGAGCGCCGGGCAACTATCCGGATGGCGCAGGAGATCGGGATGGTACATGGAACGGACGGCCTCCCCGTGTGGCTGGAAGAGCCACCGGACGGCTTCGGTCCCGTCGCACTCGGGACGCGGAGGCCGAACCGGCTCGCGTCTCCCGACGTCGCGCTCCTAACCTCAAGAGCGTGACACCGTCATGACAACATCGTTCCCGACTCGTGGTCAAGAGCCGTTTTGCCGATGAGTCACGTAATTTCGCGTTTCGCGCCGAGCCCGACCGGCGCGCTGCATCTGGGCCACGCCTTCTCGGCGATCCGCGCGCATGATCTGGCGCGGGCGGCCGGCGGCCGCTTCCTGCTGCGCATCGAGGATATCGATCCCGGCCGCACGCGCGAGGAGCATGTGGCCGGAATATTGGAGGATCTGGCCTGGCTGGGGCTGCGCTGGGACGGCAATGTCGTCCGCCAGTCCGCCCGGCTCGGCCTCTATGCCGACGCGCTCGACCGGCTGAAGGCGATGGGCCTCGTCTATCCCTGCTTCTGCACCCGCGCGGAGATCGCCGCCAGCGCCGCGGCGCCGCACGGGCCGGCGGGCGCCGTCTATCCGGGCGCCTGCCGCCATCTCGATCCCCAGGTCCGTGCCGCCCGCATGGCCGCCGAGCCGCACGCCTGGCGGATCGACATGGCGGCCGCCATCGCCCGCGCCGGCCCGCTCGACTGGACGGACGAGACCGCGGGCACGGTGCCGGCGGCGCCGGGGGAGCAGGGCGACGTGGTGCTCGCCCGCAAGGACGCGCCGGTATCCTATCACCTCGCCGTCACCGTCGACGATGCCGCGCAGGGCGTGACGGACGTGGTGCGCGGCGAGGATCTGTTCGCCGCCACCCATGTCCACCGCCTGCTGCAGGCGCTGCTGGGCCTGCCGACGCCGTTCTACCACCATCATCCGCTGCTGACCGGGCCGGACGGCAAGAGGCTGGCCAAGCGCGACGGCGCGCCCGCGCTTGCCCTGATGCGCCAGCGGGGCATGGACGGCCACGCATTGGCCGCATCGCTGCGCGCCGGGGCAATCCCCGCTGGCATTCCCCCGGCAAGCGCCTAGAATGGCGCCATGTCCACTTTCCTGATCATCCTCATGATACTGGCCATGCTGGCGACGCTGGCGGCGCTGGTGCGCGGCATCGTCATCTTCCTGAAGACCACCGAGGCGGATCTGACGGGGAGCGGCCCCAATCTTTCCGGCCAGCGGCAGAACAGGATGATGCGGGCGCGCATCGGCTTCCAGGCGCTGGCGATCATCCTCATCATATTGTTCCTGCTGGTCGCCCGCGGCGGCTGAGCCCGGCGGACGAGGCGGCATGGTAAGGCTCAACAGGATCTACACGCGCACGGGCGACGCCGGCACGACCGGGCTGGTCGATGGTTCGCGCGTGTCCAAGGCCGATCCGCGCATGGCGGCGATCGGCGACGTGGACGAGGCCAATTCGGCGATCGGCGTCGCGCTCCAGCACGTCGCCGACGAAAGCCATGCCGCCCTGCTCGGCCGCATCCAGAACGAGCTGTTCGATCTGGGCGCGGACCTCGCGACGCCTGGCGAAGGCGATTTCGCGCCCACCGAGATGGAATTGCGCATCGCCCAATCGCAGGTGGACCGGCTGGAGCGCGAGATCGACATGCTGAACGAGGGGCTGGCGCCGCTTCGCAGCTTCATCCTGCCGGCCGGCCCCGGCGCGGTCGCGCACCTCCACCTCGCCCGCGCCGTGGTGCGCCGGGCGGAGCGATCGGCGGTGGCGGCGGCGCGCGAGGTTGCGCTCAATCCGCGCGCGCTTGCCTATATCAACCGGCTTTCGGATCATCTGTTCGTGCTCGCCCGGCTGATCGCCTCCCACAATGGCGGCGACGTGCTGTGGCAGCCGGGGGCCACGCGCTAGCCGCCACGGCAGCGCATCCCGGCCCCTGAGCCGGGCCATGCCCCATGCAACCATGCCGGCCGTGATCCGTTGGTCGGCCATGGGCTTGAGGCCATGCTGAGCGACGCGGCACGACAAACCCAGCCGCAGGACAATATCGCGACCCGTTTCCGGGCGGTGCGCGGGTTGAGCCTTGCGTTGGCGGCGCCGCTTTCGGACGCCGATGCGACCGCGCAATCCATGCCGGAGGCATCGCCCGCCAAATGGCATCTGGCGCATACGAGCTGGTTCTTCGAAACCTTCGTGCTGCGCGACGGCGGCACCGGATATCGCCCGCGCGATCCGCGCTGGGCGCATCTGTTCAACAGCTATTACGAGGCGGAGGGCGCGCGCCATCCGCGCGAGCGGCGCGGCATGCTGACCCGGCCCAGGCTGGACGAGGTGATCGCCTGGCGCGAGGCGGTGGACGAAGCGGTGATCGCCGCCCTGCCGGGGCTGGACGCCGCCATGCGCGACCGGGTGATGCTGGGCATCCAGCACGAACAGCAGCACCAGGAATTGCTGCTGACCGATATCCTCAACCTCTTCGCCGCCAATCCGCTCTGCCCGGCGATGTGGGAGGCGCGGCGCGATCCGCCCTCGCCGGCGCCCGATCCGATCAGGTGGATCGAAGGGCGCCACGGCATCGTCGAGATCGGCGCGGACGCGCGCAACGGCTTCGCCTTCGATTGCGAAGGGCCGCCCCATCCGGTGATGCTGACCCCGCATGCCCTGGCCGACCGGCCCGTCACCAACGGCGAATGGCAGGCGTTCATGGCCGATGGCGGCTATGACCGGCCCGAACATTGGCTGGCGGACGGCTGGGCCTGGGTGCGGTCGCAGGGGATTTCGGCCCCGCTCTACTGGCGCCGGGCGGAAGACGGCGCGGGCTGGGCGAGCTTCGCGCTGGACGGGCTCCACCCCGTGCGGCCGGCGGCGCCCGTCACCCATATCAGCTATTATGAGGCGGACGCCTATGCCCGCTGGGCCGCCGCGCGCCTGCCGACCGAGGCGGAATGGGAAAGCGCCGCCGCCGCGATCGACCCCCATTCCGGCAACCAGCTGGACGAAGCCGGGCCGGTGCGGCCGCGCGCGGCAGGCGCCGGCGGGCCGGGGCTGAGGCAGATGTTCGGCGACGGGTGGGAATGGACCGCCAGCGCCTATCTGCCCTATCCGGGCTTCCGCCCCACCCCCGGCGCGGTCGGCGAATATAATGGCAAGTTCATGTCCGGCCAGTGCGTGCTGAAGGGCGCGAGCTGCGCCACGCCGCGCGGCCATGCGCGGGCATCCTACCGCAACTTCTTCTACCCCCATCAGCGCTGGCAGTTCACCGCATTGCGGCTGGCGAAGGATATCTGACATGGCCGCAACCGACCTGCTCGACCGCGCCGGCACGCTGCACGCGGCCTTCCGGGCCGACGTGATCGCCGGCCTTTCCGCCCGCCCGCGCGCCATCCCGGCGCGCTGGTTCTACGATCATCGCGGGTCCGAATTGTTCGAGGCGATCACCCGCCTGCCCGAATATTATCCGACGCGGGTGGAAACCGCGCTGCTGGCCGAACATGCCGGCGCGGTCGGCCGCATCGCCGGGCCGGGGCGCGCGGTGATCGAGTTCGGATCGGGATCGTCGGCCAAGACGCCTCACCTGCTGTCCGCCATCGCGCCCGCCGCTTATGTGCCGATCGACATTTCGGGCGATTTCCTGCGGCAATCGGCCGATGCGCTGGCGGCGGACTTTCCCGGCCTGCCGGTGATCCCGGTGGAGGCGGATTTCATGGCGCGGGTGGCGCTGCCCCGCGATGTCCGCCACCTGCCCAAGCTGGGCTTCTTTCCCGGATCGACGATCGGCAACATGGGGCCCGCGCACGGCGTGGACCTGCTGCGCGCCATGGCCGGCACGCTGGGCGAGGGCGCGATGCTGCTGATCGGCATGGACAGGGTGAAATCGCCCGCCATCCTGATCCCCGCTTATGACGATGCCGAAGGGGTGACGGCGGCGTTCAACCTCAACCTCCTCCACCGCATCAACCGCGAGCTGGACGGCGACATCCCCATCGCCGCCTTCCGCCACCGCGCGATCTGGAACGACGAGGCCGCGCGGATCGAGATGCATCTGGAGGCGATGGCGGACATAAGCTTCACCGTCGCCGGGCAACGCTTCGCCATGGCGGCGGGCGAGACCATCCATACCGAGAACAGCCACAAATATGATCCGCGCGGCGCCCGGCTGCTGCTGGCGGCGGGCGGCTGGACGCCGATGCGCGAATGGACCGACCCGGACGGGCTGTTCGCGCTGATCCTGGCCGAGGCGCGCCCGCCGGAAACCGCGCCCTGATCGCGATTGCGGCAGCCGGGCCGCGCCCCGGCTTCCCATCGCCGCCATCCTCCCCTATCCGCGAGGCCGATCAGACTGGAGGGAAGCGGACATGGACAGCATCGGCGTAATCGGCGCGGGCCAGATGGGGGCGGGCATCGCCCAGGTGGCGGCGCAGGCAGGATATAGGGTGTTCCTGTCCGACGTTTCGGCCGACGTCGCCGAAAAGGGCAAGGCCGGGATCGCCAGGATCCTCGCCAAGCAGGTGGAGAAGGGCAAGCTGGACGCGGGCGAGGCGGACGGCGCGATCGGCCGGATCGAGCCGATCGGCGATCTCGCGCCCATGGCGGCCGCCGGCCTCGTCATCGAGGCGGCGACCGAGCGCGAGGACATCAAGCGCGTGATCTTCCAGAATGTCGGCAAGGTGCTGGCGGCGGATGCGGTGCTGGCGTCCAACACCTCCTCCATCTCCATCACCCGGCTGGCGCAGGCATCGATCGATCCGGCGCGCTTCATCGGCATGCATTTCTTCAACCCGGTGCCGCTGATGCCGCTGATGGAGGTGATCCGCGGCCTTGCGACCTCCGACGCGACCGTCGCCGTCGCCCAGGATTTCGCCAGGAAGGTGGGCAAGGAAACGGTGATCGCGCAGGATTCGCCCTGCTTCGTCGTCAACCGCATCCTGCTGCCGCTGCTGAACGAGGCATTCTTTGCCGTCGGCGAGGGCGTGGGATCGATCGTCGATATCGACAAGGGCGTGAAGCTGGGCCTCGGCCACCCGATGGGGCCGCTGACGCTGGCCGACATGATCGGCCTCGATACGATCCTGCTGATCCTGAGGGTGCTGCAGGAGGATTTCGGCGATCCCAAATATCGCCCGGCGCCGATCCTGGTGAAATATGTCGAGGCCGGCTGGCTGGGCCGCAAGACCGGACGCGGCTTCTACGACTATTCCGGGCCGGAGCCCGTGCCGACCCGCTGATCCGCGGAACCGGCATCGTGCGGCGTGGTGAGGTTCAGACCCACCGCGCCCACGAGGATCAGGCCGACGCACAGCCACTGCGCGCCGTTCATCGGCTGGCGGAAGAAAGCGAGCCCGATCAGCGCGATCGCGACGATGCCGACGCCCGACCAGACCGCATAGGCGATACCCATCGGCACCCGCGTGAGCGTGATCGACAGCAGCCAGAAGCAGGCCGAATAGAGCGCGATCGAAGCGATCCCGAAGCCCGGCCGTGCAAAGCCCTCCGACGCCTTGAGGAGGGATGTGGCGGCGATCTCCAGCGCGATCGATCCGCCCAGCAATATCCATGGGTTCATGGGCCGTCCTCCTGCTCCGTCGCGCCGGTCAGAGCATGGCGGCGGCAACGATGGCAAGCGGGACGAATTCAGCCCTGGCCGAAAACCGTGGGCGGGCGGCGGCCGAAGCTGGGGCGCCGCTGCATGAGGGGGCTGGCCTCGCGGTCGATCTGGGCGAGCGTTTCCTCGAACATCGGGCGCAGGCGGACGACATCGGGGATCAGCTCGTCCGGGGCCTGACGGGTCTCGACGCAGCGGCGGGCGACCTTTTCGATATGTTCGGAAAGCGCCGCCAGCGGCTCCGCCCCGAACTGGAGTGATTCGCCCTTCAGCGTATGCGCCGGGATCACGAGCGCGGTGGCGTTGCGGGCGCGCATCGCCTCCTCGATCGCCTGGATCGATTTCACGCCGTCTTCGCGGAAATAGCCGAGGATGCGGATGAAGCCCGCGCCAAGCTCGGTGCGCGCGCGCGAAAAGACGTCCCAGTCGACCAAAGCCAACGTCTCACCGGCCACTTGTCCGCTCCTCCATCGGCCATTTCCCCACGGCCAAACGTCCTGTTGCAGGAAATTCGTAAAGGCCGCGTTGACGGGGCAGCCCGTTTTGTGGGCAGCGCCATCGACAATCCGCCGGATTATCGACCTATCTCAGCCCGTAACGATCAGAGCCTCGCCATCTTCCTCCACCTGCCAGCCATGCTGGGCGGCCAGCGCCGCCACCTCGCGCGGGGCGGCGGGATCGTCCGCAAGCAGGCGGACGGTGGCGCCGGGGCCGGCATCCCGCATCGCACGGGCCAGCCGCAGCGCCGGCCAGGGGCAGCGCATGCCCCGGGCATCGACCGCCAGGGCCATCAGGAATCGAACGGATTCTTCGGCGCGCGCAGCGTGAGGCGCACCGGCACCGCGCCGAAGCCGAGATCGCGGCGGATGCCGTTCATCAGATAGCGGCGATAGCTTTCGGGCAGCTCGTCCACCCGCGTGCCGAACAGGATGAAACCGGGCGGGCGCGTCTTGGCCTGGGTGAGGTAGCGCAGCTTGATCCGCTTGCCGCCGGGGGCGGGCGGCGGATTCTTCTCGATCGCCTTTTCGAACCAGCGGTTGAGCTGGCCGGTGGAGACGCGGCGCGACCAGGCATCGCGCGATTCGAAGGCGACCTGGAGAAGCTGGTCGATCCCGCGCCCGGTGGCGGCCGAGACGGTGAGCAGCGGCAGGCCCTTCACCTGCGCCAGCCCTTCGTCCAGCGCCGTGCGCACGCCCTGGAACAGCGCCGGCGGATTTTCCGCCACGTCCCATTTATTGAGCGCGATGATGAGGGCGCGGCCTTCCTGCAGCACCTTGTCGGCGATGCGCAGGTCCTGCGCCTCCAGCCCCAGCGTGGCATCGAGCAGCAGCACGACCACCTCGGCGAAATCGACGGCGTGGAGCGCATCGGCGACCGAGAGCTTTTCCAGCTTGTCCTGCACGCGGGCGCGCTTGCGCATGCCGGCGGTGTCGATCAGGCGGACGGGGCGGACATTGCCTTCCGCATCGGTCCATTCCCAGTCGATCGCGATCGAATCGCGGGTGATGCCGGCCTCGGGGCCGGTGATCATTCGTTCCTCGCCCAGCATGCGGTTGACGAGGGTGGACTTGCCGGCGTTGGGCCGGCCGACGATGGCGAGCTTCAGCGGGCCGGTGGGACGGCCCTCCTCATCCTCGTCGTCCGCCGCCTCATCCTCCGCATCGTCCTCGCGATCGACATAGGGCAGCAGCGCGCTGAACAGATCGGCCAGCCCTTCGCCATGTTCGGCGCTGAACGGCACCGGATCGCCGAAGCCGAGCGCGAAGGATTCGAGCACGCCGCCCTCGCCCGCCTTGCCTTCGGCCTTGTTGGCGAGCACCACCACCGGCGTATCGCCGGCGCGCAGCCAGCGGGCGATCTCCTCGTCCAGCGGCATCACCCCGGCGCGCGCGTCGATCAGGAACAGGGCGACGTCGGCCGCATCGACCGCCGCTTCCGTCTGCCGGCGCATCCGGCCGGGCAGCGTATCGGGGTCCTCATCCTCGAAGCCGGCGGTGTCGATCACCCGGAATTCGAGGCCCAGCAGCGTGGCATCGCCTTCGCGGCGATCGCGCGTCACGCCCGGCCGATCGTCGACGAGCGCGAGCTTCTTGCCGACGAGGCGGTTGAACAGGGTTGATTTGCCGACATTCGGCCGGCCGACGATCGCGACCACGGGAAGCTTGGACATTGTGCCCCCTTACCGACATTCGCGCGCCGGCGGGACTCAATTATGCGATCGGCGGCATCGCGCCCTCCCCGATGCCCTCGGGACACCGGGGAGCGGGCGATATCAGCGCCAGGCGGTCAGCGTGCCGTCCTCGGCCAGTACATAGAGCATGTTGTTGGCAACGATGGGGGAAAGATAGACCGGCCCACCCGCCTTGCCCTTGGACTGCACCTTGCCGGTCGCCGGATCGACATAGGCAAGCTCGCCTTCCGTATTGGCGACGATCAGCCGGTTGCCCGCGAGGATCGGGCCGGTCCAGCTCACCGGGCCCTTCTTCGACTTCGCGCTGCGCCACCGTTCGAGCTGGCTGATCCAGCGGACCTTGCCGCTGGTGCGCGCGATGCACATCAGCCGCGCGTCATCGGTGACGACGAAGATCCAGTCGCCCGCCACCCAGGGGGTGGAGATGCCGGCGATGCTGAGTTCCCACATGCGCTGGCCGGTGTTGAGCTCCATCGCCACCATGCGGCCACCCTGGCCGACGGCATAGACGCGGCCCTGATCGATCACCGGATCGGCATCGATATCGGAAAGGCTGGCCACCGCGGTCGAGATGCTGGTGCGCGACAGCGCATCCTGCCAGACGATGCGGCCGTTTTCGTAGCGATAGGCGTTGAGCTCGCCCGAGGAGAAGCCGGCGACGACGGTGCCGGCCGCGGCGGCCGGGGCCGCGACGCCGAACACGCCGGCCAGTTCCAGTGTGCCGGCCTCGTTCCAGACGACCGATCCGTCCTCCGCCTTCAGCGCGAAGAGCTGGTTGTCCTGGCTGACGACATAGACATGGCCGTTGGCGACGGTGGGCGCGCCGCGCAGCGGGCCGCCGGGGCGCACCGTCCAGCCGATATTGCCGGTGGCGGCATCGAGCGAGGAGACATCGCCCAGCCCGGTCGTCGCATAGAGCCGGCCGGCTTCGTAGCTGACGCCGCCGCCGAACACGACCTTGCCGGACCGGCTTTCCTTTTGCTCCTCGCCCGACAGCTTCTTCGCCTGCGGGATCGCCTTCACCCACAATTCGCGCCCGCTGGCGGCATCGAGGGCATGGACGCGGCCACCGATATCCATCACGTAGAGCTTGCCGTCGGCCACCACCGGCGCGGCGGCAAGCCGCGCGCGCTTGGTGCTGCCGCCGATATGGGCGCGCCACGCCTCGGACAGGTTCTGGCCGAGCGCGACGTGGCTCAGCACCTTCCAGGCATTGCCGCCGGGCTGCGCCCAGGCATCGTTGGTCATCGGGCCCGGCACCTCGACGGGCGTGTCCGCCAGCGAGGCATCGACCTCGGCGCCCGTCTCATAGGTGAGGACGGGGGTGCGTTCGCCGAGCACGGCGGTCTTGGGCGCGGTTTTCTTGAATATTCCGCAGCCGCTGAGGCTGGCGAGGATCATCCCCGCGATCACGGCACGCTTCATGCTGGTCATTCCTTTGCGGCGCCCGGCGCCTTGACGGGGGCGGCAGGGGCGGCCGCATCGGCCCCGAGCGAAAGGGCGAGGCGCCCGGCGCGATCGCGGATCGAAGGGGGCACGCCCTCATCCTTCGCCATGGCCGCGAAGATCGGGCCGGCCAGGTCGGGCTTGCCCATCTTCATATAGGCGATGGCCGTCATCTCGCCGGCGCTACCGAACCAGGGGTTGCCGGCTTCGGCCAGCGGCTTCAGCCGCGCGACCACCTGGGCAGGCGGCAGCGTATCGAATTCGGCGGCGGTCTGGCGGATGGTGGCGAGATCGCGGAACGGCTGCGGGATCGCCGGATCGGCGGCCACGGCCTGATAGCCGGCGGCGGCCGCCTTCACATCGCCGCGTTCCAGCGCAGAGGCCGCCTGGGCGAGCAAGGCCGCGCCGCGATAGGCGGGAATGCCTTCCTTCTGCACGGTTTCGAGCTTGGCCTTGGCGGCATTATGCTTGCCCTGCTCCAGATCGGTCAGGGCCTGCACCATCGCCTCGCTCGCGGCGTCGGCGGCGGTCTTCTGCCGGTGCTGCCAGTAGAGCCACCCGCCGAAGGCGACCAGCCCCACCACCACCGCAATGGCGACGAGGCGGCCATAAGTGCGCCAGAAGGTGCCGATCTGTTCGCGACGCAGTTCCTCATCCACCTCGCGGAAGAAGGCGTCTTCATTCTGGGGCTTCAGGGCCAAGCAGTCTCTCCAAGCATCGCGGCCGAATTATCGCGGGTCGCCTTCTTAGCGACGACTGAACCTGAACGAAAGCTGTGTTCAGCCTTTGGGCTGATAGGTCTGATCGATGCCGGGGAAGACGCGCGCGCGCACCTCCTCGGCATAGGCGCCCGCCGCCGCGTCGATGCGGGACGCCAGATCGTCATAACGCTTCACGAAGCGGGCGGTGCGTTCGAACATGCCGAGCATGTCGTCGATCACCAGCACCTGGCCGTCGCACCTGGCCGACGCGCCGATGCCGATCACCGGGCAGGAGACCTCCGCCGTCACCGCGACGGCCAGCGGCTCCACCACGCCTTCGACGACGATGGAAAAGGCGCCGGCATCGGCCATCGCGCGCGCATCGGCGATGATCTTCGAATGTTCGGCATTGCTGCGGCCCCGCGCGCCATAGCCGCCCAGCGCGTTCACCGCCTGCGGGGTAAGGCCGATATGGCCGACCACGGGGATGCCGCGTTCCTGCAGGAAGGCCACGGTGGGCGCCATCGCCTCGCCCCCTTCCAGCTTCACGCCGGCCGCGCCCGTTTCCGCCATCACGCGCGCGGCGGAGCGGAAGGCCTGCTCGGGGCTCGCCTCATAGGTGCCGAACGGCATGTCGACGATCACCACCGAATGATAGCTGCCGCGCACCACGGCGGCGCCATGCGCGCACATCATGTCCAGCGTCACCGGCAGGGTGGAAGGCAGGCCGTAGATCACCTGGCCCAGGCTGTCGCCCACCAGCAGCATATCGCAATGCCGGTCGAGCAGCTGCGCCATGCGCGCCGTATAGGCGGTGAGCATGACGATCGGCTCCTTGCCCTTGCGCGCCTGGATCTGCGGCACCGTCATCCGCTTCATCGGCGCGGGCGTGGGGTGGGCGCGGCTGGTGGAGGTATCGAGGGTGAAGGTCGTGGACATGGGCGGGTGGTAGCCCCTGGCGGACCGCGCGGTCAAATCGTCGCAACCCCGATCGACGGCGCGGGCGGCGCCGGCTACAAGCGCGGGCACCAAGAACCATCGATCGGTCCCGCATGCGCGCCGCCCTGCTTATCCTGCCTCTGGCCCTGCTCGCGTCCGGCTGCGTCGCGCGGACGGCCGCCAATATCGTGACGCTGCCGGTGAAGGCGGTGGGCGCTGGTGTCGACGCCGTCACCACCAGCCAGGAGGAAGCGGACCGCAATCGCGGCCGCGAGATCCGCAAGCAGGAAAAGCGCGAGGCCAAGGAGCGCAAGCGCGCCGAGAAGGAAGCCCGGAAACGCGCCCGCGAGCAGGGCCAGCCTTATTGAAGGGCCGGCCGGGTCAGCCGAACAGCGCCGCGTAGCAATCGGGCTTGAAGCCCACCGTCAGCCTGCCGTCCACATCCAGCACCGGGCGCTTGATCATCGACGGCTGCGCCAGCATCAGCGCGATCGCCTTTTCGGCGTCGATCCCCTCGCGATCGGCATCGGGCAGCTTGCGGAAGGTGGTGCCCGCGCGGTTCAACAGCACCTCCCAGCCGAGATCGGCGACCCAGCGTTCCAGCGTGGCGCGATCGATCCCGGCGGTCTTATAGTCATGGAATTCCGCCGCGACGCCGTGCTGGGCCAGCCAGTCCCGCGCCTTCTTCATCGTGTCGCAATTCTTGATGCCGTAGATGGTGACGCCCACGCCGTTCCTCCGTGCCGATCGGATGCGGAGCCCTGCGCCAGCGCGGATGCGGCCGTCAATCCCCCGGCGGAGGCGCCGGCACCGGGAAGTAGGCGCGATAGGGCCGCGCTTCCTCCAGCACCCGCGCGAAGGACGGGCGATCCCACAAGCGGCGGAAATAAGCGGCGAGCGCGGGATGGTCGCCGGTGAAGGGCTGCACCCATTCGGCATAGAAGAGCGCGGGCGCCGCCGAGCAATCCGCCAGCGAGAAGGCATCGCCCGCCGCCCAGGCCCGCCCGGCCAGCCGCTCCTCCAGCATGGCATAGGCCGTGCCGAGCGTGGCGCGGGCCTCCGCCACGCCATGCGGATCGCGCTTGTCCTCCGGCCGCAGATGATCGCCGACGATGCGCTGCATCGGCAGCTCGACATAATGATCGAACAGCCGGTCCATCAGCCGCACCTCGATCGCGGCGGCGGGATCGGCCGGGATCAGCGCCGCCGCCGCCGTCCCGTGCCCATCGAGATATTCGATGATGATCGAGGATTCGGGGATCGCCCGCCCCGCCGCATCATCCGTCAGCACGGGAAAGCGGCACATCGGCCAGAGCGCCGCCAGCGCCGCCCGTTCCCCCGCGTCGCCGAGATCGACCTGCCGGGGCGTGAAGGGGACATCGCGCTCATACAGCGCCACCAGCACCTTCTGGCAGAAGGAGGAAAAGGGGTGGTAATGGAGCGTCAGCATCGCCGCCGCCTACCGAAGCCAGCCACGCCCGGCCGCCCGGCCCGAGAACCAGGCGAGCAGCGCCGCGACGAGGATGATGAAGATCGGGAACGGCACGGCCGCCGCCGCGCCGACCGTGCGCATGATCGGCGTCGCCAGGAAGGTCCAGCCGAACTGGACGATCGCAGCGGCCAGCGAAACCAGGAACAGGGGCTGCGCCCAGCGGCGCCGGAGGATCAGCGCCACCGCACCCGCCAGCCCGGCCCAGACAGCAATGGCATAGGCGCCCGTCACCCACACCGGCATCATCATCCAGATTTCCCGCTGCGCCGCCGGCAATTGCGCCAGCGCATCGGCGGACATGCCGACCTGCGAGACATAGGCGAAACAGCCCGCCCCCTCCCACAGCAAGGCAAGGACGGCGACCAGCCAATACCAGGCCGGCGGCTTCGTGGCGTCGAGACGATCCATCATGCGGCATCCCTCTCCCTGTTATTGGCGAGGAACCTGCGCGCGATGCGCGGCAAAGGCAATGCGGGGCCTGGCAAGCAGCGCTGGTGCGCGGCGCCGTTGAAAACCAGGGTTCGAGTGCCTTCTATGACCATCTACATGGTCAGGAACATGGCACGGACACGATCAGTCTGGCGGATGCCAAGGCCCATCTGAGCGAACTCGTCGACCGGGTGGAAGCGGGGGATTTGATCGACATTACCCGGCGCGGCAGGCCCGGTGCACGGCTCACCGCCGTGGCCAGACCGCGCAAGCGGATCGACGCCGCCGCGCTGCGATCCCCGACGGCCGGGATGCCGAAATCCCAGAAGGCGGTCAATCTGGTGGGCGATGCGGGACGGCGACCGCTATCGATGCTTCATCTCGATACGTCGCTGATCGTCGCAGCGCTCTCCAACGAAGCAATGACACCGCATGTGCAGCTTGGTTGGCCGAACAGCGCCACCGTCCACACGCTCGACCATGGGCTTGCCAAAGCCGGTCCCGCTCTTGGCGTGCCGACGCCGCTGCTGGCCTGATCGAATAGCTCCGCTGAAGGATGCGAGCGGACGCCACCGAGGGCATCCGCCTTACTCCCTTGCCTTCCCACGGCGACTTGCGCCGCCGAGTGGCGGGGGCGGATGTCCACCGGACACCCGCCCGATCCGCGTCACTCCCACTCGATCGTGCCGGGGGGCTTGGAGGTGTAATCGTAGGTGACGCGGTTGATGCCCTGGACCTCGTTGACGATGCGGGTCGCGACGCGGGCGAGGAAGGATGCGTCGAAGGGATAGATGTCGGCGGTCATGCCGTCCGTCGAGGTGACGGCGCGGAGCGCGCAGACCGAGTCGTAGGTGCGCCCGTCGCCCATCACGCCCACCGTCTTCACCGGCAGCAGCACGGCGAAGGCCTGCCAGATCGCGTCATAGAGGCCGGCGGCGCGGATTTCCTCGAGATAGATGGCGTCGGCCTTGCGCAGGATGTCGCAGCGTTCCTTGGTCACTTCGCCGGGGATGCGGATGGCGAGGCCCGGCCCCGGAAAGGGGTGGCGGCCGACGAAGATCTCCGGCAGGCCAAGCTCGCGGCCCAGCGCGCGGACCTCGTCCTTGAACAGCTCGCGCAGCGGCTCGACCAGCTTCATGTTCATGCGTTCGGGCAGGCCGCCGACATTGTGGTGGCTCTTGATCGTCACCGAAGGCCCGCCGGTGAAGGAGACGCTTTCGATCACGTCGGGATAGAGCGTGCCCTGCGCCAGGAATTCGGCGCCGCCGATCTTGCGGGCTTCCTCCTCGAACACGTCGATGAAGGTCTTGCCGATGAACTTGCGCTTCTTTTCCGGGTCCGTCTCGCCCTTGAGGCCGGAGAGAAACAGCGTCTCCGCGTTCACGTGGACGAGCGGGATGTGATAATGCTCGCGGAACAGGCTGACGACCTGATCGGCCTCGCCCATCCGCATCAGGCCATGATCGACGAACACGCAGGTGAGCTGATCGCCGATCGCCTCGTGGATCAGCACCGCCGCCACCGCCGAATCGACGCCGCCGGAAAGGCCGCAGATCACCTTGCCCGAACCCACCTGCTCGCGAATCTCGGCGATCTTGGCGGCGCGGAACTCGGCCATCGTCCAGTCGCCGGCCAGCCCGCAGACATGGCGGGCGAAATTGGCGATCAGCTTGGCGCCGTCGGGCGTGTGGACGACCTCCGGGTGGAACTGCACGCCGTAGAAGCGGCGGCTCTCATCCGCCGTGACGGCGAAGGGCGCGCCTTCCGATGCGGCGACCGGCACGAAGCCCGCCGGCAGCGCATCGACCTTGTCGCCATGGCTCATCCACACCTGATGGCGCTCGCCTTCCTTCCACAGGCCGTTGAACAGGCCGCATTCCTTCGTCACCTCGATGAAGGCGCGGCCGAATTCGCGATTGTCGGACGATGGCGACACCGATCCGCCGAGTTGCGCGCACATCGTCTGCTGGCCGTAGCAGATGCCGAGGATGGGGATGCCGGCCTCGAAGAAATGCTGGGGCGCGCGCGGGCTGCCCATCTCGGCAACCGAGGCCGGGCCGCCGGACAGGATGATGCCCCTTGGCTTCAGCCGTTCGAAAGCCTCTGCCGCCGCGTTGAACGGCGCGATTTCGGAATAGACGCCGGCCTCGCGGACCCGGCGGGCGATGAGCTGCGTCACCTGGCTGCCGAAATCGACGATCAGGATGCAGTCACTGGGATGGGCGGTGGAATGGGCTGTCATGGCCGCGCGATAAAGATATGGCCCGCCGCTGTCCAGCCGTTGCGCCCGCGCCGGGCGCTGGCCCCGCGCGGGCGGGTGGCGTCAGCGGATCGCCAGCTCGTTGCCCAGCTGGACGAAATCGACCTGGCCGGCGCGCGCGCCGCACAGGAAGCTGCGGCGATCGGCGGCGGCAGGCCCGGCCTCCACCACGCCCTGCACCTGCCAGCCCTCGCCGTCGCGACTCACCCGGCTGATATCGGTGACGCGGGCATCGGTGGAGATGCGGCCCGCCTGCCGTTCGGCCGCCGCCGCACAGGCATCGGCCGCCTCATCCTGCGCGGCGGTATCGGCGCGGTCATCGGCCTGGCCGCGGCCGCGATCGCCGTTCCAATCCGCATTGCCGTCGTCGCGATTCGAATCGCGCGTGCCGAAGCCGTTGGTGGCGACCGCCGCGATGCCGCCGGCCACGACGGCGCCCAGCAGGAAATCGCCGAAATCGAATCCGTTGCCGCGATGATGGCGATAGCCGCCGCCATGGCCGTAGCCGGGGCGCGGATAGCCCCAGCCATGTCCCGGCCGCGCCATTGCCGGCATCGACGTCGCCAGCATCGCCGCCGCCACGCCCAATCCGATCACCGCCTTGATTCTCGCCATCGTCATTTCATCCCGTTGATCGGGCGCTTCTAGCCCAGCCGCGCTGTCAACGCGATGAACGGCGGGCGGGGGGACGGCCCGACTATTTCGCCCGGAACGACGTTTTATTAACCACTTCATCCTAGCGATCGGGAAATAACATTTCGGAATCGCGCCTTATGCCCAGACGGATCCGCTCGCTCCTCGCCTCGCTTCGCGATGAAGTGCAGCTTTATGCGACCGAAAGCGCCCGGCTTGCCGGCCGGACGAACCTGCTCGCGCTCAACGCCACGATCGAGGCGGCGCGTTCGGGCGAGGCGGGACGCGGCTTCTCCGTGGTGGCGCAGGAGGTGAAGGCGCTCGCCAACCAGGCGCGGGCCAGCTCGCTCGCCTTCCGGGCCGAGGTGCTGGACCGGCTGGCCAAGGCGGCCGGCATCGCCGACGAGATGGTGGCCGAGATCGAGGGCGCGCGCCTCGTCGATCTGGCCGAGGCGATCATCTACAATGTCGGCCGCACCATCCAGGCCCGCAGCAGCGATCTGCGTATGCTCGCCACCGATCCGGCGGTGATCGCGGCGGTGGCGGACCCGTCGCCCGAAAAGGCGGCCGCCGCCAATGCCCGGCTGCGGGGGCTGATGCGCTATTCCAGCGATTATCTGAACGCCTTCGTCGCCAATGCCGAAGGCCGCATCTTCCTTTCCGCCGACGAGGAGGCCCGCGTGCAGGCCGCCGACGTGCGCGAGGCGCCGCAGTTTCGCAAGGCGATGGCCAGCCGCCGGTCGGACGACTGGTTCACCGACGAGGTGTGGCAGAATCCCTGGTCGGACCATCAGGCCGTGCTGATCTTCGCAGCCGGCATCCGCGCCGATCCGGAGCGCGAAGGCCCGGCGATGGGCGTGCTCTATCTGGAATATGATTGGGAACGGAAAATCGGCGAGCATATCGGCGGCATGGACACGGCGGACAATGGCCGCCGCCGGGTGAGCCTGGTCGACGACCAGGGCCGCGTGGTCGCCTCCTCCTGGCGCGCGCGCTTCGGCGAGGCGATGGCGGTGGACGCCAGCCGGCCGATCGGCCTGTCCTCGCAAGACGACGCGATCATCGCCCATGCACGCTCCGCGCCGGGCGACGGGCTGAGCCTGCACTGCGTGATCGAGCAACGACTTATGACCGAGGCGGAGGTTCAGGCCGCCATCGCGGGCGACGGGCAGAGAATCGCCGCCTGAGGTGCCGGCGGAGTTGGGGAACTCCGCCGGCATTTGTCTTGTCCGAACCCCGGCTGCCAGTCCTTCCGAACCTGCCAGCGGACGGTGCGGGAATCGGTGCTCTCCACGCGATTGCCGGCTCCATCGCGGGCGGGCTTGTAGCGGCCGCGCTTCATCGTCAGGGCGCAGGCATGCCGATCCAGCTCGAGATGCTGGCTCGGCGTCGGCACCATGCAGCCGGTGATCCGCCCCTTGGCCGAAATCGTGAGCACCATCCGGGAGACGGCGATCTCCTTCCGCGCCAGGAGACCGAGGGACAGATCATCCGTCGTCACCCACATGCCGGGATTGCCCGTGGCCTTCGGCGACGTCGCGATGTCCGGCGATTGCCGCCCGAGCCGAAGCCGGCAAGAGCAGGCAACCCGCAATGATGCCGAATATCACCCTCATGCGTCCCGCTCCCCCAAAGGCCGCCGGATATCCGGCGGCGATCGCCGCAATGGCAACGCCGCCGCGACGATCCGGCCGGGCCTGCCCCGCACCTAGAACCGCGCCCTGACGCCGCCGTAGAAGGCACGGCGTTCGACCGGATAATAGATGGCCGAGGCGTCGGTCGCCTGCACCACGGCGGAAATGTCGCCAATGGCGTGCCTGTTCGCGAGGTTGCGGGCGTCGAGGAACAGGGTGATCCCGTCGCGGAGCCCGGCTTCGGCGCCAAGGCCGATCAGCGCATAGCCGCCGGTGCGGGTGCCGTTCCCATAATCCGCCCACGCCCCCTGCGGCAGCCATTCGACATTGGGGGTGACGGAAAGGCGGTCCGTGCCCAGGCGGAGATCGGCGCGATAGAGGTGCTTCGCCACCACCGGCAGGCGATTGCCGCCGTAGATGGCGTCATGGCGGAAACGGAAATCGTTGAGCTGATAGGCCTGACGCAGCCGCGCCCAGGGGGCGAGATCCAGTTCCAGCGACGCCTCGATCCCCTGATGTCGGGTCCTGCCGGCATTGAAGGTGGCGGCGGGGATATCCTGCGAGGTGGTGAATTGCAGCATCTCCCCCTTCACGTCGGCGCGGTAGAGGCTGATATCCCATGCCGCGATGCCGATCCGGCCGCGCGTGCCGACCTCAATCGTCCAGGCCCGCTGGGGATCGAGATCGACGAAGCCGGGCGCGCCGCCAAAGGGGGCCTGGGCCAGCTCGGCAAAGCCCGGCAATTCCACCGAGCGGCTGTAATTGGCATAGACCTGCACGTCGGGCCGCGCTTCCCACAACAGGCCGAACTTGGGCGCGAAGGCATCGAAATCCGCGTCCCCGCTGCGGGCCGGCGCCATATGGTTGGCGATCTTGCGCTCCCCATGGGTCTGCACGCCCCCGGCAATCAGCCAGAGGCCGGGTATGGGCGCGATCCGAAGCTCACCATAGCTGTCGATCGTCGTCGCCGTCTGCCGCGCATCGGCGGTCTGCGCGCCGCGCTTGCCGGCGACATTGCGATATTGCCGCGCCGCCACCGTGCCGAAGCGCGCGGTGGTGCCGACCGCCGCCTCGACCGGCAGCCCCGCCAGGGTGCCCGCCCAGTCGATCCGGGCGAAAAGCCCGCGATCCTGCGATTTCTGGTCGATCAGCTCATAGATCGGATGGACCAGTTCCTTGACGTTCCAATAGCCGCCGAAGGCGAGGCTGGCAGAGCCGAGATCGACGGTGGTGCGGTTCTGGAGGCGGAGCGAATCCAGGTTGCGCGCCTGATCGCCCGCAAGGCTGGATGCGGCCGCCTGCTTCGGATGGTCCAGCGCATCCGCCATGGCGAGCGCGCCGGGCAGCTTCTGGTCGATATTGTTGACGCTGGCGTAGAAGCGCGTTTCGATCCGGTCGTCCAGCCGGATGCCGACATTGCCATTGAAGCGGACGGCCCTGCGATCGGCATGATCGCGGTCGCCATCGGAACGATCGCCGGTGAGCGCGAACCAGGCATCCGCCCGTTCCGTCGCGAAGCCGGCGGCGACCTTGCCGCGCACGGTGCCGAAGCTGCCGCCGTCCACCCGCATCTCCACCCCCGGCGCGGACCGGCCGGTGGGCGTGACCGCATTGATGCCGCCGCCCAGCGTGGACGATCCCAGCCGCAGCGCGTTGGCGCCCCGGAAGATTTCGATATGCTGGAAGACCTGCGGATCGAGTTCCTGGAAATCGCCATTATTGTCGGCGAGGTTGATGGGCACGCCATCCTGGAACAGCATCAGCCCGCGCATATGATAGCCGCGGCTGAGGCCGGAGCCGCGCACCGATATCCGCACCTCCTGCCCGAAGCGCGGCTGGGTGTAGACGCCGGGCGCGAAGGCCAGCGCATCGCGCAGCGATACGGCCAGCCGATCCTCGAAATCGGCGGCCGGCACCACGCCGCTGCCGCCCGGCACGGGGGCGACATCGGCCCTGGCGTCGGCGATGGCGGAAGCGGCGGTGACGATGATGGTGCCGCGATCGCCCTCATCCTCGGCAAGAGCGGGCGTGGCGATAATGGCGGCGATGGCGAGCAGAGACGCGCGGCCGGCCGCGCGGGAAGAAAAAGACATGGAATATCCCTGATTTCCGGGCGCGCGCGAAAGGCGGCGCCCAGCCGATAGGACCATGGAGCCGCGCAACGGCGCGCGCCCATGGCGGTGACGGACATCAGCGGATGGCGGGCGGCCCGGTGGGCGGCGGCGGCGGGGCGGCGAGGCCCCGGCCGATGGCGACGGCGGGAACGGCAAGGACGGCCGCGACGGGCGCCGCGAACAGGGCCGGCGGCGCGACCGGCGGATCGGGCGTGAGCAATGCCGCGCCCAGCCCCGCGAAAACGCAGGGTTCGGCGCCCTTGCCGGTTTCGCCGGGCGCCTTCTTGTGGATGGTGCCGTCATCGGCCACCCAGGCTTCGACCGCGCCGGTGCCGGTGCAGAGCGTGATGGCGCGGCCGTCGACCGAAGGCATCCAGCCCGCCGGCACCAGCACGCGCATGGCGAGCGCCAGCAGCAGGAGCGCCACGGCGATCTCGCCGCGGAAGGTGCCCCTTGCTGATCCCCTGCCCCGCATGGCCGGCGGCCTAGTCCATCCCGCCGCCGCCGTCCACCCATCGGGACAGGCATGGTCCGGACGGCCGCGAACAGCGCCCGCTATCTTGTGGCCGCGATCGGACCGGGCTTAGCTTCCCCAAAATCACGACAGGACGGGAGCGGAAGCCATGCAGCGGGCCGATATCGAAGGAAAGAGCATCCTCATCACCGGCGCCACCGGCCAGTTCGCCAGGCCGCTGGTGGCCGCTTATGCCGGCAAGGCGAAGGTCTATGCCGCCGCCCGCTTCGGCAAGGCGGAGGATCGGGCCGAGATCGAGGCGATGGGCGCGACGCCGGTGCGGATCGACCTTTCCGATCCCGCCAGCCTGGATGCGCTTCCCGAGGTGGATTATGTCGTCAACGCCGCCGTCGCCAAGACCGGCGATTTCGATCGCGACCTGAAGGAAAATGCCGAGGGCGTCGGCTTCCTGATCGCCAAATGCCGGAATGCCAAGGCCTTCCTCCATATCTCCACCACCGGCGTCTATGCCTATGAGGGGCCGACTCCGCGCAAGGAGAGCGATCCGCTGGGCGACAATCACCGGTCGATGTTCCCGACCTATTCGATCGCCAAGATCGCGGCGGAATCGGTCTGCCGCTTCGCCGCCAAGACCTATGCCGTGCCCACCACCATCGCGCGGATGAGCGTGCCTTATGGCGATAATGGCGGCTGGCCCTGGTATCATCTGCTGATGATGCAGAACGGCGTGCCGATCGCGATCCACCCGGAAGGCCCGAACCTCTACAACCCGCTCCACGTCGACGATTATGTCGAGAAGATCCCATATCTGCTGGGCGCCGCCACGACCGAGGTGACGACCACCAATTTCGGCGGATCGCAGGCGGCAAGCGTGGAGGAATGGTGCGCCTATATCGGCGAGCTGACCGGCTTCACCCCCGTCTTCCAGCAGGACAATGCCGCCTTCGGCGCGCTTTCGATCGATACCGCCCGGATGCACGCGCTGATCGGCGAGACCAGGGTGGACTGGCGGGACGGCATCCGCCGCATGATCCGGGCGCTGGCCCCCGATGCGCTGAAGGCGCCTGCCTGAAGCCCCGGCAATCTGCTAGGGTCGGGACCCATAAACAGGATTCCCTTGGCGTCGGGAATGTGATTCATATGTGGACGCCCCCTTGGCAAGGGCA
>NZ_PHHF01000082.1 GCF_003034225.1 Edaphosphingomonas fennica
AGAATTCACCAACCGGCGCGGCCACCTATCGGCCATCAAAATTGACGCCGACCGGACTCCGTAATCGTCGCGCTACAATCGTCGCCGGCGCCATCGCCGACATCTTTGACGCCCTGATCGTCACCTTGGGCGACACCCGCCTCGAGCCCGACCTGGACGATCTCCTCTGGTCTACCGTCAACGTCTTCCACCGCGCCGCCGAGCGGATTGCCCGCGACCTCGACGACAATGAGCAGGCGCAGCGCCGGTCCCAGCGGGAGCAGGATGGCACCGAGGTCAAATCGGTCGAACTCGAGCGCCTCATCGCGGAAGGCAGGACGCTGGTCGAGCGGCAGGATGCGTTCGAGCTGATGCGAGACCAGGCCGGCGAGCACTACGAGCGTCACGCCGGCAAACCCTGGCTCCCGCGCAACGGCTCGAAGGTCAACCACCGCAATCTCACCTCGGCGATGATCGACAGCCGCGACTTCCTCGCCGCCAGAAAGCGCGCCGAGCAAGAAGTTCTCCTGCCACCCGGTCCGAAGATCGCAGTCACGGGCGGGCTCGAATTCAACGATCACCGGCTGATCTGGGCGAAGCTCGACCAGGTCCACGCCAAGCATCCCGACATGGTTCTGATGCACGGCAAATCGCCGAAGGGTGCCGAGAAGATCGCCTCCCGCTGGGCCGACCACCGCGGCGTGCCGCAGATCGGTTTCGCGCCCGACTGGACGAAACACGGTCGCGCCGCGCCTTTCAAGCGCAACGATCAGATGCTCGAAGTGCTGCCGATCGGCGTGATGGTCTTCCCCGGCACCGGCATCCAGGACAATCTCGCCGACAAGGCGAAGAAGCTCGGTATCCCGGTCTGGAGGTTCGGCGGCGCGTGAGCGCCGCCGCCCTCATACCGTGGCGATGGTCACATGATCGCGCAGCCGCGCGGTGATGATTTCTCGATCTCGTTCTGTGCGAAGAAGGCGCCCAGCACTGGTGTGCTCGAATTCCGAGTAGTCGAACACCACCAGCGCGCAGCCATGCAGAGGGAGCAAGGTTCGCCGATAGTCGTCATAACGACGTCTCTGTTCACCGCGCGAAACGCCCGAAACGGTTGGACGATCATCGAAGAAGCGCACGCGTCCGCTGTGCTGTCGCTCGTGATATTCGATCGCCAGCCCAAGCTCCGGATAGAAGGCGTCGACTGGAAGCAACACCCTTCGTCCCGAAGGCCCGGCATCCCCTAATAGAAATGGAAAACGGTGCTGGCGTATCGCCTTCTTTCCCAGAACAGCATCGCACAGGTCGATGATCCATGCTTCGTCGCTCGAAGACCTGGCAGCCGATGGAGGTCTGCTCCGCACCTGTTCGACCGCCGGGGCGACATTCGCAGCCAGCGCAAAGGTGGCTAGAATGCGCTCCATATCCCTGTGTTCGGGGCTGCCAATGCGGACTTCCCAGCGCTCACTATGGGAGTGCCACCGCAGACTGGCTCGGCGAAGCGCAGCCCGGAACCGCTTGGGATCAACGCCGTGGGACCGCGCCATTTCGGCGGCGGTCGTGACATCCTCAGTCCCGACTGCGCCACTCACGGCGCAAACATTTCAATGATTGCCTGTCCATGTGCCGCAATGTTGTTATCGAGCCCACGCCAGGTTCCGAGCCACTCCCGGTAGCTCGCGAAGTGAAATGTCACTTCATCGCCCGCGGTCGCTCCGGCAAAACGGGCAATTTCGTTCCGATGCCGCATGAGGTCATCCTGCGCGATGGGATGGCCGTTCCTCGCTGCGGGTTCAGCGAAGAGGTAGAAAAGTACCGGTGCCCGATTTCGGCGGCGGCCTTCGGTCACCAGGCCAAATGCGTGTTTGACCAGTTGCGCGGCATCAAGGTGAGTGAACCGCTCCTCCCCTGAACGCAGGCGGTCTCGCATCCTTTCATAACCCTTCATGTCCCGGCCCCAAACGGGCCGGTCATAAGCGTCCGAAAGGTTGACAGACTTCACGTCCCGGAAGGGCTCAAAGCGCTTGCTTTCAACCCCGATCAGCGTCGTCGGCGTCTGCACCACAGCGTCGAGCCAAGGATGCCGACCGCCTGACCAGGGAAACCGCGCGCAAAACTCCACGTCTACCAATTCAGGGACGCCAGCGGCCTCAAGGCCGCTCAGAGGTGGAAGAAGTTCCGGCCGCTCGATGAACCAGCCGAAGCAATTGACCGCGAGTGCTGCGGAACTCTCCGGGCTTGAAAGTTTGCCAGACTCAATTTCCTTGCCGCCGGCCTTTGCAAGGCGGTTAAGCACGTGGCCAGCGGGAATGCCGCGTAGAAATTTCGGGTCACTCACTCGTCGTTCCCCCCAAGTCTAGGACCGTGCCGAAGTCTCTCGCACTTCACAATTGTAGTTTCGCGTGAGCGCCGCCTAACCCAGATCGATGTTCCAGTATTTCAGGACGCCGACCACGTCGTCCTTGGGATAATGAAGGAAAGCCGCGTTCGCGAGGTCGGTCTTAATCTTCTGTTTGCGCTTGGCGATTTCCCGCTCGATGCGCAAGCTGAATGGTGCGACACCGGGCGGCAATGCACCGGGATTATCCGGGCTCGGCCAACTCTTGGGATAGCCGTTGGGAATCCAACCCGACCTGACCTTGGTGGCCTGTTCCGCGACCGACGGATGCTCGCAGGCCCATCCATAGAGATGGAATGCGCAGACTCGCAGCATGGCCTTGATCTCGGGAAGCGTGTCGGTGAAGCCTTTGAGCGGTGTCGGCAGCCACACCATGTTGGCGACGCAGGAGAAATAACGGGGGTCCTGAACCACACTGCTCTGTTGCGCAAAGGACGGATCGTCGTAGCCCCAGATGTGGCAGACGGTCCAATTCTTCGGCTTGGGCGATGCCACATCCAGGGCAGCGACCAGCGCGTTCAGAGCCGCCACGTTGCCCTCGAATTTGTCGGCTGTAACCCCGGTAGCCTTTCGGGTGTTGGTATAGCGACGACTCCACTGCGCGTCATAAAGCGGTCGACCCCGCGCCGTGTGCGGCGCCCACACCGGCAAGCGCCGGAAGGTTTCCGGATTGACCCACCGCGCTGTGCGCTCGATCAGCTCGACGACCGCCGGGATATCGTCCCTCAACGCCTCGTTACCGTCTGGAATGAAGAAGCCTTCCGCCACTTGCCGCCCCCCTGTCATCTGCCCCCGCCGCAAGAAGGCTGACCACAGTTTTGAGCGTGAGTCCTGAGCGGTAGAGCTGTTTGAAGAGATCGTTTCTCTACCATCTCCGGAAAGCGAAGCACCACCCCCGCTTCCTCTGCGCTGATCCTTGGTCCAGCCGATGGCCTGACGCCATCAACCCGTGAAGGGTCCGCTACGCGAGCGTGCGGCCTTGAGGCTTCGCCTCCGCGGTGATTGCGGCCCTCGGCCGGACACATCGGGCGCCTGTCGCGCGGGGGATGGTCCCCCGCCTCCAAGACAGGAGCCGGAACGATGTCCCTCAACGACGCTCATGCCTTCGCCTTCAGCCTCGCCACCACCCTCATGGTCGCCATCGTCGTCTTCCGGGCCGGCGACGGCAGCCTGTCGGTCGTTCCCGCCAACGAATACGACGGCGACACCGCCGCCATCATCCATGAAATCGATCCCTTCCAACCCTGACGAAGGGAGCGCCCGGTCCGGCGAGCGGAACTTCCTAGCCGATTTCCGCTCCCGTGGCCGCTCATCTTCGGCTATGCTTCATGCCGTGCCGTGGTGGTGGTGGAAGGCGCGACCGTCAGACCTTTTCTAACGGAGGCCACCACCATGATCTTCCTTGGCATCATCTTCAGCGTCGCGGCTATCGGCGTTCTCTGCTGGCTGCTGTTCACGCTTGCTATCTACGCGCTCCCGGCCTTTGCTGGCGTCACCGCCGGCATGTGGGCTTATGACACCGGCGCGGGCTGGCCGGGCGGCATCGCGATCGGCCTGGTCGCGGCCGGGCTGATTTTCGGCGTCGGCCAACTGCTGCTTGCCTTCGCGCGCCCGCTCTGGCTGCGCGTCGGCATTGCACTTGCCTTCGTAGCCCCGGCGGCGATCGCGGGCTATCACGCGACCCATGGCATCGTGAAGCACACTATGCCGTCCGAGGGCTGGCAGATCGCCTTTTCGGTCGTCGGCGCGATCGCGGTCGGCATTGCGGCATTCCTGCGGATAGCAGCGATGGCCGCGCCCGAACCGGCCGGACGGGGGATGGTGCGGGGCTGATACCGACACGGCCGTTGGAGGCATGGCCAGCAGGCCGGCACGCCTGCCATCCTCGACGCCGAAGTTGGACGAAGCCGACCGTCAAGCAGAGATTGCGATGTGAGGCCAGACATAGCGTGAGGCCCGTTGAAGCGGCGCTGAACCGGTAGTCAGCCCCGGCACAGCCACTCGATGACGCAGGCGCGGATGGCGTCTCACGAGCCGATGCCTGCGGGAAGCCCATCGCGATCATCGCCAGGACAGGTGGGACGACATCGCCGGCAGGGACTCGTTGCCAGGATTCCGGCGGCTTCGCGGGGCCACCACGTTCTCCCTTGATCTTTCTGTCAGGTCGACCGCTCCAACACGGCCTCTTCAATGGGCTGATCTGGCCGAAGGCCGGCTGCGCCTCGATCGCCTATGCCGCAATGGCGCCGATCGACTTTCTTCCCCTGCCGGCTTCGCCGTCATTCCTCGCGAAACAACAAAGTCGCCTGGCTGCCATCCTCCGCTGGCGCTGCGGCCCTGACGAGCCCACCCCATTGCGCAAGCGCAATGGGGACCCCGGGGGGTGCGGCGTCGATCGCCTCCGGCCCGTCGATCGCCATCGAGGCCGCAATGGTGCGGGTTCGAAGCAGTGATCAAGGAGAACTGACATGGCGACCATCGGCACCTTCAAGAAGACCGGCAACAACGAATTCGCCGGCGAAATCGTCACCCTCAGCGTCCAGGCCAAGGGCGTGCGCATCGTCCCCGAGACCCGGGCCACCGGCGAGAACGCCCCCAGCCACCGCGTCTTCGTCGGCCGCGCCGAGATCGGCGCCGCCTGGTCCAAGCGCTCCAACGAGGGCCGCGACTATCTGGGCCTCAAGCTCGACGATCCGAGCTTCACCGCCCCGATCTTCGCCAACCTCTTCGACGACGAGGACGGCGAAGGCTACAGCCTCATCTGGTCCCGCCCCAGCCGCCGCAACGGCGACTGAGGCGCCGCGACGCCCCGCCCGGACGATCCGGGCGGGGCCTCTTTCATTGCGGGGCGACCGAATCAGTCACGACGCCGATAACTCCGAAGGACGCTGGTACAGCGTTTTGTGTCTGGCCGCCCGCCCATAGAACGACTAATATAGTCGTAGTTCTGGCGTGCGCGTTCGTGCCGGTGGGAGGTGATCATGCATGATCACCGCCCGACAGACGCGGGCCGCACGCGCGTTGCTTGGTTGGACGCAGGAGACGCTCGCTGAAAAGGCCCTGGTATCCCTGACCGCGTTGAAGCGCCTCGAGTCCGAGAGCGGACTCAAGGTGTATGAGACGACGCACGATCAGGTGCGCCGGGCGCTCGAGGCCAACGGCATCGTCTTCCTCAACTCCGATCAGGGGGAAGGAGTGATGTTCGTTCGTGCGAAAATCGACAGCCGCAGATCACCCTGACATCCCGTATGGTGCCTCGGCGATGCCTCCGGTGCATCGCGCGATGCACCAATGGCCTTCCCTGTGCCCGTCGAACGCCCGGTTAACAAATGGGGCGGGGGCGGATATGGTAAGGCGCTGGGGGCTGACGTGATGCAAGTACATTTCCTCGATGAACCGCCGCAAAGCGCGGCGCTCACGACCTATGACCGTGAGCACATGAAGCTCTATATGCGGCTGCTCGACGCGGCGACCGATGGCGCCGACTGGCGCGAGGCCGTCACGATCCTGTTCGGCCTCGATCCAGACCGCGAGCCGGACCGCGCGCGCCATGTCCACGACACCCATCTCGCCCGCGCCCGCTGGATGACCGAGCATGGCTATCGCCTGCTCGTCCGCGAGGGCCGTGCCCACTAGCCAGAATTGCGATGCCTCGGCCGCATCGCGCGTTGCCACCTTCGGGACTTCCGGCGGCCTCTGCAACCGGGGATGGTGCTCCTCCCGGTAGCCAACGCGCAGAGGACGCCCATGACCCCTGACATATCCCGGTGGCGGTCGACATCGACCTACGACTATCTCGACGACCTCGCATCGCCCGATCTTGGCTGGGAATGGCTGCGGCGCAACGGCGACTATCAGCGTGATTATGCCGAGACCAGGCATTCGGCGTGCGATCTCCGGGAATTGACGAACCGGGTGCGGAAACGCTGGGGGCTGCAATTTCGTTGCCCGTCCGTCGCTCAACGCCACTGAAGCGCCGGTCTTCTGGTGCCCGGAAGATGACACCGGCACCGTGCTGCTGGCCGCCGCGCCGTCCATCCTTCCTGCCGACGGCAATCTCTTTTCCGCCATCCGGGAGACCGCCGCCCGCGCCGACGAGCAGGGCGTTCATTTCCTGCACGACCCCGGAGACGGGCAGCTTCTCCATCTCCTGCGGCTGGCCGGCGTCGCAGCCGGCGAACCGCTCGCCGCGCTGATCCCGCTCGACCTTGACGGCCTCGACCGGCTCGAAGCCGTCCAGCGTCTGCTCAAGTCCATGCTCGGTCGCGCCGTGCCCGCGGACACCCGGCTGACCAAGCAGCAACGCCGGCGCATCCGCCACATGCTGCAAGCGGTCGACGGACGCATGAACGGCGCGAGCTATCGCGAGATCGCTGGCGTCATTTACGGTGTGTCCCGCGTTGCATCCGATCCCTGGAAGTCCTCGGCGCTGCGCGACGCGACCATGGACCTTGTCAAGGATGCCTTCGCCATGATCGCCGGGGGCTATCGCGCGCTCCTTCGTCATCGCCGCCGATCCTGACCCGATGTCGGAAGGGGGGTGCGAATTTGGCGCGCCCTTCTTCGCACTCCCCCCTCGCGGCTCTCCTTCGCCACCGTGACCTGCGTCCGCCGCTCACTACCAGCGGCCTCAACAAACCCACGGAGGCCCGATCATGTCGCCCAATCTCGCCGGCTTGCCGCCGCGCTTTCTCAGAACCCCAGAAGCCGCGCGTTTCCTTGGCCTCTCGGGCCGGACGCTGGAAAAGCATCGCACCTATGGCACCGGCCCGGCCTATCGCAAGCTCGGCGGCCGCGTCGTCTATGCGATCGAGGACCTTCAGGCCTGGGCCGACCGGGGTGCCGTCACCTCGACCTCAGATCCGCGTGGGTCTGTGCTGCCCGCCAAGCGCCACGACCCGATGCCGGCGGCCCCCGCCGGCCGCTCCCATCGCTGAGACGTCCGATCATGAAGCGGCGTCGCCTCATCACCTCGACCGAGCGGGCCAGGCTCGATCCCTTCATCGTTGCAACCGGCGACGCCAGTCCGCGCGATCAGCGCGATCTCATGGAACGGCCGTTCTTCTCACTCGCCAAGGCCAAGCGCATCGCGCCGATCCTCTATGAGGCCGGCGGAGTCCGCGTCGAGGTCTTCGCCGTGCCCGAGCACGGCATGGCGACGATCTGGGACGCTGACATCCTCATCTGGGCCGCCTCGCAGATCGTCGAGGCCGAGAATCTGGGGTTCAAGACCTCGCGCTTCCTGCGCTTCACGCCTTATCAGCTCCTGATGTCGATCGGCCGGGAAACCGGCCAGCGTGATTACAAGCTGCTGAAGGGCGCGCTCACCCGCCTGCAATCGACCGTCATCCGCACCACCATCCGCCAGGGCGAGCATTGGCGGCGGCACCAGTTCTCCTGGATCAACGAATGGGAGGAATGCGTCACGCGCGACGGCCGCGTCGAGGGCATGGAGTTCGTACTGCCCGACTGGTTCTATCGCGGCGTCACCGACCGCTCCTTGGTTCTCACCATCGACCCGGCCTATTTCCGGCTGACGGGTGGCATCGAACGCTGGCTCTACCGCGTCGCGCGCAAGCACGCCGGCCGTCAGCCGCGGGGCTGGATTTTCGAGTTCGCCCATCTCCACGAAAAGTCCGGCAGCCTCATGCGCGTCTCCGACTTCGCGCTCCAGCTCCGGCGCATCGTCCCGCGCCAGCCGCTGCCCGGCTATCGGCTGCACATCGAGCGCGAAGGCCGACGCGAGCTATTGCGCATCCTGCCGGCGAAATCATCCACAAGACCTGTGGATGGCGCTGTGGACGCGGTCGGGACTTCGCACGCAAGCGGTATCGGGATTTCGCACGCAGGACCATCGGGACTTCGCACGCAGAGATCGCACTTAAGTCTCTGGCCGGGAACGACGATTCCGAGCCTTAACTTAGAATCTAACAGAGAATCTAACTCTTATGTTGCGCGGAGCGATGTGGAAAACACCGTCGCTGCCGCCATCGACGGACTCCTCCGAAAGACATCCAGGGCGCGGCCATCCGGCAGCGAAACCGCTCGCCCATCGCGACTCTCCCTCGGGCGCAAGCCGGGAGGGGCACGATGATCGTCGCGTTCCTCAACCAGAAAGGCGGCGTCGGTAAGACGACGTTGGCGCTGCATCTCGCGGGACAATGGGCGCGGCAGGGAAGGCCCGTCACCCTGATCGACGCCGATCCGCAGGGCTCGGCGCTGGACTGGTCGCAGCAGCGGGCGCGCGAAGGCCTTCCACGCCTGTTCGGTGTCGTCGGCCTCGCCCGTGACACCCTGCACCGCGAGGCGCCAGAGCTGGCGCGCGATGCCGATCACATCGTCATCGACGGACCGCCGCGTGTCGCCTCGCTGATGCGCTCGGCGCTGCTCGCCGCCGACCTGGTGCTGATCCCCGTGCAGCCGTCGCCCTTCGATGGCTGGGCTTCGGCCGAGATGCTCTCGCTCCTCCAGGAAGCGCGCATCTATCGCCCGCAGCTTGCCGCCCGCTTCGTTCTGAACCGCTGCGGCGCGCGCACCGTCATCGCCCGCGAGACGGCCGAGACGCTCGCAGATCATGATCCGCCGGTGCTGGCGGCGCGGATCGGTCAGCGCGTCGCTTTCGCCGATACCGCGCAATCCGGGCGGCTCGTCTTCGAGATCGACGAGGACAGTCCGGCTACACGCGAGATCGCGGCCATCGGGGCCGAGGTGGGGAGGCTCGCGTCATGAGCGGGCGCGCTCCGAAACGCGGTTTTGCGTCGCGCCCCGCCGATCCCGAACGCTGGATCAAGGCGTCGGATGCATCGCCCCCGCGCGACGCGGATGCCGCCGGCTTCACCGCCCGGCTGACGATCGACGTCACGCCAGAGCTGCGCGGCCGGATCAAGATCGCGGCGTTCCGGCGCGGGCAGACCGTCGCCGACATGCTCCGCGACCTGCTCGTTCGCGAATTCCCGCCAGACCAAGGAGACACGTAAATGACCGGCATCGCGGACCCCCGCATGCGCGGCGGCCACTCGCCGGCCCACCCCGCACCATTCACGACGCTCGTCGAGCTGACCTGGCATGAGAAGCGGATCGAACACTGGATCCGCTTCGGCCGGGAAGTCCATGAGCAGATCCTCGACCGTCGGCGCCGTGTCGTCGGCTTCGCGCCGAACAGCCTCTTTGCCTTCATCCGCTGGGCGTCCAACGACTACGGCACGATCATCTCGCGCATCGACATCGTGCGCGCCATCGGCCGCGGCGAGCCCTATCAGACGCTGCCTTTCGTACGGCCCGGCGGCGACATCCTCCTGAAGATCGAGGGATGGCCCAGGGTCGAGCACGTGCTCCGGATCATCGATGCCATCGAGGCGCTCGGCATCGATCCGGCCGATGTTTCGCCGGACCACTGGCGGCACGTCCACAACCGCCTGGCCGCCGGTCATGAGCCGCGCGCCTACACCGCCCAGCACCATCGGGCCTTCCTCCTGCGCCGGAGGACCGCGCCATGAGCCGCTTCGGCTATGTGATGCTCACCTGTCTTATGACCATGGGCGTCGCCGCTTCGGCGCTCATCGAAACGCCGAAGAAGCTGATCTGGAACGCCTCGGCGAGCGCACCGATCGGGCTCTATTCGATCGAACCGGATGACCGGCTCGAGGTGACGGACCTCGTCGCCGTCGATGCGCCCGAGCCGCTGGCGCGCTTCCTCGCCGAGCGCGGTTACCTGCCTCCCGGTGTGCCGCTGATGAAGCGTATCGCCGGTCTGCCGGGACAACGGGTCTGCCGCTCGGGGCTCGCCATCACCGTCGACCGAATCGCAATGGGCAACGCGCTGGAGCGCGACCGGCGTGGCCGCGACCTGCCCGTCTGGCAGGGCTGCCACCGCATCGCCGACGGCGAGGTGTTCCTCATGAACTGGGAGATCCAGGACAGCCTCGACGGCCGCTATTTCGGCCCGCTTCCCATGAGTTCGATCATCGGCCGCGCGGTCCCGCTGTGGACCGATGAAGACGGCTCCGGCCGCTACGAGTGGCGCGCGCCAACCCGATGACTGACCCCTGATCGGCG
The DNA here is from genome assembly GCF_003034225.1 of Edaphosphingomonas fennica. Classification (GTDB taxonomy): domain Bacteria; phylum Pseudomonadota; class Alphaproteobacteria; order Sphingomonadales; family Sphingomonadaceae; genus Sphingomonas_E; species Sphingomonas_E fennica. Next base: position 10,427 of record NZ_PHHF01000082.1, read on the forward strand.
TGCCGTTCGCGCCGAACCTGTTCACCCACCCCCGACGAAAGGAAACCACAATGTCGCAGATCGGTCGATTCACTCGCACCAAATCCGGCTATTCCGGGCGCATCCATACGCTCACGCTCGATGTCGAATTGGTGCTCGTTCCCGCCGAGCATTCCGATGCCGAGAACACGCCCGACTATCGCATCCATCTCGGCGATGTCGACGGGCCGGAGGTCGGTCCGGAAGTTGGCGCCGCCTGGAAACGCACCGGCGAGAAGGCGGGCGACTATGTCTCGCTGCTCATCGACGATCCCGCCTTCCTGCAGCCGATCCGCGCCAACCTGTTCCAGTCCGGCGACGACAAGTCGGCCTGGTCGCTGCACTGGAACCGGCCGCCCAGACGCGGCGAGCGGGAGTGAGGCCATGCCGATCTTCCGCAGTCACGATGTCGCCGGGCGGCTTCACGCCGCCCGCCGCATCACCCTCCTTCTCCTTTCCGGCCTCGCATTCGCCGTCGCGCCGCCGACCGCCGCGCTGGCGCAGATCGCGCCGCTGGAACGGCCGACGCCGGCCGATCCCTACGCCGCTCATGTCGCCGAAGCCTCGCAGCGCTTCGGCGTTCCGGCCGCATGGATTTGGGCGGTGATGCGCGCGGAGAGTGCGGGCGACGTGCGCGCGATCTCGTCCGCCGGCGCCATGGGCCTGATGCAGATCATGCCCGATACCTGGGCGGACTTGCGCGTCCGCCATCGGCTCGGCAGCGATCCTTACGATCCGCGCGACAACATCCTGGCGGGCGCGGCTTACTTGCGCGAAATGCACGACCGCTACGGCTCGCCGGGCTTTCTCGCCGCCTACAATGCCGGCCCCGGCCGCTACGAGGAATATCTGGCAGGAGCGCGCTCCTTGCCAGCCGAAACCCGCGCCTATGTCGCCGCGCTCGCGCCTCTTGTCGGCGGCGGGGACATCGCCGGCCCCGTCATCGTTGCCACCGCAGAGCCGTTGTCATGGACCAGCGCGCCGCTCTTCGTCGCCCGCGCGGATGCCACGCCGGCTGCCGGTCCTGTGCAGTCCGACGATCGTTCCGGTGACGCTTCCGATGCGCTTGGCGTACGCGATGCTTCGACCATCGCCCCGCAGTCGAGCGGACTGTTCGTCGCCCGGTCAAGCGCGGGAGAACCGTGATGACGGTGTTCTCCCGCAATCGCGGTCTGGCGTGGCGCGGCGCATCATGGAGGGTGCGGCGGTGGGAGGCAGGCAACACGACCGGACGATGGCGGGATAAAAGGCCGCGAGGTGCGGCTTGGTCCGGTCGTGGATTTTCAAAGGCTTGGGCAGAGAATACGCGAGGTGCGCCTCATCGGCGGGCCTCGCGTATTCGGCGTTTTCACAGGAATTTCCGTGCGTTGATGCGATGTGCGGTGCTCCGGCCATGAGCGGCGAGGACGATTTCCGCATCCGCCCTGGTCGCATCCGCTCCTCCGGCTCCCAGCGGGCGAGGCCCTTCATCGCCCAGGCGCTCGCCGCCGCCCAGAAGGCCGGCGGCCGCGTCTCGCGCTCGGGCAGGATCACATCCGGCAACCGCTCGCGCTTCGGGCGCGGCGTGCGCGCCAGCGTGCAGGCAAATCGTCTGCTGACCGGCCGCTCGCGCGGCGCGGTCATCAAGACCCGCGTCGTGCGCCACACGGCACGGTCCGCGCCGCTCGCGGCGCATCTCGGCTACCTCCGGCGCGAGGGCGTCACCCGGGACGGGGAGAAGGCCCGGCTGTTCGGTCCCGAGACCGACGACGCCGATCCCAAGGCCTTCGCCGAGCGCTGCCAGGACGATCGCCATCACTTCCGCTTCATCGTCTCGCCCGAGGACGCGGTGGAGATGTCCGATCTCAAGACCTTCACCCGTGAACTGATGGGCCAGATGGAGAAGGATCTCGGCACGAAGCTCGACTGGGTCGGCGTCGATCACTGGAACACCGAGCACCCTCATGTACATGTCATCGTGCGGGGCCGCGCTGATGACGGCCAGGACCTCGTCATCTCCCGCGACTACATCAAGGAAGGGATGCGCGCCCGCGCCCAGGATCTGATCACGCAGGAGTTGGGACCGCGCACCGATCACGAAATCCGCCGGACGCTCGAACGCCAGATCGATACCGAGCGCTGGACACAGCTCGACCGACAGCTCGCCCGCGATGGCTATCGCACCGGCGTCATCGACCTGGCGCCGCACCCCGGCCGGCAACCCGACGAATTCCACGCGCTGAAGGTTGGCCGCCTGCGCAAGCTCGAATCCCTAGGGCTTGCCGACCAGATCGGCCCGGGCCAATGGGTCCTGTCCGAGAACGCGGAGGCGACGCTGCGCGAACTCGGCGAGCGTGGCGACATCATCAAGCGCATTCATCGCAGCCTGATGGAGCGGGGCATCGAGCGCGGCGCGGCGGCCTATGTGCTGGCCGGCGAGAGCCTCGACGATCCGGTCATCGGCCGGCTGGTCGACCGCGGCCTCGACGACGAATTGAAGGGCACCGCCTTTGCCGTGGTCGATGGCGTCGATGGACGGACCCACCACATCAAGCTGCCCGACCTTGACGCCGCCGGCGACAGCGCGCCGGGCTCAATCGTCGAGTTGCGGAAGTTCGACGACGCCCGAGGGCGGCGGCGGGTGGCGCTCGCTGTGCGCTCGGACCTCTCCATCGAACAACAGGTGACGGCGACCGGCGCCACCTGGCTCGACCGTCAGGCCATCGCCCGCGAGCCGGTCGCGCTGGGCGGCGGCGGGTTTGGCGCCGAGGTGCGCGAGGCGATGAACGCCCGGGCGGAGCATCTCATCGAACAGGGTCTCGCGGAGCGGCAGGGCCGCAGCGTGATCTTCGCGCGCAACCTGATCGATACGCTGCGCCGTCGTGAGGTGGAGGCGCTTAGCGAGAAGCTCGCCGTCGAGACCGGCCGGCCGTTCAGCCAATCCGGGACCGGCGAGTATGTCGCCGGCACCTACCGGCAGCGCTTCGCGCTTGCCTCCGGCCGCTTCGCCATGATCGACGACGGCCTCGGGTTCCAGCTGGTCCCTTGGTCACCATCGCTGGAAAAGCAGCTCGGCCGCCACGTCTCCGGCGTCGCGCGCGGCGACGGCGGTATCGACTGGGGCTTTGGCCGCAAGCGTGGGCTCGGCCTATAGGCACGGCGTCTTCGATGGATTAACCATCGGAACGAGTAGGTTGTGCCATAAGTGGACGCTTGAGAAAATCCCACCAGCAGACATTTCGACGAGTCTGTATTCTCGGGTGATTTCGGAGCACCAGCTAGTGTCACGGCCTGCTGTGTAGAGGTTTCCTCGGCATTGGGATGCGCTCCTGAAGCAGTTCCGCTACATTCATTGCATCAGCGGCAAAAAGGGGCCGGGAGTGAGCATTAAGCTAATCCACACCTCGGACTGGCAAATCGGAAAGGTTTTCCGGTTCCTAGACAACGCCAATATGGGGCTTCTCCAGGATGCCCGCCTGCGGGCGATTACCCGCCTCGGCGAACTGGCGACCGCTCACGGCGCGCGACATGTGCTGGTCGCCGGCGATGTCTATGACATGGAGGCACTCTCACCGCGCTCGATCAACCAGCCGATCGAGCGCATGCGCGCTTTTCCTGATCTTCGCTGGCATCTTCTGCCGGGAAACCACGACCCGCATCGTCCGAATGGTCTCTGGGATCAAATCCTTCGCAGGGGCCTGCCCGACAACGTTCACGTTCACGCCGCGCCCGAGCCCGCAATTTTGGAAGACGACCGTGCCGTCCTCTTACCGGCGCCGTTGCAGCATCGGCGCGCCATCGGCGATCCCACCACCTATATGGACGACGCTACCGTTCCGGATGGGCTGATTCGGGTCGGACTCGCCCACGGCACCATTACCGGGTTCGGCTCCGATGACCGGGACGTGCCCAACTACATTGCGCCGGATCGCCCAGACAAGGCGGGGCTTTCCTATCTCGCGCTCGGCGACTGGCACGGCCAGAAGAAGATCAATTACCGGTGCTGGTACAGCGGCACGCCCGAGCCCGACGCCTTCGACGTGATCGACGGCGGACAGGCGTTGCTTGTCGAAATCGAGGGGCTGGGTGCTCCCCCCACGGTCACGCCGGTGACCACGGGCCATTACACTTGGATTAGCCTGTCCCAGCAGATCAACACCCGCGGAGATATCGACTTCCTGGACGGCAAGCTGCGCGGTGTCGCCAAAGACCTCAATAGCGTGCTCGTTCATCTTGCGATCGAAGGTGCATTGTCTCTGCAAGACCGCCGTTATTTCGAGGAACGGATAGTCGAAGGCGTTTCGGCTGCGCTGTGCTTTCTGCGTGTCGATGATCGTCGCCTCTTTCCGCGTCCTACTCCGGAGGACCTCGATCAGATCGACCGCGGCGGATTTGTGCGGGCAGCGGCAGAAGAGTTGAAGCGGCAATCAGAAGGGGGCGGCGAGATCGAGCGCGCCATCGCGGCCGAGGCGCTTCAGCGGCTCTACATCGAGCACATGAAACTTCAGGCGGCGCAGAAATGAAGCTGCGATCCGTAGCCGTCAATCAGTTCAAGAAGTTCACCAGCCCCGTTCGGCTCGATGGCCTCGGCGACGGCCTCAATGTAGTCGTCGGCCCGAACGAGATGGGCAAGTCAACCTTGCTCGATGCGCTCCGCGCGGCGCTCTTCGAGAAATACAGCTCTAGAGCGCAGCCCATCACTGCCTTGCAGAACGACCGCAATCAGGCCGCGCCCGTGGTTGAACTTGCTTTCGAGCTTGATGACGGGCTGTACCGGATCACGAAGCGCTTCATCAAAAAGCCTTACGCGCGCCTGTCCTGCCCGGACGGACGGACGCTGGAAGGCGATGCCGCAGAGGACACGCTGCGCACCTTGCTGGGCTTCGATGAACCTGGCAAGACCGGCGCCAAAGCGGAAACGCTTGGCATGTGGAATGTCCTTTGGGTGCAGCAGGGGCAGTCTTTCGGCGCGCTGGACATTCCGAGTACCGCCCGGTCCAGCCTCCACAGCGCCCTCGAAGCGGAAGTTGGCACGGTCCTGGGCGGCCGGCGCGGCAGGGCCTTGCCGCAAGCCGTGGAAGCTCAGCTCGGCGTTTTGGTGACCAGCGGCGGCAAGCCGCGGGGCAGCTATAAGGACCTGCTCGACCGCATCGATGCTCTGGAGAACGAGCTTGGCGATCTCCAAGGGCGGCGCCAGGAACTGGCGCAGACACTTGAGGACCTCGAAACGGCCGAAGAGAGCCTCGCGCGGCTGATTGCCGTTGACCGCGACCAGGCAGACCAGAAGGAGCTTGGTGAAGCCCGGCAGCGTCATAGCCGACTTGCCGAGCTGGAGGCGCGCATAAGCGCGGCGTCCGCCGAGCTCGAGCTGAAAAAGCGAAATCTCGCCCAAGCCGAGAAAGCGGCCGAAGACCGGCAACGTCTCAAGGATGATATCAAGTCCGAAGAGGCTGCACTTAAAGAGTCCGGGCAGCAGCTCTCCGAAACGCGCAGCCAGGAGAAGGAAGCCCGGTCGCAGCTTGATGCACTGCGCGCGCAAGTGCGGGAATCTGAAGCAGCGGTTGCGAAGGCCGACGATGCCGTTTCACGCGCGCAGCGCATAACCGCCATCGTCGATCGGGAAGCCCGTATTCGCGAACTTGAGGGCCGCTGCGCAAAGGCGCAGGCGGCCGAGGACCGCCAGCGGCAGGCCCAGCAGAAAGCCGCCGCCATTCTGGTGACAGACAAATTACTTGCGGCAATCCGCAAGGCCGATAAGGATCTGCAAGCCGTCGCCAGCCGGCTAAGCGCCGCGGCCACGCTCGTCTCGTTCGACATCGCACCGGAACGACGAGCCGACATCGAGATTGACGGGCAGCCTCTCAAGGCTGGGCAGTCATCCGTTCAGGCGGTCGAGCCCACCACCATTTTCATTCCCGATCGCGGCCGGATCACGGTAGAGCCCGCGATCAAGGACCGGGATCAATTACTCCGCCAACAACGTGACGCAACGGCAAAACTTAAAGACGCCCTCGCGGCGGTTGGCATCGCCGCCGCCACCGACGCCGAAGACCAATACGCCACGCGCCAGAGCCTCTTGCAGGAGGCAGAGCTTGCCCGCCAGGAAGCGGCGCTGCACGCCCCTGCAACGGAAGACCATGATGCGGGCGCCCAGTCTCTTTCTGACTATATCGAGGGAACGCGCACGATCCTGGAGCGTGAGAAGACCGAGCTTCACCTTGAGCGGTTGCCGGCGCGCTCCGAAGCGGAGGCAGCTTTACGGACGGCCAGGGAGCAGGCAGCAGAAGCGCGCAATTCACTGCAAACGGCGCGTGCCGTCCTTACTGGCCCGGAAGAAGCCCTGACACGGCTTCAGAGTGAACTTGCGACCGTGAACGCCCGGCATAAGGAAGCCGAAAAGCGCGTCGAAAAACTCCGTCGTCAGCTCACGGACTCCGAGGCCGCATGTGCCGATGATCAGCTTGCAGCCGCGATTGAGGCTGCCCGCAACGTCTTTTCCGAACAGGAGCGCGCCATTGCGGCCCTCGAAGGGCAGCGGACCGATGAAACGCTGCCACAGTTAGAAGCCAGAATTGGGCGCCTTGAAAAAGCGTTACAGGACCGCCGCGACAAGCGTGCCACCCTCAAGGAGAAAATCGCGGGCTTGCGATCGCGTGTCGAGGCGGCCGAAGCGACCGGGCTTGATGAGGCAATCGCCCAAAAAGGCCGCGAACTAGCGCTGTGCGAGGAAGAGCGCCAGCGCCTTGACCGCGAAGTCAGGGTTCTCGGACTTTTGTTGACGACCCTCCGAAGCGCGGAGCAGGAGGCCAAGGAGCGGTACTTGTCGCCTGTTCTGCGGCGCGTCCGTCCCTATTTGCAGCTTCTATTTCCCGGTGCCGACATCCGGATCGACGAGGATCTCCGGATTGCCGGCGTTGTGCGCGAGGCCGGCTACGAGGAGGCCTTTAGTCACCTCAGCATGGGGACGCAGGAACAGATCGCGGTGCTGATCCGGCTGGCATTTGCCGAAATGCTTGTCGAACAAGGCCATCCAGCGACGGTCATTCTCGACGACGCACTTGTGTTTTCCGACGACCGCCGCATGCAACGCATGTTCGACATTCTCAATATGGCGGCGCGCAACGTACAGGTACTCATCCTCACCTGCCGCGAGCAGCTTTTCGAAGAGCTTGGGGGACGGGCGCTGTCGCTGACGCCCGGCAACAGCGAAGAGCTGTTGTCGGCGTGATGATGCAAAGGGGGGCAATGATCAATGAGGATAGCGTCTGTCAGAATCGAGAATTTCCGGTCCTTCGCGGACGCCACCATTCCTTTCAACGATTACGGCTGTCTGGTCGGTCCGAACGGGGCTGGCAAATCCACCGTGCTCACCGCCCTCAATGTATTCTTCCGCGAGTCAGAGAACCTGCCGACGGACTTGAGTCAACTGGACCAGGAGGATTTCCACTGCAAGAAGACAGGTGAGCCGATCAAGATCACGCTCACCTTCTGCGATCTCAGCGACGGAGCAAAGGAGGATTTTGCCGATTACGTGCGGCAGGATCAGCTTATCGTCTCGGCTGTCGCCACGTTCGATGCCGCCACAGGTAAGGCGCAGGTGAAGCAATACGGGCAGCGGCTTGCCATGCGCGCCTTCGCGCCCTTCTTCGAGGCTGCCGACGCGGGCAAGAAGGTGGCGGAGCTGAAAGACATCTATTCCAAGCTGCGCCAGACCTATGCCGACCTGCCGGCGCCCGGTACGAAAGACGCCATGGTCCAGGCCCTGCGCGATTATGAAGCGGCACGGCCCGGCGAATGCGAGCTGATTCAGAGCGAGGATCAGTTTTATGGCTTCTCCAAGGGCGCGAACCGCCTCGCGAAACACATCCAGTGGGTCTATGTGCCGGCCGTGAAGGACGCGACCTCCGAGCAGGTCGAGGCGCGGAACTCGGCGCTTGGCAAGCTTCTCGCTCGCACCGTCCGCTCAAAGACGAATTTCGATGAGAGGGTGAAGACCCTTCGCTCCGATATGCAGCAGCAATACCAGGCGCTTCTCGACGAAAACCAGAACGCCTTGGATGATATCTCTACAGCTCTTCAGACGCGGCTTTCCGAATGGGCGCATCCGGACGCGCGTCTGCGCCTGCAATGGAAGCAGGACCCGGATAAATCCGTTCGCGTCGAAGAGCCGTGGGCGCACATTCTCGCCGGCGAAGGCGATTTTGAAGGCGAGCTGGCGCGCTTCGGTCACGGCCTTCAGCGCTCGTATCTACTTGCGCTGTTACAGGAACTCGCCGGCACGGACGCCGAAGGCGCCCCTACGCTCATCCTCGCATGCGAAGAACCCGAGCTTTACCAGCATCCGCCGCAGGCGCGTCATCTGGCTTCCGTTCTTCACAAGCTTAGCCGCGGCAACTCTCAGGTCATCGTGTGCACCCATAATCCACTATTTGTGTCGGGCGAAGGATTCGAGGACGTACGGATGGTAAGGAAAGAACAGGGCGACCCGTGTTCCACCGTTTCGCACATGACGTTTGCGGAGATCGCTGCAGCGGTCGCCGGCGCCACGGGTGAGCAGCCGACCAAGCCCGCCGGCGCTCTTGCCAAGATACACCAGGCCCTGCAACCGGGCCTGAACGAAATGTTCTTCACCCGCCGTCTTGTACTGGTAGAAGGGCTGGAGGATGTGGCCTACATACTGGCCTACCTCAATCTTCTCGACCGGTCGGATGATTATCGACGCCTCGGCTGCCACATCGTGCCAGCCAATGGGAAGAGCGAGCTGCTACAGCCACTCGTCATCGCCAGGCACATGCGGATTCCGACTTACCTTGTTTTCGATTCGGATGCCGACAAGCCTGATAAGAACGGCAGCAAGGCTAAGCATGAGAAGGACAACAGGGCGCTTCTTACGCTTGCCGGCAATCCCGGCGCGGACCCGATGCCGCCTGCGACCGTGCTGGGTAAGGGGTTCACAATGTGGCACTCCGATATCGGGACAGTCGTCGAATCCGAAATCGGCGCGGCCGATTGGGCCACGTACCGTGCCGAAGCCGACAAGCGCTACGGCCATGCTGGGGGCCTGCGGAAGAATTCCCTCCATATCGGGGCAAGTCTCGCGTTCGCTTGGGAGGCAGGACAGCGCTCAGCAAGCCTTGAGCAGCTATGTACCCACATTCTCGACGCCGCTGACTTTCTTCCAAATGTGTAAGTGAATGGGCGCTGAACTCAGTTAGAGGGACCCCGTGGGTAGCGGCCGCATTGAAGGCCGGTCATGAAGCGGATGCGACCCGACGAGGTTCGCATTGGGTCATGGCTTGTCGCAGGACTGACTGCGAAGATGCAATCGACAATAGCATCGTTCTACGCCATTTCCTGTATTTCTTCGCCCCGGCACGCTACGACCCAATCATCGTTGCTATCGTCTTGAAACCATCCTGTCCCGCGCCCGACCTATTCTCCGGAAGGAGAAAGAAGGGTGTCCGCGACCAAAATCCTCTGGGGTCAGATTCTCGTCGTCTTTCTCATCGTGCTCTCCACGACCTGGGCCGCGACGCAGTGGACGGCCTGGCAGCTCGGCTTCCAGCCGCAGCTCGGTCGGCCGTGGTTCGAACTCGCCGGGTGGCCTGTATACTACCCGCCTGCCTTCTTCTGGTGGTGGTACTTCTACGACGCCTATGCGCCGGAGATTTTCGTCGAGGGCGCGTTCATCGCCGCGTCCGGCGGCTTCATCTCGATCGCAGTGGCGATCGGCATGTCGGTCTGGCGCGCCCGCGAGGCGAAGAATGTCGAAACCTACGGTTCGGCCCGATGGGCGCGACCGGAAGAGGTGAAGGCCGCCGGTCTCCTCGGACCCGACGGCGTCGTGCTCGGCAAGCTTGATCGCGCCTATCTGCGTCACGACGGTCCGGAGCATGTGCTTTGCTTCGCGCCAACCCGTTCCGGCAAGGGTGTCGGCCTCGTCGTGCCGTCACTGCTGACCTGGCCGGGCTCGGCAATCGTCCACGACATCAAGGGCGAGAACTGGCAGCTCACCGCCGGCTTCCGATCGCGACACGGTCGGGTGCTGCTGTTCGACCCGACCAATGCGAAGTCGGCTGCCTACAATCCGTTGCTCGAGGTCCGTCGCGGCGAATGGGAGGTGCGCGACGTCCAGAACATCGCCGACATTCTGGTCGATCCTGAAGGCTCGCTGGAGAAGCGGAACCATTGGGAAAAGACCAGCCACGCGCTTCTCGTCGGTGCGATCCTGCACGTGCTTTACGCCGAGCCCGACAAGACGCTGGCGGGCGTTGCCGCGTTCCTCTCGGACCCGAAGCGGCCGATCGAGTCGACACTAGCAGCCATGATGAAAACCCCACACCTTGGCGACGCCGGTCCGCATCCGGTGATCGCCAGCGCCGCGCGCGAACTCCTCAATAAATCCGACAACGAGCGCTCGGGCGTGCTGTCCACCGCCATGTCATTCCTCGGCCTCTACCGCGATCCTGTCGTCGCCGAGGTCACGCGCCACTGCGATTGGCGTATCACCGAAATCGTCGGCGGCGCGCAGCCGACCACGCTTTATCTCGTCGTGCCGCCTTCCGACATCAACCGCACCAAACCGCTGATCCGACTGATCCTCAACCAGATCGGCCGGCGGCTGACGGAGGACCTGCAGGCCAAGGCCGGACGGCATCGATTGCTGCTGATGCTTGACGAGTTCCCCGCCCTTGGCCGCCTCGACTTCTTCGAAAGCGCACTCGCCTTCATGGCAGGCTACGGCCTTAAGAGCTTCCTGATCGCGCAGTCACTGAATCAGATCGAGAAGGCCTACGGCCCGAACAACTCGATCCTCGACAACTGCCATGTCCGTGTCGGTTTCGCCACCAATGACGAGCGCACGGCAAAGCGCGTGTCCGATGCTCTTGGCACGGCGACGGAAATGCGGGCGATGAAGAACTATGCCGGACACCGTTTATCGCCTTGGCTCGGCCACCTCATGGTTTCGCGCTCGGAGACCGCACGGCCACTGCTGACGCCCGGCGAGGTGATGCAGCTCCCGCCTGCCGACGAGATCGTCATGGTCGCGGGCACGCCACCGATTCGGGCGAAGAAGGCCCGCTACTATGAGGATGCCCGATTCCAGGAACGCATCCTGCCGCCACCGGCGCTGGAGAGGCCCAAGGCGGCCAAGGTCGACGAATGGAGCAGGCTGCCACTGCCGCCGCGTCCCGAAATCGAGGAGGCGCCGCCGCGCGACACCCGGGACGATGACGATCCGACCGGATCGGAACGCCGACATCAGCCCGAATTAAGCAAGGCGAAGACGATTGAGAAGAAAGAGCCGATCGACAACGAATTCGCGCCCGATCCGGATGATGACATGGAGGACGATGCCGCGCGCGTCAGCCGGATCAACCAGCGCATGCGTCAGGTCGCCCGCCAGGCCTCGCTCGATCCCGGCGACGGCATCGAGATGTGAGACCGCCCATGAAGAAGCCTCCGAAGAAGCAGCGTCTGTCGGTCTATCTCGATCCCGACGTCATGAAGAACCTCGCCGACTATGCCGCGCGGCGCGACCATTCCCGTTCGTTGATCGCCGAGGCCGCGATCGCCTCCTTCCTGTCGCCCGACGCCGCCGAGCGGCAGGAAGCCGCGACCACCAGACGCCTCGACCAGCTCGACCGCCGGATGACCCGGATGGAACGCGACCTCGGCATCGCCGTCGAGACGCTCGCGGTCTTTGTCCGCTTCTGGCTGACGACCAACCCGCCACTGCCGGAGCCGGCACAGGCGGCCGCCCGTGCCAAGGCCGGCGAGCGCTATGACGCCTTTGTGACCGCCCTCGGCCGGCGTTTAGCCAAGGGGCCGAAGCTCCGGCAGGAGATTTCGGAGGACGTTGGCGGCACACAAGAAACGGAATAGTCGGGATGGCGATCATCGCGCTGGTCATCCAGTCGGGCCGCCCCACGAGATGCGCTGACGTTTCCATGTCTCAGGCCGATAGTCGTCTCTTTGATTCCCAAGTGTCGATGTATCTGGATTTTCCGATAGAATGGGGAACGACTCTGCATCGAAAGCATGATGAAGACTTGACGAGATGGGCAGCGACGACTGGCGAAACAGCACCGATCAAAACGTCTACGAGATGTGTGTCGCCAATGGAGGCCCCGGCTTCTGGATACGCCGGACGACATGGGGCGCGACCTGTGCGCGCATTGTCGGTATTGGTCCCATGACGAAGCCCGGCCCATACTTCGGCAACCCTTCCGTTTTGATGGACGTCTATAGCTTGGTCGGTGAGTTGAAAGAGGGTCTGGCGCAAGTACCGGTGCCAGGCACATACAAAACCTGGCGAAGAATTCTTGCGCCGCCGTGGGCCGGGCAAGGCGACTTGCGGTCGCTCGACGACCCCGCCATCGACGCGGGTCTCCAAGCCCTGGATAGAAAACGCCATAGAGCATCGGGAAAGGCCCAAAGCGAGGAGGAACGAGTGTTTCTTTCGGTGCCCTTCTCGCGCAAGGAGGAGGCCAAGCAACTCGGGGCGCGCTGGTCACCGGCGGAGAAGCTTTGGTGGCTTCCGGCAAGCAACGAACCGGCACTCTCCCAAGCACGTGCCTTGGGTTTTCTTCCCGGCAACATCTGAACAGACGGCAAGCGGGGCTTTCGGAACTAACATTGCCGGATTCGGTCGCGCGCGCGTCCATCCTTCCATCGCGAAAGACGTCAGGTGCTGATCTCGCGCGATAGGTGCTCTCGCCGTTTCCCTGTCTTTCTTCGCCACATCACTACTACGCCCACGGCCTTGTTGCCGTGGCCCAACTTCTGCCTCTTCTAATCATCCCCGATCCAGGGCCGCGCGTCTGCGGCCCCGCAAAAGAACGGGGACAACGTGGCGGTTTCTCAGGCAAGATCCGAGGCGATATCGCGGGGTGCGCGCATGCTCCGCACCGCGCTCGGTTCCGCCATAACAGGCTTCCTGGAAGACCCGTCGATCGTCGAGGTGATGCTCAACCCCGACGGGCGGCTCTGGATCGACCGGCTTTCCGAGGGTCTCTCTGATACAGGGGAGCGGCTGTCGCCGGCCGATGGCGAGCGGATCGTCCGGCTCGTCGCCCATCATGTCGGCGCCGAGGTCCATCCAGGCGCTCCGCGCGTTTCGGCCGAACTGCCCGAGACGGGGGAACGGTTCGAGGGGCTGCTCCCTCCCGTGGTCGCCGCGCCCGCCTTCGCCATCCGCAAGCCCGCCGTCGCCGTGTTCACGCTCGACGACTATGTCGCCGGCGGAATCATGGTCGCCGATCAGGCCGCGATCTTGCGCCGGGCCGTTGCCGAACGCCGGAACATCCTGGTCGCCGGCGGCACCTCGACCGGCAAGACGACGCTCACGAACGCATTGCTGGCGGAGGTGTCGAAGACGTCCGACCGCGTGGTGCTGATCGAGGACACACGCGAACTGCAATGCGCCGCGCCGAACCTCGTGGCGCTGCGCACCAAGGATGGCGTCGCTTCGCTTTCCGATCTCGTGCGCTCGTCGCTGCGCCTGCGCCCCGACCGCATCCCGATCGGCGAGGTGCGAGGGAGCGAGGCGCTGGATCTCCTCAAAGCCTGGGGTACCGGCCATCCGGGCGGGATTGGCACCATTCATGCCGGCAGCGCCATCGGCGCACTGCGCCGGCTCGAGCAGCTCATCCAGGAAGCCGTCGTCACCGTGCCCAGAGCGCTGATTGCCGAGACTATCGATCTCGTGGCCGTCCTCGCTGGCCGCGGCTCATCCCGCCGCCTCGCCGAACTCGCCCGCGTCGATGGGCTCGATGCGTACGGCGATTACCGCGTCACCCCCGCAGTCCAAGCCACAGGAGATCCCGCATGATCCACTGCCTTTCGCGTATCCGCCGTCCCGTCGCGACGGCGGTCTCCGTCGCCTTCCTCAGCATGATGCTGGCGCCGGCCGCCCATGCCTCCGGTTCGTCGATGCCATGGGAGGCGCCGCTCCAGTCGATCCTTCAGTCGATCGAGGGGCCGGTCGCCAAGATCATCGCCGTCATCATCATCATCGTCACCGGCCTGACGCTGGCCTTCGGCGATACCTCGGGCGGCTTCCGCAGGCTGATTCAGATCGTGTTCGGCCTGTCGATCGCGTTTGCGGCCAGCTCGTTCTTCCTCTCCTTCTTCTCCTTCGGCGGCGGGGCGCTCGTCTGATGGACGAGATCCCCGGATTCTCCGTCCCGGTCCACCGGGCGCTGACCGAGCCCATCCTGCTCGGCGGCGCCCCGCGCTCGATCGCCATCCTGAACGGGACGCTGGCAGCGGCGCTCGGCCTCGGCCTGCGCCTGTGGCTGGTCGGGATCGGCCTCTGGGCCGTCGGCCATTTCGCTGCGGTGTGGGCGGCCAAACGCGATCCGATGTTCGTCGACGTGGTGCGCCGGCATCTGCGCATCCCCGGCCATCTGAGCGTGTGAGGCCGGCCCATGATGAACCTCGCAGAATATCGTCGCACCGCCGCCCGTCTCGCGGACTTTCTGCCCTGGGCCGCGCTCGTGGGTGAAGGCGTCATCCTCAACAAGGACGGCAGCTTCCAGCGCACGGCGCGCTTTCGTGGTCCCGATCTCGACAGCGCCGTCCCGGCCGAGCTGGTCGCGGTCGCAGGGCGGCTCAACAACGCCTTTCGCCGCCTTGGCTCAGGCTGGGCGCTTTTCGTCGAAGCCGAGCGCCATCCCGTTGGCGCTTACCCGGCGAGCCGCTTTCCCGATCCGGCATCGGCATTGGTCGACGCCGAGCGCAAGGCGAATTTCGAGGAGGACGGCGCGCATTTCGAGTCGAGCTACTTCCTGACCCTCGTCTACCTGCCGCCGGCCGAGGACGCTGCGCGCGCCGAGACCTGGCTCTACGAGGGCCGCGAACAGACCGGCATCGACCCTCACGAGGTTCTGCGCGGCTTCGTCGATCGCACCGACCGCATCCTTCAGCTCATCGAGGGCTTCATGCCCGAGTGCGCCTGGCTCGACGACGCCGAAACCCTGACCTACCTGCATGGCTGCGTCTCATGTCGGCGCCACCGCGTCCGCGTCCCCGAAATTCCGATGTATCTCGACGCGCTGCTAGCGGATCAGCCGCTCACCGGCGGCCTCGAACCGCGCCTCGGCAACGCGCATCTGCGGGTCCTGACGATCGTCGGCTTCCCGACCGCAACTACGCCCGGCATCCTGGACGAACTCAACCGGCTCGCCTTTTCCTATCGCTGGTCGACGCGCGCCGTCCTGCTCGACAAGACCGACGCCACCAGGCTGCTAACGAAGATCCGGCGGCAGTGGTTCGCCAAGCGCAAGTCGATCGCCGCCATCCTCAAGGAGGTGATGACCAACGAGGCCTCGGCGCTGGTCGACACCGATGCGGCGAACAAGGCCGCCGATGCCGATCTCGCGCTGCAGGAGCTCGGGCAGGATTTCGCGGGGCAAGCCTATGTGACGGCCACCGTCACCGTCTGGGACGACGATCCCCGGATCGCTGCCGAAAAACTGCGGCTCGTCGAGAAGGTCATTCAGGGCCGCGACTTCACGGCGATGCCGGAGACGATCAACGCCGTCGATGCCTGGCTCGGCTCGCTGCCCGGCCACGTCTACGCCAATGTCCGGCAGCCGCCGGTCTCGACGCTCAACCTCGCCCACATGATCCCGCTGTCGGCGGTATGGGCGGGGCCGGAACGGGACGAGCACTTCGCTGCTCCCCCCTTGCTCTTCGGAAAGACCGAGGGCTCGACCCCGTTCCGGTTTTCCCTTCACGTCGGCGATGTCGGCCATACCCTCGTCGTCGGCCCGACCGGCGCCGGCAAGTCGGTGCTGCTGGCGCTGATGGCGCTCCAGTTCCGGCGCTACGCGCAAGCCCAGGTTTTCGCGTTCGATTTCGGCGGTTCGATCCGTGCTGCGGCGCTTGGCATGGGCGGTGACTGGCACGACCTCGGCGGCGGGTTGACCGAAGGTGCGGAGACGTCCGTCTCGCTGCAGCCACTCGCGCGCATCCAGGACGTGCCGGAGCGCGCCTGGGCGGCCGACTGGATCGTCGCGATCCTGATGCGCGAGGGCATCGCCATCGATCCGCAAGTCAAGGAGCATCTCTGGTCGGCGCTGACCTCGCTCGCCAGCGCACCCGTCGGCGAGCGGACGATCACGGGGCTCGCCGTGCTGCTGCAATCGAACGATTTGAAGCAGGCGCTCAGGCCCTATTGCGTCGGCGGCGCCTACGGGCGGCTGCTCGACGCCGAGGCGGAGCATCTTGGGCATGCCTCGGTACAGGCATTCGAGACCGAAGGACTGATCGGCACCGGCGCGGCGCCGGCCGTGCTCGCCTATCTCTTCCACCGCATCGAGGACCGTCTCGACGGCAGCCCGACGCTGCTGATCGTCGACGAAGGCTGGCTCGCCCTCGATGACGAGGGCTTCGCCAGTCAGCTCCGCGAGTGGCTGAAGACGCTGAGGAAGAAGAACGCTTCCGTCGTCTTTGCCACGCAATCGCTCTCCGACATCGACGGCTCGGCGATCGCGCCAGCGATCATCGAGAGCTGCCAGACCCGGCTGCTGCTGCCGAACGAGCGGGCGATCGAGCCGCAGATCGCGGCCATCTATCGCCGCTTCGGGCTCAACGACCGGCAGATCGAGATCCTCGCCCGCGCCATGCCGAAGCGCGACTATTACTGCCAGTCGCGGCGCGGCAACCGGCTGTTCGAGCTGGGCCTGAGTGAGGTCGCGCTCGCGCTCTGCGCCGCGTCATCCAAGACCGACCAGGCCGCCATCGCGCGCATCCTCGATAGCGAAGGCCGCGACGGCTTCCTTGCCGCGTGGCTGCGCCACAGCGGCGTCGCCTGGGCCGCCGACCTCATTCCCGACCTCACCAACCTGGAGATCAAGCCATGATTATCCGTCGATCCCGCGCGGTGTTTCTCGCCGCGACCATCTTGGCGCTGCCCATCGCCGCCTCTCCCATTTTCGTGCAGCCGGCGGCCGCCGCCTGGATCGTCTACGATCCGACCAACTATGCGCAGAACGTGCTGCAGGCAGCGCGGGCGCTGCAGCAGATCAACAACCAGATCACCTCGCTTCAGAACGAAGCGCAGATGCTGATCAATCAGGCGCGCAACCTTGCCAGCCTGCCTTATTCGTCGCTCCAGCAGCTCCAGCAATCGGTGCAGCGCACCCAGCAGCTCCTGAATCAGGCCCAGAACATCGCCTTCGACGTGAGCCAAATCGACCAGGCGTTCCAATCGACCTACGGCAACGCCTCGCTCACGGCTTCGGACCAGCAACTCGTCACCCAGGCGCGCGAGCGCTGGCAGAATACCGTCGCCGGGCTTCAGGATGCGATGCGCGTCCAGGCGGGTGTCGTCGGCAATATCGACACCAACCGCGCGCAGATGTCGGCGCTCGTCGGCCAGAGCCAGAATGCTGCCGGCGCGCTGCAGGCAACTCAGGCCGGCAACCAGCTTCTTGCGCTCCAGGCGCAGCAGCTCGCCGACCTGACCGCCGTGGTCGTCGCCAACGGGCGGGCGCAGGCACTCTCCGAAGCCGAGCGTGCCGCAGCCGCCGAACAGGGCCGCGAGCAGCGCCGGCGGTTCCTGACGCCGGGCGTCGGCTACCAACCCGGCAATGCCCGCATGTTCCAGAACGGCAATTGAGGCCCAGCAAGAGGATCGTGTCATGGACGGCAAGATGCTGGCCCGCCTCGGCGCCATCGTGTTCGTCGCGGTGGCGATCACCGCGACGGCGATCGAGCTGACCCGTGAGGAGGAAGAGCCGGCCGCCCGGTCTGAGAGACCGGCCGGGACATCCTCGGCCGATCCGCTCCGCGACGAATTGCGGCGCTGTCAGCGCCTCGGCGAGGCGGCGACCCGCGACCCCGCCTGCCTGCGCGCCTGGGCGGATAACCGCGAGCGCTTTCTCGCACCCGGCTCATCGCCCGCCGTCCCGCCGTCGGCATCACCTTCAGAGACGCGATAGGCATCATGGGCGGGACCGGCGTCATCGACCATTTCCTCGAGGTCTTCACCCGCTACATCGACAGCGGGTTCGGTCTGCTTGGATCCGAGGTCGCGTTCATCGCGACCACGCTGATCGTCATCGACGTGACGCTGGCCGCGCTGTTCTGGAGCTGGGGCGCCGACGACGACATCATCGCCCGGCTCGTCAAGAAGACCCTGTTCGTCGGCGTCTTCGCCTACATCATCTCCAACTGGAACAATCTCGCCCGCATCGTCTTCGAGAGCTTCGCCGGCCTCGGCCTCAAAGCCTCGGGCACCGGCTTCTCGACCGCCGATCTCCTGCGTCCCGGCAGGGTGGCGCAGACCGGCCTCGATGCAGGCCGGCCGCTGCTCGACTCGATCTCCGACCTGATGGGCTACTGGTCGTTCTTCGAGAACTTCATCCAGATCGCCTGCATGTTCCTCGCCTGGGCGCTGGTGCTGCTCGCCTTCTTCATCCTCGCCGTCCAGCTTTTCGTCACGCTCATCGAGTTCAAGCTGACGACGCTCGCCGGCTTCGTGCTCATTCCCTTCGGGCTCTTCGGCAAGTCGGCCTTCATGGCCGAACGGGTGCTCGGTAATATCATCTCGTCGGGCATCAAGGTTCTCGTGCTCGCCGTCATCATCGGCATCGGCTCGACGCTCTTCTCCGAATTCACCGCCGGCTTCAGCGGCGCGACGCCGACCATCGACGAGGCGATGGCGATCGTGCTCGCCGCGCTGTCGCTGCTCGGCCTCGGCATCTTCGGCCCCGGTATCGCCAATGGTCTCGTCTCCGGCGGCCCGCAACTCGGCGCGGGCGCCGCAGTCGGAGCCGGCCTCGCCGCCGGCGGTGCGATGGTGGCGGCGGGAGCGGCAGGCAGCATGGCGCTTCGCGGAGGCGCGGCCGCCCTGTCCGGTGGAGCCGCCGCCGCGCGGGGCGGGGCCGCGCTCGCGGGCGGCGCATCGACCGCCTACAGCCTCGGCGCCGCTGGCCAGACGGGCGCCGCGAGTGTGGCTTCCGGCCTTGGCGCCGTTGCCCACGCGGCGGGCGGCGCGGCCATATCGCCCCTTCGCCGCGCGGCAACGCGCGCCTCCCAAGCCGTGAAATCGAGCTTCGCCGAGGGCGGCAAGTCAGCCCTCGAATTCACGGGCGGCACTTCCACCATGGGCACGATCGGCGGGGGAGCGGCCGAGCCGCCCGCACGAGCTGACGGTCCGCCGGATTGGGCCAGGCGGATGAGGCGCTCCCAGACCATGAGTCACGGCGTTTCCGCCGCCGCGCACGCCGTCCGCGCCGGCGACAGCCATGGCTCGGGCTCTTCCATCAATCTTTCCGAAAGTGATCGCTGATGTTCAAACGACCATCCACCCATTACGGCAGGACGCCCGCGCCGGAAACGCCCTACCAGAAGGCCGCGCAGGTGTGGGACGAGCGCATCGGTTCGGCGCGCATCCAGGCGAGGAACTGGCGGCTGATGGCCTTCGGCTGCCTGATCCTCTCGGCCGGATTCGCCGCGGCCCTCGTCTGGCAATCGGGGCGCGGCACCATCGTCCCCTGGGTGGTGCAGGTCGACAATCTCGGTCAGGCGCAGGCGGTGGCCCCGGCGGTTGCAGACTATCGACCGACCGACCCTCAGATCGCCTGGCACCTAGCCCGCTTCATCGAACAGGTCCGCTCGATTCCCGCCGACGCAATCATCGTGAGGCAGAACTGGCTCCGCGCCTACGACTTCACCACCGACCGGGGCGCGATGGCGCTCAACGATTACGCCCGCTCGAACGACCCCTTCACCAGGGTCGGCAAGCAGCAGGTCGCCGTCGACGTCTCCAGCGTTATCCGGGCATCGCCCGAGTCTTTCCGCGTCGCCTGGACCGAGCGCCGTTATCAGGACGGCTCGCTCGCCGAGACCTCGCGCTGGACCGCCATCCTCACCGTCGTCGTGCAGCCGCCGCGCGACACCGAGAAACTCCGGGCCAACCCGCTCGGCATCTATGTCAACGCCATCAACTGGTCACGGGAGCTTGGGCAATGAAGCGGCATTTCCACAAAGCCGGAAACACGGCTTTCCCCACAATCGCATTTCCGCCCTTGCGCAAATCCGTGGCTCCGCTTCTGCTGCTTTGCACGACCGCGCTCGCCGGTTGCGCGACGACGCACAGGCCGCCCGAAATTTCCTATGACGACGCAGCACCGGCGACGCTGCGCACCGATCCGCCCGCGCCGGTGCAGGTGGTGGAACTGCCGAAGCCCTTGCCGTTGCCGGGGCAGATGAAGCCGGTGGATGAGGCGCGGCGCACGCCCGAGCCGGCCGATCCCGCCGCGCGGGTCAACCAAGCGAATGCGGCCGCGCGCGTGCAGCCGGTACGCGACGGCTTCATCAACGCGATGCAGGTCTATCCCTTCACGGGAGGAGCGCTCTATCAGGTCTATACCGCCGTTGGCCAGATCACCGACATCGCCTTGCAGCCGGGCGAGCAGCTCGTCGGCTCCGGTCCCGTCGCCGCCGGCGACACCGTGCGCTGGATCATCGGCGATACGGAGAGCGGATCGGGCGCGACGAAACAGATCCACATCCTGGTGAAGCCGACACGCGCCGACCTCACCACCAATCTCGTCATCAACACCGACCGGCGCACCTACCATATGGAACTGCGCTCAACGGAGCGGACCTACATGGCCTCGGTCTCCTGGCAATATCCGCAGGACCAGCTCATTGCGCTCCGCCGGCAGAATGCCGAGGCCAAGGCCACCCAGCCCGTCGCGACCGGGGTCGATCTTGCCAACATCAATTTCCGCTATGCGGTCGAAGGCGACCGGGCGCCGTGGCGACCGTTGCGCGCCTATGACGACGGCCGGCAGGTCTTCATCGAGTTCCCGCGCGGGATCGGCCAGGGCGAGATGCCGCCGCTGTTCGTCGTCGGGCCGGAGGGCAACAGCTCGGAATTGGTGAATTACCGCGTGCGCGGCAATTACATGATCGTCGACCGGCTGTTCGCCGCCGCCGAACTGCGCTTCGGCGCCGGTAGTTCCCAGAAGCGCGTCCGCATCGTGCGCACCGATGGGAGGCCCGCGTCGTGAGTGACAATGATCCCCAGAAAGAGGAAGGGGCAGAGCCTGACGAGGCTCGGCCGCTGACCGGCGAGCCCGCGGCGCCGCCCGCCATGCGTCTGCGCGCCGAGCCGCCGCGCGTCACGCGGCTGTCGCCGAAGGTGCTGGCCGGAATCGGTCTCATCGCTTGCGCCGGCATCGGCGGCGCGCTGATCTACGCGCTCCAGACCCGCGACGACGGCAGCCGAGCGCAGGAGCTCTACTCGACCGAGAACCGCACGACGGCGGATGGCCTTGCCGGGCTGCCGCGCGACTATACCGGTCCGATCCTGGGACAACCGCTGCCCGGCGATCTCGGCCGCCCGATCCTCGACGCACAGAACCGCGGCCAGACCGTCCCGGTGCCCGGAACGGCGGCGCCGGGCCCGGGCATCAGCGCCGAAGAACAGCGGCGGCTCCAGGAGATCGAAGCCGCTCGCACGAGCCGGCTATTTGCTGCGACCGAGACCCGCCCGCCTTCAGCCGCGAGTTCCGATCCCGCATCGTCCAATCAGCCGGTCCTGCCCGACCTCGCCAGTCTGGGCCTGGCGCCGCAGCCGGCGACACCCTCGGCGCAGGAGCGGCAGCTCGCCTTCCTCAATGCGGCGGTCGACCGCCGCACCGTCTCGCCCGACCGCATCGCCGCGCCTGCGTCTCCCTATGTGCTCCAGGCGGGCGCCGTCATCCCGGCGGCCTTGATCACCGGCATCCGCTCCGACCTGCCGGGCCAGATCACCGCGCAGGTGACGGAGAACGTCTATGACAGCCCAACCGGCCGGCTGCTACTCGTGCCCCAGGGCACCCGACTGATCGGCCAGTACGACAACGGCGTCGCTTTCGGCCAAAGGCGCGTGCTCCTCGTCTGGAACCGCCTCATCATGCCGAACGGCCGCTCAATCGTGCTCGAGCGCCAGCCGGGTGCGGACGCTGAAGGCTATGCCGGCCTCGAGGACGGCGTCGACTATCATTGGTGGGACATCGCCAAGGCGGCCGCGCTCTCGACCTTGCTCGGCGTCGGCGCGGAACTTGCCGCCGACGACAATGATCGCCTGATCAGCGCCATTCGCGGCGGCGCGCAGGACACGATCAACGATGCCGGCCAGCAGATCGTTCGGCGCCAGCTCAATGTGGCGCCGACGCTGACCATCCGGCCTGGCTTTCCGGTCCGCGTGGTCGTTACGCGCGACCTTGTCCTCGAACCCTATGGCGGATGATCCATGGCGAAACTGAAACTCGGCCCCATCGCCGACGACCGACCGGTCAAGCTCACCATCGAGCTCCCCGCCGCGGTGCATCGAGACCTCGTCGCCTATGCCGAGGTCCTGGGCCGGGAGACGGGGCAGCCTGTCGGCGAGCCGGCCAAGCTCATCGCCCCAATGGTGGAACGCTTCATGGGGACCGATCGCGCGTTCGCGAAGGCGCGGCGGAAACCTGAGTCGCCATTGGACAGCAAGGGATAGCGTTCTTCGAGCAGCTTAAGGAAATGCGCCAGCGCCGGATTGTCGTTGTCGTCTTGCCAGTAGGCGGCATAGCTGATCCGGCTCGGGCCGTCGCCGTCGCCGTCGCCGTCGCCGTCGCCCGCGCCGCACATCAGGCTGATACGACTGAGAAGGAAGGTCTTATCCTTGAGGCCGGTCCAGCATGTGTATATTTCTCAAGTCACAGGCGGAGAATAGCGAGGGGGACGTGCCAATGAACTTCGTGGCAATAGACGTGGAAACCGCCAATGCAGATATGGCGTCAATCTGCTCTATCGGAGCCGTGAAATTCGAGCGTGGCAAGATTGTCGGCGAATGGTACTCGCTGGTCGATCCGCAAGATTACTTCGACGGCATCAATGTCTCTATCCATGGCATCGACGTGGACATGGTGAGGGGCGCGCCGACCTATGCGGAAGCGTCGCGGACACTTCACGACATGCTTCGGGACGCCGTTGCCGTCACCCATACCCACTTCGACCGGGTCGCCACGCACCAAGCGTCAAACCGATGGGCTGTTGCAGAGCCAACCTGCACATGGCTCGACTCAGCCCGTGTTGCCCGTCGCACCTGGGCGGAGTGCGCCAGCAGCGGCTACGGTCTCGCGGACGTTTGCAGGCTGATCGGATACGAGTTCCAGCACCACCATGCCCTGGAGGATGCGAAGGCGGCCGGACACATCCTTCTGACTGCGATGCAGAAGACCGGCCTCGACCTCGACGGCTGGCTATCCCGGGTTCGGCAGCCCATCGATCCATCCTCCAGTAGCGCTGGCGCTGCTATCCGGCGCGACGGCAACCCGGACGGTCCGCTGTTTGGGGAAGTGATCGTGTTCACCGGGGCGCTTGCGATTCCGCGTCGTGAAGCCGCCGATCTAGCTGCATCGGTAGGGTGCGAGGTTGATTCCGGCGTCACGAAGAAGACGACGCTGTTGGTGGTGGGCGACACCGACGTGCAACGCCTCGCTGGGCACGAGAAGAGTTCCAAACATCGCAAGGCGGAGGAGCTGGCCAGCAAGGGCTTCCCCATCCGCATCATCCGAGAAACGGACTTCCGCGAGCTCGTGGCCCTGGCCTGAGCCCATCGAGCTTCCCGCCGCGGAGCATCGCGACATCGTCGTCTATGCCGAGGTCCTGGGCCGGGAGACGGGCCAGCCTGTTGGTGGGCCGGCCAAGCTGATCGCACCGATGGTGGAACGCTTCGCGGCGACCGATCGCGCGTTCGCGAAGGCGCGGCGAAAACCTCAGTCGCCATTGGACAGCAAGGGATAGCGTTCTTCGAGCAGCTTGAGGAAATGCGCCAGCGCCGGATTGTCGTTGTCGCCTTGCCAGTAGGCGGCGTAGCTGATCCGGCTCGGGCCGTTACCGTCGCGCGCCTCGCGATAGACGACGCCCACATAGCTGGCGCCAATGCATGCCTCGCACATCAGGCTGACGCCGAATCCCGCGCCGACCAGGCTCTTGATGTTCTCGCGGCTGATGTCATGGCTGATGACCTTCGGCCGCTCGCCGGGCGCGGCGAGTTTCGCCAAAAGGATGTCCTGGATCTCCGGTCCCGGATCGCGCTGGCTGAGGAGGAAGGTCTCGTCCTTGAGATCCGTCCAGTAGACGATGTTGTTGCTCGCCAGCCGGTGGCCTTCGGGCAGCGCGACCATGACGCGCTCGCTCCACAGCGGCATGGCCTTCATATTGCGTGCGGTCGGCTCTCCGGTGACGATGGCGACGTCGAGCGTGCCGCGCTCCAGGCCGGCGAACAGGCTCCTCCGCGTTCCCTCGATCGTCTGAATGTCCACCTTCGGGAAGCGGGCCGCGTACTCCATCAGGCTGGCACGAAGATTTCCGGCCGAGAGCGACGTGTAAAACCCGATGGTGAGCTGGCCGGATTCGCCCTTGCCCATGTCTTTGGCGGTCGCCGCCATATGGTCGACGGTTTCGACAAGATGGCGGGAGGTCCGCAGCACTTCGGCGCCGGCGGTCGTCAGGCGCACACCGCCGCTGGTTCGCTCGAACACTTTGACGCCCAGACGGTCTTCCATCTGCCGAATGCAGCGGCTCAGTGTCGACTGCTTGACACCAAGTTCCTCAGCCGCGCGTCTGAAGCTCCTGAAATGAGCAGCGGCGACCGCATAGCGTAGATGTCTCAGTTCGATACCCGCTGCCAGCGATCGGAACTCCTCCTAGCGCTTCCGGCCCCGCCCAGCCTGGCGTCACCGGGAGACTGATGTTCGGCCGATGCGCGACCGTTTCAACGGTATGCCCTAGACACGCCGGAATTGTGTCGCACCCGGACTGCGCAACCGACTCGGATCGTCAGCCGCTGACAGGAGTATAATCCGATGAGTCTCCGAACGCTAATGAGAAGCATTCGCATATGTCGGCGACGGTTGGTTCGCTTGTCAGCAGACCGCCGTCTGCGCGCTACGGCATCCGGCGACTTTCGTCCTGCTGCCTAGATTGCACCTAGATCACAACCGACAGGGGCCGCTCTAAGCAAAAACGGCCCCGAAGGGCCGTCTTCAAGCGCTTGATTTTTCTTTGGAAAATTGGAGCGGGCGAAGGGATTCGAACCCTCGACCCCAACCTTGGCAAGGTTGTGCTCTACCCCTGAGCTACGCCCGCTCTGGCGTTTCGGCCGGGCGTGCCCGGCGGGTGAGGCGCGGCTAATAGCGGAGGGTTTTCGGGTCGGCAACCCCCGTTGTGAAGAAAAATTGCATGGGCGCCGCAAAGGCGCTGCGGGGCTTGGCAGCGGCGCTCCCGCGCCCACATAAGGGGCTTCGGATATAAGCAGCCTGGACTTGAAAATAGGAGCGGCCGGTGGCGACCTTGGGTATGAGCAGCGCGGATCGCGAGGCGATCGAGACGTTCAAGCGGGACGTGATCGAACCGTCGATGACCGCGCTTGTCATCCTCGATTTCTGGGCGGAATGGTGCGGCCCCTGCAAGGCGCTCGGCCCCATCCTGGACAAGGTGGCGCAGGATTATGCCGGCCGCGGCGTGAAGCTGGTCAAGATCGATGTCGACGCCAACAAGCTGATAGCCGCGCAGTTCCGCGTCCAGTCCATTCCCACCGTCTATGCGCTGTTCCAGGGGCAGCTCGTCGCCGATCTCACGCCCGCCCGCACCGAAAGCCAGCTCAAGGGCATGCTGGACCAGATATTGAAGCAGCTGCCGGTCCAGGGCGCGGACGATCTGCTGGCGCAGGATATCGCGCCCCTGGTGGCGATGGGCGAGGAGGTGCTCGATTCGGGCGATGCCGAACGCGCGCTCTCCATCTTCAACCAGGTCGCCGAAATGGCGCCGGAAGATGTGTCCGTCATCGCCGGCCAGGCGCGGGCGCTGATCGCGCTCGGCCGGGGCGCGGAGGCGGAGGCGCTGCTGGCGACGGTGCCCGAGGACAAGGCCAGGGATGCCGGCATCGCGCGCGCCAAGGCCGCACTCCAGCTCGCCCGCGATGCGATGCCGGTCGACGATCTCGGCGGCCTGCGCGCGCGGGCGGCGGCCGATCCGGACGATCATGAGGCGCGCTATGAGCTGGCCGGCGGGTTGATGGCGGCGGGCGACCGCGACGGCGCGGCCGATGCCCTCCTCGAAAGCATCGCCCGCGACCGCACGTGGAACGAAGGCGCCGCGCGCGCGCGCCTGCTCAACCTGTTCGAGGCGGTGGGGCTCGAGGATCCGTGGGTGAGCGCCCAGCGCCGCCGCCTTTCGGCCGTGCTGTTCACATGACCGTGGCGGGCGCGGCGGTTCGCCTGTCGATCTTCCCGCTGGCGGGCGCCCTGCTGTTCCCGCGCGCGCTGCTGCCGCTCCATATCTTCGAGCCGCGCTATCGCGCGCTGGTGAAGGACGCGCTGGCCCGCGATCGCCGGATCGCCATGATCCAGCCGCGCGAGCCCGAAAGGGAAGGGCACCCGCCCGCGCTCTACGACATCGGCTGCGTCGGCCGGATCGCCCATGTCGAGGCGCTGGACGATGGCCGCTTCAACATCGTGCTGGAAGGACAGAGCCGCTTCCGCGTGGCGGCGGAGCTCGATCGCCCCACGCTGTTCCGGCAGATCGAGGCGAGCTTCGACGATTTCGACGACGATGCCGAAAGCGAGCCGCTGGAGCTGATGATCCGCGCCGCGCTGGAACAGGAATCGAAGCGCTTCGCCACCGCGCGCGGCTATGTGGTCGATTGGGACGCGGTGGCGCGGCTGGACGATGAATCGCTGGTCAACGGCATCGCCCAGATCGCGCCCTTCGACGTGGCGGCAAAGCAGGCCCTGCTCGAAAGCCCCACCATTGCCGAGCGCGCGGACCTCCTCATCCAGTTCATGCAGTTCTTCCGCATGCGCGACGAGGATGATGACGGCCGGACGACATTCCAGTGAGCCGTCGGCGGCACACATTTGGGCGATCGGGGCCGGCTAGGCGGCTATAATTCCCCGCCGCAACGCCCATGGGCCGCATCGTCATAGATGCGACCCAGGAATGGAATGCCGCCACGGCCGGCCCGGCTTGTCCAGTTCGTGACGGCGCGCTTCAATTTTCGCGGCGCACGCGGATGGCGGTCTGCCCGTCGATATTGGCGAAATAGCTGCCCAGCGCCGCCTGACGGATCTTGACCGGCATGCCCGGCTTGGGCGCGCGGTTGATGCGCTTGGCTTCCGTCTGCACCCAGCGGGCGCCATCCTCGAGCACGATCACCCAGCGATCCTGCGTTCCCTTCAGCGGGCTCGCCTCCTTGATCGTCGATTCGATCTCCTTGATCTCCTCCTCGCGCGCCTTCTCCTTGTCGTTGCCTTCGAAGATGGTCAGCGCCGGCAGGCTCAGGCCGAACAGCGTCCGCTTGGCCTTGCGCACCTGCCCCTTGTCGACCACGACGACGTCGCTCTGGGCCTCGGCGGTGTCGAGGGCGGCCACCCGTTCGTCATAGCAGGCGAGCCGTTGGGCGGCGTCGGCGATCGATCGGCACTCGATCAACTTGGTGAAGATTTCGGGCCTCCCTTCACGCTGCTCCGCGGCAAGCACGAGTGCTGGTGTGGCCAGGACACAGGTGGCCGCCACCCATCCGCTTGCCGAAAATTTCATCGAAACCTCCCCAAATTGCCGATAAATTGCGCAGCAGCTAGAATGCCATGGCCCGGCCTGCTCGGCCACTGTTGCATTTGTGCGACAGCGAATGGCGAACCGCCATTTTACCTGAACCTCAGCTTTACAAGCGTAAAGCCCATCCGGCATCACCCGAGCCATGCCGGAGGGGGTCGGCTGCGCGTCTGTCGCGCATTGGCTGCCGGACGGTTGGGACATTGGGCCGCGCCACGGCCCGACCACACTCCAGAATAAGGGACTGGATAGTGACCAAAACGCAGAAATTCCTGGGCCGTTCGGCACTGAGCACGGGGGTCATCGGCCTCGCGCTCGTCGCCGCGCCGGCCTTCGCACAGGATGACACCGCCAGCACGGCGGAAGATACCGGCACGATCGTCGTGACCGGCACCCTCATCAAGAATCCGAATCTTACCTCCTCGGCGCCGGTCGCGTTTGTGGGGCAGGAGGAGGTTCGTCTCCGCCAGTCGAACGTCGCCGAAGAAATCCTGCGCGACATGCCGGGCGACGTCGCCAACATCGGCTCCGCCGTCAACAACGGCAACAATGGCGCGTCCTATGTCGACCTTCGCGGTCTGGGATCGAACCGGAACATTGTCCTGCTCGATGGCAACCGCATTGCGCCGTCCAACACCGTTGGCCGGGTTGACCTCAACAACATCCCGCTGGCGCTCATCGAGCGCACGGACATGCTGACCGGCGGCGCTTCCACCACCTACGGCGCCGACGCCATCTCGGGCGTGGTCAACTTCGTGACCCGGAAGGATTTCTCCGGTATCGAAGCCACGGCGGGTACTCGCATGACCGAGGACGGCGACGGCAATTATTTCCATGCCGACATCACCGTAGGCGCTAACCTCGACGACGGTCGCGGTAACGTCGTGTTCAGCATCGGCTACCAGCAATCCGACCCCGTCTATCAGGGCGATCGCAAGTTCTCGAACACGCAGTATGGCTCGTCGGACGGTAAAGCGGGCGGTTCGGACGTTTCTGTCCCCGGCGAGTTCGTTCTCGGCAACTCCCTGATGCAGATCGATCCCACGACCGGAACGCTGGTGCCGGTCTACGCTAAGTATAATTTCAATCCGTATAACGTGTTCCAGACGCCGTTCGAGCGCTTCAACATGTACGGCGCGGCCAACTATGAAGTGGCTGACGGCATTGAGCTTTATACGCGCGGTATGTTCTCGAAGAATACCGTCAAGACGATCATTGCTTCGTCGGGCGTGTTCGACGAAGTTCTGTCGGTTCCGATCAGCAATCCGTATCTTCCGGCCGGCGTCCGCAATCAATACTGCACCGCAGCTGGCATCAGCGCTGCTGACTGCACTGCGGCGGTATCGGCGACGGATCCTAACGATCCTGCGTTCCGCACGCTCGATATCGAAACGCTTCGTCGTATGCCCGAACTCGGGCCGCGTATCAGCGACTACCAGACCACCATGTTTGATTATCGCGCTGGCGTTCGCGGCAACATTACGAACAGCATCACTTTCGATGTCTCTGGTTCGTACGGTGAAAGCACCAACCTGCAGACCATCCAGAACTATGCGCTTCTTTCGCGCGTGAAGCAGGCGCTTGCGGCTACGAATACCACGACCTGCCTTGATGACAGCAATGGCTGCGTGCCGCTGAACATCTTTGGCGCAAATGGCAGCATCACGCCCCAGCAGGCGGCTTTCCTGACGGCGAACAGCACCACCAACAACAAGACGTCGCTGGCCCAGGCTCGGGCGCTCATCAACGGCGATTTCGGTCTGGCGCTGCCTTGGGCGGACGATGCGATCAGCTTCGCCGTGGGTGCGGAATACCGCAAGTATAAGGCCTCGCAGGAATCTGATCTGCTCGCGCAGACCGCGGGTGAACTCGGTGGCGCCGGCGGTGCGGCTCCGAACATTGACGGCGGCTATGACGTCTACGGCGAACTCATCGCGCCGCTGGTCCAGGGCAAGCCGTTCTTCGAGGAACTGACCTTCGAAACGGGCGTGCGTTATTCCAGCTACAATGTCTTCGCTCCGGGCAACCCATCCTACAACACCACCACTTACAAATTTGGCGGTACGTGGGGGCCGGGCGCTGGTCTCAAGATCCGCGGCAACTATCAGCATGCCGTTCGTGCGCCTAACATTGCCGAACTGTTCACGCCCGTCACGACCGGCCTGACGAACCTCGACAACGAGCCCTGCATGGGCACGGCTCCCTTGAGCAATCCGAACCTGGCAGCGGTCTGCCTCGCGCAGGGTGCTCCGGCCAGTTCGATCGGTAGCATTCAGGCGCCTAACTCTGGCCAAGCCAATCAAACCGGCGGCGGCAACCCGAACCTGAAGCCGGAAACGTCCAACAGCTATACTGTTGGTGTGCTGTTCCAGCCGGAGTTCGTGCCGGGCCTGAGCGTGTCGATCGATTATTATAACATCAAGGTGAAGGGTGCGATCACCACTCCGACGCCTGATGACGTTCTGGGGGCCTGCTTCGACAACCTCACCGCGGCAAGCGCCACCGATCCGGTTTGTACTGCGATCCGCCGTAATCCGGGCACCGGCCAGCTCAGCGGCAGCCCTGCAGTCGTTGCTGGTCTGCCGACGCCGCTGTCCAACCTGGGTCGCCTGGCCACGGACGGCATCGATCTGGCGGTAAACTATCGTCGTGATCTTGGTTTTGCCAAGCTGAACCTGTCGTTGAACGGCAATTGGACGGCGCACTCGAAGTTCCAGGCTACCGAAAGCTCTGAAAATCGCGATTGCGTCGGCTATTACAGCGTTAATTGCCTGTCGATTCAGCCCGAGTTCTACTGGAACCAGCGTACAACTCTGAGCTTTGAAAACGTTGATGTGTCGCTGCTGTGGCGGCATATCGATGGCGTCAAGTTTGAACCGGGTCTTGGCACCCGTTACAGCGGCCCGCTGATCGGTGGCCCGCTTGACGGCAAGGAAGTGAATTTCAACCGCATTCCTTCCTACGACTACTTCGATCTTTCGTCCCGTGTCGAGCTGAACGATAATTTCGAATTGACGTTCACCATTTCGAATCTGTTCGACAAGCAGCCGCCGATCGTGGGTAACACCATCGGCTCTACCACCTACAATAGCGGCAACACCTATCCGGCAACTTATGATGCCCTGGGCCGCACTTACTCCATCAGCGGTCGCTTCCGCTTCTAAGCGGTCGATTGGCTGGAAAATTGGGGGCGGATCAGAAAGGTCCGCCCCTTTTTTTACCTATCGTGCTTCGATGTTCCGGCGTAAATTTTGATGGTTCAGCCCAATAGAGGTGCGTCGAGCCTTAAAGAATGGCCCGCGCTCCGGGCGATGGCTTCTGCCCATTGGGCAACTTTGTCGATCTCATCTGCATGGGCCGCCGTCGCATCCCGATATTCGGCGACTCTTGCCTCGATGCTATAATCACTGCCGGTTTTCGAATGCCGGGTGAAAGCGCCTTGCCCCACGATCTCATGGATCGTCCCTTCCTCAAGGGTGAGCCCGTAAAATGCGGAAAGCGCGCGTAGCGCTTCGGCTGGGCTTGCCATCAGCGTTTCGCTATCAAGGCTCCGCACTCGTTCCGGTCCAAATCGTCCGATTAGATCTGCGAAAAGTGCGTGTTGGGTGAGCCAGCCGACAGCAGCGACCTGCAGGTCGGTCTGGCCGAGATAATCATTCTCCGTGAACCCAAAGGGCCTCAAACCATCCATAATATGGCCGAGCAATAGCCTCCGCACCCAAAGCCTTCCGTCCATTCCTTTCTTCGCGACCGAAGTGAGGAAGGTCCGAAGGGGGGCATGGAGCAGCAATGCCCGTGAATTGGGGCGCATGCCCAGCATCGCGGTCGCCAAAATGTTCACGATGTTGGATGGCTTGATGACGATTGCTTCGCCCGGCGAAAATGGGCGGCCCAGCAGCCGCAGCCCATGGTCGAGCGCCATGGCGATCCGCTTCGGCTCGCCGCCTCGGCGGCGCCAGCCCACCAGGTCGTTGAGGAGGACGGGCTCCTTCAGCCCCATCGCGTAACCGGGCCGCTCGAACACCCGGGCCAGCAGGGTCGAACAGCAGAAGGCCGAATGGAAGATATAGTGGATCGGGGCCTCCGCCGGTGCGGCCCCGGCCGCTTCGTCCCGGCGCAGCACCAGCTTGGGCGCCTCCTGTGCCAGATAGTCGTCGGTCAGGAAGGTTGCCCGCTCATGCTCGTCGCGCGGCGTGTGCCGGAAATGGACGGCATCATATTGGGGATCATAGCGGTGGGGGAGCCATTCGGCGTCGCGAACCACATCGAGCGCTGATATCTGCTTGTCGGTCACGCGCAGACTGATCGCACATTGCGCATCGACGCCACAAGCCGGCGAGGCCGCTTGCGCCGCTCCCGCCATCTCATTACTCCTTACATCAGGGTCAATTCCGCCTTGCCAGAGGGGCGTGTCCGTGGGGGACGATGAAACATCAGGATGAACGAGTAGGCCGCCTGCTGCAGGCGGTTGCGAGTGCGCGTCAACAGGGGAACCAAGCCGAGGAACGCCGTCTGATCGATGCCATATTGGCGATCGATCCCGATAATCCGCACGCCAACAACGCCAGGGGAATGGCGGCGCTGGCGGCGCGGGACTTTACCGATGCGGCAAGCCATTTCCGCCGCGCCGCAGAGGCCGATCCGACAGAGCCCGCCCTCTGGATGAATCTGGCGCGGGCCCAGCGCGAGCAGGGTGATGCTGCGGGCGAACGCCAGAGCCTGGATCGTGTATTCGCCATCGATCAGCGCCATTTCATGGGTCGGCTGCGAAGCGCGGAATTGCACGAGCGCCTTGGCGAGACGGCGCATGCGGTCGAGGCGTGGCAGGCGGTGCTCAGCCTCAGTGCCGGCCTCGATCCCGTGCCGCCGGCGCTCGTCGATGTGCTGGCGCATGCGCACGCTTTCGTTGCGGAGCAGACGCAGGCCTTCGCCGAGGAGGTCGAGCAGGGCATGGCCGATGCGCGGGCGGACGTCCCGCCAGCGGCGCTGCGGCGCTTCGATGCCTGCCTCGACAACGCCTTCGGCCGCCGCCGGATCTACCGGAATGAATGCTCCGGCGTGCATTATCCCTTCCTGCCGGCCTACGAATTCTTCGATCGGGATCATTTCCCCTGGCTTGCTGAGCTGGAGGCCAATACCGAAACCATCCGAACCGAATTCGAGGCGCTGCTCGCCCGGTCGCAGCCGATGCGGCCCTATGTCGCGATGGACCGGGGCACGCCGGAGAATAAGTGGACCCCGCTCGACAACTCGCTCGACTGGAGCGCTTATTTCCTTTGGGAATATGGCGTCGCCAATGCGGAGGCGCATGCCCTGTGTCCCCGCACGGTGAAGGTGCTGGAGGCCATTCCCCGGGCCGAGATACCCGGCCGCGGGCCCACCGTCTTCTTCTCCATCCTGCGGCCCCATACCCGGATTCCGGCGCATACGGGCGTCACCAACACCCGCACGATCATCCATCTGCCGCTGATCGTGCCCGAAGGGTGCGGTTTCCGGGTCGGCGGGGAAACGCGGAGCTGGCGGGTCGGCGAGGCTTTTGCGTTCGACGATACGATCGAGCATGAGGCCTGGAACGACAGCGATCAGCTGCGCGCCGTGCTGATCTTCGACGTATGGAATCCATTCATCAGCCCGGCCGAGCGGGATTTGCTCTGCCGCTATTTCGCGCTCGCCGATGCCAGCAGCCGCAATCCGGCCCGCGAACGGGGCGGGATGTGATCGCGACATGAAAAGAGGCGGGTCCGTGTGAACCCGCCTCCCATGCCGCTCAGCCCGTCTTCAGCACCAGGGCGCCATCGCCCTCGTCGATGGTGACGAGCGATCCGTCGCGGATTTCGCCTTTCAGGATCGCGTCGGCCAGCGGGTCCTGCAGATATTTCTGCACCGCCCGCTTCAGCGGCCGGGCGCCATAGACCGGATCGTAGCCGACCCGGCCCAGCCAGGCGCGCGCCGCATCGGTGAGCGAGAGCGCGATCTTGCGGTCCTTCAGCAGCTTCTGGACGCGCGCGACCTGGATGTCGACGATCGGGCCCATATGCTCCTGGCCCAGCCGGTGGAACAGGATGATTTCGTCCAGCCGGTTCAGGAATTCCGGGCGGAAGTGCGCGCGCACCACGTCCATCACCTGCGGTTCCACCGATTCCACGTCCGCGCCATCGGGCAGGCTGGACAGGAACTGGCTGCCCAGGTTGGAGGTGAGGATGATGAGCGTGTTCGAGAAGTCGACCGTGCGGCCCTGGCCGTCGGTCAGCCGCCCGTCGTCGAGCACCTGGAGCAGCACGTTGAACACGTCGTTGTGCGCCTTCTCCACCTCGTCGAACAGCACCACCTGATAGGGGCGCCGGCGCACGGCCTCTGTCAGCACGCCGCCTTCCTCATAGCCGACATAGCCGGGAGGGGCGCCGATCAGGCGGGCGACCGAATGCTTCTCCATGAACTCGCTCATGTCGATGCGGACCATCGCCGAATCGTCGTCGAACAGGAAACCGGCCAGCGCCTTGGTCAGCTCTGTCTTGCCCACGCCCGTCGGGCCGAGGAACAGGAAGGAGCCGAGCGGCCGGTTCGGGTCCTGCAGCCCCGCGCGGCTGCGGCGCACGGCGCGGGCGACGGCGGAAACCGCGTCCTGCTGCCCGATCACGCGCCGGCCCAGCTCCTCCTCCATATGGAGCAGCTTCTCGCGCTCGCCCTCCAGCATCTTGTCGACCGGAATGCCCGTCCAGCGGCTGACGACCGAGGCGATGTCCTCGCTCGTCACCTCCTCGCGCAGCATCGCGCTCTCGGAAGCGGCCTGCGCCTCGCCGAGCTGCTTTTCGAGCTGGGGGATCACGCCGTAGCTGAGCTCGCCGGCTCGCGCGAGGTTGCCGCTGCGCTGCGCCTGGTCCAGCTCGATGCGTGCGGCATCGAGCTGTTCCTTGATCTTGGCCTCGGCGTGGATCTTCTCCTTCTCGGCCTGCCAGCGCGTCGTCAGCTCCGCGGATTGCTGCTCGAGCTGGGCGAGATCATATTCGAGCGCGCCCAGGCGGTCCTTGGAGGCCTGGTCGGTCTCCTTCTTCAGCGCCTCGCGCTCGATCTTGAGCTGGATGATCCGGCGGTCGAGATTCTCGATCTCCTCGGGCTTCGACTCCACCTCCATGCGCAGGCGGCTGGCCGCCTCGTCCATCAGGTCGATCGCCTTGTCGGGCAGGAAGCGATCGGTGATGTAGCGGTTGGAGAGGGTGGCGGCCGATACCAGCGCGCCGTCGGTGATCCGCACGCCGTGGTGCAGCTCATACTTCTCCTTGAGGCCGCGCAGGATGGAGATGGTGTCCTCCACCGTCGGCTCGCCGACGAAGACGGGCTGGAACCGCCGCTGGAGCGCCGGGTCCTTCTCCACATATTTGCGATATTCGTCGAGCGTGGTGGCGCCGATGCAGTGCAGCTCGCCGCGCGCCAGGGCCGGCTTCAGCAGGTTGGAGGCATCCATCGCGCCCTCGGACTTGCCGGCGCCGATCAGCGTGTGCATCTCGTCGATGAACAGGATGATGTCGCCCTCGGCCTGCTTCACCTCGTCGAGCACGCCCTTGAGGCGCTCCTCGAACTCGCCGCGATATTTGGCGCCCGCGATCAGCGATCCCATGTCGAGCGCCATCAGCGTGCGATCCTTCAGCGTATCGGGCACGTCGCCATTGGCGATGCGCAGCGCCAGCCCCTCGGCGATGGCGGTCTTGCCCACGCCGGGCTCGCCGATCAGCACCGGATTGTTCTTGGTGCGGCGGGCGAGGATCTGGATGGTGCGGCGAATCTCCTCATCGCGGCCGATGACCGGATCGAGCTTGCCGTCGCGCGCCGCCTCGGTGAGGTCGCGCGCGAACTTCTTGAGCGCGTCGTAACGGTCCTCGGCGCCGGCGGTGTCGGCGGTGCGGCCCTTGCGGAGCTGGTTGATCGCCTGGTTCAGGCTGTCGGCGTGCACGCCGGCCGCCGCCAGCGCCTTGCCGGCAGCGGTGCTGGAAAGGGCGAGGGCGAGCAGCAGGCGCTCGACGGTGACGAAGCTGTCGCCCGCCTTGGTCGCGATCTGCTCGGCCTGGTCGAGCACGCGGACGGCGTCGTTGGTCAGGCCCGGCGTGGCCTGGGCGCCGCTGCCCGATACGGCGGGAATCCGGGCGAGCGCGGCATCGGTTTCGCGCATCGCGGTTTCGGGCTGGCCGCCGGCGGCGCGGATCAGCCCCGCGGCCATGCCTTGCTCATCCTCCAACAGGGCCTTCAATATATGTTCGGGGGTGATCTGCTGGTGGTTGAGGCGGATCGCCACGGTCTGCGCCGATTGCAGGAAGCCTTTGGCGCGATCGGTGAATTTTTCGAGGTTCATGGTCCCTCCCTTTCGCCGGGCGATATGGTGTGGCTATTTTGCAACACAAGGGGTGCCGCCGCCGAAACGGATATGCCATTGCGGGGCCGCGCGGTTCAACCGGCGGCGGGGCCGAACGATCCCGCCGCGACGCTTTTTGGGGTGCGGCCGGGACAAGGCCGATTCCGCCGGCGGCGGAATTGGGATAGCCTGCCGCGCGATGCTCGATCAGCTCACCCTGGATCAGCTCCGCATCTTCGTGGCGATCGCCGATGCCGGCAGCTTCTCGGCCGCATCGCGCAAGCTGATGCGCGCGCAATCGGCGATCAGCCAGAGCGTGCGATCGCTGGAGGACGCGCTGGGCGTGGCCCTGTTCGACCGCGCCACCCGCATCCAGCAGATGACGGAAGCCGGCCGGTCGATCCTGATCGACGCGCGGCGGATCATCAATCTCGCCGATGCGCTCCGGGTCAGGACGCGGCGGATGGCGGAGGGGCTGGAGCCCGAGCTGGGGCTGGCGATCGATCCCCTGTTCCCGCCGGCGATCGCGATGGACTGCCTTGCCGCGTTCGAACGGCAGTTCCCGACCATCCCGATGACCGTGCTGACCGAAAGCATCGGCGGGCCGGAACGCCATCTGCGCAGCGGGGCGGTGCAGATGGCGATCTATGCGCTGGAGACCACGGGCGCGACCGATCTGCACGCCGATTTCCTGATGGATGTGGAGATGGTGCCGGTCGTCTCCGCCCGGCATCCGCTGGCGGCGCTGCCCGAGCCGGTGGGGCGGGAGGATCTGGAGCAGTTCACCCAGATCGTGCTGACCAGCGGCAGCGGGCAGAGCGGCTGGACCCGCGGCGTGATCAGCCCGAGAATCTGGCGGGTGGCCGACCTGCGCACGCGGCTGGCCTTCCTGATCGCGGGCTTCGGCTGGAGCCACATGCCCGCGCACTTCGTGGCCGCGCCGCTGGCCGAAGGCACGCTGAAGCGGCTGCACCTCCATGGCATCCCCGATTTCTCGCTGCGCGTCTATCTGGTCCAGCAGTTCAGCCGCCCTCCCGGCATCGCCGCGCGCTGGCTGATCGAGCGGCTGAAGCAGGGGATTGCCGAACAGGCCTGATCCATCTGGTTTGCAGATGGGTAGTGTCACAATTACCTCAGTTTGAATGATCGTTTCGCCGATCTATATGGGCCGGTGAAATGCCCCGAGGCGGTGCGCGACGAAGGTCGCCGCGAACGCCCGGCGGCCTGGAGCCTTTCGATGAACGTCACATCCCTGTCGGACCATGCGGGCCGCGCCGTCGCGAGCCCGGCAGAGGGCGCATCCGTGCGCGGCCGGCTTTCCCAGACCCATTTGCGGGCGATCGCCATCGGCGTGCGCGATGCGCGGATGCCCGGCGCGCGCCTCCTCCACCGGCTGGCGGCGATGCCGCGCCTCGCCCGGCTGGTGACGGCGGGGCTGGGCCTGCGCTCTCCCCACGCGCTCGCCAATGCCGATCTCGAACGGCTGCGCCGCGCCGCCTTCCTGTTCACTTTGGGCTATGCCGTGGCGGAAGTGCTGGCGGTGCTGAACGGCGGCGATCTTTCCGAAACGCAGATCGCCCAGGTGATCGCGGGCCTCGCCGGCCGGCCGGCTCTTGCGGTGACGCAGGCGGATATCGTCCTCATGATGGAAGCGGCATGATGGCCATGCCCGCCCTCCGTTCGCGGCGGACCGGAACCGCCATCCCCCATCCCGCGCCCGGCCGTCGCACGCGCCCGTCGATCGCCGACCGCCGCGTGCGCAGCGCCTGGGCGCGATCGACCGCCTTGCCGCCCATGGCGCCGGCCCGCACGGCCGTGCTGGCGCGCCCGGCGGCGGCATCCCGCCCGCGCTTCATGCCGGCGCCGGGCACCGTCGCCCTGCTGCTGATCGCCGCCTTGTTCGCGGCTGTCGCCGGCTGGGTGCATGCGGTGACGACCGACATCCTGATATCGCTGCTGATGGGCGTGCTCAGCACCTTGCCCGGCATGCTGGTGCTGCGCCCGCTTATCGAAAATCCGGGCTGACCGGCCGTCCTCCCCCTTTCGGGGCGGCTAGAGCGTCGGCGTCTCAACGGCGCAGGCCGTGATCGATCCGGCGGCCTTGATCTCCCGCGTGGCGATGGTGGTGGTGAAGCGCTCCACCCCCGGCAGCCGCCAGAGCTGACCGCGCAGGAAATCGTCGAGCGCGGCGAGATCGCGGGCCAGCACGTGCAGCAGATAATCCGTTTCGCCGACCGTGGCATGGCAGGCGAGGATCATGGGATGGCGGATCACCGCCGCCTCGAACGCGTCATGCCGGTCGAAGGCGACGATGACGCGCACGAAGGCGCTGGTGGCGAGGCCGAGCGCCGCCGGATCGATCGCCGCCCGATAGCCCCGGATCGCGCCGGCCTGCTCCAGCGCCTGCACCCGCTTCCAGCAGGGCGTCTTGGTAAGGCCGGTGCGTTCGGCGAGATCGGCGAAGGAAAGCCGGGCATCGGCTTCCAGCAGGGCGAGCAGTTGATGGTCGATGCGGTCCATATGATCTCCGGTGGTGCCGGATCGTAGCACGAATAGCCTGCATATCGGCAATCGGAAGGACGACTGCCGAGAATCCCGCTGCCCGACCCATCCTTCCCGAACAATGTTCCGTGGCCCCGCTGCTAGTCTGGCGGTTCGACATGAACCCAGAGGATGCGATGGACCGGCAGGCTTTTTACGCGATGATGAGCGCTCCCCCCGCGCTCGATTACGAGCTCTATCTCGATACCGGCTCGCTGCTCGGCTGCCAGAAGGGGTTTGACGAATTCGTCAACCGCGACGAGCTTCAGTTCCAGATCGTCCACCAGGTCGAGGAGCTGTGGATGAAGCTGATCGCCTACACGCTGCTCGACGTCGACGATTATCTGCTGGCGCGCGACACCCATCGGGTGCTGACCCTGATGGGCCGCTGCCACCGCCTGCTCCGGTTGATGACGGCGCAGCTCGACCTGCTCGAAACCATGTCGCCCAAGGAATATCAGCAGATTCGCCTGCAGCTCGGCAATGGCAGCGGGCAGGAATCGCCGGGTTTCCGCACGCTTCTGAAAATGCCGCCGCATCTGTGGACCAGTTTCGTCAGCCATTATCTCACGCCCGAGGGGCGGACGGTGCGGTCGATCTACGACCAGGATTATGCCCATGACGCGGCCTATGCGGTGGCCGAGGCGCTGATCGAGTTCGACGAATTGTTCGGCAAGTTCCGCTGGCACCACCTTTTCCTGATCCACCGTTCGATCGGCATGGGATCGGCATCGCTGAAGGGGCGTTCCGTCGATCTGTTGCAGGCGGGGGCGAAGCATCGCTTCTTCCCCGAGCTTTGGGACGTGCGCGTGGCGATGACCGATGCCTGGGGCGGCGATTATGGCCGGGTGCGCGACAGCCTTTCCGCTGGTGCCGCCGCATGACGCCCTGGCGCGCCCTGTTCGACGTGCCGGAAGGCGGGCCTTACCTGCTCGCCCATTCGGCCGGCGCGCTGCCCCACGCCGCGCGATCGCGGATCGAGACGGCGGTGCTCCAGCCCTGGGCCACGCAGGGCGCGGGCGCGTGGGACGACTGGCTGGGCGCAATCGACGAGTTCCGCATGGGGCTGGCGGGGCTGCTGGGCGGCGTGCCGG
This sequence comes from Edaphosphingomonas fennica, assembly GCF_003034225.1. Taxonomy (GTDB): domain Bacteria; phylum Pseudomonadota; class Alphaproteobacteria; order Sphingomonadales; family Sphingomonadaceae; genus Sphingomonas_E; species Sphingomonas_E fennica. The sequence continues at coordinate 50,006 of NZ_PHHF01000082.1, forward strand.
CCGAATATTGCCCGCAGGCCAATGTTTCGGGCGCGCTGTTCCGCCTGCTTTCCGCCATGCCGCGCGAGCCGGGGCGGGATATATTGCTGGCGTCGGAGCAGAGCTTCCCCTCGATCGGCTATGCGATGGCGGCGCTCGCCCCCTTGGGCTACCGGCTGGAGCTGCTGACCGGCGATCCCGCCGACGCGGCCAGCTGGGCGGCGGCGATCCATCCCGGCGTGGCGGCGGTCGTGCCGATGCATGTCCATTCCAATAGCGGCGCGGTGGCGCCCGTGGCGGAAATCGCCGCGCTGGCGCGGGGCGCCGGTGCGGCCTCCATCGTCGATGTCGCGCAATCGGCCGGCGTGGTGCCGATCGACATGCCGAGCTGGGGCGTCGACGCGGCGGTCGGTTCCTGCCTCAAATGGCTGTGCGGCGGGCCGGGCGCGGGCTGGCTGTGGGCGGATGCCGCCTTCACCGCGCGGGCGCAGCCGTTGGACGTGGGCTGGTTCAGCCATGCCGATCCCTTCGCCTTCGACATACGCGATTTCCGCTATGCCCCCGATGCCCGCCGCTTCTGGGGCGGCACGCCTTCGATCGCGCCCTTCGCGCTGGCGGCGGGCGGCATCGCCACCGTCGCCGGCATCGGCGTGCCGCAGATCTTCGCCCACAACCGCCGGCTCACCGCGCGGGTGGCGAACCGGGCGGGCGACCGCTGGTTCCCGGCCGATCGGCGGGGCTTCGGCGGCACGCTCTGCATCAGGGCCGATGGTGCGGCGGAGGCGGCGCTGGCGGCCGCCGGCTGCCGGTTCGACCGGCGCGGCGCGGTGCTGCGCCTGTCCTTCCATGCCTATAATGACGATGCCGAAGCGGACCTGGTGGGCGAGGTGCTGGCGGGGCTGTAGAGCGCCGCCCTGAAAGGCAGCGCAATCCGGCTTATTCGTCCCCGTAGATGGCGATTTCCGGCGGTGCGTCGTGGGTCGCCATGGCGCGATACATGCCCGGCGTGTTGAACGCCCAGCCGCCCGATCCGTCGGCGGAAACCACGATCACGCCGCCCTTGCCGCCCATCTCGGTCAACTCCGCGATCATGCCGTCGGCGGCATCCTCGATCGTCTCGCCGGCCAGGCGCACGCGCGCGGTGATCTCGTGCGCCACGCCCAGGCGGATGAAATATTCGCCCGCCCCGGTGCAGGAAACCGCGCAGGCGCGATCGTCGGCATAGGTGCCGGCGCCGATCAGCGGGGAATCGCCCACCCGGCCCCATTTCTTGCCGGTCAGCCCGCCCGTCGAGGTGGCGGCGGCGACATGGCCGCGGGTGTCGAGCGCGACCGCGCCGACGGTGCCATATTTCATCGCCGAATCGAACGGCGCGTCGGGATCGGCGAGAATCTCGTCCAGCTGGCGGCGGCGCTCGGCCGTCTCGAACCATTCGGGCGGGGCGGATTCGATGTCCTGCGCGCGGGCGAAGCCGTCCGCCCCGGCACCGGCCAGGAACACATGGCTGCTGCGCTCCATCACCGCGCGGGCCAGCGTGATCGGGTTGCGGGTGGCGCGCACGCCGGCCACCGCGCCGGCCGCCAGCGTCGCGCCGTCCATGATCGCGGCGTCGCATTCGATCCGGCCCTCGGCCGTGAACACCGATCCGCGGCCGGCGTTGAAATGGGGATCGTCCTCCAGGACGCGGATCGCCGCCTCCACCGCATCGAGCGCGGGGCCGCCGGCGGAAAGGATCGCCGTGGCGGCGTCGATCGCGGCCTTCAGCCCGGCGCGGCCGCCGGCATCGTCCGCATCCGAAAGCACGCCGCGCCGCATCGATCCCGATCCGCCGTGGATGACGATGGTCCAGGGGGGGGTATCGGCGGCGGCGGTCATGTCGTGCTCCTGGCGGGTGGTGCCGGGCGCTCTACACCGGCGGGCCGCGCCTGGCGACGGGAAAGGCCGATCAGCGGCCGCAGCCAGCCGATCCGGCGGCCGGCCTCGTAAAAGGCCCAGCAGCCCGCCGCCGTGCCGAGGATCAGGATCAGGAATTCCACGCCCGCGCCCAGATTATGGCGGATCAGCCACCAGCCGATCGTCACGATCAGCGTCTGGTGGACGAGATAGACGGGAAACACCGCCTCCGTCAGCGTCGCGCGCCAGCGATGGTCGCGGTTCCACCAGCGTTCGGCCCCGCCCAGCAGCAGCAGGATCGCCCCCCAGCCCATCAGCGATGCCGGGCCAAGCTCCGCCTGATGCATCGGCTTCAGCCAGTCCATCCCCGGATTGCCCGCCATCCGCCATAGCAGCAGGGCATAGCCCACGATCATCATCGCCAGCGCCGGGCGCCACTGGCGCAGGATATCCGGCCACATGCCTTCGGCGCGGGCGAGGCCGAACCCGAACAGGAAGGCGGGCAGGTAGATGAGATGGCCGGGCAGGTCGGTGGCGACATGGTTGGTGGGGCTCGCCCCCGGCATCAGCAGGAAGCGGACGATCAGCAGCCAGGCGACCGGCACCACCACCAGCCGCCAGCCCGAAAGCGCGCGTTCGAACCAGCGCTGCGCCTTGCGCTGCGCGCCTTCGGGCAGCAGCGCGGCCGCGATCGCGACGACGAGGCAATAGACCCAGATATAGGCCACGAACCACAGGTGGAACAGGCCGAGCGTGTGATAGTCGCGCGGGCCGAAGCCGAAATAATCATGCAGCCAGAAATGGCCGAGGCCCTGCGCATAGCCCAGCTTCTGCCGCAGCTCGATCCAGGGCTGGGGCACCACGACGAAGCAGACGCCGAAGATCAGCGGCAGCAGCAGCCGGGCGCTGCGCGATCGCACGAAGGCGCGGATCGAAGGCGCGCGCGCCAGCACGGCGCGGGTGGCGTAGCCGGATACGATGAACAGCAGCATCATCCGCCACGGGTTCATCGCCACCAGCACATAGACGATCCATTCCACCGGCTCCTCGCCGTTCACATGCCAGTCCCAGGGGGACAGCATCAGGCCGATATGGTAGACGATGAGGAGGACGAAGGCGGCGATGCGAAGCCAGTCCAAGCCATAATGCCGCCGGGGCGGCGGTGAAATCTTGCCAAAGGTTATGATCCTGCTCCCGGTCGTGTCTTTGAGTCGTCAACGCCAGAGGCTATAGACGGGTTCATGTCCATTCGCCCATGGCGCGATATCGCGCGCCGAAAATCCCGCCAGATCATGGTCGGCAAGGTGCCGGTGGGGGGCGATGCCCCCGTCACGGTCCAGACGATGACCAACACGCCGACCAGCGATGCCGGGGCGACGATCGATCAGATCCGCCGCTGCGAGGAAGCCGGCGCGGACATCATCCGCGTATCCTGCCCCGATGTCGAATCGACGACGGCCTTCCGCCAGATCGTGCGCGCGGCCCGCGTGCCGATCGTCGCCGACATCCATTTCCACTATAAGCGCGCGCTGGAGGCGGCGGATGCGGGGGCGGCGTGCCTGCGCATCAATCCCGGCAATATCGGATCGTCCGAGCGCGTAGCCGAGGTGGTGCGCGCCGCCAAGGCCAATGGCTGCGCGATCCGCATCGGCGTGAACGCCGGCAGCCTGGAGAAGGACCTCCTCGAAAAATATGGGGAGCCGTGCCCGGAAGCGCTGGTGGAAAGCGCGCTCGATCATATCAAGCTGCTGCAGGATCACGATTTCCACGAATATAAGGTGGCGGTCAAGGCGTCGGACGTGTTCCTCGCCGTCGCGGCCTATATGCAGCTTGCCGAAGCGGTGGATTGCCCGCTGCATCTGGGCATCACCGAAGCTGGCGGGCTGATCGGCGGCACGGTGAAATCGGCGATCGGCATCGGCAACCTGCTCTGGGCCGGCATCGGCGACACGATCCGCGTCTCGCTTTCGGCCGAGCCGGAAGAGGAAGTGCGCGTCGGCTACGAGATATTGAAGTCGCTGGGCATCCGCACGCGCGGCGTGCGCGTCGTATCCTGCCCGTCCTGCGCGCGGCAGGGCTTCGACGTGATCCGCACCGTGGAGAAGCTGGAGGAACGGCTGAAGCATATCGCCACGCCGATGTCGCTTTCGGTGCTGGGCTGCGTGGTCAACGGCCCCGGCGAGGCGCGGGAAACCGATATCGGCATCACCGGCGGCGGGAACGGCCGGCACATGGTCTACCTTTCCGGCGTCACCGACCATCATGTCGAGGATGCCGACATGATCGAGCATATCGTGCGGCTGGTGGAGGCCAAGGCGGCCGAGATCGAGGCCGCCAATGCAGCGGCGGAGGCCAGCGAGGCGGCGGAATAGCATCCGCCGGCTCCGAAAGCGGCAGTCCCTGGATCAGATGCGGATGGCGTGTAGCGGGCGTCGATCCGCCCCAGCGTGGGGCGTGGCTTTCGTTGGGTGGTGAGCAGGGGAGGCGTTCATTCTTGGTGACCGGACCGGCATGAGCCGCCACACGCCGCCCGCCATCGCCTTTGCGGTGGCGATGGCCGGGATCGCCGTATTTTCCTGCATGGATGCGCTGATGAAGGGGCTCACCCTGGAAATCGGCACCTACAACACGTTGCTGTGGCGCTCCTTCGCGGGCGCCGCCATCGCCGCGATACCCCATTTCCGCCGCCGGCCGGGTTGGCCCGCGGCCCCGGTGCTGGCCATCCATGTGCGGCGGGGCGCGGTGGCGACGGTGATGGCGGTCACCTTCTTCTGGGGGCTGGCGCGGGTGCCGATGGCGCAGGCGGTGGCGCTCACCTTCATCGCGCCGCTGATTGCCTTGTTCCTGGCCGCATGGCTGCTGAAGGAGCGGATCGACCGCAGCGCCATCCTCGCCTCGCTGATCGCGCTGGCGGGCGTCGCCACCATTCTCGCCGGCCAGGCGCGGGCGGAGCTGGGGGAAGAGGCGCTGCTGGGCGCGATCTCCATCCTCTTTTCCGCCGTCTGCTATGCCTACAACATCATCCTGATGCGGCGGCAGGCGCTGGTGGCGGACGGGCGCGAGGTCGCCTTCTACCAGAATATCATGGTCGGCCTGTTCCTGGCGCTGGCGGCCCCATGGCTGGCGGTGGTGCCCGATGCGGTCCACCTGCCGGCGCTGGCGGGGGCGGCGCTGCTTGCCACCATATCGCTGTTCCTGCTCACCTGGGCTTATCGCCGGGCGGAGGCGAGCTATCTCGCGCCCGTGGAATATACCGCCTTCATCTGGGCGAGCATCCTCGGCTATCTCGTCTTCGGCGAGCATGTCGGCGCCTTCACCATCGCCGGCGCGATGCTGATCGCGGGTGGCTGCCTGCTGGCCGCCCGCCGCAAGCCCGTGCCGATGGGCAATCTGGAAGGAGCCCAATGACCGTTACCGTCCGCCCCGCCGCACCCGCCGACGTCGGCGAGATTCTCCGCATGATCCGCGCGCTCGCCGCTTATGAGCGCCAGCCCGATGCCGTGCGGGCGACGGAGGAGATGCTGGCGGACCGGCTGTTCGGCCCCGGCCCGCAGGTCTTCGCGCTGATCGCGGAGATGGATGGCCGGCCTGTGGGGCTGGCGCTCTGGTTCCTCAATTTCTCGACCTGGACGGGCCGGCACGGCCTCTATCTGGAGGATCTGTTCGTCGATCCCGAGGCGCGGCGCGCCGGCATCGCCCGCGCCCTGTTCCGCGGGCTGGCGGAGGAGGCCCGCAAGCGCGATTGCGCGCGGATCGACTGGGCGGTGCTCGACTGGAACGAGGATGCCAAGCGCTTCTACCGCAGCATCGGCGGCTACCATTCCACCGGCTGGGAGCCGTGGCGGCTGGACGGCCCCGCTTTGGCCGCGATGCAGGAGGAATAGGCAGGGCTTGCCCCTTATCCCCCCAGCACGTTGATGGTGAAGGCCAGCACGCCGATGTTGAACACGAAGGCGGCGATGCTGTGCAGCAGCACGGTGCGCCGGATATCATGGTCGAAGATGTCGACGTCCGATGTCTGGAACGTCATTCCCAAAGTGAAGGAAAAATAGGCGAAATCCCAGTAATCCGGCTCGCGCACATGGGGGAAGCCCAGGCCGCCGCTGTCGCCGCCCTCCGGCCCCTCGCTGTAGAAGAGATGGGCATAGTGCAGGGTATAGACCATGTTGCTGAACAGCCAGGCGATCACCAGCGTGGCGACGATCAGCATCGCGGCGCCGGCCGATTGCTGCCCCAGCCGCAATTCGGCACCGATGGCGACGAGGATCACCAGCATCACCACGCCGGTGATGGCGAGCAGCCCGACGCGGTTTGCGTCATTGGCTTTGGCGGCGGCGCGCATCTCGCTCGCCTCATTGTCGAACAGCGATATGCAGGAGACGAGGAACACGATCGCGGCGGCATCGAAGCCCAGCAGGATCGCGAGCCGCCAGTCTCGGCTGGCGCCCCAGAAGATCGCGGAGGCGACGACCGCGATCACGCCGCCGGCGATGAAGCGCGGCGGCGCGATGCGATTGCCGATGCCCCCGGATTTGCCCTCGCGTCCGCGCTTTGCCATGGCGGGGAAGACTATCGCAGGTCGCGATGTGGGAGGAGTAAAATCGATGGCGTGGCTGTGGCTTGTGCTGGGTGGTTGTTTCGAGGTCGGCTTCACCACCTGCCTCCGCTTCGTCGACGGATTCCGCAACGTGCCGTGGACGTTCGGATTCCTGGTATCGGTCGGCCTGTCGATGGCGCTGCTGGAGATCGCCTCGCGTTCCATCCCGATGGGCACGGCCTATGCCGTGTGGGGCGGGATCGGCGCGCTCGGCACCGTGATCGTCGGCATCCTCTGGTTCGGCGAGCCGATCAACGCGGTGCGGCTGGCGCTGATCGTCGGCCTCGTCGGCTGCATCGCCGGCCTGAAGCTGGCCCATTGACGGAGCGCCTGCCATGACCGCCGATCTGCCGATCAGCTTTGCCGACGTCGCCGAGGCCGCGATCCGCATCGAAGGCCATGTCCACCACACGCCGGTGCTGCGGTCGCGCCGGCTGGACGATATCCTCGGCGCGCGGCTGGCCTTCAAGTGCGAGAATTTCCAGCGGATCGGCGCGTTCAAGGCACGCGGCGCGCATAATGCCGTGCTGGCGTTGGATGCGGCGGCGGCCGCGCGCGGCGTCGTCACCCATTCGTCGGGCAACCATGCCGCGGCGCTCAGCCTAGCGGCGGCGACGCGCGGCGTGCCGGCCTATATCGTGATGCCGGAAAATGCGCCGCGCGCGAAGGTCGATTCGGTGCTGCGTCTGGGCGGGCAGGTGGAATTCTGCGCGCCCACCATCGCCGCGCGCGAAGCGGCGGCGGCCGCGATCGTGGCGGCGCGCGGGGCCACCCTCGTCCATCCCTATGACGATCCGATGGTGATCGCGGGGCAGGGGACGGCGGCGATGGAATTGCTGGACGCGGCCGGCCCGCTGGATGCGATCCTGGCGCCGGTGGGCGGCGGAGGGCTGATGTCCGGCACGGCGGTCGCCGCGCGCACCCTGCAGCCGTCGATCCGCATCATTGCCACCGAACCCGCGCAGGCGGACGATGCCTGGCGATCGTGGAAGGCGGGCGAGCGCGTCGCCGGCGATCCGCCCGATACGATCGCCGACGGCCTGCGCACCACGCTCGGCGCCAACGGTTTCCTCATCCTTTCGGCCCTGCTCGACGATTTCGTGACGGTGAGCGAGGCCGCGATCGTCGAGGCGATGCGGCTGGTGTGGGAGGTGCTGAAGATCGTGATCGAGCCGAGTTCCGCCGTGCCGGTGGCGGCGCTCATCGAAGGGAAGGTGGACGTGAAGGGCGCCGAGGTGGGGGTGATCCTCACGGGCGGCAATGTCGATCTCGATCGCCTGCCCTGGCAGAAGGGGCTGTAGCGCCGCTATTCCGGGGGCAAGGCCGGAACGATCTCAGGCGAACACCCAGCGGCGGTTGAGCCAGAACACCAGCAGCGGCGTGGCCGTCACCATGAACGGCATGGGCCACCAGGTCGGCCCGCCCAGCCGTTCCACGAACAGCCACACCCAGAAGCTGTTGAGCGCGAGGCCGACCAGCGACACCGCGATGAAGCGGCCGCCGGTGCGGGCGAGGTTGCCGCGCCGGCCGTGGCCGCGGAAGCTCCAATGGCTGTGGATGACATAGCCGACCACCACCGCGGCCGAGAAGCCGAGCAGGTTCGATACCATCGGCGCGACGCCGGCCAGCTCCGCCAGCGACCAGTAAAGGCCGAGATGGACGAAGGAAGCGAGCCCGCCCGTCAGCGCGTAACGGAAGAATTGCGCCAGCAATGCGCGATACTGGGCCCAGGGGCCGATGGTGCCGTTCATGTCTGTCCGCTTGCCCTTTGCCCCCGAGCCACTAATGGCGGAAAACACTTATGGGAAGTGTGCAAGACGATCCGTTCGCGCGCCATTGGCTGCGCTGGGTGCTGCTCTTCTGGGCGATCGCCGCCATAGCGATGATCGCGTCCAAATGGGGTGCGATCCGCTGGTTCGCGCTGCTCGACACCGACGACAATCTCCGGCTGGCGGAGGTGCGCGCCTGGCTGGACGGGCAGGCCTGGTTCGACCTGCGCCAGTATAAGCTCGATCCGCCGGGCGGCGCCAACATCCACTGGTCGCGCCTCGTCGACCTGCCGATCGCGGGCCTGATCCTGGGCCTGCGCCCCTTTCTCGGCGGCATCATGGCGGAAAAATGGGCGGCGGCGATCGCGCCCCTGTTCGCGCTCGGCGCATCGATGGCGGCGATGGCGCTGGCCGTGCGGCGGCTGGTGGCGCCGGCCGCCTTCGCGCTGGGGCTGCTGATCCTCGTCTTCGGCGGGCAGGCAATGGCGATGTGGACGCCGCTGCGCATCGATCATCACGGCTGGCAGCTCGCCTTCCTTGCCCTTGCCGTCGCCGGGATGGCCGATCCGCGCCAGGCGCGGGGCGGGGCCACGATCGGCATCGCCACCGCGCTGTCGCTGGTGATCGGGCTGGAGATGTTCCCCTATCTGGTTCTGATCGCCGGCATCACCGGCCTGCGCTGGGTGGTGGACGGGGGCGAGGCGGAACGGCTGCGTGCCTATGGCGTGTCGCTGGCGGCCGGCTGCGCCATCGGTTTCCTGGTCTTCGCCTCGAACGACAATCGCGGGGCGGTGTGCGACGCGCTGTCGCCGGTATGGCTTTCGGCGGCGCTGGGCGGCGGCGCGCTCCTCGTCGGTCTTTCCCTGCTGCCGGTGCGCGGCTGGCCCGCCCGGCTGGCGCTGGCGGTGCTGGCGGCGGCGGTGATCGGCGGCTGCTTCGCGCTGGCCTGGCCGCATTGCCTGTCGCGCCCGGAAGGCGTCTCGCCGGAACTCGACAGGCTGTGGCTCAGCAAGGTGCGCGAGGCGCGGCCGATCTACACCCATGGCTGGCGGGTGGCGCTGCCCACGGCGGCGCTGCCGGTGATCGGCCTGATCGGCAGCCTTTTCGCGATCTGGCGCGCGCGCCGCACGCCGATGCTGATGCCGTGGATCGGCGCCGGCCTGCTGGCCGCCACCGCCGCCGCCATGCTGCTGTGGCAGCTCCGCGCCGGGGCCGCTGCCCAGCTGCTCGCGGTGCCGGGGGCGGCGGCGCTCGGCTGGGCGGGATTGGGCTGGGCGCGCCGGCAGGCCCGGCCGCTCACCCGCATCGGCGTGCCGGCGCTGCTGGTGCTGGTGGTGACGGGCATGTTCGGCCGGCTTGCGGTGGACATGATCCCGGCGGAGGCGCCGAACGCCTATCGCAAGGCGATCAACACCGCCAACCGCCGTTGCCCGACCCTGCCGGCGCTACGGCCGATCGCGCATATGCCGGCGGCGACGATCCTCACCTTCGTCGATTTCGGTCCCCGCCTGATCGCGATGACGCACCACAAGGCGATCGCCGGCCCCTATCATCGCAACCAGCAGGCGATCTTGGACGTGCAGCACGCCTTCCGCGGATCGGCGGAACAGGCGCGCGGCATCATCGCCCGGCACGGGGTGACGATGGTGCTGATCTGCCCCGGCATGTCTGAATCGACCGTCTATGCGAGCGAGGCCCCCCACGGCTTCTACACTCGCCTGCGCGACGACAAGGCGCCGGACTGGCTGCAGCCCGTGGCCCTCCCCAAGGGATCCCCCTTCCGCCTCTGGCGCGTGCGGGGGTAGGGGCCGCGGCCCGGTGGGAAAATGGGGCGGCGGCTCCATGATTCGTGGGCGGCCGTGAAGCGATAGTCTGGGGTCGTGCCCGGCTCACCCCAGGCCGAACGATCCGTGGATGCCGTTGATCACGAATTGCGCGGCCAGCGCCGCCAGGATTACGCCGAGCAGGCGGGAGACCACGGCTTCCACATTCTGGCCCACCAGCCGCATCAGCGGCCCGGCGGTGAGCAGGGCCGCCAGCGTCAGCAGCAGGATCGCGCCCATCGCCGCCAGCACCACCGCGCCTTCCACCCAGCCGTGGCTCTTGCCGATGGCCAGCATGGCGCTGGCGATCGATCCGGGGCCGGCGATCATCGGGATGGCCATGGGGAAGATCGAAACGTCCTCCACATGCTCCTGCAATATCTTCTCGGCCCGGTCCTCGCGGCGCTGGGTGCGCTTTTCGAACACCATCTCCATCGCGATCACGAACAGCATGATGCCGCCGGCGATGCGGAAGGCATCCAGGCTCACGCCCAGCGCCCGCAGGAAATCCTCGCCGAACAAGGCGAAGACGAGGAGGATGCACGCCGCCACGATCACCGCGCGCACCGCCATCGCCCGGCGATGCGCGGCCGTCGCGCCGGCCGTGAGGCTGGCGAAGATCGGCGCGCAGCCGGGCGGATCGATCACCACGAAGAAGGTGACGAAGGCGGAGATGAACAGCTCGATCATTCGATCCCTATGGTCTCGTAGAGCACGATCCGCCAGCCATCGGCGCCGCGCCATTGCCAGACGGCAAGATCATGGGCGCCGGGCTTGCCGCCCTTGAGCGCATGGGCCTGCCAGGCGAGCGTCGCATCGTCCGACCGGCCTTCCGCTATCAGCGCGCCCTGCGGTTGCAGGGCCAGCGTGCGCACGGCCTTTTCCGGCATGCGGCCTTCGCGCTGCTGCACGGCATCGGCGGCGAGCCTGCGGTCGGGGGCGAGGGATGTTTCCTCGGCCAGCCGTTGCGCGCGCGCCGTCTTTTCGATCCGGCTGCTGCAATCGGGGGACATATGCGCCACCTCCCGTCCGGCGGGCACGAAGGCCGGGGTGGACCGGCCATGGTCGAGCAGCCATTTCCAGCCGCCGTCGGCCTGCCGCCGCCACACGGTGGTGAAGGTGCCGGTGCCGCCCTCGGTCGCGCCGATCCACGGGCCGGTCGATATGGCGAGGCTGCCGTCGCAGGCGGTGATCGCCGTCGCCGGCCACCACATCACCGGGACTGGCGGGTTCTCCCGGCCGGCGAGGAAAGCCTGCGCCTTCACCGGCTCGGGCGCGAACATCAGCCCGTCCCTGGCGGCAAAGGCGCGGAATGCGCTCCACTGGCCATCGCGCTGCGCCATGGCGGCGAAGGCGCGCTCGGCCTGTTCGGCGCCGATGGAGGCAGGGGGCGCGGTTGCCGCGGTGAGCAGCAGCAGCGCCGCCTGGATCACAGTCCCTCCGGCGCGGCCAATCCGGCGCGGCGGAAGGCCGCCACCAGGGTGTTGCGCAGCAGCACCGCGATCGTCATCGGGCCGACGCCGCCCGGCACCGGCGTGATCGCGGAGGCGACCTCGGCGGCGCTGGCATAGTCGACGTCGCCGACCAGCCTGGTCTTGCCTTCCTCGGCGGCCGGCACCCGGTTGATGCCGACATCGATCACCACCGCGCCGGGCTTCAGCCAATCGCCCTTCACCATTTCCGGCCGGCCGACGGCGGCCACGACGATATCGGCGCGGCGCACCACGGCGGGCAGATCGCGGGTGCGCGAGTGGGCGATGGTGACGGTGCAGTTGGCGCCCAGCAGCAGCTGCGCCATCGGCTTGCCGACGATGTTGGAACGGCCGATCACCACGGCCTCCATGCCGGAAAGGTCCCCCAGCCGATCCTGAAGCAGCATCAGGCAGCCGAGCGGCGTGCAGGGCACGAAGCCCGGCTGGCCCACCGCGAGCCGGCCGGCGTTGGCGACGTGGAAGCCATCCACGTCCTTGTCCGGGTCGATCGCGGCGATCACCCGCTGTTCGTCGATCTGCCTGGGCAGCGGCAGCTGGACGAGGATGCCGTCCACCGTTGCGTCGCGGTTCAGCTGGTCGACCAGCGCCAGCAGATCGGCCTCGGAGGTGTCGGCCGGCAGCTTGTGCTCGAAGCTCGCCATGCCTGCTTCCACCGTCGCCTTGCCCTTGGAGCGGACATAGACGGCGCTCGCCGGGTCCTCGCCCACCAGCACCACGGCGAGGCCGGGCACGCGGCCCGTCGCCCGCTCGAACGCGGGCACCGCCGCCGCCAGCCGCTGGCGCAGGCCCGCCGCATATGCCTTGCCGTCGATCCGTTCCGCGCTCATTCCGCCTGTCCCAATTCTGCCAGTTTCTTCGCCAGGGCCGCGGGATCGCCCGCCAGCCTGAATCTCTTTTCCCGCGATGTCGCGCCATGGACCAGCGCCACATCGCCCCGCGCCAGCCCCAGCCGCTTGGCCAGCAGCGCCCGCACCGCGTCGTTCGCGGCGCCGTCGGCGGGTGCCGCCGCCACCTTCACCGCCAGATAGCATCGCCCGGCTGCGTCGCGCCACAGCCCCGCCACCTGATCCCGGCCGCCGCGCGGGGTGACGCGCACGGCCAGCTGCACGCCGTCCCCGGCGATGCTCCAGGGCAGCGCCTCAGCCGCCGTAGGCCACCTGATAGGCCATGCCGGCCAGCAGCTTCTGCAGGATGACGAGGCCGAGGATCAGCACCATCGGCGAGAAATCGAGCCCGCCCAGATCGGGCATGAAGCGGCGGATCGGCCGCAGCAGCGGCTCGGTGACGCGGTAGAGCGCCTCCATCAGCCGGCGGACGAATTCGTTATAGGTGTTGACCACGTTGAACGCGACCAGCAGCGACAGCACCATCTGGACGATGAAGATCGCGACCAGGATGTTGATGAGAAGATCGATGACGCTCAGCAGCGCCCCTACAAGATACATCAGCAAGTTTCCCTGATCCGCCGTTGGATGTTTCGATTAGCCGGAGAGGCGTTTCCGGGCAATATAAGGGTGGCGACGGGCGGAATGGAGGGGGCCGCATGAGCAGCCGTCCCGGCGGAGTTCGGGACCGGTTGTCGCGCCGTCACGATCCGGCGCGTGTCGCCGGGATCGAGATCAGCCCGCGCGGACCAGCGTGCCGGCGCCGCGCCGGGTGAAGATTTCCAGCAGCATGGCATGCGGCACCCGCCCGTCCAGGATCACGGCCGCGTCCACCCCGCCTTCCACGGCGTGCACGCAGGTTTCGAGCTTGGGGATCATGCCGCCGGAAATCGTGCCGTCCTGGCGGAGCGTCGCGATCTGGGTGGGGGTGAGGTCCGGCATCAGTTGCTTCTGCTTGTCCAGCACGCCGGGCACGTCGGTCAGCAGGAACAGGCGGGCCGCGCCCGTGGCGATGGCGATGGCGCCGGCCATGGTATCGGCGTTGATATTGTAGGTCTCGCCATCCGTGCCCACGCCGATCGGCGCCACCACCGGGATCATGCCGGACTTGGAAATGGTTTCCAGCAGCCGGCAATCGACGTCCGCGGGCTCACCGACGAAGCCCAGGTCGACGGCGCGCTCGATATTGCTGTCGGGGTCGCGCTGGGTGCGGTGCACCTTCTCGGCGGTGACGAGCCGGCCGTCCTTGCCGGAAATGCCGACGGCGCGGCCGCCCGCGCGGCCGATCCAGGAAACGATTTCCTTGTTGATCGATCCCGAAAGCACCATCTCGGCGACGCGCGCGGTCTGGGCGTCGGTCACGCGCAGGCCGTCGACGAAGCTGGTCTCCACGTTCAGCGTCTTCAGCATCGCGCCGATCTGCGGACCGCCGCCATGGACGACGATGGGGTTGATCCCCACCGCCTTCATCAGCACGACATCCTCGGCGAAATCGGCCGCCGCCTCGGGATCGCCCATGGCGTGGCCGCCATATTTCACCACGAAGGTCTCGCCGGCATAACGCTGCATATAGGGCAGCGCCTCGACGAGCGTTTCGGCCTTGGACAGCAGGGCGGGATCGATGGCGTGGTCGGTCATGGCGCGCCCATAGCGGGGACGGGGGCTTGCGTCACCTGTTGGTTGCGCGCCGGCGGCCTGGCTCAGCCGCGCGCGTCCAGCTTCCGGCCGATGCCGACGGCCAGATAGATCAGCGGCGGCACCAGCACGATCGAAAGCACCACCTTGGCGATCATCTGGCCCAGCATCAGCTCGCCGATCGGGAACACGCCCAGGAAAGCGATCGTCACGAACAGGAAGGTATCCACCACCTGCGATGCGATGCTCGCCAGCCCCGCGCGCAGCCACAGCAGCCGGCCCTCGCCGCGCCGGAGCGCGCTGAAGATGGTGACGTTCAGCAGTTGCGACGTGCCGTAGGCGACGATGCCGCCTGCCATCAGCCGGGGGCTCTGCCCCAGCACCAGGTGGAAACCGTCGCGCCGGGCCGGGTCCATCTCATCGGCGGCGGGCAGCGCCAGCACCAGCAGGATCAGCAGGATCGACATCACCAGAGGTGCGAATCCCCACAGCACCATGCGGTTGGCGGTGGCCCGCCCGTGCAGCTCCGCCACCGCGCTGGACAGCACCACGAGCTGGAGGAAGGCGAAGATTCCGGCTTCCACCGCCAGCGGGCCGAGATCGACCTGCTTGTTGCCCAGCACGCCGGCGATGCACGTCATGCCGCCGTAGAGGAGCGCGTAGAGGAAGAGGGAAGGGCGGATGGCGGGCGCGGCCGGGTTCATCATGGCCCCCGTTAACGGCTTTCCCGCACCCGCGAAAGTGGGATGGCGGTGGATTTCGGTTGCTGGAGAGGCGCCAGGCCCTCTCGCCCGGATCCTCCCGTCACCCCGGACTTGGTCCGGGGTCCACCGTGCGGCAGGCGCCGGGCATGATGATCGCGCGCCAGCGTTGATCGAGAGATGGACCCCGGACCAAGTCCGGGGTGACGGAGCTTTTGGAGCGCGCTCTGTGCCCAATGTTTCAATGGCGATCCTTGCCAGGATTCCGGCGATGTCCGGCACTGCTGGAATGGCTGCGGAGGGGGGCGGCCGCCGGTTTGCGACGAAAGCGGCTGGCCTATTGCGGCGCGGCATGCGATCACCGCATCCCGGCGCGCCTGGCTATGCGGCGCGGGGCATCCGGGGGTTTTCGAAACTTCATGACCAAGTTCCTGATCGGCCTGGCCGGGATCGCGTTGATCCTGGCGATCGCCGTGCTGTTGTCGTCCAATCGCCGGGCCATCCGGCTGCGCGTCGTCGGCGCGGCCTTCGCCCTCCAGGTGGGAATCGCCATCCTGGTCCTCTACGTGCCGGCCGGGCGCTGGGCGCTGGAATGGCTGTCGGCGGGCGTATCCAACCTGCTCGGCTATGCGAACGAGGGCACGTCCTTCCTGTTCGGCGATCTCGCGGCCGACCGGCTCGGCAAGAATTTCGCGCTGCAGGCGCTGCCGGTGATCATCTTCTTCGCGGCGCTCGTCTCGATCCTCTACCATCTCGGCATCATGCCGCTGGTGGTGCGCTGGATCGGCGGCGGGATCGAGAAGGTGACGGGCGTCTCCAAGGTCGAATCGCTGTGCGCGGCCGCCAACATCTTCGTCGGGCAGAGCGAATCGCCGCTGGTGATCCGGCCCTATCTCGCCTCGCTCACGCCCGCCCAGCTCTTCACGGTGATGTCGTCGGGCATGGCGGGCGTGGCGGGCACGATCCTCGCGGCCTATGCATCGATGGGCATCCGCATCGATTATCTGCTGGCGGCGAGCTTCATGGCTGCGCCCGGCGGCATATTGATGGCGAAGATCATCATGCCCGACGCGCCGGACGCGCCGGACGAGGAATGCCAGATCGCCATCGCCGAGGCGACGCATGACGAGGAAAAGCCCGCCAACATCATCCAGGCGGCCGCCCAGGGCGCGCAGACGGGCGTGCGCATCGCGGTTTCGGTGGGGGCGATGGTGCTCGCCTTCGTGGCGCTGGTGGCGCTCGCCAACGGCATTCTCGGCGGGGTCGGCAACCTGTTCGGGCTGGAGGGGCTGAGCTTCCAGAAGCTGCTGGGCTTCGTCTTCGCGCCCATCATGTATTTGCTGAACGTGCCGTGGAACGAGGCGGGGATCGCCGGCGGCCTGTTCGGCCAGAAGGTCGTGCTCAACGAATTCGTGGCCTATATCTCGCTCGGCCAGCAGCTCGATCAGCTTTCGCCGCACACGGTGGCGGTCGTCACCTTCGCGTTGTGCGGCTTCGCCAATTTCAGCTCGATCGCGATCCAGATGGCCGCCACCGGCAGCCTCGCCCCCAACCAGCGGCCGATGATCGTGTAGCGCGACGATTACGGAGTCCGGTCGGCGTCAATTTTGATGGCCGATAGGTGGCCGCGCCGGTTGGTGAATTCTGG
>NZ_PHHF01000027.1 GCF_003034225.1 Edaphosphingomonas fennica
ATGCCCTTGCCAAGGGGGCGTCCACATATGAATCACATTCCCGACGCCAAGGGAATCCTGTTTATGGGTCCCGACCCTAGTATACTTGATATCGATCCGCTTTCGACCTTGATGTATCTCATGTTGATAAACAGGATGAACGAGGTCGGGATAAAACAGGGCTGTTAGCAGGGCTTCAATCGCCTTTTCGTAAGCGCCCGCATGTTCAGCCCCGGTGCCTAGCGACGTTACCGCGTTGAGTAGACCATCCCAATCGGTTGCCTTCTCGCCTTCGACGCTCCCGAGGTCTTCGTGGCTAAGAGGCAGAAATGGACGTTTTCCCATTTCCTTGCGGTATTCATCCAATACGGCGGGCCGCTTTAGCGTCTGTTCGATCACGGCCTTTTTGTCGCCGCCATATTTCTCAATCAAGTCTTTCTTATGAACCTTCGGCCCCTTCTTCAGCATTGTGACTAGAGCCGATCCGGCCTTTATTTCTTCACGCTGCATGTGTTCAAGCATGTAGTGCCGATAGTAATACTGCATGTCATACAGAGATGTTCGTCGCACAATGGCTTTCGGCACCAACAAAAGCTTACCGGTCTTCGTCATCGGGAGTTCAACGAATTGGGTGATCCACTCACCGCGACCGGGATGCCACATTGGACCGGAAGGGACGCCCTGCGTTAGCGGTATGCCAAGCTGCTTCGCTTGTTCCTGCGTATATTCGATCAACGGACCCCGGATGATGTTCGTCGTGATATCCGATACGATATCGACGGAAATTCCGTGGATAAGCAGAACGGTATCTTCAAGGTCTTGGATCAAGCCAGACTTCGCGGCTGCGCTCTGACTAAGCGCCGCCCATACGTCGTGGGCAGATTCGTCGCCTAGGGCGCGACCTTGCGACTTCCCCTGCGACATTCCCAAATGCGTCTCATTGGGCTCTCGCAGTTCTTGCAGCAGCGCTTCGGCGTCAGCATTCTTGCCATCCTTGATGAGTTGAAGGACGGTTTCGAAGAAGCTTTGAACAAGCGATACGCAGCCATCACCCCAATCCGTCTGCATCAGAGTCAGCGCGCGGGGACTGATGAACACCTTCGTGTCCCGCTCAACGTCAACGTCAACGAAGTCGAGCGTCGCTTGCGAGCGCTTCAGCTTATATATCGTTGAAACGCGCTGATTTCGTCTGCGCCCTGCCAAGTCGCGATCCTTCCCCCTAATGCGGGGAACGTATCAGCAACTTCGTCCTATGCCACGAACTTATGCGTCGAATGCGGTGATGATCGCCGGTTGGCGGAGTGAGCGTCCGCCTACGCGGACTATAAGGCACTGATATACACTGACTTTGACGATGTGGCGATCGTCTATCACCTTCGCCACCACATAAGGATTGAGCTAGCCCCCGGCTGTTGTCGTTCATGCGTCAACCCGATCGTTCCATTTGACCGCGAAGGTCTTGTTGAACGACGCGCCAAGGCCGCGAACGAACGGTGTGTATTTCGCCGCCAGCGCCTTCAATTCGACAGCCCGGTCAAGTTTGGCATTCGCTTCGGGCTTTCACCGCCTCAATGCTTCTCATGTTGCCAGGCGACGCGGCGGCAAGTCCGAGAAGAAACGACGGACCATGACAAAGAACTGCGGCGACTTCGAAGTGGCTCGCCATCGCCTTGCGAATGGCAGCAAGGCCGCCCTTCTCTGGCCTGCTCGCGTATCCATGCACGGATTTCGGCATGGATCTAGAATTCGGCATGGCCGATCCAGCCGCGCCAGGTGAAGGCGGCATAGAACAGGGCCGCATCGGCGAAGCCCGCCTCCTTCAGGATCGCCTCGTCCCTTTCCGGGTCCAGCAGGCTCAGATTGGCGGCCACGGCTGCCTTCGCCTGGCCGGCCTGCTGGGGATCGGCGCCGGAGGCCACGGCATAGGCCGCATATCTCTCCAGCCACGTCGATCGCGTGGCATCTTGCGGGAAGCAGCCATGTGCCGCGACGAAGGGGGCGCCCGGCTTCAGCCGGCGATGGATTTCGGCCACCGTCCTCAACCGTTCCGGCGCGTCGAGAAAATGCAGCGTCAGCAGGCAGGTGGCGGCATCGAACGGGCCGGCCGGGGCATCGTCGATATAGCCTTCCACCCATTGGACGCGATCGGCGAGCGGCCCCAGCGTCTGCGCGGCGAGATCCAGCATCGGCCCCGCCGGGTCCACGCCCACGAAGGTCCATCCCGGCTGCGCTTCCGCCAGCACCTTCAGCTCCAGCCCACCGCCCGCGCCCAGCACCAGCACGCGCGCATCGGCAGGCGCGCCCTCGGCGAGCAGCAGCGCCGTCATGCGATGCAGCGCATCGATACCGGGAACGAACCGACGTGGCCCCTCGGCATATTGCGCGATCGCCTGCGGATCGCGGAAGGCATCCAGGAAATGGCGGGCGCCGGCATTGGCGTGGGCGTGGGCGTGGGCGTGGGCGTGGGCGTTATCGGCCATGGCCGCTCTCCTTGTCGCAAGGGGGGGAATGGATCGGGGCGTCCGGCCGCCGCGCATGGAAATCGGCGCTGAGCATGCCCAGCGTGATTTCGCCGAACCGCGCGAGCAGCAGCGCCTCGGCCTGATCGAAGGCGCTGCCCAGCGCGGCGTTGACCGCCTGCTCGACCAGGCATCCCGGCGCCTCGGTGCGGTTGCCGATCGCCAGCAGCGACGGATGGCCCAGGGCGTCATATATGTCGCGTAGGGTTATGCCGTCCCAGCCGGGGGCAAGGCGCCACCCGCCGCCGTGGCCCTTTTCCGATCGCACATAATCCCGGTCGCGCAGGCCCGCCATGATCCGCCGGATAACGACGGGGTTGGTCTGCATCGCTGTCGCCAGCGTCTCGGATGTGGCCGGGCCGGCCTGTTCCGCCATGTGCAGCAGCACGTGAAGGATGCCCGAAAGGCGGCTGTCGCGTTTCATGTATCATCTATTGTTACATGAAACGCGACCAGGCAAGCCCCGATTGCCGGAATCCCCTTCGTCAGGCCATCATTGTTCGGCCAGCGTCGCGATCCGATCCGCCAGCGGCCCCGCCCTGCCCCCAGAAAAATCGCGGCGCGATCCGCGCGCGCGGGCGTCGGGATCGAAATTTTCGGGCTGGTGGGTGAAGCAGGCGCCCGGCGGCGGGGTCGGCACGTCGCGCTGCACATCGGGGTCAAAGGTGCGGCCGATCGATATGAACACCGCCCGGCGCAGCAGCAATGCGGCCTCCGCCTCGCCGGGGTCCAGCTCCGTCACCCATTGCCGCAGCGCGCGCAGGTTGCGGCCAGCATAAGGATGCGGCGGCAGGATCGTCTCGCGATCCAGCGTCCAGGCGTGCACCGGCGCGCCGTCCCGATCGATCAGCGCCTCGCGCCTTCCATCCACCGCGTCGGTCACGGCCATGCGGAACAGCACCGGCCGCTCCGTGCAGGCGCGCGACGCCGCCTGCCCCGCCAGATCATAAAGGTGCGTGCAATGCGCATAGGGGCTGTCGAACGCCGCCGCGTCCGCCAGCCGGCGGCCCCGCAGGCGCTCCACCAGCAGCGGCCCCGCCCCCGCGCAGGTCGTCCAGGGATGGCGGATGGTGGTGGCCGAAACCGCGGTTATGATGCCGCCCGCATGGGCGATCTCGATCTCGAAATGATGGAAATCATCCTCCAGCGCGGCGCGCACCCGGCCCGGCGCGGGATCGACCAGCACCGCGCGGCGCAGCGCCGCCTCGCCGGGGCGCAGCGGCGCCGTTCGTTCCCGCCAGACCCATTCCGCATCCTCGCCCGCCAACCGTCGCTCTCCCGCTTGCATCCGCCGGCCGCCCTCGCGCGTTGCGCCGCCGATGCGTGAATTCTCCCAGCTGCTCGACGGGCTTGTCTACACGCGGTCGCGCAATGGCAAGCTCCGGCTGATCGCCGATTATCTGCGCCGCACGCCCGATCCCGATCGCGGCTGGGCGCTGGCGGCGCTCACCGGCGGGCTCGACCTGCCGGCGGTGAAGCCCGCCGCGATCCGCGCCATCGTCGAGGAACGGGTCGATCCCGTGCTGCTCGGCCTCAGCTACGACTATGTCGGCGATTTCGCCGAAACCGTGGCGCTGATCTGGCCCAAGCCGGCGGACCAGCCCGAGGAGGTGGACGATGGCAGCCTATCGCTTGCCGCCGTGGTCGATCGCCTCTCCACGCTCGGCCGGTCGGAGGCGCCGCGCGCGCTGGCCGCGATGCTCGACAGGCTCGACGCCAGCGGCCGCTTCGCGCTGATAAAGCTGGCGACGGGGGGCCTGCGCGTCGGCATCTCCGCCCGCCTCGCCAAGACGGCCTTCGCCCAGGCGTTCGGCCTCGACGTCGATCATGTCGAGGAGGTGTGGCACGGCCTCGCCCCGCCTTATGGCGCCCTGTTCGCCTGGGGCGCGGGCGGCGCCCGCCCGGAGCCCGGCGACATGCCCGTCTTCCGCCCGTTCATGCTGGCCCATCCGCTGGAGGATATGCGCGTCGACCTCGCCGAATATGCCGCCGAATGGAAATGGGACGGCATCCGCGTCCAGATCGTCCATGCCGGCGGCGAGACCCGGCTTTACAGCCGCGCGGGCGACGATATCAGCCGCAGCTTTCCCGATGTCGCCGCCGCCTTCGCCACGCCCGGCGTGGTCGACGGCGAATTGCTGGTGAAGGGCGTGGCCCAGCGCGGCGAGGCGGCGAGCTTCAACGCGCTCCAGCAGCGGCTGGGGCGCAAGGCCGTGTCGGCGCGGATGCTGGCCGATTATCCCGCCTTCGTCCGCCTCTACGACATCCTGTTCGATGGCGCGGCGGACATGCGCGCGCTGCCCTGGTCCGAACGGCGCATCCGGCTGGAAGGCTTCACCGCCGCCCTCGATCCCGCCCGCTTCGACCTATCCGAAATCATCCCCGCCGCCGACTTCGCGGCGCTGGAGGACATACGCGCCGGCGCGCGCGACGCCGCGATCGAAGGGGTGATGCTGAAGCGGCGGGACAGCCCCTATGTCGCCGGGCGGCGCACGGGCTTATGGTATAAATGGAAACGCGATCCGCTGACCGCCGATTGCGTGATGATGTATGCCCAGCGCGGCCACGGCAAACGCTCCAGCTTCTATTCGGACTATACGTTCGGCTGCTGGACCGGCGATCCCGCGACGGGCGGCGAGCTGCTGCCGGTGGGCAAGGCCTATTCGGGCTTCACGGACGAGGAACTGGCCTGGCTCGACCGCTTCGTCCGCAACCACAGCGTCGCGCGCTTCGGCCCGGTGCGGGAGGTGGAAAAGACGCTGGTGCTGGAGGTCGCGTTCGATTCGATCCACGAATCCAGACGGCACAAGTCAGGGCTGGCCATGCGCTTCCCGCGCATCGCCCGCATCCGGCACGACAAGCCGGCGGCCGAGGCGGACAGGATCGAAACCCTCCGCCGGATGATCGTCTAGATGGAAGGACGGCCGGCCGCCCCGGCGATCACGCGCGGGGCGGCCTGTTCGTCAGGGCGATCGGATCAGCCCTTGATCTCGTCCCAGGACAGCGTGGTCTTGGCGGCGTGGCCGTCGACGCTGATGCTGGCGAGCGGCACGCGATAGATCTTGGTGTTGTAGATGAAGGTCACATAGCCGTCGGACTGGCGGACCTGCTCCACCCGGCCCAGCTTCTTTCCGGCATTGTCATAGAGGGCGTAGCCCTTCTTCACCGCGGCGGCCTCGGCGGCGGCATTGTCGGCCGGCTGGGCAATGGCGGCGGCCGGAGCCAGCAGGGCCAAAGCGAGCGCGCCGCGCAGCACAAACTTGTTCATTGCATGCCTTTCCAATCAAAACCCGTTCATACACGCACGAAATGCGTTGCGCAGAGCAATCTATGCTGCGCTTGCGAAGCGCCATGCCGCATCCGGCCGAGTCGCTCAACCCCAATTTTCGATTCCGAATCGGAAACTCTCGCAATTTTGGTTCGCGAGGCTGAAGCTCATCTTTCAGCCGCAGGCGCGCTGTCGCCGGGGCGGCGCGCAATAAAGCCGCATTTACAATGAGCTAAATCGTAAAGATCTTCAGGGACGGGCGCCGCCGCAGATCACGTCGGTGATATGCTCGGTATCGCAATATTCCTTGAATTCGACGATCCGTCCGTCGCGCAGGCGGGCCAGAAAATGATACTTATTGTTGTAATCCTTGCCCGAAATATGGCGCGCGAAGGATTCCGCCTCGATCGCGACTCGATCGTCCTGCGCGGTGATCGCGTGGATCACGAAGCGCACGCCTTCCGGGAAAGCCTCGTAGATCCGCCCCGCGGCCATCGCGATCTGGCCCTTGTCGAACGTGCCGGAAATCAGCGTGCCGCCCATGGTCACGCAGTGCCCGTCCTCGGCATAGCTGTCGATGATCGTCGCCACGTCGCCCGCATTCATCGCGTCGAAGAAGCGGCGCATCACCGCGATATTCGCATCCACGCCCATCTGCCCTCTCCCCGGCCGATTATTGCGCCCCCGGATCACTTATGCAGGTGACGCGCCCATGATCTCCTGTAGGATGCGCAGAAAAAATCAAGATCAGGTCCGCAAAGAAGCGGGGGAGGAAGATCGGACATGCAGGAAGCGACGATCGCGCGACCATCGGGCGGGCTGCCCTATCGCGGCTGGCTGGTGGTGATCGCAGGCTTCGTCTGCGCGATGCTCACCGTCGGCGCGACGGTCTATTCCTTCACCTTCTTCGTGCCCGTGCTGGTCGAGGAATTCGGCCTCGGCTACGCCCAGGCCAATATCGGCATCATGGCCCTGCTCCTGGGCATGATGGTCTGGTCGCCGCTCGTCGGCCGGCTGATCGACAGGCTGCCGATCCGGCTGATGGTGGCGGCCGGCGCCGTCCTGTTCGCGGCGGGCTTCCTGATGATCGCCACCGCCACCTCGCTCAAGGTGATGCTGATCGCCACGGTCGGCCCGATCTCCTTCGGCATGATCGCGGCCGGCGCGCTGGCCGCCAATGCCATCACCGCGCGCTGGTTCCGCCGGCGGCGCGGGCTGGCGATCGGCATCATCGCCGTCGCCACATCCTGCGGCAATGCCGTGATGTCGCCGATCGCGGCCAACGCCATCGAACATTTCGGCTGGCGCGCGGCGGTGGCCGGCATCGGCGTGGGCGTCAGCCTGATCGTGGGCGTGCTGGCGCTGCTGCTGATGCGCGACCGGCCGAGCGAGGCGCAACTGATCGAAGGCGGGGAGATCACGCCCGCCATGCTGGACGGCAGCGCGGCCGCCCCGGCGGCGGAGCCGGTGTGGTCCACGCGCGCCCTGCTGCGCGAACGCAATTTCTGGCTGATCATGTTCGGCTGCGGCCTGATCCTCGCCAGCGATCAGACGCTGATCCAGACGAACGCGCCCTATTTCAGGACCAAGGGCATCTCGCTGATCGACGCCTCATGGCTGGTATCGGTGGGCGGCGTATCGGCGGTGGTGGGCAAGCTCGTCGCCGGCTGGCTGGCCGATCATGTCGATGTCCGCCGCGTCTTCGCGGTGGTGGCGCTGTTCCACGTCATCCTGCTTTCGCTCTACATGATCTGGCCCGGATATTGGGTGATGCTGGGCGCCTTCGCGCTGATCGGCCTCGCGGTCGGCGGGGTCTATCCGGTGTGGACGGTGCTTACCGCCAACAGCTTCGGGTCGCGCAGCTTCGGCAGCGCGCTGGGCGCGATGGCGGTGGGGATGCAGCCGCTCTCGATCGCAGCGCTCTACGCGGTCGGCCGCATCCGGGACCAGACGGGCAATTACAACCTCGCCTTCGCGGGCCTGCTCGTGATGGTGGTGCTGGCCTTCATCCTCGTATCGCTCACCAGGCCGGGCGCGCGCGTGCCGAAAGCCTAGCGGCCGGCCCTCAGCCCGCCGCCCGATCCACCGCGCGCAGCCGTTCGATCAGCGCCTGCTCGCCGGCCAGCCCCTCGCCCAGGGCTTCATGCTCGATCTCGAACAGGCCGTCATAGCCCGTGGCCCGGATCGCCCGGATCAGCGCCGGCCAGTCGATCCCGCCCGCGCCGATGTCGATCCGCCCGGCCGATCCGTCCGCCGGCACATCGGCCACCTGCACCGCGCCGATCAGCCGCTCGGCGGCCGCCAGCGCGGATAGCGGATCGATGCCGTCCAGCGCGATATGCCCCACGTCGAACATCAGCCGCACCGCCGGATGGCCCGCCGCGCGCACCACCGCCACCGCATCGTCGAACCGGTCGACCAGCATCGAGGGCAGCCAGCGCGCGGACGTCATCTCCACGCAGAGCCGCACGCCCGCTGCGCCCGCCCGGTCGCCCGCGCGCCGCAGGTTCTCCGCCATTGCCGCGAGCTGGGCGGCGCGCGGCCGGGCGGGATCGAGCCCCGCCACGCAGATCAGCGTGTGCCCGCCGATGCGCCGCGCCGTCGCCAAGGATCGATCGAGTTCGGCCAGCAACGCCGCGCGGCCGTCCTCGTCCGGCGCGCTCCAGCGCGGCTGATCCCAGCCCAGCGGATCGTGGACGAAGCTGGCGAGCCGCAGGCCCCGCCGCGCGGCGTGCGCGGCTACCCGCTCCTGCTCGTCAGCGGGCCTGAGCGCGGCATAATTGTCCTGCACGCCCGCCAGCCCGAGATCGGCGATGAAATCGATCTGGTCGAACGGATCGGCCGATCGCGCGCTGTGGCGGAACAGCGGCGCGTCCGGCCCGCGCAGGCCCAGATGCGCCGTCCAGGGAACCGCCCAGCTCACCGGCTTTTCAGGAAATCGATCAGCGCGCGGTTGAACGCCGCCGGCTGTTCCTGCTGGATGAAATGGCCCGCGCCTTCGATCTCCACCACGTCCACCAGCCCCGGCACCCGCCGCGCCATCCGCTCGCGCCATTCGGGGAAGAAGCCGAAGGACGGGTCCCTGGCGCCATGGACGAACAGGGTCGGCACCGTCACGTCATGGTCCGCCCAGGCGCGGCCGATCTCCCAATTGGCGTCCGCCGTGCGGTAGGAATTCAGCCCGCCGATCACCCGCTTCATGATGTCGGGATGGTCATATCCCTCCACGAAGCGGGCGAACTCCGCCTCCGAAAGCCATGGCCAGGGGAGGTCCGGCGCGGGGGGCAGCGCATCCAGATAGCCGCTGCCTTCGCTCGGCACGTCCAGCCAGTTCCACAGATTGCCATTGGCCGAAAGCGCGAAGAAATCCCGCTTCAGGAACTCCGCCAGATTGCCGCCCAGCTCGCGCTCTGCCGGTCCTACCTCCTGGAAATAATGGAAGTGGAGGAAATGCTGCGCCGCCATCGCCGCGAAGCGCCGGGACGGCGGATGATCGGCCGATGCCATCACCGGCTGCGGCGGCGTGCCGGGCGGCAGCGTCTCGGCCGATCCCAGCATCGCGCGGCCGGCAAGGTCATAATCGTAGGGGATCGTCGCCACCAGCGCGCGCACCCGATCGGGTGCGCGCACCGCCAGGTTCCAGGCATATTGGGCGCCGAAATCCTGGCCGACGATGAAGGCCGTCCCCGCGCCATAATGATCGAGGATCGCCAGCAGATAACGCTGCATATGATCGGAATCGTAGAGCGCGGGGTCCGCCGGCCGGTCGCTCCCGCCATAGCCGAGGGAATCGATCGCCACCGCCTTGAAGCCGGCATCGGCCAGCGGCGCCATCTGGTGCCGCCACGACCATGCCAGCCCCGGAAAGCCGTGGATCATCAGCACCAGCGGCCCCTCGCCCGCCGTCACCGCATTGATCGCGACGCCGCCGACGTCGATCCGTTCTTCCGCCATCATCCTCTCCCTCAGGCCGCATCCTTCCGGCGGCCGGCCGGCCCGGCAAGTGCGGGCTGCGGAATATGGGACATGAATTTCCAGCAAACGTCATCGCGCCCCGGAAGCCGCCGATCCGCCCCTTTCCGCCACGCGCCGCTTTATCCCGCGTGCCGGCTTTATCCCGCGTCCCGCCTGTGCGATGCGTTGCGATGATGACGATATCCGCGCTGCCCGCTGCCATCGGCTGGATCCTTCTCGCCCCCGTGGCGCTGGTCGGCCTCGTCTTCGCCGTCGAAACCGGGCTCGGGCTTGTCGCCGGCCTGCGCGGCCGCATGGCCGCGCCGATCCCGCCGGGCGATATCGCGCTGCTGATCCCGGCGCATGACGAAGCGGCCGGCATCGGCGCGGTCGTGGCGGCGCTCAAGGCCGTGCTGCCGCCGGAAACCCGCATGCTCGTCGTCGCCGACAATTGCAGCGATGCCACCGCCGATATCGCGCGGCGGGCCGGCGCCGAGGTGATCGAACGGCACGATCCCGTCCGGCGCGGCAAGGGCTTCGCGCTCGCCTTCGGCCGCGATCATCTGCGGGCCAGCCCGCCGCGCGCGGTGATCGTGATCGATGCCGATTGCACGGCGGAGCCGGGCGCGCTCGAACGGATCGCCGCGCTGGCGGCCGGAACCGGCCGGCCGGTGCAAAGCGCCTATCTGTTCGCGCCGGCCGGCGATGCGCCGCCGATGGTGCAGATTTCCAACTTCGCGATCCTGGTGAAGAATCTCGTGCGCCAGAATGGCGGCCGGGCGATCGGCGCGCCGGCCCTGCTCACCGGTTCGGGCATGGCCTTCCCCTGGGGCCTGTTCGATCGCGCGGCGCTCGCCACCGACAATATCGTCGAGGATCTGGCGCTTGGCATCGATCTTACCCGCGACGGCTATGCCCCGCTGTTCGATCCCGGCGCCCGCACCTGGACGCAGCCGAGCACCGAGGGCGGCACGCTCACCCAGCGGACGCGGTGGGAAAACGGCTTCATGGCCACCGCCCGCCGCCAGGCGATCCCCCTGATCGGCGAAGGGCTGGCCCGCGCGCGGCCGGCGCTCCTGTGGACGGGCCTCCACCTCCTCACCCCGCCGCTGGCGCTGCTGATGGGCCTCAACCTCGCCGTCGCGGCGCTGCTTGGCCTGCTGGCGCTGATCGGCATGCCGCCCCGGCCCTTCATCGCGGCCGTCACCCTGTTCGGGCTCAACGCGCTGCTCGTCCTCATCGCCTGGGCGCGCCACGGCCGGGCGTTCATGCGGATCGGCACGATCGCGCGGCTGCCGCTCTATCTCCTGTGGAAACTGCCCATCTATCTCCGCCTGGTGCGCGGCGGCGAAACCCGCTGGATACGCACCGAGCGGAAATAAGCGGCATCGCCGCGACGATCCGTCTTCCGCGCCGGCCCGCGCCGGGCCTTCGGAAGGAGCATCACCATGGCGGATTCATGGCTTCCCACGCTCGTCACCCCAACGGCCGAGGCCGGGTTCGAACGCGCGGCCAAGCTGTCCCCGCGTCGGCGCCAAAGTCACCCAGCCATCGAATGAGGTCCGCCAGTAGTTCCGCCCGGCCTATGGCCACGATACCGCGCAGCTCATCGCCGGCTCCCAGGTGATCGCCATCAATTTTCAGACGGTAGCGGCCGCCAACCATTATTGGCGATAGGGATCGGTGAGAATCCGGGAAATCCGGTCCGCCGGACTTCCCGGACGAGTCCTTACGCCTCGGCGGGCGTGACGGCCTTCTTCTTCGAAAGCGCACCGGCGATCAGCGCCAGTCCGCCGAAATAGACGATGCCGGCGGCGATGCCGTAGAAAATCTGCAGGAAATCGGCATTGGCCTGCACATGGGGGACCGTGCCCACCGTCAGGAAGATCATCGTCGCCATGTTCACGGCGATCGGCGCCCAGCCCATGATGATCGCATAGACCAGCAGCAGGACGACGGCCAGGAACAGCGCCATGCCCGGCCCCGCGCCCATCAACGGCGGCAGCAGCGCCATCATCGCGGCGGTGCCCGCGCCGACGAAGGCGCCGATGATCGATTTCGCCAGCCGGTCCACCCGCGCCTGCTCGACCATCGACCAATAGAGGAGGAAGAGGAAGCCCGCCCACGCCTCGCTCAGGTGCAGCGCCGCGACCGCGGCGATATAGCCGGCGAGCACCACGATCACCGCCAGCAGGATCAGAAGGCCCTTTACGGGGCTCATTGCCGCCTTGTCGTCCATAATCCTGCTCCCTGCCTCAGCGCATCGTCGCGCCGCCATCCACGCTCAGCGTCTGGCCGTTGATCCAGGCCCCGTCGTCCGAAAACAGGTGGGCCACCATCGCGGCGATGTCCGCCGGTTCGCCCAGCCGCGTGCTGCGCGTCGCCGCCACAGCATGACGGCGGAATTCCTCGGGCAGGTGATCGCGGGTCTTTTCCGTATAGACGAAGCCCGGCAGGATCGCGTTCGACCGCACGCCTTCCTTGCCCCAGCGCGAG
Organism: Edaphosphingomonas fennica; assembly: GCF_003034225.1. Lineage (GTDB taxonomy): Bacteria > Pseudomonadota > Alphaproteobacteria > Sphingomonadales > Sphingomonadaceae > Sphingomonas_E > Sphingomonas_E fennica. Next base: position 12,217 of record NZ_PHHF01000027.1, read on the forward strand.
GCGATGTGGCGGGTGAGCGCGTTCACCGCCGCCTTGGCCATGCCATAGGCCACGCGCTCCGGCTCGCCCACGATCGAGGCGGCGGAGCTGGTGAAGGCGATCGCGCCCCTGCTCTGGATCAAATGCGGCAGGGCATGGCGCGCGATCAGGAAATAGCCGCGCATGTCGACCTGGATGGAGCGATCGAACACGTCGAGCGCGCAGGACAATACGTCCCCGTCCAGCATGATCGATTGCATGTCCGCCGCATTGGCCAGCACGCAATCGAGCTTGCCCAGCCGATCGACGGTTGCGGCCACCAGCCCGGCGATGGAGGCTTCCTCCGCCTGATCGTAGCCGATTGCCACGGCATCGCCGCCGGCCGCGCGGATGCGCGCCGCGCAGGCTTCCGCGCCCTCGAGGAACAGATCGCCCACCACCACGCGCGCGCCTTCTGCGGCCAGCCGTTCGGCCGATGCCGCGCCGATGCCGCCCCCGCCGCCCGCGATCAGGATCGCCTTGCCGTCCAGTCCCCGCATGTCGGGCCTCTCCCTCAGGCGGTCAGCACAGCGCGCCCAAAGGCGCAGAAACTGTGGCAAAGCCGCGTGTCGATCATCCAGTCGGGGCATTCGGGATCGAACCAGCGGTCGATCCGCGCCCAATGGTAGGGATGGAGCATGTAGGGGCCGTTCAGCCCGTCGAGCGAGGCATATTCCTGCTCCCACACATGCGTCCAGCGCCGCTCGCCCCGCGCCTCGATCACCCGGCTCAGCCGCCAGTTGCGGATGGCGGGGATATAATGCGGCATGCGCACCATCTCGGCCTCGAACTTGTCGAGCACCGGGCGGCTGACCGGCCGGTCCGCGCTCAGCAGCAATGCGCGATAGACGCCGGTCGCCAGCCCCGGATCGGCCGCGCCGTGGCGGCCGTGGCGGTAGAAGGCGCTGTCGGCGCGCGTCACGCCCCCGCCCCCCAGCACCGCATCGATCGCGGGCAGCACGTCGCGGTAGCTGTCCTCGTCGGCGAAGTCGAAATGGGCGATCAGGTCGCCGCCGTTGAACGTGCCTGGCAGCGTCCGCGCCACGCGGGCCTCCAGCGCGCCCAGCGCCGCCGAAACATCGCCTTCGGCGCCCTCGGCCAGATGGACCAGGCTGACGAGGCTAAACATTGCAGATCTCCGCGATATCGCTTTCGGCCGTGGCGAAATGGCGGCTGCGGCGGACGATCATCTCATCCACCTCCGCCCACCAGTCCGCCACGCCGGGATCGTTGCGCGACTGGAAGCTCATGCCCCACCAGGCCGGCGCGCCCTGGATCGTCCAGCTTATGGTGATGGTGTTGCTGTCGTCGTCCAGCCACATCGGCGGCGATACCAGGACGCGATCCAGAGCCATGCCCCGCGCGCGGGCGCCGGGGGCATAGCGTTCGTGATAAGCCTCCAGCAGCGCGCGGCCTTTGCCCGGCAGGGCGACGATCTCGTCGATCACATAGATGGTCGTGGCGGTGCTCACGGCCCCTCCCCTCAAATTCCGGCCGGCGCGATGGCCGGGTGCGAAAAGGCCGGCGGCTCGCGCGCGGGCATCGTGCCCGCGCCGTCCAGCGTGCGCACGGTCAGCCCTTCATGGTGCGGATAATGCATGGAAAAGGCGACCAGGCCGGTGCGCTCGGCCGCCGGGCGGTGGCACATGGCGAGCACGGTTTCCGCCAGATATTCGACATCCTCGGTCGGGAAATCGTCCGGGATCAGCTGGGACGCGCCCGGCGTGCGGATGGCGGTGGAAGGCCCCACCACGTTGACGGCGATGTCATAGTCCACCAGCTCCGCCGCCAGCCCCTGGCTGAAACGGTGGAGCGCCGCCTTGATCGCGGCATAAGCGGTGTCGCCGCCCGCCTTGGCATAATCCTGATAGGGCCGGGTCGGCGGCAGCGCCGTCACCGATCCGATATTGACGATCCAGCCCGCGCCCTGCGCCTTCATCTGCGGCACGGCGGCGCGGATTAGCGCGAAGGGCGCGCGCAGATAATGTTCGAAGGTGCGATCGAACGTCTCCAGGCTCATCGCGTCGATGCGGGCATAATCGGCGAAGCCGGCATTGTTGACGAGGATGTCGATCCGCCCGGCCGCGTCCACCGCGCGCTCCACCAGCGTCGCGCGGTCCTCGGCCTTTTCGAGGTCGGCGTCGATCGGGATGGCGCGCCCGCCGGCGGCCTCGATCAGCGCCACCGTCTCGGCCAGCGTGCCCGGCACGATCTGCGCGTTGCCGAAGCGCTGGGATGCGGCGGCGCCGTTCAGCGATCGCGCGGTCACCACCACGGCGGCGCCGGCCGCCGCCAGCCGCTGGGCGATGGCCCGGCCGATGCCGCGGCTGGCGCCCGTGACCAGCGCCACGCGGCCAGCGAGCACGGGGTTCGGATCAGCCATTATCTTGAAACCTCATCATCTGCGGGCCTTCGGGCGGCCCGGAAAAAATCGGGGGCACCGCTGCCGGCGCCCCCTTCACATTCATCCCCGGCCTAGAACTTGATGCCCAGTTCCACGCCATAGGTGCGGCCGCGATCGTAGGTCGTGGTCAGCGACAGCACCGGCGCGCCGAAGGGGTTGTAGTCCACATCGAACAGGTTCTGGCCGTAGACGGAGATGCTGGCATCCACCCCGCCCAGCGGCAGGTTGGCGACGCCCAGCCGCCCGTCGACCAGCCAATAGGCCTTGGTGTAGGCATATTGTTCGAGCGGCGAGACATTGCCGGCAAGGTCGGTGATCGGCGTCGAGACCAGCGGCGCCTTGGACTTGTAGCGGCCTTCCAGACGGACGAAGGCATTGCCGCCGTTCGAGAATTCCGGCGCGTCATACTGGCCCGAAATCCGCCCGGTCCACTTGGACGAATAGGTCGTCCGCGCGACATCCGAAACGTCGACGCCGGCCAGGATGAACTCCTTATAGTTGAAGTCCTGATAGCCGAGATTGCCGCTCAGCGTCAGGCCGCGCACCGGCACCACGTCCACCTCGGCCTCGAAGCCCTTGATGTGCGCCTTGCCGGCATTGTCGAAGAACTGGACGCCATCGATGAAGTTCTGGGTCTGCAGATCCTTGTAATCGCTGTAGAAGGCCGCGAAGTTGGCCCGGACGCGATTGTCCCAGAACTTCGTCTTGAGGCCCAGTTCGTAGGCGATCAGCGATTCCGGCTTGTAGGGGATGCCGCTCAGGATGCCGCCCGCGACGTAACCGGACGAAACCTTGCCGTAGGCGGTGACGTCGTCGGTCGGCCGGTAGGTGGCGATGGCGGTGAAGTTGATCTTGTCGAAATGGGCCTTGTACTTGCCCGGCCCGAGCTGACCGCCCTGGCCGCCGGCGATGCTGTAGATATTGGTCTGCCGATCGTCGAGCGTGTAGCGCAGGCCACCGGTCAGATCGAACTTGTCGGTCACGTGCCAGGTTGCCTGGCCGTAGATCGCCATCGAGTCGTTGATTGCGCGGGTGTCGGTCGTGCCGCTGCCGAACAGCGCATCGAAGGAATTGACGTCGCGGGCATCGAGCACCCCGTCACCATTGATGTCGATGCCGAACGGCGCCAGCGGCGTGCCGACCGGGAACGCCGTCAGGATCGCCTGATCGCCAACGACCTTGCCATTCGCCACCGGCTGGAGGATGCCGAGAATGTCGGTCGCGGGCGAGTTTTCATGGAAGTAGAACACGCCGGCCGTCAGTTCCCAGCGGTCCTGGGTATATTGGAACTGCACTTCCTGGGTGAACTGCTTCTGCTTGGTCGCGCGCGCGGTCAGGAGCGAGAAGAAGCTATCGTTAGGTCCCGGCAGATTGGCCGGATCGAACAGCGTCGTTCCGCCATCCAGCAGCAGGCTGCGCAACTGGCCGACCGTGAACTTCAACCCGCCCGATGCGGCGAGGTCGTAGACATACGGGTCCTGCTTGAACTTGCGGTAGGCGGTGATGCTCTTCACCGTCAGCGCATCGCTTACGTCCCAGTTGAGCGTCAGGCTGTGGCCCTGCGTCACGACATGTTCAAGCGAGGTGGCGTTGGCGAGATTGTCGATCCGCTTCGTGGATTCGTTGGTGATCCCGCCCAGCAATCCCTGCAGGTTCACGATCGGCTGGAGGAGCTGGCCGGAGGCATCCGGGATCACGCCCAGGCTCTGCACGCCACGGCCCACGGCGCGGGCATCGGTATAGTCGAAGCGGTAATCGATGCGGAAATCATCCGACGCATCAAGCCGCGCAGCGAGCTGGCCGCCGTCGATGTTCCGGCCGCCCAGCTTGTTGCTGTAACGCAGGTTGCCGAAGCGCGGATCGCGCACGCTCAGGTCCAGCGTCCGGCCGCCGATCAGGTTGGTCTGGTCGCCCTCGATCTGGTCGTGCAGATAGGCAACCTTCACCGAAAGCGGTCCCAGCGCCGGCAGGTCCAGCGTGATCTTGCCGCGCCACGCATCGTAATTGCCGTAGGAACCGGTGGCCTTCATGCCCCATTCGCCGCTCGGCGCGGCGGTGACGAGGCTGATGGCGCCCGATGTCGCGTTGCGGCCGAACAGCGTGCCCTGCGGGCCGCGCAGCACCTCGACGCGCTCGATATCGGCCAGGTCGAACACCGAGCCGACGGTGCGGCCGATATAGACGCCGTCCAGATAGATGCCGACCTTGGGATCGACGGCGTTGTTGGACGTGCCCGATGCGATGCCGCGGATGATGATGGTGGGATTGGATTGCAGGCCCTGCGTGTTGATCTGCAGGTTGGGCGCCACGCCCGCCAGGTTCTTCACGTTGGTGACGCGCATCTGGTCCAGCGCGTCGCTGCTGAGCGCGGTCACGGCGACCGGCACGTTCTGCAGCGCTTCCTCGCGCCGCTGGGCGGTCACGACGATATCGGCGATGCCGACAGTCTCCTGCGCGTCGGCGGCGGCGCTGTCCTGGGCGTAAGCGGGAACCGAAGCGAACATAGCGGCGCTGGCGAGCAACGCCGCGACAAGCGACTTCCTCATTTTCCTCTCCCTGTGGATGCGACCGGCTTGGGCGCCGGCTCGTATCTGTGCCGGAGGCTACATCTCCCCCGGCGAATAATGAAGCGCCTTGCATCGAAATTCTGATGCGCGATCGGGCCAAATTCGACGATCGAGACTTCCCGCTCGTCTTTGCTCGACTTTGCGCGCCACCCCGCCCGACTTAGGTCGCTTATTCGTTCATCGAGTCCTTTTGGCGTTATCGCCTTTCCGTGATCCGGCGGAACGGATGAAACGCCCCGTCCCGCCGGTCCGGCCCCTTATTCGGCCGCCATGCTGTAGGCGGAATCCACCTGCGGGCTCAGGAACTCGCCCGGCCGCTTGCCGGTGGGCTCGCCGCCGTCGAAGGTCGCCTCGCCATTGACGAGGGTGAGGCGCATCGGCGCGGGATCGCGGGTATAGCGCCAGGTGATGCCGCCATGGCCATCGGGCACGTCGAAGATCTTGCGCTCCTCGCGCCGTTCGATCTCGTCGATGTTGAACACGGTGATGTCGGCCGGCGCGCCTTCTTCCAGAACGCCGCGTCCCTTCAGGTTGAAATGCCTGGCGAGCTTGCCGGTCTGGACGTGCACGGCCTCCTCGATGCTGATCTTGCCGCCCCGCACATAATAAGTGAACAGCAGCATATTCTCGCCCGGCCCGCAGAACATCTGGGCATGGGCGCCGGCGTCGGAGACATTGCCCACCGACATCGGATCGCGGATCAGCTCGATCACCAGTTCCTCGTTCATCGGGAACGGCGCCATGTGGACGGTGGACTTCACCCCGTTCTTCAGGATCCAGTCCGCCATCGCGTCCGAACGGTGGGCCGCGCCCGACTGCTTCATATATTCGGTCAGCGTCAGGTTCACCGGCCCCGCGCCATTATCCGAATTGCGCAGCAGCAGGTCGTCCGGCCGGTTCATCGGCGCATGCGCCCAGGCATGGTTGTCCCAGCTGTCGCGGGCGCGGGCGCGCCATTCGGGATCGGCGAGCAGGCGCTCCTTCTCCTCGTCGGTCTCGGCCTGCACCACCTCGTGCCAGGCATAATCGTTCGACTGGGCGAAGATCAGCGACTTGGTGAGCGAGAGCGTGTTGGTCGGCGAGACATGGGTGAAGGCCGTCCAATAATCCTTGCCCTGCGCCTTGAAGTCGTCGTGCAGCTTCTGGAGCGGCCCGAGGGTCGGCTTCTGGAATTCGAGGGTGGGGAGACCGGCCCATTGCATGCGAACCGACTTGCCTTCCAGCAGCCGGCCCATGCGGGCGACCATTTCCGGGCCGGTCATGCGCATGAAGGTATCGATGATGACCTGGACGGCGCTGCCGGGGTGGCGATCCAGCACCTCGAACAGGGCGGCATATTCGGCATCGTCGGCGATCTGCGTCGGCACGGGGCGGTCGTCGCCGTCATGATCGAGCAGGTTGGTCGAAAGGCCGAGCGCACCGGCGTTGAGCGCGTCGTCCAGCAGCTCGCACATCCGCTCGATCTCCAGCGGGGTGGCGGTGCGTTCCCACGCATCGAGGCCCATCACCGCAAGCCGGATGGCGATATGGCCGACATAGGCGGCATAATTCAGCGGGATGCGGACCTTGGAGGTCAGCGACGCCTTATATTCGCTCCACTTGCGCCAGTCCCACGGCAGCTCGGAGACGAACGGCTCCTTGGCGATGTCCTCGAAGAAGGAGAAGATGTTGATCACCTCCTGCGTCGCGGCCTTGTCGTCGGAGATGGGCGCGCAGGAGAAACCGCAATTGCCCATGATGATCGTCGTCGCGCCATAGCCGGGCAGCGGGTTGAGATCGTCCTGCCACCACATCGTCGCGTCGAAATGGGTGTGCGCCTCGATGAAGCCCGGCGTCACATAGCATCCGGTCGCGTCCACCACCCGCTCAGCGCCGCCGCGCGGCGCCAGGCCGGCGCCGATCTCGGCGATGCGGTCGCCCGTCACCCGCACGTCGGCGGCATAAGCGGGCGTCATCTTGCCGTCGACGACGGTGCCGCCCTTGATCAGGAAATCAGCCATTATCCTCTCCTCGGTTGTCTTTCCCGCCGGGCTCGCCTATCGCGGGGATCGAATTTGTTTCTCTTATTTACTTATTGAGGTAAACTAAGTCGTGGCGAGCAGCAATAGCCAGAATCGGACCCTGTTCGCGGATGAGGACACGCCGCCCTCCGTCACGCCCGCCGCGATGCGCGGCCGCCCGGCGATGCTTTCGGCCGACGCCATCGTCGATATCGCGCTGAAGCTGCTGGACGCGCATCCGGGCGACGAGCTGACCATGGCCCGGATCGCCCGCGAACTCTCGGTCTCCCCGCCCGCGCTCTACCGCTATTTCCCGACGCGCACCGCGCTGCTGGCGGCGATGTCGGCGGCGGTGTTCGCCGATTTCCCGGACATGCCGGCGGACAGGCCGTGGCGCGAGCAGCTGCTCGCCTGGCAGAATCACGTCGCCAATCTGTATGAAAGTCACCATGGCGTCATGAAGCTGATGGGGTGGGACGATCAGCTCGCCGGCCCCTGGCTCAAGGTGCAGGCGCCGGTGGTGGAGCTGCTCCACCGCATGGGCCTGAAGGAACTGGCGCTGGTCGAAACGGCAAGCTGGTTCCTGGCCGCCACGGTCGGCCTGATCGGCACTTATTATGCCAGCGAGTCCGAGGTGCTCGATCGTTCGGACATGGTGGCGCTGGACGAAGGCGTCGCCGATCTCACCCCTACCCAGCGCGCGCTGGTGGAGGAGAGCCGCAAATGGATCTGGAAGGCCGATCCGCACCGCACGCTCAACAAGGGCTTCCAGGCGCTGCTGGACGGCGTGGAACGCGAGCTCGACGAAGCGGCGGCAGGCTGAACCGGCCGGCGCTTTCCTGGCTCCGCACCCGCCGGGAGGGCAGCCCGCCATCCGCCTTGAAAATGCCCCCGGCCGGGTGGACAAATTCCGATGGTGATCGCTGTCGGGTTTCGGGACGGTCTTGCGATAGGCTGAATGACCGGAATGTCGGGGAAGCGGACGTCAGCGCTTTTTCCTCCCCTCCCTGAAAGGGAGGGGTTGGGGGTGGGTTCCGCCGAGGCACTCGGCGGTTCTGGCGAGGATCGCCTCCACTACGCCGTCAGGATTGGCCAGCACCTCGCCATTCCAGAATCGCAGAACGACCCAGCCTTGATCCGCGAGAAACTGGTCACGTCGCGCGTCATAATCATGTGCGTCGAGATGCTGGCTGCCATCGCACTCGATCGCCAGCCCAGCCGACCGGCATGCAATATCCAGAATATAGGGGCCAACAACCTACTGCCGGGTGAAGCGTGGGCGATAGCGCGACAGTCGCCGCCAGAGAAGGCGCTCAGGCTCCGTCCGGCCATTGCGCAAGGCCCGTGCATTGGCCGTCATATGTTCGGGGACGCGCCGCATAACGCAACGTTATCGAGGCGCGCTCCGCGCGCCAACCCACCCCCCAGCCCCTCCCTTGCAGGGAGGGGAGGAAGGTCCGCAATGTCGTCGAAAATTCCAGCAGCGGCCGTGATCCGAATTTGTCCGCGCCGCTTAGAAGTCCAGTTCGATCCGCGTGCCGATGACGTGCAGGTTATAGTCGTCGAACACGCCGTCGGCCGTCACGCCCGGCGAATAAGTGAGATATCCGTAGTTCAGGTTGAACCGCAGATAGTTGATCGGCGTCCAGACCAATCCCGCCAGATAGGCGTTCTGCCGGCCGCCCAGCACGCCCGCCGATCGATCGTTCAGGCTGAGATAGTCGTAGCGGAGGTTCAACTGGACCGCGCCGATTCCGCCCTTGCCGAACGGGCGCTTCGGGTCCGCGCCGCCGAATATGCCGTTGCGGTAGGATCGGGTATCGCCCTTGGTGAGGAAATAGCCGACCTCGGCATAGCCGCCGAAGAAGCCGACGTCGGGCGCGTCCGGCCGCATGGCGCGCAGCCAGTGCGCCTCCGCCACCGCATGCCAGGGGCCGCGGATGGCGGCCGCTTCCAGCCCGTAATTCACCTCGTCGTCCACGTTCAGCCCCGGCGTTTCCAGCACATAGCTGTTGGTGCCGTGCAGGAAGGGGCGCTGGCGGTAGACGGTGGGCTTGTCCGCCAGCCGCTTCAGCGTCCGCCAATGGCCCGATGCGCCGAAATGGAGCTGGGTATCGTCCACCTTGGGCGCGAAGACGACGCGGCCGTCCACGCCGAAGCTGTTATTCTCGTCCCCGCCCGAAGGCCCGTCGCTGCTGTTGGAAAGCGCGCCGATATCGTCGGTGAAGATGCCGCCCTGCAGCAGCCAGTCCTTGTGATGATATTGGGCGGAAATGCCCAGCCGCCGTTCGAAGCCGAAGGCATCGGTGAAGGCGGCGCGTTCCATCACCGATCCGGTGGTATCGCCGGTCAGCTCGTCCAGCGACTGGAACTGGTTCTGGTTGCCGATCGCGACCAGCCAGTCCTTCGTCTCATAGGTGACGAAGGTGTCGACCAGATCGACCTTGTTGTCCGAAAGCTCCAGTTCCAGCTTGTAGCCGAAGCCCGAGCCCAGCTTGCCCTCGCCGCCCAGGCGGATGCGGCGCATCTCGCTGGTGAAGCCGAAGCCCTTGTCGTCCGAACCCGGCGGGTGGGAGACATAGCCCGCATCCGCCTGGATGCGGCCCTTCACCTTGAAGGCGCGATCGTCGCTGGTGAACTGGGGCGATCCCTTCCAGCTGATGCCGGTTTCGGGCGCGGCCTTGGCGGGCGGCGGCGGGGCGGCGGCGGCCACGGCGGTGGATGCCTGCGGCGCCGCCGGTGCGGCAGCCGGCGCGCTCGTCGCGGTGGGCGCGGCCTCCTCTTCCGGCCCCAGCCGGCTTTCCAGCCGGGCGAGTTGCGCCTTCAGCAGCCTGATCTCCTCGCGGATGCGCTGCGCCTCCTCGGCGGAGATCGGTTCGGCCGCCGCCGGCGTGGCGCAGATCAGGCTCAGGCCGAGCGGCATGGCCGCCATGATGTGCCGTGACGTGAAAACTGCCATGAAAGCGATTGCGGACGCGGACCGGCCGCGCCTCCCCTGATTTGCCCATGTCGCAACGCCAGCCGATGCCCGATCGGCGGTTTACGACGCCGTGCGCCCTAAGCGGCAAATATGGCCACATTGTGCCCTATCGTAACCGAAGATTGCCGGCCGGCGGCGCCGTGGGAAAGTCGCTGACATGCCGGCGGCCGGCGATATGATGGGCGCGATCGGCCGCGCGCGCCGGTCCGATGTCGCAATAAGGGGCCGGCCGGCCCCGAGAGTGGGAATTGGCATGAAGGATGGAATCGGCCGCCGCGATGTGTTGCGCGGCGCCTCGTTGCTCGGCGGCGGCCTGCTGCTGAACGCGGCCCTGCCCGCCTGGGCGCATAGCGGCGCGCACGGCCTCACGGCCGACATGCCGATGCTCAGCGGCACGGACATCAAGCTCGCCGTCGGCCATTCGCGCTTCGCCGTCGGCGGCAGGAGCGGCCATGCCATCACCGTCAACGGCACGCTGCCCGCGCCGCTGATCCGCCTGCGCGAGGGGCAGCAGGTCCGCCTTTCCGTCACCAACGGCCTCGACGAGGATACGTCGATCCACTGGCACGGCCTGATCCTGCCCTTCCAGATGGACGGCGTGCCGGGCGTCAGCTTCCCCGGCATCAGGCCGGGCGAGACCTTCCATTACGAATTCCCCGTGCGCCAGGCCGGCACCTACTGGTATCACAGCCATTCCGGCCTGCAGGAGCAGATGGGCCATTACGGCCCGATCGTGATCGATCCGGCGGGCGCGGACCCGGTGGCCTATGATCGCGAGCATGTGATCGTGCTGTCGGACTGGAGCTTCCTCCATCCGCACGAGATCTTCCGCAAGATGAAGGCCCAGGGCGGCTACTTCAACTGGCAGAAGCAGGCGCTGGGCGACGGTGGCGCCATGTCGGCCGCGGATCGCGCGATGTGGGGCCGGATGCGGATGGACCCCACCGACATCGCCGACGTCACCGGCGCCACCTACACCTATCTCGTCAACGGCCACGGCCCGGCGGAAAACTGGACGGGCCTGTTCCGCCCCGGCGAGCGGGTGCGGCTGCGCATCGTCAACGCTTCCGCGATGACGATCTTCAACGTCCGCATCCCCGGCCTCGCCATGGCCGTGGTGGCGAGCGACGGCCAGAATGTCCGCCCCGTCACGGTGGACGAGCTGCAGATCACCGTCGCCGAAACCTATGACGTAATCGTCACGCCCACGGAGGACCGCGCCTTCACCCTCGTCGCGGAATCGGTCGATCGATCCGGCATGGCCCGCGCCACGCTGGCGCCGCGCCTGGGGATGCAGGCCCCCGTCCCCCCGCTCCGCCCCCGCCCCACGCTCACCATGAAGGATATGGGCATGGATCATGGCGCCATGGGCCACGACGGGATGGACCATGGCGGGATGGACCAAGGCGGCGCCCTGCCCATGAAGATGCCGATGAAGATGCGCGACAAGAGCAAGGCGCCGCCGGGCCTGAAGGTCGGCCCCGGCGTGGATTCGATCGCGGCCATGCCCGTGGACCGCACCGGCGATCCGGGCCTGGGGCTGGAGGATGCCGGCCACAAGGTGCTCACCTATCGCGATCTCGTATCGCTCGCCCCCAATGCCGACACGCGCCCGCCCGCACGCCGGGTGGAGCTGCACCTCACCGGCAACATGGAACGCTTCATGTGGTCGTTCGACGGGGAGACCTATAGCGAGGTGACCGAGCCGATCCGCTTCGCCCGCGACGAACGGGTGCGCGTCGATCTCGTCAACCACAGCATGATGGCGCACCCCATCCACCTGCACGGCCATTTCTTCGAGGTGGTGAACGGCCACACCGGCAACCATCCCGTGAAGCATACGGTGAACGTGCTGCCCGGCGGCAAGGTGAGCTTCGACCTCACCGCCGACGCGCCGGGCGACTGGGCCTTCCATTGCCACCTGCTCTATCACATGCATGCGGGCATGTTCCGCGTCGTCAGCATCCGCCCGCTCGACGGAGAGGCCGCATGAAGCCCCTCCTCGCCGCCGCGCTGGCGAGCGCCCTCCTCGCCGCGCCCGCTTACGCGCAATCCGCGGACCCGCATGCGGGGCATGACATGCCTTCGGCCACGCCGGCCGATCCGCACGCGGGCCACAACATGCCTCCGGCCCCCCCGGCCGATCCGCATGCCGGCCACGTCATGCCACCGGCCGCTCCGGTAAATCCGCATGCCGGCCACGTCATGCCTCCGGCCACCCCGGCCGATCCGCACGCGGGCCACCACATGCCGCCGGCCGCTCCGGTAAATCCACATGCCGGTCACAGCATGCCACCGGCCGCTCCGGTCGATCCTCATGCTGGCCACGTCATGCCGCCGGCCACGCCGGCCGATCCGCATGCCGGCCACAATATGGGCACCCCCGCCGATGCCCCGCCACTGTCACCGCCTCCGGCCGAGGCCATGGCCGGACCGCGCTTCGCCGCCGACGGGCTGTTCGATCCGCGGGCGATGGCGGCCGCGCGCGCGCAGCTTGGGCGGGAGCATGGCGGCGGCACTCGCTACACGGCGATGCTCGATCGGCTGGAGGCGCGGATCGGCAATGGGCCGGATGCCTATCTGTGGGACGCGCAGGGCTGGTATGGCGGCGATATCGACCGGCTATGGCTGAAGGCCGAGGGCGAGGGCGCGTTCGGCGGGCGGATCGACGATGCCGAGGTGCAGGCGCTGTGGAGCCACGCGATCGGCCCCTGGTTCGATCTCCAGGCCGGCCTGCGCGGCGATTTCCGCCCCGGCCCGGATCGCGCCCAGATCGTCCTCGGCGTCCAGGGCCTCGCGCCTTACTGGTTCGAGGTCGATGCCGCCGCCTTCGTCTCGCACAAGGGCGATCTCACCGCGCGGGCGGAGGTGGAATATGACCAGCGCCTCTCCCAGCGGCTAATCTTCCAGCCTCGCGTCGAGATCGACCTTTCCGCGCAGGACGTGCGGGAGCTGGGGCTCGGCTCCGGCCTCACGTCGATCGCCGCCGGCGCTCGGCTGCGCTACGAATTCGCGCGCGAGTTCGCCCCCTATGTCGGCGTCGAATATGAACGGAAGATCGGCGACACCGCCGATTTCGCCCGCGATGCCGGCGAAGACGTCGGCGGCTGGCGCGCGCTGATCGGCATCCGGGCGTGGTTCTGAGGATCCGTTTGGAAATCCGCTTCTAGCGAATTTCGATGCGGCACAGCCCACGCCCGGCCACCCAAGGCCGGTATCTTGTGGATGGCCGGGTGGGAAGAGCGGGCCGGCGCGGCAATCTTTGCAACATGGCCGGCCGCGGCCCTTGATTCCCGCCCCGCGCCGTTCCAGCCTGCCCGCCGCCACAACAGGGAGCCGCCAGCATGGTCACGATCGTCGGATTGTCGGGCAGCCTGCGCCGCCATTCCTACAATAGCGGCCTGATCCGCGCCGCCGCCGCCCGCGCGCCCGAAGGCGTGACGATCGATATCGCCCCGATCGCCGGCATCCCGCTCTATGACGGCGACGTCGAGGCGCAAGACGGCATCCCGCCCGCCGTCGCGGCGCTCAAGGACCGGATCGCCGCCGCCGACGGGCTGCTGATCGCGACGCCCGAATATAACAACTCGATTCCCGGCGTGCTGAAGAACGCGATCGACTGGGCATCGCGCCCGCCGGCGGACAGCGGCCGGGTGTTCGCCGACAAGCCCGTTGCGGTGATCGGCGCATCGCCCGGCGGGTTCGGCACGATCCTGTCGCAGACCGCCTGGCTACCAGTGCTGCGCTCGCTCGGCTGCCGCCAATGGTCCGGCGGGCGCCTGCTCGTCTCCCGCGCGGGCAAGGCCTTCGACGCGGAAGGCAAGCTGACCGATCCCGCGGTCCTCACCCAGCTCGAGGAATTCGTGGTCGCCTTCGCCGGTTCGCTGCGCCAGGGAGCGTAACAAAGTCCGGGCCGCAACGGCAGCGGGTTTCAGGGCGCTACGCCGGCCTGCCTGATGACCGGCCGGTTGGGGAAACGGCCTTCAGCACTTCCCCCCTGGAAGGGAGGGCTGGGGGTGGGTTCCGCCGAGGCACTTGGCGGCCCTTGCAAGATCATCAGCCATAGGGGCCGACGACAAACTACCTCATGAATCGCGGCCGGTGGCGGGATAGCCGCCGCCAGATCAGGCGCTCGCTTTCTATCTGCTGGCGGGCCTCGCTCCGCGCGCTGACCTCCCACAACCCCTCCCTTTCAGAAAGGGGAGGAATGGCCGCCCGGTCGTCTTGTGCGGACAGGCCATTCCGCCAGCGCCGGTGCCAATCCGCTTTTGCCCATGCAGCCCGAGCCCCCGGAACCAGCGCCTCCCCGCGCCGGTTCCGGTCGCCCTTCACACGATCTGGCCGGCCCTGCGGCTCGGCCGCCGGCGGACCGAGGCGGCGACGGTGGCGAAGGCCACCAGCGTCATCGCCCAGCCCGCCGGCTCGGGCGGGTAGCCGATCAGGCCCGCCAGCACCCCCGCCAGCGCGATTGCCGCGATCACCTGTCCCACGCCCGTCCCCCGGCCTGCTTCACACCCCACGCTCACGCCACGCACCATGCAAAGCCACTCCCCGCTCACGCATGGCCAGAACCAAGCAAGCGCCCTGCCCGATCGCGAAAGCCATGGATTCCTTTGCTCTCCGATGGTTAACGGCCGGGCCGCTCCTCGGTCGCCTGTAAGCGCCGTCGACAGGCATTGCCGCCTTGTGGCCGCCGCCCGCTTGCGGCAAGGTCCCCCCCCATGGCCGCGCCCGCAAATGGCCCGCCGGCCGGATATCCGGTCGATCGGCTGATCTTCGCCCCCGGCGACGTCGATCTCGCACGCTCGCCCCTGGCCGGGCATCTGATGGCCGAAACCTACGTGCTCGGCGCCTTCAATCCGGGGCTGACCCGGCTGCCGAACGGCAATCTGCTGATGATGGTCCGTGTGGCGGAGGCCCTGCGCGAGCCCGTGCGCAACGACCATGTCCACGCCATCCGCTGGGCGGACGGGCGCTACGTGCTCGATCCCTGGCCGCTGGAGCAGGCCGACACCGCCGATCCGCGCAAGTTCCTGCTGCAGGGCGGCGGGTGGAAGGTGATGGCGCTCACCTCGCTTTCCTGGCTGCTGCCCGTCGAGCTTGCGCCGGACGGGCTGGAGGTGGTGGCCGTCCATTATGATCGCGCCATCGCGCCCCGGGCCGATCTGCAATGCTATGGCATAGAGGATGCCCGCATCAGCCGGGTGGGCGATCGCTGGCTGATGACGACCTGCTCCGTCAGCCCCGAACGGCACAGCACCACGCTCTACAGCTCGGAAAACGCGCTCGACTGGCGGTTCGAGGGCATCGTCCTCGATCACCAGAACAAGGACATGCTGATCTTCGAAGGGCTGATCGATGGCCGTTACTGGGCGCAGACGCGGCCGTTGGGCGACCTGTATTTCGCTTATCCGCCGGGCAGCGAATGGCGCGCCGGCCCATCGATCAACCTCGCCACCTCGCCCGATGCGCTCCACTGGAAGCCGTACGAGCGCCCCGGCATCCGCCCCCGCGCGGGCACGGCCGTCAGCGCGCGGATCGGCGGCGGGGCGCCGCCCATCCTCACCGACGAAGGCTGGCTGACCCTGTGGCACGGGGTGGAACGGCACGAGATCGTCGGCATATACCGCACCTATTGGTCGATCCTCGACCGCGACGATCCCTCGCGCGTGCTGCGCGGCGGGGAGGCGCCGCTGCTGGAGGCCAATGCCGGCCTCACCCGCCCGATCGAGGACCTGATGTATCTGCGCGACGTGGTGTTCACCACCGGCATCGCCGATGCGGGCGATCATTATGTCGTCGCATCGGGCGAGGCCGATCTCGCCTGCCGGATCACCCACATCCCCAAATCCGTCTTCGCGGCCGGATAGCCGCCGGGGTTGTCAGTCGCCTCGCGGGCGGCCAAGGATGTCCGCAACGAACAATTCCGAAGGATAGAGATGAGCCTGGAATCGGTGCGGGCATGGCTTGCCGTCCATGCGCCGGATATCGCCATCATCGATCAGGGAGAAAGCACCGCCACCGTGGCGGATGCCGCCCGCACGCTGGGCGTGGAGCCGGGCCAGATCGCCAAGACGCTGTCGGTGCGCATCAACGATGCGGTGGTGCTGGTGGTGGCCCGCGGCGATGCCCGGATCGACAATCGCAAGACCAAGGCGGCCTTCGGCGGACGCCCCCGCATGCTGGGGGCCGAGGAGGTGCAGGCGCTGACCGGTCATCCCGTGGGCGGGGTCTGCCCCTTCGGCCTGGCGACGGCGATCCCGGTCTATTGCGACATATCGCTGCGCGATTTCGCGGAGGTCTATCCGGCGGCCGGATCGACCACCAGCTCGGTCCGGCTGACGCCCGCCCGGCTGGCCGATCTGGTCGGCGCGCGCTGGGTGGACGTCTGCCAGCCGCCCGCCGTGGCGGACGCGGCGGCCGAAGCCGCCGAATGAACCGGCCCCATCGCGGGCACGACAGCTTGAGTGAGAGAAAGGCGTTACGATGAGCGGCATGGCCAAGTTCGACTGGGCGGACCCCTTCCTGCTGGAAGACCAGTTGACCGGGGATGAGCGGATGGTGCGCGATACCGCCGCCCAATATGCGCAGGAAAAGCTGCAGCCGCGCGTGATCGAGGCGTTCGCCAACGAGACCACCGATCCCGAGATCTTCCGCGAAATGGGGGCGTTGGGCCTGCTGGGGCCGACCATCCCGGCCGAATATGGCGGGGTTGGCGCATCCTATGTCGCCTACGGCCTCGTCGCGCGCGAGGTGGAGCGGGTGGATTCCGGCTATCGTTCGATGATGTCGGTGCAATCCTCGCTCGTCATGTATCCGATCCATGCCTACGGATCGGAAGAGCAGCGCCGCAAATATCTGCCGAAGCTGGCGACCGGCGAATGGATCGGCTGCTTCGGCCTGACCGAGCCCGACGCCGGATCCGATCCGGGCGCGATGCGCACGCGGGCGGAGAAGATCGATGGCGGATACCGGATCAGCGGTTCCAAGACATGGATATCCAACGCGCCGATCGCCGACGTGTTCGTGGTCTGGGCGAAATCCGATGCCCATGGCGGCGCCATCCGGGGCTTCGTGCTGGAAAAGGGCATGAAGGGCCTGAGCGCGCCGAAGATCGAGGGCAAGCTTTCGCTGCGCGCGTCGATCACCGGCATGTTGATGCTGGACGGGGTCGAAGTCGGGGAAGAGGCGCTGCTGCCCAACGTGTCCGGCCTCAAGGGGCCGTTCGGCTGCCTCAACCGCGCGCGCTACGGCATTTCCTGGGGCTCGCTCGGCGCCGCCGAATTCTGCTTCCACGCCGCGCGGCAATATGGCCTCGACCGCAAGCAGTTCGGCCGGCCGCTGGCCGCCACCCAGCTCTACCAGAAGAAGCTGGCCGACATGATGACCGATATCGCGCTCGGCCTGCAGGCTTCGCTGCGCGTCGGCCGGCTGATGGACGAGGGCCGTTTCGCGCCGGAGATGATCTCGATCGTCAAGCGGAACAATGTCGGCAAGGCGCTCGACATCGCCCGCGCCGCCCGCGACATGCACGGCGGCAACGGCATTTCGGGCGAATATCAGGTGATGCGCCACGCGATGAACCTGGAAACCGTGAACACCTACGAAGGCGCCCACGACGTCCACGCCCTGATCCTCGGCCGCGCGATCACCGACATCCCGGCGTTTTGAACGGAGCCTGCGGGCGCGCTCCCCGGCAGGAGCGCCCCGCCCGCTTCTATCGCTTCACCAATTTCAGGCCGCCCACGATCAGCGCGCCGATCGCCACGCCGAAGATGCCCGATCCCAGCGCCTGGACGAACCAGCTCGCGAAACCGCCGATCGCCGGCAGCGCATGGGCGGCGGCCTCGGCAGCGTCGTGGATCAGGTGGGGAAGCGGGGTGAGGCCGAAATGTTCGAGGCCGTGGACGATGATGCCGCCGCCCACCCAGATCATCGCCGCGATGCCGATCGTCGCCAGCGCGCGCAGCACCACCGGCATGCCCTTCACCAGCCCCCGGCCCACCGCGCGGACCAGGCCGTTGTCGCGGCGGGAAAGGTGCAGGCCGATATCGTCCATCTTCACGATCAGGCCGACGACGCCATAGACGCCCGCCGTCACCAGCAGCGCCACCACCGCCAGCACGATCGCCTGGGTGGCGAGCGACTTTTCCGCCACGTCGGCGAGCGCGATCGCCATGATCTCGGCCGACAGGATCAGATCGGTGCGCACCGCCCCGCTCACCTTCCGGGCCTCGATCGCGGCGGGTTCCTCGAAGGCGGGCACCGCCTCCTCGCCGTCCGCCTCGTCATGGTGGCCGCCCAGGCTGTGGACCAGCTTCTCGGCGCCCTCGAAGCAGAGATAGGCGCCGCCCAGCATCAGGAGCGGCGTAATCGCCCATTCGGCGAAGGCGCTCAGCAGCAGGGCGGCGGGCAGCAGGATCAGGAGCTTGTTGCGCACCGATCCCAAGGCGATCTTGCCGATGATCGGCAGTTCGCGATCCGGGGAGAAGCCCACCACATAGCGCGGCGTGACGGCGGTATCGTCGATCACCACGCCCGCCGCCTTGGTGCCGGCGCGGCCGGCGGCGGCCGACACGTCATCCAGCGATGCCGCCGCCAGCTTGGCGATGCCCGCCACGTCGTCCAGCAACGCTACCAGTCCGGTCGGCATCCGGTTCCATTCCCTGTGGTTGATCCCCGCCCCTTCCGTAACGCGGCGGCCACGCGATGCAATGGCACAATATCCGGCTGCCGCATCCAAGTAGAACATGCGACCATATCGGCGGATTCCGGCCCCAGCCCTTGCAGATCATCGCGCTATATCGCCGTTCCGTCCCCCGGACTCCACGACCCGCAGATTTTTTTTCATGGCCCCGGAACCGGCGGCTTCCCGGCTCGTTCCCGCAATTCGGATAGCGACCTTATGCCCCCCCGCTCACGCTATCCGAACCCAGGGCCCGGGACCGTCGATCCTCCCCCCGACGACGGTTCCCGGGTCCGCATTCTATCAGCGGGTCCACAGACGGCTTTCCTCCAGGGCGACCAGGCGTTGTTCCGATCGAACCACCCGCGGAACAAAGCTTCATGACCGCGCATTGTCCCTCCGTCTTCCGGCCCGCGCCGGAACGTTAGAGGAGATTTCCATGCGTAGGATCTTCACCCTGGCCCTGATGGCCAGCACGATGCTGCTGGCCGCCTGCAATACCGTGGAAGGCGCCGGCAAGGACGTGAAATCTGCCGGCGAGGCCGTGGAGGACGCCGCCAAGTAACCCTGCCACACCAACGGAGCCGGAACGCCCGCGTCAGGCGGTGGTGGCGTCTTCCGCCGCCACGTCCCGGGCGCGGCGCTTCTCGGTGAACCAGATCGCGATCAGCGCCAGTTCGTAGAGCAGCACCAGCGGGATCGCGAGCATAAGCTGGGATACCACGTCGGGCGGGGTCAGCACCGCCGCGACCGCGAAGGCGCCGACGATGGCATAGCGGCGCCCGGACTTGAGCTGCGTCCGCGTCACGATCCCGGCGCGTTCCAGCAGCATCAGCAGCACCGGCAGCAGGAAGGCGACGCCGAAGCCGAAGATGAATTTCGTCACGAAATCCAGATAATTGCCGACACCCGGCAGCGCTTCCTGGCTGACGCCGCCGATATTGCCCTGGTAGCTCAGCAGGAAATGCAGGGCGACCGGCATGGCGACATAATAGGCCATCGCCGCCCCGGCGATGAACAGCAGCGGGGTGAAGGCGAGGAAGGGTAGCAGCGCCCTCTTCTCCTTGGCGTAGAGCCCCGGCGCCACGAACTGCCAGAGCTGGTTGGCCACCACCGGGAAGGCCAGCATCAGCGCCGAGAAGAAGGCCACCTTGATCTCGACGAAGAAGGCTTCGAAGATATTGGTGTAGATCAGCCTGCCCTGCCCCGCCTTCAGCAGCGGCTGCACCAGGAAGGCGAAGATCGGCTTGGCGAAATAGAGGCAGAGCGCGAAGGCCACGCCCAGCGCGGCGAAGCTCCATAGCAGGCGGCGGCGAAGCTCGATCAGATGGTCGAGCAGCGGCGCCTTGGTGTCGTCGATATCCCTCATGCCGGCCTGTCCACGGCAGGCGTGTCGGCGGCGGGCGCATCGGCGGCCGGCGTGCTATCGGGCGCGCCGTCCCCGGGCGGCGGCAGCGGCGTCATGGCCGGGGCGCCTTCCTCCCGCATCACCGGATGCTCGCGCATGATCCGGGCATTCTCCTCCGCCCATTTCCGCTCCATCTCCTCGATCTCCGACTGGCGGATCATCTCGTCGAAGCCGGAGCGGAAGTGGCGGGCCATGCCGCGCGCGCGCGCGACCCACTGGCCGACGACACGCATCAGGCGCGGCAGATCCTTGGGGCCGATCACCACCAATGCGACCAGCGCGACCAGCATCAGTTCCGTAGGGGCGATATCGAACATCGAAGCTTCGGTTACTTTCGCGGGGCGGTGCGGCCGGCCGGATCACCTGCCGGCCAGCCTCGCCATTCCTGTCTGCGCATCGTCACGGCGCGAGCCGAGCCGGCATCCCAGCCCGGATCAGCACAAGCGGCGCGCCCGTCAGGGCTGCGCGGGCCGATCGTCCTGCATCGGCTGGAGGTTGCGATCGGCATTCGGCTCCAGCGGCGGCTGGGCCTGGAGGCGCGGCGCGGGCTTGGGCGCCTCATCCTCGTCTGCCATGCCCTTCTTGAAGCTTTTGATGCCCTTGGCGACATCGCCCATCATGTCCGAAAACCGCCCCTTGCCGAACAGCAGGAGGACGATGATGCCCACGACGAGCCAGTGCCAGATACTGAGGCCACCCATGTAAATTCTCCCGGTAAGCCCCCTATCTAGTCGTCCGCGTCGTCGCTTTCCACCTCCAACTGCGCGAAGGCGAGATCGACGGGGTCCAGCAGCCCCGCGGCCTTCAGATCGTCGATCCCCGGCAGGTCGCGCCGGCTGGCGAGGCCGAAATGGGCGAGGAAGGCCGAGGTGGTCGCATAAGTGAGCGGCCGGCCGGGCACCTCGCGGCGGCCGGCCGGGCGGATCCAGCCGGCTTCCATCAGCACGTCCAGCGTGCCCTTCGATATCTGGACGCCGCGAATCGCCTCGATCTCGGCGCGGCTGACGGGCTCGTGATAGGCGATGATCGCCAGCGTCTCGACCCCGGCGCGGGAAAGGCGGCGCGGCTCCTCCCGATCGCGGCGGAGGATATGGGCAAGGTCCGGCGCCGTCTGGAAATGCCAGCGCCCGCCGCGTTCGACCAGATTGATGCCCCGGCCGGCATAATCGTCCGCCAGCGCCCCCAGCGTGCGACGGACATCGCCCGCCTCGCCCACCGCCGCCATGATCTCGGTAAGCGTCAGCGGCGCCTCGGCCGCGAACAATGCCGCCTCGATCGCGCGCTTCAGATCGTCGGGCGGGTTCATGCGGCGCGGATCATCAGCGGCGCGAAAGGCTCCGCCTGCTCGATATGCGCCTTGCCCAGCCGCGCCAGCTCCAGCGCGGCCAGGAAGCTGGATGCCAGCGCCGACCGGCGATATTCGGGATCGAGCGTGGGCGGCAGGAAGCTTTCGAGCGAGGCCCAGTCGAGGCTGACGCCGATCATCCGCTCCACCCGGCGCATCGCCTCGTCCAGCGTCATCACCGGCCGGCGGGATACGACGTGGAAAACCGGCTCGGCACGGGCGCGCACCTCGCCATAGGCCGCGATCAGATCATAGAGGCCGACCTGCCACGCCGCCTTGCGGACGACCTTCAATCCTTCGGGCGAACCGCGCTGGAAGACATCGCGCCCCAGCCGATCCCGCGCCATCAGCCGGGCGCCGGCCTCCCGCATCGCATCCAGCCGCTGCAGCCGGAGCTGGAGGCGCAGCGCCAGTTCCTCGGGGCTGGGATCGATCTCCGGGTCCTTGGGCAGCAGCAGGCCCGATTTGAGGTAAGCGAGCCAGGCCGCCATCACGAGATAATCGGCGGCGATCTCCAGCTTCAGCGCCTTGGCGCCCTCGATGAAGGCCAGATATTGCTCGACCAGGGCGAGGATGGAGATTTCGCGCAGGTCCACCTTCTGCGCCCGCGCCAGGTTGAGCAGCAGATCGAGCGGCCCCTCCCACCCGTCGAGCGCGAGGGTGAGCGTATCGGGAGAGGCGAGAGGCAGTTCGAAATCGTCGTCATCGGCCATGGCGACAGGCTAGCGCGGCTTTTGCGGGGGCGCCATCATTGTTCGGACGGCAAGCCCCCGTCAGGCATAGGCCAGCAGGGCATCCCGCTTCGCGACCAGATCGGCGAAGGCGATATCCGGCCCCCGCCCGGCGACGGTCGCCATGGCCCGGTCGAGGCGCGCGCGCGCGTCATCCGCGATCGCGCCGACGGCGCCCGCCACGGCCCTCATCTCCGCCATGTCGCCCGAACAATGGAGCGCGATGTCGCAGCCCGCCGCCAGCACGCCGGCCGCGCGTTCCCCGAAATCGCCGGACAGCGCGTGCATGCCGAGATCGTCCGACATCAGCAGCCCATCGAAGCCGATGCGGCCGCGAATGACATCGCCGATCACCCTGGCCGAGAGGCTGGCGCATTCCTGCGCATCCCACGCCGTGTAGACGACATGGGCGGTCATCCCCATTGGCGCGCCGTTGAGCGCGATGAAGGGCGCGAGATCGCTTTCCAGTTCCTCCGCCGAAGCGGTGACGACCGGCAATTCGACATGGCTGTCGGCCATCGCCCGGCCGTGACCGGGGATATGCTTGACGACGCCGACCACGCCGGCCGCCTGCATCCCTTCCAGCACCGCACGGCCCAGCGCGGCGACGCGCAGCGGTTCGGCACCCAGCGCGCGATCGCCGATGATGTCATGCGCATCCGGCTGGCGGACGTCGAGCAGCGGCAGGCAGTTCACGTTGATGCCGGCTTCATGCAGCATCGTCGCGATGGCCTGCGCATTCGCCTTCGCCGCCTCGATCGCGGAAGCCGGCGCCACATCGTAGAGCCGATCGAAGACCTCGGCCCGCGGGAAGGCCGGCCAGACCGGCGGCTGCATCCGCGCCACGCGCCCGCCTTCCTGATCGATCAGGATCGGCACGTCCGCGCGGCCCGAAACGGCGCGCAGGGCATCGGTGAGCGCGCGAAGCTGCGCCGCATCCTCGATATTGCGGCGGAACAGGATGAAGCCCGCCGGATCGACATCGGCGAAGAAGGCGCGTTCCTCATCCGAAAGAACAGGGCCGGCGAGGCCGAGGATGAGAGGGGTCATGCTTGTGCCTGTCGATCGAATGAGGGGGAATGGAGGCCGGCGGCGCGGCCGGCCCCGATCGGATCACACCTGGTTGCAGGGTTTTCCGGCGGCCTTGATCGCCTTGCAGGCTTCGCGCGCACCGATGCCGCTGGCCCGCAGGCGATAAAGCGTCTTGCCGCCGACCTCGACCGTGGTGATCGAGCGGCTGAGCTTGCCCAGTTCCGGGAACTGCCTGGCGAGCCGCCCCCATTCGCCGGACGCGATCGCTTCGGAATTGAACGCGCCGAGCTGGATGGTGCCGCCGCCCATCGCCGGCTTCGCGGCCGGGGCGGGCGTAGGCAGCAGATTGGCGGGCGCATGGGCCGGCGCCGTTTCGGCAACGGCTTTGGCCGGTGCGGGCGCCGGCTTTGCCGGGGCGGGCGCAGGAGCGGCCGGCTTGGGCGTGCCCGGCGTCACTTCCGCCTTCGCCACCTGCGACGGCGGCAGGGTGACGGTGGGCACCGGCGCCACATCCATGCCGGCGGAAACGCCCGCGACGGGGGCTTCCGGCCGGGCATTGGGGTTGATCTGGGAATCGATCACCTGGCCTTCGCTGGCGGCATAAGCGGCGTCGCCTTCCCCGGCGACGGCCATGCCGTTGGCGGAGGCGCCTTCGGCCGGCACCTTGTAATCGCCTTCCGGCGCGGCGATCAGCTCGCCCGAGCCGGCGCTCTTGTCCCTGTCGCGCATCCAGAAGATGCCGCCGACCAGCAGGCCGATGAACACCAGCGCCGCGATCACGGCCCCGATCAGCTTGGCCGTGCCGACGCCGCCATGATCGTCCTCATCCTCGACCGCCTCCAGCCAGGGCAGGCGATCCTCATCCGCGACACCGAAGCGTCCCCGCTCAACAGCATCCGTCATCAATGCATCTCCTCGGCCGCGGCGACCCCCATGACGGCCAGGCCGTTGCGGATAATCTGCCCGATCGCATCGGCAAGGGCCAGACGCGCCGCCGTGGTTTCGGCATCATCCACCAGCAAAAAGCGACGGGACGGATCGTCATTGCCCCGGTTCCACAGCGCGTGGAAGGCGGCGGCGAGATCGTAGAGGTAGAAGGCGACGCGATGCGGCTCGTGATTCGCCGCCGCCCCTTCGATCAGGCGCGGGAACTGCGCGGCGAGCTTGACCAGCGCCAGTTCCTCCCCATCCAGCCGGCCGAGATCGGCGGCCGGCAGCGCCAGCCCCGCCTCCGCCAGCCGGCGGTGGAGCGAATGGACCCGCGCGTGCGCATATTGCACGTAGAAGACGGGATTGTCCTTCGACGCTTCGACCACCTTGGCGAAATCGAAGTCCATCTGCGCATCGGCCTTGCGGGTGAGCATGGTGAAGCGGACCACATCCTTGCCCACCTCGCGCACCACGTCCGCCAGGGTGACGAAGCTGCCCGAACGCTTGGACATCTTCACCGGCTCGCCGCCGCGCAGCAGCCGGACCATCTGCACCAGCTTGATATCCAGCGGCACCTTGCCGCCGGTCAGCGCCTTCACCGCCGCCTGGATGCGCTTGACGGTGCCGGCATGGTCGGCGCCCCAGATGTCTATGAGCTGGTCCGCCGTCTCCGCCTTCTGGGCGTGATAGGCAAGGTCGGTGCCGAAATAGGTGAGGCTGCCGTCGGCCTTCATCACCGGCCGGTCGCTGTCGTCACCGAAGGCGGTGGCGCGGAACAGCGTCATCTCCACCGGTTCCCAATCCTCGGGCACCTCGCCCTTGGGCGCTTCCAGCACGCCTTCGTAAACGAGGCCCTCGGCGCGCAGCTTGTCGAGCGCGGCCTTGACCCGGCCGTCCTTCTGCACCTTGGCTTCGGAGGCGAACACGTCGTGATGGATGCCGAGCAGCGCCAGATCGGCGCGGATCAGGTCCATCATCGCCGCGACCGTCTTTTCCCGGAACAGCACCAGCCATTCGCCTTCGGGGGCGCGGGCGTAGCAATCGCCGAACTCGGTGGCCAGCTTCTCGCCGATCGGGATCAGATAGTCACCGGGATAGAGGCCCTCGGGGATGGTGATCCCCTGCTCGCCCAGCGCCTGCCGGTAACGCAGGTGCGCGGAGCGGGCGAGCGTCTCCACCTGGCTGCCGGCATCGTTGATATAATATTCGCGGGTGACGGCGTAGCCGGCATATTCCAGCAGGCTCGCCAGCGCATCGCCCACCACCGCGCCCCGGCAATGGCCCATGTGCATCGGCCCCGTCGGATTGGCGGAGACATATTCGACATTGACGCGCTCGCCCTTGCCGATCGTCGAGCGGCCGTAATCGGCGCCGCCCGCCAGGATCGCGGCCAGCTCCTCACGCCAGCTTTCCTCGGTGAGGCGGACGTTGATGAAGCCGGGGCCGGCCACTTCGGCGGACGCGATCTCCGGCAGGCGCGCGAGCTTGGGCGCGATCAGCGAGGCGAGCTCGCGCGGGTTCTTGCCGGCGGGCTTGGCCAGCACCATCGCGGCGTTGGTGGCGAGATCGCCATGCGCGGGATCGCGCGGCGGCTCGACCGTGACGTTCCGTCGATCGAGCCCGGCCGGCAGGTCGCCCGCCTGGGCGAGGTCGTCGAGGATCTGGCCGATGCGATCGGCGAAACGGGCGTAAAGGGTCACGGGCGAATATCCGGCAAACAGGGTAAACCGCGCGGCCTTAGCGCGGGACGGCGGCGAATTGAAGCGGGAAGCCGGAAAGCATGCGCCTTGGCGCGATCAGAGGCCTTCCGGCATCTCCACCGGACCCACCACTTCGCGATGGCGGGCCACGGCGTAGCGATCCGTCATCCCCGCGATGAAATCGGCGATGTGGCGGGTGCGCGCGGGCTCGGCCTCGGGCAGCGTCTCGCGCCAATGGTCGGGCAGCAGCTTCGGGTCCGCGCGATAGGCGGCGGCCAGCCCGGCAACGATCCGCCCCGCCTCCGCCGCGACATGGAGCTGGCTGGGATGATGATAGAGCCGGGCATACATGAAGCGCTTGAAGGCGCGCTCGTCCTCCGCCATCGCGTCGGAAAAGCCCACGATCGGCCGGCCGGCGGCGCGCACGGCCTCCACGCTGCCCGGCGCGATATCGGCCAGCCGGACGCGGGTGGCATCGAGCAGGTCCGTCACCATCCGGCCGATCTGCTCGCGGATCAGCTCCGCGATCAGGCGCCCGCGCGGCGCGTGGGGATGGCGTGCCACGACCCGCGCCCAGCCCGGCGCCACCAGCGGCTGCGCGATCACATCGTCGAGCGCGATCAGCCCGGCGCGCAGGCCATCGTCGATATCGTGATTGTCATAGGCGATGTCGTCCGCGATCGCCGCCACCTGCGCCTCCAGCGAAGCGAAGGTGGAAAGATCGAGCGGGAAAGCCGCGTCCGCCTCCACCATCGCCCAGGTCGGCGCCGCCACCGGGCCGTTATGCTTGGCCAGCCCCTCCAGCGTCTCCCACGAGAGGTTGAGGCCGTCCCAGCCGGGATAGGGCGTTTCCAGCCGGGTCAGGATACGCAGCGTATGGGCGTTGTGATCGAAGCCTCCGGCGTCCGCGGTGGCGGCCTTGAGCGCGTCCTCCCCCGAATGGCCGAAGGGCGGATGGCCGATATCGTGCGCGAGGCAGAGCGCCTCGGTGAGATCCTCGTTCAGGCCCAGCGCGCGGGCGATGGTGCGGCCGATCTGCGCGACTTCCAGGCTGTGGGTGAGGCGCACGCGAAAATGATCGCCGTCGGGCGCCACGAACACCTGCGTCTTGTGGCGGAGCCGGCGGAAGGCGATCGAATGGATGATCCGATCGCGGTCGCGCTGGAAAGCATCGCGCGGCCCTCGCGCCTCGCCGCCGGCCTCGGCATGAGCGCGGCCACGGCTGCGGGCGGGATCGGAAGCATAGGGTGCGAGGCGGGACATGCGCGGGCCCATGCCGGGCATGGGCCGACAAGTCCAGCCCGGTGCCTATTTCCCGCCGAGCGGCTCCACCGGCACGCCGGCGCGCGACGTGAACTGGATCGTCGACATGCCTTCCTTGGCGAGCTGGTTGACGAATGCCTGCGCCTCGCCATCGGTCTTGAACGGGCCCACCAGCAGCCGGTTCGACATCCGCCAGGATGAAACCCAGGGGGAACGACCGCCGAAGGCTTTGGGCTTGTCTGCCTTCAGCTTCGCCCAGACCTTGGGAAGATCGGCCTTGTTCTTGCCGGATGCCACCTGCACCCAATAGCGTTCCGGGTTGGCCGCCTTCAGCTTCGCCTCGGCCTTCGCCTTGGCATCGGCCTTCGCTTTTTCCTCCGCCCTGGCCTTGGCGTCGGCCTTGGCCTTCGCATCTGCCTTCGCCTTGGCGTCCGCTTTCGCCTTTGCGGCGGCATCCGCCTTGCGCTTGGCGGCAGCATCGGCATCCGCCTTCGCCTTGGCCCGCGCGGCGGCGACTTCCGGGTCGGTCGAAGCCAGTTCCGCCTCGGGGCCACGCGGCGCGGACATCCGCGTCGGCGGCGTAACGGCAATCGCACTCGCAGTCTTCGAAGCATCGCCGTCGTCGCGGCGGGCCGGCTCCGCCGTGCCACCCAGCGGCTTGCCCGACGGGATTAGGCCGGCATCGGCGCGCGGGGCGGGCGTAACGGCGGCCGCGCGAGGCTGGCCCGCCGGTTTCGCCAGCACCGCATCGGCATACATTTCCGCATCGCTGTAACGGCGGCCATCGGAGGGAAGTCGGCCGAAATGCACGGCGAGCGCCTTCTGCGGCGGCTTGAGCTGCGGCAGGCGGCCCAGGAACGCGCCCATCGCGGCGGCTTGCGGCCCCGGCATCGCGGCATCGGCGATGCGCTGGGCGCCAGCCTTGTCGCCGCCGAGCGCGAGGACGAAGGCGCGGGTGCGATAGGCCGAGCGATCGCCCTTGCGCACCAGCGGATCGATCATGGTGAGCGCGCCCTGCTTGTCCCCCGATATCGCCATGGAGAGGGCCAGGCGGTTGAGGATTTCGGGATCGTCGCTGTTGCGGAGCGCCAGCGTGTAATCGGCCTGCGCCTTGCGGTTGTCACCGCGCAGATCATAGGCAAGGCCGCGATCGCCGGCGATCTCCGCCTCCGGCACGCCCAGCGCCGTCGCCTCGTCGAACAGCTTCAACGCCGCGCGCGGCTGTTCCATCTGGACGAGGGCGGATGCCAGGCCCGCCTTCACCCGGCCATTGCGCGGCTGGATCTCCTCGGCCCGGGCGAAGAAGCTCAAGGCCGATTCCGGATCGCCCACCATCAGCGCGGCGCGGCCGGCCCCGGTCAAGGCATTGAAGTCGCGCGGGTTGGACGCCAGCATGCGCAGATAGCGGCTCAGCGATTCCGCCGGATCGCCGGGCGCGATCAACGGCGGCAGGGCGCTTGCCTGATAGAAAGCCGCCGCCGGCATCGGCGCCGCGACCAGCATGGCAAAGGGGGCGGTGCAGGCCAGCAGGCGGCGGGCGATCGACGGAAAGGCGAGTGACATGGTGCACGCCATAGAGGCCGCCGGCCGCACTTTCGCAAGGGATTCGTGGGGGCCGCGCGCCGATCCGGTGGCGGGCGGCGGCAGGCCGGCGCCGCCTGCCCGCGGCGCCGAAAGCCATGCCCAAAGACAAGGGGGCCGGCCACCCCAAGGCAGCCGGCCCCCGTCCATGCGATGATCGCCGGTTACTGGTTGTTCTGGCGGTTCAGGAAGCGCGGCACATCGGCGCCGCGCCCTTCCTCGTCCACCTGCGCCTTGGCGGCGCCGCGGGCGATGTTGGACATGCGTTCGAACAGCGTCGCCCCTTCACGGGCGCGCGGCGCGGGCGCGGGTGCCGGGGCTTCCGCAGCCGGCGTCAGCCATGGGCGGGCCGAGCCGGTTTCCGCATCGCGCGGCGGCAGCGGGTTGCCCGCGACCGGCGGCGTCAGCGTCTCGTTGAGCAGCAGCTCGTCCGTCGCGGGCGGCACGATGTCGTTGGCCGACAGGTCGAGCGCATCGGCCGGCGCCTGGACGGGCGGCTCGAGCCGGATTTCCGGCTGCGGCGCCACGGCGGCGGGCGGCGCGACCGGGGCAGGCTGCACCGGTGCCGCCTGCTGGGCCTGAGGCGCCGGCTGCTGCGCCTGGGGCGCGGGCGTCTGGGCGGGCGCTTCCTTGCGCGCGGCCGGGAAGGTGAAGAGCTTGGCCGGCTCCGGCACGGCGGCGGCTTCCGCTTCGATGCCGGTGGCGACCACGGACACGCGGATCTTGCCTTCCAGATCGTTGTTGAAGGCCGAACCCCAGATGATGTTGGCGTCCGGGTCCACCAGCTCCTTGATGTGGTTGGCGGCCTCGTCGACCTCCATCAGGCGCATGTCCTCGCCGCCGACGATCGAGATGATGACGCCCTTGGCGCCCTTCATCGACACGCCGTCCAGCAGCGGGTTGGCGATCGCCTTTTCGGCGGCCTCGATCGCGCGGTTGTCGCCCGAGGCTTCGCCCGTGCCCATCATCGCCTTGCCCATCTCGCCCATCACGGAACGGACGTCGGCGAAGTCGAGGTTGATGAGGCCGGGCATCACCATCAGATCGGTGATCGAGCGGACGCCCTGCTGGAGCACCTCGTCCGCCATCTTGAACGCTTCCTTGAAGGTCGTGTTCGGGTTGGCGACGAGGAAGAGGTTCTGATTGGGGATGACGATCAGCGTGTCGACGTGCTTCTGCAGTTCCTCGATGCCCGCATCGGCGGACTTGGAGCGGCGGTTGCCTTCGAAGCTGAACGGCTTGGTGACGACGCCGACCGTCAGGATGCCCTTGTCGCGCGCGAGCTTGGCGATCACCGGCGCGGCCCCGGTGCCGGTGCCGCCGCCCATGCCGGCGGTGATGAAGCACATGTGCGCGCCGTCGAGCGCGGCATCGACCAGCTCGAGCGCTTCCTCGGCCGCGGCACGGCCGATTTCGGGGCGCGCGCCCGCGCCGAGGCCCTGGGTGATCTTGAGGCCGAGCTGGATGCGCCGTTCCGCCGCCGAGGCATTGAGCGCCTGCGCATCGGTGTTGGCGACGATGAAATCCACGCCCTGGACATCGGAATTGATCATGTTGGCGATGGCATTGCCGCCGGCGCCGCCCACCCCGATCACGCTGATACGGGGCCGCAACTCATCCACTTCCGGCCGCATGAACTCGATCGTCATAACCTCAACTCCGCTGTGCCGCGCGCATCCGACGCGCCCCCGAACAAGAATCTAACATCACCTGATTCGCCGACGCACGCGAAAAGTTATGTTCCCTGCGTAATTCGGCGATATTTTCTCAATAACCATTGCGAAAAGCGGCGATCATCCGCTGGATCATGCCGGCCCCATGCACGCGATGGACCGTCTGGGTGGCGGGCGCCATCGCGCGCAGGTCGATCGGATCGGACGCCGCATAGTGGATCAGCCCCGCAAGCGTGGCGAAGGCCGGGCCGCTATGCGCCTCGGGCAGGCCCGAAAGCCCGCGCGGCTTGCCGACGCGCACCGACTGGCCGAGCAGGCCCTGCGCATAATCCGCAATCCCCTTCATCTCCGCGCCGCCGCCGGTGAGCACGATCTGGCGGCTGACCGGGCCGGTGAAACCCAGCGCCTTCAGGGTCGCGCCGATCTCCCCCATCCAGCGTTCGAGCTGCTGGCGGATGATCGCGATCAACTGCGCGCGGGTGATCCGCATCGGATCGCTCCCGTCCTGCGTGCCGGCCACCGGCACCACATCGATCATGTCGTGGTTGTCCCGTGGGCTCGTCATCGCCGATCCGTAAAAGGTCTTCAACCGTTCCGCGTCGAAGCGACGGGTGCCGAGCGCCGAGGCGATATTGTCCGTGATGTCGGCCGCGCCCATCGGCAGCGAGGCGAGGCCCACCAGCATGCCGCCGGCGAAAAGCGAGACGTTGGTGACGCCCGCCC
The DNA here is from genome assembly GCF_003034225.1 of Edaphosphingomonas fennica. Lineage (GTDB taxonomy): Bacteria > Pseudomonadota > Alphaproteobacteria > Sphingomonadales > Sphingomonadaceae > Sphingomonas_E > Sphingomonas_E fennica. The sequence goes on from NZ_PHHF01000027.1 coordinate 43,258, forward strand.
CCATCTCCACCAGCGCGACGCCGAGGTCGCGCTCCTCCTCCGACAGCACCGCCATGCCGGCGGCGATCGGCGAGGCGACGATCGATTTCACGGCGAGATGCGCGGAACGGACGCAGAGATCGACATTGCGGACGGGCGAGGCCTCGGCCGCGACGACGTGGATGTCCACGCCCAGCCTGTCGGCATGAAGGCCCAGCGGCGTGCGCGTGCCCTTGAGGCCATCCAGCGTATAGAGGGTCGGCTGGGCATGCAGCACCATGCGGCCTTCGGGATCGATCGCGTTGCGGCCGGCATTCAGGAGGGCATCGATATCCTGCTGCTCGATCCGGTGGCCGCCGAGATCGACCTCCACGGCCGCCAGCTTGCTGACCAGCCCGCCGGCCGAAAAGCTGACCCACACATCCTCGATATTGGTGCGGGCGACGCGCTCGGCCTGCTCCACCGCCTCGCGGATCGCGGCCTCGGTGCGCTCCATGTCCGCCACATAGCCGTGGCGGACGCCCTTGCTTTCGCGCTGGCCGGTGCCGAGCACGCGGATCTCGCCGCCGCCGTCCGTCACCTCGGCGATCAGCGCGCAGACCTTCGAGGAACCGATGTCCAGCGCGGTGATCAGATTGTCGCTGCGAGCCTGCGCCATGATCGTCTTGTCCCCCTGAAAACCGTTCCCTGAATCCCTGCCCTCAAATGCTTCGCGCGTCGGCCGCCGCCGTGGAGGCCGGTGGCCGTTCCTCGCCATTGTCCGTGGCCGGGCGGACGCTGGCGGATGCCTGGTCCGCGGCCGGGCGCGCCGCCGGCCGCACGATGATGCGGCCGGGATTGCGCATGTCGAACCGCAGCATGCCCTGGCCCAGCAGCCGCATCGTCCTATCCCGCTCGGCGAATTCGGCGAGCGCGGCGCGCGCCTGCCCCTCGCCTTCGGGCAGCGACAGCGTCTCGCCCGAACGGAAGCGGATGTCCCAGCGGCGGTCGCCTACCCAGGTCGCGCCGTCCAGCATGGGCTTCAGCTGCGGCGAGGATGCCAGCAGCCGATCCAGCGCGGCGACCTGATAATTGGCGTTGGGGCCGATCAGGATCGGCAGGTCGGGCAGCGGCGTGCCGGCCAGGCGAAGCTGCGCGATCACCCGGCCATCGGCATCGATCAGGTGCAGCCGCTGGCGGTGCTGCCAGATGGCGGCGGGCTCCCGCTCGACGATGTCGATCACCAGCGTATCGGGCAGGCGGCGCGACACGCGCGCATCCTTCACCCAGCCCTGCTGGAGCAGGCGGCCGCGTATCTCCGCCAGATCGACCAGCGGCATCGCCAGTTCCTGCGCGGAGAAGGCGGCATCCTCCACCGGGCCGCGATCCATCCGGTCGATGCCGGTGATCTCCACCTTCTTGACCGCGAAGCCGGCCCGGCCGACAGCCTCTCCGGCAGCCGTGCCGACCATCTGCGGCAACCGCATCGCCCACACGCCCGCGGCGACGCCGCCGATCAACAGGGCCACCAGCGCATAATTGGCGACCTTGCGCGCAATGGCGACGACCGGCGGGGGCAGCGAGGCGAACGGGCTGCGCGCGGGCGCCTTCTTGCGCGCGCGCGCCTTGGCGGGCGGACGACGGCGCGGCTGGGCGCCGCGACGGATCATCGCGCGCCCCTGTCCTCCATCCATCGTCCCGCTGCGGCTCATAGCGCCTCCTCGACGATCCGCTGCACCAGATCGGCATAGCTCATGCCGATATGGCGCGCCTGTTCCGGCACCAGGCTGAGCGGGGTCATGCCCGGCTGGGTGTTCACTTCCAGCAGATAGAGCCCCGCCTCGCCGCGTTCGTCATCCCAGCGGAAATCGGACCGCGACGTGCCCTTGCAGCCGAGCAGCTTATGCGCCCGGAGCGCCATGTCCATCGCCGCTTCGGCGATATCGGCGGGGATGTCCGCCGGGCAGACATGCTCGGTCAGCCCGTCGGTATATTTGGCGTCATAGTCGTAGAAGCCGTTCCTGGGCCGAAGCTCGGTCACGGCCAGCGCCTCGTCCCCCAGCACCGCGACCGTAAGCTCGCGCCCCTTGATGAAGGGTTCGGCCAGCAGATGATCGAAATGCCTCCACGGCCCCTCGCTGCCGGGGGCGATGGGATTGCCGTAATTGCCTTCCGCCATGACGATGGCGACGCCGACCGACGAGCCTTCGTTCACCGGCTTCAGCACATAGGGGCGCGGCAGCGGATCGCCGGCATAAAGGCTTTCGGACGAAACGATCACGCCTTCCGGCATGCGGATGCCATGGGGCACCAGCTCGTTCTTGGTGAGCTGCTTGTCGATCGCGATCACCGACGTGGCGAGGCCGCTATGGGTATATTTCAGGCCCATGATGTCGAGCAGGCCCTGCACGGTGCCGTCCTCGCCCGGCGTGCCGTGCAGCGCGTTGAACACGACATCGGGCTTCGCCGCGTGCAGGCGCAGCGCGACATCGCGATCCATATCGATGCGGGTGACGCGATGGCCGAGCGATTCCAGCGCATCGGCGACGCCCGCGCCGGAGGTGAGCGACACCTCCCGCTCGGCGGACCAGCCGCCCATCAGCACGGCGACGTGGAGGGGCTTCACGCTCATCCGGCCGTCCCCACCCGCTGAATTTCCCATTCCAGGACGATGCCCGAATGCGCCTTCACCTTTTCCCGCACCTCTTCGCCCAGCCCTTCGATATCGGCGGACGTCGCCTCGCCGAGATTGAGGAGGAAGTTGCAATGCTTTTCCGAAACCTGCGCGTCGCCGCGCCGCAGCCCCCGGCAGCCGGCGGCATCGACCAGCGCCCAGGCCTTGTGCCCCGGCGGGTTCTTGAAGGTCGATCCGCCCGTCTTCGAACGGAGCGGCTGGGAAGCCTCGCGCTCGGCGGCGATGCGGTCCATCTCGCGCTGGATCGCGTCGGGATCGGCGGACTGGCCCCGGAAGGTGGCGGAAACGACGATCGCGCCTTCCGGCAGATCGCTGTGGCGATAGGTGTAGCCGAGGTCGGCGAGCGCCAGCGTCTTCCGCTCCCCGGACCGGAGCACCACCTCGCACTCGACGAGGATGTCCTTCACCTCGCGGCCATAGGCGCCGCCGTTCATCCGCACGAAACCGCCGACCGTGCCGGGGATGGAGCGCAGGAACTCGATCCCGCCGATCCCCGCATCGCGGGCGCTGGAGGAAACGAGGATGCCCGAAGCGCCGCCGCCGCAGCGCAGCGTCGTCGCATCGACCCGGTCGACCTTCGCGAAGGCCTTGCCCAGGCGCACGACCACGCCCGGCACGCCGCCGTCGCGCACGATCATGTTCGATCCCAGGCCCAGGCCCATCACCGAAACGGCGGGATCGAGATCGCGCAGGAAGGCGGCCAGATCGTCCGCGTCGGCCGGCTCGAACAGCCATTGCGCATTGCCACCCGCCTTGAACCAGACGAGCGGAGCCAGCGGCGCATCGGCCGTGAGGCGGCCGCGCACGGTGGGCATGGCGATGGTCGTGGCGGCGGGGGCGGCGATCATTTCAGCCCCCAGAGGCGGAACCAGCTCTTCCAGGCGCGGGCGCCGGCTTCCGCCGCGTCGGCCATCGCCTTCTGCGCCGCCACCATGTCGCCCCCGGCCTCGACCGCCTTCTGCGCGGCGGCAAGCTGGGAACGCTGCAGCTTCACCATCTCGGCCTGAAAGTCGATCCAGGCGCTGAACGGTTCCATCAGCCCGCCTTTCGCGCCGTGGCGATGCCGTCCGCCAGGCCGGCCGCCCATTTGGTGATGTCGCCCGCGCCCAGGCAGACGATCATGTCGTCCGGCCGGGCGACGACGGCCAGCTCCGCCGCGAGCGCGGAGGCATCGGCGATCTCCTGCGCCGCACGGTGGCCGCGCGTCTTCAGGCCCTTCACCAGCGCCGCCGCGTCGACGCCCTCGATCGGCTGCTCGCCGGCGGCATAGACCGGGGCGACATAGACGATGTCGGCATCGTTGAAGGCGGACTGGAACTCCTCCATCAGATCGCGGAGCCGCGTGAAGCGGTGCGGTTGGACGACCGCGATCACCCGGCCCTGCACGCCTTCGCGCGCGGCCGAAAGCACGGCGCGTATCTCCACGGGATGATGGCCGTAATCGTCGATCACGCTGATGCCGTCGACCTCGCCCACCTTGGTGAAGCGGCGCTTGACCCCGCCGAACTTGGCGAAGCCGGTGCGGATCACGTCGTCGGGCACGCCCAGCTCGATCGCCACGCCGATCGCGGCCAGCGCGTTCTGCACATTGTGGCGGCCGGGCATCGGCAGCTCGATCCCCTCGATCGAACGGGTCGTGCCGTCGCGGTTGCGGATGATCGCCTCGAAGCGGTTGCCGCCGGGGATCGGCGTCACGTTCACGCCGCGCACGTCCGCCTGGGCGGAGAAGCCGTAGGTCACGACGCGGCGATCGCGCACGCGCGGGATGATCGCCTGCACCTCGGGATGATCGAGGCACAGCAGGGCCGCGCCGTAGAACGGCACATTCTCGACGAATTCGACGAAGGCGTCCTTCACCGCATCGAAGGAGCCATAATGATCGAGATGCTCGGGATCGATGTTGGTGACGACCGCGACCGTGCCGTCGAGCCGGAGGAAGCTGCCGTCGCTCTCGTCCGCCTCCACCACCATCCAGTCCGACGCACCGAGCCGGGCGTTGGAGCCGTAGCTGTTGATGATCCCGCCGTTGATGACGGTGGGATCGACGCCGCCCGCATCGAGCAGAGCCGCCACCATCGAGGTCGTCGTCGTCTTGCCGTGTGTGCCCGCTACCGCGACGGTAGACTTGAGCCGCATCAGTTCCGCCAGCATCTCCGCCCGGCGGACGACGGGGACGCGGCGTTCCAGCGCCAGCTCCACCTCCGGATTGCCGCGCTTGATCGCGGTGGAGGTGACGACGACGGCGGCATCGCCCAGATTTTCCGCCTTGTGGCCGATGGCGACGGGGATGCCGCGCTGCCGCAGCCCTTCGACGACATAGCCTTCCGCCACGTCGGAGCCCTGCACCTTGTAGCCGAGATTATGCATCACCTCGGCGATGCCGGACATGCCGATCCCGCCGATGCCGATGAAATGGATAGTGCCGATATCGGTGGCGACGCCCTTCACGCAACTGTCTCCCGGCCGCCCACATGCGGCGAAGTTTCGGCCGGGTCCACCGGCCCCGAATGGTTGATGTTCCCCTCTCCCAACCCCTCGACCAGATCGGCGAGCGCGCTGGCCGCATCCGGCCGGCCGCAGGCCCACGCGCGGCGGGCGGCATTCTGGAGCGAGCCCGGCTCCAGCGCCAGCTTCTGCATCTGCTTGGCCAGCTCCACCGCGGTGAAACGCGGCTGCGGGATCGAACGCGCACCGCCGGCCTCGTGCAGCTCGCGGGCGTTGGCGGTCTGGTGGTCGTCCGTGGCCGAAGGCAGCGGGATCAGGATGGCGGGGCGGCCGGCGACGGTAAGCTCGGCGATCGTCGAGGCGCCCGCGCGCGCGATCACGAGATGCGACCAGGCCAGCCTGTCCGGCATGTCGGGCAGATAGGTGGCGAGATCGGCGGGGATGCCGAGCGCCGCATAGCGCGCGCGCACGTCCTCGATATCCTCGGGCCGGCATTGCTGCGTCACCTGGATGCGGCGGCGGAAATTGAGCGGCAGCAGGCCCAGCCCCTCGGGCACCACCTGCGACAGCACCGTCGCGCCCTGGCTGCCGCCCGTCACCAGCACCCGGAAGATGCCGTCCTCCGTCAGCGGCGGGAAAGGCTGGTCGCGCAGCGCCCGCACCTCCTCGCGCACGGGGTTGCCGATCAGGTGCACCTTGTCCTGATATTTCGCCTTCAGCCGATCGACATGGGGATAGGCCGTGGCGATGGCATCCACCTTGCGCGCGAGCAGCCGGTTGACCCGGCCGAGCACGGCATTCTGTTCGTGGATGGCGGTGGGGATGCGGTCCTTGAACGCGGCCAGCATCGCCGGCAGCGCGGGATAGCCGCCGAAGCCGACCACGGCGGAAGGCTGGAAGGTTTCGTAGAGCCGCCGCGCCATTTCCCGCCCGGCCAGGATCGATCGGCCGGCGCGCAGCCAGCCCATCGGCCCGCCGGCAACGCGGCCCGCCGGCAGCACATGCGTCTGCACGCCCTGGAACAGGCCGGGGATGCGCGCGCCCCGCTCATCGGTGACGAGCGCCACCCGGTGCCCGCGCCGCATCAGCTCCGCTGCCAGCGCATGGGCGGGAATCATATGGCCGCCGGTGCCCCCGGCGGCGAGAACATAATGGCGCGGTGCGATCACGGCCGGAGCCTCATTTCCCGCGTCCCCCTCACTTCCCGCTCCATGTGACGACATAGGGCGATCGGGTGAGGAAGGGATTGCGCCGGGTGAAGGCCAGCAGCAGGCCGAAGCCCATCGACACGGCCAGCAGCGAGGAACCGCCATAGCTGATGAACGGCAGCGTCATGCCCTTGGACGGAACGAGCTGCACGTTGACGGCCATGTTGATCACCGCCTGCAGCCCGAACTGGATGGCGAGGCCGGACGCGGCCAGCATGACGAACTGATCCTCCTCGTCCAGCAGCTTCAGGAACACGCGGACCATGATGGCGAGATAGATGATGGCGATGACGATGCACGAGATAAGGCCGAATTCTTCCCCGATCACCGAGAAGATATAGTCGTTATGCGCTTCCGGCAGGCGGAATTTCTGGACGCCGCCGCCCGGCCCCAGGCCGACGAGGCCGCCATTGGTGATCGTCGCGTAGCCGACGTCGACATGATAGGTGTCGCCCGATCCGGTGAGGAACTCGATCACGCGATCCCGGCCGTTCCGGTAGAAGACGAAGGCCAGCGCGAGCAGGCCGACGCCGGCCCCGCCGAGCGCCATGAGGAAGCGGGTCTGCACGCCCGATATCACGAGCAGCGCCGCCCAGACCGAGCAGAAGATCACCGTCTGCCCGAAATCGGGCTGCTTCATCAGCAGGGCGGCGATCACGGCGACGATCAGGCCGGTGAGCGGCACGACCGGCAGCCCCCTGTCGCGGGCGCGGAGCGAAAGCATCCAGGCCGTGGCGACGACGAAGAAGGGCTTGAGGAATTCGGACGGCTGGAAGCGGAAGGGGTCCACACCCAGCCAGCGCACCGCGCCGTTCACCTGGGTGCCGGCGATCGGAACCAGCGCCAGCAGCAGGCAGAACAGCACCGCCGCGCCGATCGAGAGGCGGCGGGCGCTGTCGCGCGGCAGCATCGACACCGCGATCATCAGCGGCACGCCCAGCATGATCCAGACGATCTGCCGCCAGAAATAATGCAGCGCGGGCAGCCCATCCTTGGCGGCGGCCGAAGGCGAGGCGGCGGCCACGGCGATCAGGCCGATGCCGATCAGCATCGCGACCAGCAGCAAAAGGACGCGGTCTATCTCCCAGAACCAGGTGGCATACCAGCTACGGTCGGCACGGCCCAGCCGCACGACCTGCGATGGCTTCTGGCGATAGACGGTCGATCCGGTCATGACGGCAGCGCCTCCACGGCGGCGCGGAAGGCATCGCCCCGCGCCTCGAAATCGCGGAACTGATCGAAGGATGCGCAGGCCGGCGACAGCATCACCACCTCGCCCGGCCGCGCGGCGGCGGCGGCATCGCGCACGGCCTGATCCAGCGTGCCGCTTTCCGTCACCGGCCTGCCGGCGGCGCCGAGGATGCGCGCGAACATCGGCCCGGCCTGGCCGATCGTGTAGCCGGCCGCGACATGATCGAAATAAGGCACGCAGGGATCGAGATCGTCGGCCTTGGGCAGGCCGCCCAATATCCAGTGGATCTTCGGATAGGCCGCCAGCGCAGGCGCTGTGGACGTGGCGTTGGTCGCCTTGCTGTCGTTCACGAACAGCACGCCGCCTTTCTCCGCCACGCGCTCCATGCGGTGCGGCAGGCCGGGATAGGTGGCGACGGCCTCGTCGATCACCTTGCCCGGCACGCCCAGCAGCAAGGCGGCATTGACCGCCGCGACGACATTCTGCGCGTTGTGCGGCCCCTGCAGCGCCGGCCAGCCGGACTGGTTGCCCACCATCGAGCGGCTGAACTGCCGCAGTTGCCCGCGCCCGAGCCGTTGGACCATGACGGCGATCGCCGCCGACGTCTCATCGTCGGTCGAAATCAGCGCATAGCCCCAATTCTGCTGCATCCCGAACAGGCGCGTCTTGGACGCCGCATAGCCTTCGAAATCGGGATAGCGATCGAGATGGTCGGGCGTCACGTTCAGCAGCACGGCGACGTCGCAGGCGAGGCTGTAGGTGAGATCGATCTGGTAGCTCGAAAGCTCCAGCACATAGACCCCGCCCGCCGGCAGCGGATCGCGGCTGAGGATCGGCAGGCCGATATTGCCGCCCATCAGCGTGGGAATGCCGGCCGCCTTCAGGATGTGGTGGATCAACGCGGTCGTGGTCGACTTGCCGTTGGTGCCGGTGATGCCGACGATCTTGTGGCCCGGCAGCGAGGCGCGCGCCTGGGCGAACAGCTCGATATCGCCGATCAGGGGAACATTGGCCTGCGCGGCCCTGGCCCGGATCGGATGGCGGATGATCGGCACGCCCGGCGACACCACCACGCCCGCGAAGCCCGCAAGGTCGATCACCAGCGGATCGGCGAAGGAAAGCCCGGCCTCGCCCGGATGGGCGGCCGCCAGCGCCTCGCGCGCGGCATCCCTGTCGTCCCAGGCGACGACTTCCGCACCGCTGGCCAGCAGCGCATCGACCGTGGCCAGCCCCGATCGCGCGAGGCCGAGGACGGCGTATTTCTTGCCGGAGAAGACGGGGCTGGTGATCATCTGAGCTTCAATGTCGCAAGGCCGGCCAGCGCCAGCACGAAGGAAATGATCCAGAAGCGGATCACCACGGTAGGCTCGGACCAGCCGAGCTGTTCGAAATGATGGTGGATCGGCGCCATCTTGAACACGCGCTTGCCGGTGCGCTTGTAATAATAGACCTGGACGATGACGGAGACGGCCTCGAGCACAAAGAGGCCGCCGACGATCGCCAGCACGATCTCGTGATGGGTGGCGACCGCGATCGCGCCGAGCGCGCCGCCGAGCGCGAGGCTGCCGGTATCGCCCATGAACACCGCGGCCGGCGGCGCGTTGAACCAGAGGAAGGCCAGCCCCGCGCCGATGATGCAGGCGGTGAGGATGATGAGGTCGCCCGCGCCTGGCACATGCGGGATGCCGAGATAATCCGCGAACTTCACGTTGCCGACGAGGTAGGCGATCACGAAGAAGGCGAGGCTGGCGATGATGACCGGCATGGTCGCCAGGCCGTCCAGCCCGTCCGTCAGGTTCACGGCATTGCCCGCGCCGACGATCACGAAGGCGGCGAACAGCACGTAGAACGGCCCGAGATCGATGACCGGGCCGTTATAGAAGGGCACATAAAGCTCGGTGCCGGTGCCGGAGACGATCAGCCAGCTCGCCAGCCCCGCGATGGCGAATTCGGCGAGCAGGCGCACCTTGCCGGAAACGCCCTTGTGGCTGCGCTTCTTCACCTTGTCGTAATCGTCGAGGAAGCCGATCAGCCCGAAGCCCACCGTCACGAAGATGCAGGCCCAGACATAACGGTTGGAAAGATCCATCCACAGGAACATGGATATCGCGATCGCGGTCAGGATCATCAGCCCGCCCATGGTGGGCGTGCCGACCTTGGCGAGGTGGGTCTGCGGGCCATCCGACCGAATCGGCTGCCCCTTGCCCTGCCGCACGCGCAGCCAGCCTATGAATTTCGGCCCGATGATGAGGCCGATCAGCAGCGCGGTGATCGCCGCCGATCCTGCGCGGAAAGTGAGATAGCGGATGAGGTTGAGAACGCCCGGAAATCCGAGCTGGTCGGCGATCAGGTAGAGCATGGCATGTTCCCGGCCGCGACCGCCCCGGACCCGAAATGATCGACGAGACGAGCGAGCCCGATGGCGTTGGACCCTTTAATCAGAACCGCGTCGCCGGCCTCGATCAGCCCGTCCAGGCGATCCAGCGCGGCGGCGGCGTCGGGCACATGCGCGAAATCGATCCGGCCCTCAAGCTCATTTGCGAGCGCGGCCATCTCCGGCCCGACAAGCAGAGCGAAATCGACGCCGGCCCGCACCAGCGGCTGGGCGAGGCTCGCGTGGAACAAAGGCGATTTCTCGCCAAGCTCGCGCATGTCGCCCAGCACGGCGATGCGGCGCTCGGCCGGCTCCTCGCCCAGAAGGGCGATGGTGGCCGCCATCGACGCCGGATTGGCGTTGTAGCTTTCGTCAATCACCAGCGCCTCGCCGCCCTCGACGGGCGCGATCACGCGGCGGCCGCGCCCGGCAAGGCCGGCCATGTCCGCCAGCGCCAGCCCCGCTGCCGCCAGATCGCCGTCCACGGCATGGACGGCCGCGATCACGGCCATGGCGTTCGACACCCAGTGATCGCCGGGAGGGGCAAGGGTGAAGGTCAGCTCCGCGCCGGGCAGCACGGCGGCGATCAGGGTGCCGCGCGGGCCGCGCACCGCTTCGCGCGCGCGGACATCGGCGCCCTCGCCCCGCCCGAAGGTCCAGATCCGTTCGGCAAAGGGCCGGGCGGCGGCGATCAGCCGGTCGCGATGCGGGCTGTCATAGGGGATGATGGCGGTGCCGCCGGGCTCCAGGCCCTGGAATATCTCCCCCTTGGCGTCGGCGATCGCCTCCTCGCTGGCGAAGAAGGCGCTGTGCGCGGGCGCGATGGCGGTGACGATGGCGACATGCGGGCGGACGATCCGGGTCAGCGCCGCCAGTTCGCCGGCCGCGCTCATCCCCATCTCGAAGATGCCGAAGCGGGTAGCGGCCGGCATGCGGGCGAGGCTGAGCGGCACGCCGACATGGTTGTTGTAGCTTTTGAGCGAGCGGTGGGCCCTGCCCGGCGCCGCGCGGTCCAACGCGGCGAACAGCGCCTCCTTGGTGCCCGTCTTGCCAACCGATCCGGTGACGCCGATGATCTTCGCCGCCGTCCGCGCCCGGGCGGCGCGACCGAGCGCGTCCAAGGCGGCCACCGTATCCGCGACGCGAACGTGCGGGCCATCCACCGGATCGCTGACGAGGGCACCGGCGGCACCGGCCGCGAAGGCGCCGTTCACGAAACGGTGGCCGTCGGTCGTCTCGCCCTTCATCGCCACGAACAGGTCGCCCGGCCCCACCTCACGGGAATCGAAGGCGACGCCATTGGCGGCGAAATCGCCGAACACCTCGCCATCGACGGCGGCGGCGATATCGAAGGCGGTCCAGAGCGGCGTCATAGCCCACTCCCTTTCAGGGGGAGGAGTTGGGGGTGGGTGGCGCCGGCTGCGAGAAGGGTGAGCGCGCGCCGATATGCACCGGACTCGCCCGCTCCCCGGCCCCCTCCCTTGAAAGAGAGGAGGAGCAAGGTCGCGTTCCCGCTCATGCCGCGCACTCCCGCGCGACCGTCACGTCGTCGAAGGGCAGCACCATATCGCCGACGATCTGGCCCTGCTCATGCCCCTTGCCGGCGATCAGCACGATATCGTCGGCACCCGCTTCCGCAATCGCCGCCGCGATCGCCTCGCGCCGGCCGCCGATCTCGATCGCGCCCGGCGCCCCGGCCAGCACGTCGCGACGGATCGCGGCAGGGTCCTCGCTGCGGGGATTGTCGTCCGTCACGATGACATGATCGGACAGGCGGACGGCGATGGCGCCCATTTCCGGCCGCTTGCCGGTATCGCGATCGCCGCCCGCGCCGAACACGGTGATCAGGCGGCCTTTCGCATGCGGCTTCAGCGCCTGGATCGCGGCCTCCAGCCCATCGGGCGTATGGGCGTAATCGACATAGACGGGCGCGCCGTTGCGGGCGATCACCGCCCGCTCCAGCCGCCCGCGCACCGGCTGGACGCGGGCGAGATCGGCAAGCGTCCGCTCAAGCTCGCCCCCGGTCGCCAGCACGAGGCCGAGCGCGGTGAGCGCATTGGCCGCCTGATAGGCGCCGATCAGCGGCAGGTTCACCTTGTGGCGGCGATCCTCGATCTCCAGCACCAGCGTCTGGCCGAGATGGGTGGGAATGCGCTCCGCCAGCCGGATCACCTCCCCCTTGTGGCCGACATCGATCACCTTGAGGCCGCGCTCGCGCGCGATCTCGATCACGCGGGCGGATGCGGGATCGTCCGCCCACACCACCGCCGTGCCGTTGGCGTCCACCACCTCGCTGAACAGGCGGAGCTTCGCCTCCAGATAGGCTTCCATGGTGTGATGATAATCGAGGTGGTCGCGGCTCAGGTTGGTGAAGGCGGCCGCCTGCACCGGCAGCCCTTCGGTGCGGAACTGGGCGAGCCCGTGGCTCGATGCCTCGAAGGCGACATGGGTCACGCCCTCGCGGCGGAGGCCGGCGACATTGGAGAGGAAGGTCGCGACATCGGGGGTGGTGAGGCCGGTCGAAACCTGATCCTCCGAAGTGGTGACGCCCAGCGTGCCGATCGAGGCGGCGTGATGGCCCGCCGCCCGCCACAATTGCCGGGTCAGCTCCACCGTGGAGGTCTTGCCGTTGGTGCCCGTCACCGCGACCACGGTTTCCGGGAAGGGAGCGAAGAATTTGGCGGCAAGCCGGGCGAAGGCGCGGCGCGGCTCCGCATCGGCGATATGGACGGCGCCCTCCACCGTCGCCTCCGGCCGCGCCACCACCGCTATGGCCCCGGCCGCGATCGCGGCCGGAATGAAATCCTCGCCATTGAAGCGCGTGCCGGTGAAGGCGCCGAACACCGTGCCGGGGGCCACCTTGCGATGATCGATCGCGAAGCCGGTGACCGTCAGGTCCTCATCTGCCCCGGTCAACGCGCCGAGCCGCATACTCACTTGCCTTTTTCAGGACGGACGTACTGAAGCACGCCGGTCAGATCCACATCGCGGCCCTCGTCCGGGGCAACCCCCAGCAGCGGGCCGATTCGCGCGACGACCTGCTTCACCACCGGCGCCACGTTCCAGCCGGCGGTGTGAAAGCCGTAGGTTTCCTTGGTCGCCTTCGGCTCGTCGAGCATCGCGATGACCACATAGCGGGGGTCGTCCATCGGGAAAACACCGGCGAAGGTGGTCACCACCGCGCCGTGGGTGTAGCGCCCGCCCTGGATCTTTTCCGCCGTGCCGGTCTTGCCGCCGACGCGATAGCCCGGCGCGTTGGCGTTCTTGCCGGTGCCGTTGGTGACGACGAGGCGCAGCAGCGCGCGCATCCTGTCCGACGTCTCCTCGGTGAACACGCGCCGGCCGGCCGGGACGGGATGGTGCGGCCCCGTCTTGATCAGCGTCGCCGGACGCCAGATGCCGCCGTTGAACAGGGTGGCATAGCCGGTAGCGAGGTGCAGCGGCGTCACCGCGATGCCGTGGCCGTAGCCCACCGTCATCGTCGCGATCTCACCCCAGTTGGCGCCCGGCGTCAGCGTGCGGCCGCGCTCGCCAAGCTCGATCGAGACCGGCTCCAGGAAGCCCATGCGCTTCAGGAAGGCGCGCTGCCGTTCGGCGCCCACCTCCATGGCGATCTGCGCGGTGCCGATGTTGGAGGATTCCTTCATGATCTCCGCCACGCTGCAGCGGCGGCCGAAGGGATGGGTATCGGTGATGGTGAAGCGGCCCGCCTTCAGCGCGCGCGGGCAATCATACATCTGGCCGAAGCTGGTGATGATGCCGCTGTCCATCGCCATGGCGACGGTGAAGGGCTTGAAGGTCGATCCAAGCTCATAGACGCCCAGCGTCGCGCGGTTGAAACCGGCCTCCGGCGATGCCTTGCCCGGCGCATTGGGATTGATTTCGGGCAGTGACGTGAGCGCCAGCACCTCGCTGGTCCGCACGTCCATCACGATGCCGGCAGCGCCGATCGCGCTGAAATGGGCCATCGCCTCGCCAAGCTGCGATTCCAGCGCCTGCTGCACGCGGGCGTCGATCGAAAGCTGGAGCGGCGCCATCCGCGTCGTCTCGCCGGTCAGCCGCGCATTATATTCGCGTTCCAGCCCGGCCGCGCCCGCCCCGTCGAGATTGGTGTAGCCGACGACATGGGCCGCCAGCGCGCCCTGCGGATAAAGCCGTTCCGGCTCCCGCCCCAGCGCGATGCCTGGCTCGCCGATCGCGTTCACCGCGCGCACCAGTTCCGGCAGCGCGCGGCGGCGCAGATAGACGAAGGACTTGCCCGAATTCAGGATCGCCAGATATTGCGCGGCCGTCCGTTCGGGCATCAGTTCTGCAAGCTGCACGGCGATCGCGCGGCGATCCCCCAATATCTTGTCCGGGTGCACGGCGATCGACCAGGCGTTGAACGTGCGCGCAAGCTGCATGCCGTTGCGATCGATGATGTCCCCCCGATCGGGGATCAGCCCGGCACCGCCGCCGCCCCGCCCGGCAGGTTCGGACGAAACCGCCATCCAGATCAGCTTCAGCACGATCAGCAATGTGACGAAGGCGAACGCCAGCAGCACCACCATCAGGCGGAAATGGGTGACGGCGACACCCATTTCGCGCTGATCGGCGATGCGGATTCTGTGAGGAGGGGCGGCGACCGCCGTCACTGGGCGCCCGGCGCCCGCTCGGTGCGGGCAATGCGGCCGATCTCGGCCAGCGCGTCCGCGCCCAGCAGATCCCCGCGCGCGGAAATCTTGCGTTCGAGCCCGGCGACGCGATCCGGCGCCGGCTTCATGTAGGTGGCGTGGCGCAGCATCGGCTCCTCGGTGCCGACGGCATCAGGCTCGGCCGGGGCGGAAGGCGCCACCGGAGCGACCGGCTTCGCCGCCGCCACCTGCACCAGCTTCGCCTCCATGGCGGGCTTGGCCGGCATGCCCAGGCTGGCGAGCTGCACCTCCCCGCCGATGAACTGCCGCGCCTCGGGCGCCTTCAGGGCCAGCGCCTGCGCGTTCCACCGTTCCATCTGGGCAAGGCTGCCGCGCGTGCCCAATTCCGTCTCCAGATCGCGGATGGCAACGCGGTTGGCCAGGATCGCCCGTTCCGTGCGGGCAAGCTCGGCCCGTTCGGCGGCGACGCCCTGCGTCACCATGTAGCATGCCAGCCCGGCCGTCGACGCTGCGGCGACCCACAGGACGGAACGAAAGCGCGCGGCGGCGATCATGACGGAACTCCTTTATACGATACAGGCCAGGCGGCGGCGGCGGTGCGACGGGCGACGCGCAGCGTGGCGGAACGGGCGCGGGGATTGCGGGCAAGCTCCGCCTCGCCGGCCCGCACCGGCTTGGCGACGGCCTCGAAACTCGGCGAAGGCCCGGCGGCGCCCGCATCGGGGCGGTGGCGCGAACCCGTGGGCATCGCGCCGGAACGTTCGCGCAGGAAGCGCTTGACGATCCGGTCCTCCAGCGAATGGAAGGACACGATCGCCAGCCGGCCGCCGGGGGCGAGCACGCGCTCGGCCGCCGCCAGCCCCTGCTCCAGCTCCTCCAGCTCGCGATTGACGTGGATGCGGATCGCCTGGAAGGTCCGGGTCGCCGGGTCCTTCTTCTCATGCGGCTTGTGACCCAGCGCGCGGCGCACCACCTCGGCCAGATCGGCCGTGCGGGTGATCGGCCGCGCCGCCACGATCGCGCGGGCGACGCGCCGTGCGCGCGGCTCCTCGCCCAGATGGTGCAGCACGTCGGCGATCTCCGCCTCGTCCGCATGGTTCACGAAATCGGCCGCGCTCTGCCCGTCCTGCTCCATCCGCATGTCGAGCGGGCCATCCGCCTGAAAGGAAAAGCCGCGTTCGGCCCGGTCGAGTTGCATGGACGAGACGCCGATATCGAGCGTCACGCCGTCGACCGGGCCGACCCCGCGCTCCGCCAAGGCTTCTTCCATGCGGGAGAAGCGCTCGGCGATCAGGTGCAGCCGGCCGTCATTGGCGGCGACCAGCGGCGCGCCTTCGGCAATCGCATCCGGATCGCGATCGAAGGCGTAGACGTCCGCGCCCGCGGCAAGCAGGGCGCGGCTGTAGCCGCCCGCGCCGAAGGTGCCGTCCACCATCACCTCGCCCGGGGCGGGGGCGAGGCCG
Organism: Edaphosphingomonas fennica; assembly: GCF_003034225.1. GTDB lineage: Bacteria > Pseudomonadota > Alphaproteobacteria > Sphingomonadales > Sphingomonadaceae > Sphingomonas_E > Sphingomonas_E fennica. The sequence continues at coordinate 59,227 of NZ_PHHF01000027.1, forward strand.
GCGACGACTTCGGCGATCAGGACGGGATCGTGGCGCGGATCGGGGGCGGACTGGGTCATGCCTTCGCGCCCCTTTCCTTCAGCATAAATTCCAGCGCGCGCACGACGCGCGGCTTGTCCTGGCAATGCTCCAGGAACTTGTGCGGGTTCCAGATCTGGAAGGTGGCGCCGGCCCCCAGGAAGAAGGCCAGCCCCTCTATCTCCGCGATCGCGCGGAACATCGGCGAAAGCACCATGCGGCCGGCATCGTCGTAATTGGCCTGCAGATAGGCGCCGAACACGTCCATCTGCTCGAAATCCATGGCCGACATCCGGTCCATGCCGTCGCCGCGCGCATCGACGCGCTCGCCCACGAAGCTGTGCAGCTCCGGCGAATAAGCGGGGTCGAACGCCTGGAGGCAGGGCAGGCGCTCATGCTCGCCGAGCAGGATGAACTTTTCGGGCGACGGGAATTCGCCGGGCATCAGGGCGCGATGCGTGCGGCGATCGATGACGGTGCGGAAGGGGGCAGGGAGCGACACGCGGCCCTTCGCATCGACCGCGTTCAATGCACTACCGTGGAAAAAGTCCCTGATTTCCACGTCCCAAGACCCCACTGCGACGGAGCCAGGGACCATTCCCCGCACACGCCGTCGTCTCCTCCGGCGGGCGCTGGTCGCGAATAAGACGGAATCTCCCCCGCGCCCCGGAGTGCTCTGGGCGTATCAGGGGATCATATGGTTTTCAATACCACTGGATGGGAATCCTGTGGATTCTGATGGGTGATATCGGGGGCCTTATTCCCTCCGATGACGGAAATCCGCCACTGTTCTTTCTTTGTACCTGTGCATGGCCTGTGGATAAGTTTGTGAGGATTTCGTGACAACCGCTGCATGAATGCCACGCCGGCCCATCACGAGGCCAGCGGCAAGCAGCAGCAGGGAGGGCAGCAGCGCCAGCAGCCAATGCCGGTCGGGGCGCAGGGGCGACTCGATCCAGACCACGGAATCGCTGGGTTCAACCGGCTGGCCGTCCCCCAGATCGGCAAGGATCGCGGCGATCAGCGGGCCGTTGTCGGCGGTGCGGCGGAAGCGGCCGGTGCCATGCGATCCCATTCCCACCCACAGATCATCGTCCAGCAGATCGGCATCGGCGAGGATCACCGCCCTCCCCTGCCCGATCCGGCAATCGGCGGCGAGGCCGCCGGCGAGGATCGCGCAGGCGCCATCCGTCGAGGCGAGGCGGCCGGGGGCGCCGGGGCGCACGCGCCACACCGCGCCCGCCCATTCCACATCACGCAGCATCAGGGGATCGCCGCCGGCCGGCGACAGGGCGAGGCCCCAATGCGCGAGCAGCGGCAGCAACGGCGCCACGCCCGGCGGCCGCGCGGGATCGCCGGGGGGAAGCCGCGTGGGCCAGCGCACGTCGGGATCGGCAAGCAGCAGCATCCGCCCCCCGCGCCACACCCAATCGTCCAACGCCACCAATCCTTCCGCGTCGATGCGCGGCTGCACGGCCAGCAAGGGGCCGGGACCGGCAAGCGATCGCGGCCGCGCCGCCGCGAGAGGAAGGACATCGTGACGGGAGCGCAGGAGGAGCATGGCCGCGAGCGGACGCGACCGCCCGAGCGTTTCGGCCACGCCGCCTTCCGACCAGATAAGCGGCAGGCCGCTCAACAGATGCAACGGCGGCCGGCGGGCGGGCGGCGGCGGATCGAGGGGGCCGAGCGCCACCCGCTCATAGGCCGCGACGGCACCGGGCAGCAGCGCCAGCCCCAAGAGCAATGCGGCGGCGAGCAGGCGCCAACGCCGGCCGCCGGCCCAGCGGGCCAGGCGCAGGACCAGCTCGACGGCGGCCAGCAGCAGGATACTCGCGCCGAATATGCGCAGCGCCGCGATCGCGTCACCGGCCCCCTTGGCGGCCAGCCAAAGCGCCCCGCCCAACGTCGCGCCGGCCAGGCCCAGCGCCATCGCCGCAAGCCGGAAGCGCCACGGCCGGGCGGCAAGCAGGAGCGCGGCCACGGCAAGGAGCCAGGGCCGGCACGCCAGAAAGGGGGTCCAGTCGGCACGGTCATGGCCCGCGATCGCGATCGAAAGCAGGCCGGCCAGCGTTTCCGCGAAAGCATAGGCACCGGCCCAGCCGGCGACGGCGGGCCAGCGTCCGGAGATGCGGGCCGGCACGGCCCCGCCAGGCCCCGCCGCCATGTCAGGCGCGATCAGGGATGCGCCGCACCATCCGAAGGCGTCACATTGCCCTCGCCGGCTTCCGGCGCGGCGCCGGGGGCCACGCCGAGTTCGGCCAGCGGCTCCTTGGGCGGCCCCACCGGGGCGGCCGTGTTGGCAGTCTCTTCAATCACCACATTGCCCGTCGCGTCCGTCGAGACCGTCGGCTCGTCGCTGACCACCCCGAAGAAGGCCGCGGCGAACAATACGAGCACGAAGACGCCGGCAAGCCCGGTCAAACCGATGCGAACCCGCTGCATTCATTCCCTTCCACAAACGGAACCGAGGCGAACGCAATTCCACTTTGTGTAAAGCCTAACCCAGCCCGTCGCGCTTGTCGAACAGCTTATCGCACCAGCCACGGCGGCACCGTCAAGCCCTTCGCCGCCAGCCAATCCTGGTTGAAGAGCGTCGAAAGATAACGGAATCCCGAATCGCACAGGATGGTGACGATGGTGTGCCCAGGCCCCATCTGCTCGGCCAGGGCGATGGCACCGGCCACATTAATGCCGGATGAAAGGCCCACGCAAAGCCCTTCGTCCATCAGCAGGCGATGTACCTGCTCCAGCCCTTCCTCGTCGGAAATGCGGAACTGCGTATCCACCGGCGCGCCTTCGAGATTGGCGGTGATCCGCCCCTGGCCGATGCCCTCGGCGACGGACGATCCCTCCGCCTTCAGCTCGCCCGTCTCATAATAGCTGTAGAGCGCGGCGCCGTGCGGATCGCTGAGTGCGATCACGACATCCTCGTCGAACGCCTTCAGCCCCATGCCCACGCCGGCCAGCGTGCCGCCGGTGCCCACCGCGCAGGTGAAGCCGTGGACCCGGCCGCCCGTCTGCTCCCAGATCTCGGCGGCGGTGGTGCGGATATGCGCCATACGGTTGGCGATATTGTCGAACTGGTTGGCCCAGACCGCATTCTCCGTCTCCTCGGCGATCCGGCGCGAGGTGTGGACGAAATGGGCGGAGCTGGAATAAGGCGCGGCCGGCACCAGCACCAGCTCGGCCCCCAGCGCGCGCAGCGTGTCCTTCTTCTCCTGGCTCTGGGTCTCCGGCATCACGATGATCGTGCGATAGCCCTTGGCATTGCCGACCAGCGCCAGGCCGATGCCGGTATTGCCCGCCGTCCCTTCCACGATCACGCCGCCGGGCTTCAGCAGCCCCTGCTCCTCGGCATCCTGGACGATGAACAGCGCGGCGCGATCCTTCACCGATCCGCCGGGGTTCATGAATTCGCATTTGGCAAGGATGTCGCAGCCGGTGGCGGCGCTGGGGCCGTTCAGGCGGACGAGCGGGGTATTGCCGATCAGCGCGAGGGTGTTCGGCGCGGTGGGGGCTATGGCCATGACCGGCAGATAGCCGAGCCTTCGCGCGGCCGGCAAGCGGGCTTCTGTTTGTCCGGGATACAGCGAAGCTTCGGGCGGCATCCGCGAATCCCATCCGGCGGCGGGCCGCACCGTCAGTCCCATTATGAGGCATATCGTTGCGGCGATGCGGAACGGCTCGTCGTATCGGAAGCACCGCCTTCCGCCCCGGACCGGCGGCGCCATCACCGCGGCAATGGGCCAGGACCGCGGGATTCGAGATTTTCCGACGCTCTACCAAGATGTTGCGCCGAACCTTAAAACAGGACCGGATCGGCCCCTTGCGATGAAGGATTCTGCTGATAAGCTGCAGATGTAATAAATCTCAGGCTTGACGCGCGGTTGCAGCGCGTCAAAATCATCCCGCTATGCAAAAAGCCCCCCTGACGCTCGCGGCCGCGTCCCTCGCGGCCCTCCTCTCCCTTGCGGCCTGCAATACGGAACCGGAGACGGTCAACGCCGGCCCGGCCGATCCGGATGCCGCCAACCTGGCCGAGGCCCCGCCCGTGACGCTGCCGCCGGCGCTCAGCGCCAGCCGCACCTATCGCTGCAAGGACAACAGCCTCGCTTATGTCGATTTCTTCGCGGACGGCACCAGCGCCGATATCCGCGCGGAGAAGACCGGCCCCGCCACGCGCCTGACCGCGCCCGCCAAGGGCGAGCCCTTCGTCGCCGAAGGCTATAAGCTCACCGGCGACGGCACCAGCGTCACGCTCGAGCGGCCGGGCAAGGCCAGCCAGAGCTGCAAGGCCTGAACCCGATCCGCGCCCGCGCGGGCGCGCCTCCTTCCATCAGGCCCGCCGGACGGGCCATCCGAAAAGGCCGGCGGAGCGATCCGCCGGCCTTTTTCGTGAGGATTCGGCGGCCGCCGATCAGGCCTTGGCCGTCATCTCGTCCAGGCGGCGGCGGCATTCCTCGATCGAGACATCCTCGACATGGGTGGCGAGCGTCCACTGATGCCCGAACGGATCGGTCAACGTGCCCGCGCGATCGCCATAGAATTGATCGGCCACGGCGCGATCCTCCCTGCCGCCGGCCTCGATCGCCCTGGCGAAGGCCGCATCCACATCGGGCAAGTAGATCAGCAGGCTCACGGTCGTGCCGCCTCGCGACCTGGGGCCGAGATGGTCCATGTCCGGCCATTCGTCGGCCAACATGACATGCGAATCGCCGATCTTGATTTCGGCATGGCCGATGCGATCGCCCATCGGCATGCGCAGCACTTCCTCCGCGCCGAAAGCCTGCTTGTAGAATTCTATGGCAGCCGCCCCGTCATCGACGACCAGATAAGGTGTGACGCTGTGGTAGCCTGCGGGAATCGGATCGACCATGGCAACCTCCCATTTTCAGAACATAATAGGAACATAGGCACGATTCGCGGCCCAAGTCGAATCCGAATCCACGGAGGGAACGGATAAAAGCGACGGGTGGTTCAAACGGCGGCCAATATGCTCTAGAGGGCGCGCGCATGACCGAGATCACTCCCCAGATCGTCGCCGAGCACGGCCTCTCCCCCGAAGAATATGAGCGCGTCCTCGCCGCCCTCGGCCGCGAGCCCAATCTGACGGAGCTCGGCATCTTCTCGGTGATGTGGTCGGAGCACTGCTCCTACAAGTCCTCGCGCATCCACCTGAAGAAGCTGCCGACCAAGGCGCCCTGGGTGATCTGCGGCCCCGGCGAGAATGCCGGCGTCGTCGATATCGGCGACGGCCAGGCCGCCATCTTCAAGATGGAGAGCCACAACCACCCATCCTATATCGAGCCCTATCAGGGCGCGGCCACCGGCGTGGGCGGCATCCTGCGCGACGTGTTCACCATGGGCGCGCGGCCGGTCGCCAACATGAACGCGCTGCGCTTCGGCCGGCCGGACCATCCCAAGATGCGCCACCTGATCGCGGGCGTCGTCCACGGCATCGGCGGCTACGGCAATTGCGTGGGCGTGCCGACGGTGGGTGGCGAGGTGAATTTCCACCGCGCCTATGACGGCAACATCCTGGTCAATGCGATGACGGTGGGCGTCGCCGAGACCGACAAGATCTTCTATTCGGCGGCGTCGGGCGTCGGCAATCCGATCGTCTATGTCGGGTCCAAGACCGGGCGCGACGGCATCCACGGCGCCACCATGGCCTCGGCCGATTTCGGCGAGGATTCGGAGGAGAAGCGCCCGACCGTACAGGTCGGCGACCCCTTCACCGAAAAGCTGCTGATCGAAGCCTGCCTGGAACTGATGGCCTCGGACGCGATCGTCGCCATCCAGGACATGGGGGCTGCCGGCCTCACCTCCTCCTCGGTGGAGATGGCCTCCAAGGGCGGGGTCGGCCTGCTGCTCGACATGAACAAGGTGCCCCAGCGCGAAGAGGGCATGACCGCTTACGAGATGATGCTGTCGGAAAGCCAGGAGCGGATGCTCATGGTGCTGAAGCCCGGCAAGGAAGCCTTCGCCGAGGCGATCTTCCGCAAGTGGGAACTGGATTTCGCGGTGATCGGCGAAGTCACCGACACCGGCCGCATGATCCTCGTCCACAATGGCGAGACGGTGTGCGACATCCCGCTCGCCCCGCTGGCGGACGAGGCCCCGCTCTACGACCGCCCGTCGCTCAGCCGCGAGGACTATGCCGCCTGGGCGAAGGTGGAGCCGCTTGGCGATGTGCCCGAATCGGCCGATCTGGGCGCCGATCTCGTCACGCTGATGGCATCGCCCGATCTCGCCTCGCGCCGCTGGATCTGGGAGCAATATGACCACATGGTCGGCGCCGACACGGTGCAGCGCCCCGGCGGCGATTCCGCCGTCGTCCGCGTGCACGACACGGAGAAGGGCATCGCCATCTCCACCGACTGCACGCCGCGTTACTGCTATGCGGACCCCTATGAAGGCGGCAAGCAGGCGATCGCCGAATGCTATCGCAACCTCTCCGCGGTGGGCTCGCTGCCGCTAGCCGTCACCAACTGCCTGAATTTCGCCAATCCGCAGCGCCCGGAAATCATGGCGCAGTTCGTGGGCTGCCTGGACGGCATGGGCGAGGCCTGCCGCGAGCTCGCCTTCCCGATCGTGTCGGGCAACGTCTCGCTCTACAATGAGAGCAAGGCGACCGGGGGCGGCTCCGCCATCCTGCCGACGCCCGCGATCGGCGGCATCGGCCTGCTGTCCGACTGGTCGAAATCCGCCACCGTCGCCTTCAAGAACGAGGGCGACGGCATCTGGCTAATCGGCGGCAAGGGCAGCCATCTCGGCCAGTCCGTCTGGCTGCGCGAGATCCATGGCCGCGAGGCCGGGCCCGCGCCCACCGTCGATCTCGTCAAGGAAAAGGCGTCCGGCGATCTCGTCCGCAAGCTGATCGCCAACGGCACGGTGAGCGCCGTCCATGATCTTTCGGATGGTGGCCTGCTGGTCGCGGTGGCCGAAATGGCGCTGGCGGGCGGCATCGGCGCCAGCCTCGATCCGATCGCCTCGGCGGCGGAGGCCTTCGGCGAGGATCAGGGCCGCTATGTCGTGACGGCAGCGCCGGGCGTGGACGTGCCGGGCGCCGTGCGGATCGGCGCCGTCGGCGGCCACAGCGTGAAGGCGGGCGACGGCATCAACATCCAGCTCGCCGACCTGCGCAAGGCGCATGAAGGCTTCTTCCCCAAGCTGATGGGCGCCGACGCCGCGCTCGCCTGATGCCCGTGCCCTCCCGCGCCATCGTGACGCGGGAGGGCACGGGCCCGATACGCGGGCCGACGGCCGCCCACGCCCCCCATCCCTGGCCGATCCCTGGCCGATCCCTGGCGGGATTTTCCGCCGCCGGCTTTGGTGCTAACAGGATCCCGCGAATTTTAGCGGAGGATCGTTACCCGGCTGCGCGCATCCATTCTTCACGTCATATTTCCACAGGAACCGATGCACGCCCGCCGAGTTGCGCCATGTGATCGCCCCCACCACCGGGCCGATCGCGGGATGGACGGGGGTATGTCGATGGCGAATGCGAGCGGAACAGCCATATCGCGCTTCCTTGCGCTCGATAGCCTGCGCGGCATCTGCGCGAGCATGATCGTTCTCCTGCATTTCCACACGCCCGGCATCATCAGCAATTCGGCGCTGGTGAAGAACGGCTCGCTCTTCGTCGATTTCTTCTTCGTGTTGAGCGGCTTCGTCATTTCGGCCAGCTATGGCGACCGGATCACCAACGGCTTTTCCATAGGCAAGTTCATGGGGCTGCGCATGGGGCGGATCTATCCGCTCCACTTCTTCGTGCTGATGGTGTTCCTGGCATTCGAAATCGTCTTCGCCACCGGTGTGCTGGGCCAGGCGGACCGGCAGCCGTTCCAGGCGCCCAACGACATCCCATCGCTGCTCGCCAGCCTGTTCCTGGTGCAGACCTTCATCGGGCCGGACGGCACGGGCTGGAACGGCCCCTCCTGGAGCATCGCCGTGGAGATGTGGACCTATCTGATCTTCGCCTTCGTGTTCCGCTGGGCGCGGCCGATCCTGATCCCGCTCTGCCTCGTGCTCGCGGCGCTGTGCGGCATCTATCTGTTCAACCTCACCGATCGCTATCTGAACGTGTTCCACGATGGCGCGCTGGCGCGCTGCCTGTTCGGCTTCTCGCTGGGCGTGGTGGCCTTCCAGGCGCATAAATGGATCGCCGCCCGCAAGGAGCTTCCCGCCGCACTCGCCACCCTGCTGGAAATCGCCGCCATCGTCATCACGGTGCAGATCGTCAGCATTTCGGGCTCCAAGCCCCTGTCGCTGATCGTGCCGCCCATCTTCTTCGGGGTGGTCCTGCTCTTCTCGCTCCAGCGGGGCGCGGTGGCGAAGCTGCTGCTGAAGCCGCCCTTCCTGCTGATGGGCACACTTTCCTATTCGATCTACATGATCCACGGCTTCCTGGAATATCGCACCGTGAACGCGCTCGGCTGTAGCGCGACGATTACGGAGTCCGGTCGGCGTCAATTTTGATGGCCGATAGGTGGCCGCGCCGGTTGGTGAATTCT
>NZ_PHHF01000032.1 GCF_003034225.1 Edaphosphingomonas fennica
TGCCCTTGCCAAGGGGGCGTCCACATATGAATCACATTCCCGACGCCAAGGGAATCCTGTTTATGGGTCCCGACCCTAGGGGCAAGGCGGCACCGCTCAACAGCGGATGAACGCTTCGTGGTTTAACGCCTAGCAACTTGCTGGCACGAGTAGGGGTCAGCACCCCTTCGCTCATGTTACGGGCAACGAAGTTCAGCAGCGCCGCCCCGAGACGGTGTCGCCGGACAATGTAGTAATTCGGTCCGCCGTCTTGGCCGCGTGCGCGCTCACGCTGGGCGGCACGGTTCTGAAGCCACTCGGTCCTGAAGGTAGCGGCAAGACCCTTCCACATATTTTCACTGATGCGGTCGCCCCGGAAAAGCCGGTAGGCTACCAGCGACCGGCTGATCAGCCGTTCAGCGGCGAATGCAGTAATGAGCTGACTTGCGTCACCTTGTGAGGTCGACCTTGTAACAGCCAATTGAGCAAGTTCGCGAGATGGCAGCAAGAAACTACTCGCAACATCATTACAAAATTGTTCGGTTGAACCCTCGAAATGCCCGCCACTTACGCCCGTGGCTCCAATCCATAGATGGGCCACCTCATGTAGCAGTGTGAACGACCATGCTGTTTTGGCATCCCGGTCGTTGATTACGACGAAAGGTGCGATGGGGTCAGCGAGTGCAAAGCCGCGAAATGCATCAACATCGATTGCGCTGTGGTGACTGCCCAGATTGCCGATCAATAATACGTATATCCCCGCAGCTTCGGCACGGCTGCGCAGTAGGGCGAAACCAGCTTCGGCTGAACCTTGGGCACGAAACTCGGCAAGATCGAGATTGAGCACCTGTCGAATAGATGCCAACACGGGGCCGACACCATTCTCTCGCGACATCGAACCTATGAAGGGAAGTTGCGTTGCCTCCTCTTCGTCGAGAAGTACCGCTCGGACTACTGCTTGCCGAGAACGGATGTCGCGAACCAAGGCGTCGATGAGAGGTTCGCCCTCGGTGTGTCGATCAGGCAAGGTCCGAAAGTCTTCACCGCGATCGCCTCGCGCAGGCGGTTCGCTCATGTAGAACGAAACGAGCGGACGCCGGTAAACCTTGGCCATTTTTAGCAAGACCGGTCGTGACACATCACCTTCGGCAGTTTCTAGTGCGAGCAGACGTTCCGCTCCCGACTGACCACGTGCGTCGTTGATGCCGACCTTGGGAGCCGCTTCCTCAAGCGACAGCCCCGCGCTCTCACGCGCCCATTTCAATATGGAAGGCTTGATCCTCGGCATATGGTAGTTCTTTGCACAAAGGCCCTCAGGGACGCGAGGGGAAAAGCGAAACTGGTGGTCGATGCGTATGGCGGCGGGTGCCTATGCATCTGACTACAACTCGACGCCTATTTACCTGCCTAACCCCTGATAACACCCTATTATCACGGCTCACAAATATCTGAAACCGCGCTTCTTTTGGTCTGCAATTAATTGCACTTCTCTCCACGTTTTTCACCACCGGCGGCACGGTCGCCCAACCTGCTATTCCTTATTGGCGAGAACGACGACTTCCCCCCGCTTCAGCCCCTGCATCAGTTCCGTGAAATCCTGTAGCTGATCGGCGGGGATTGCATTTAGCTTGCTTTCCAGTGCCCGAACCTGTGCCCGCAACGCCTCTAGCTCGCTGGCTTGATCTATGACGGGGGTGATTGCCCCCCCGTCAAACCCTGCATCGAAGCTCCACTCCAGCCGCATCCTGATTTCAGCGTTGAGGCTTCGCCGGTTGTCGTCCTTCGCCCTTTCAAGGCGGGCCTTCAATTCATCGGGGACACGAATGCGGAGCAGGGGTTCATCTCTAGCCATGGGCACACAATGCCTCACCGTGGGGTTGACTTCAACTTGATTGTAACTCACACCACGAAATGCCCACCGTGGGCATACCGTGAGGCAAGGAAGAGTATATGATGTTTCAACCCGACAATGAAGCGATCAAGGCACTGCTGGACGCAGACGCTGAACCCGCGAGCATCGAACGCCTTAAGCAATTTGCTTGGCTGTTGGACAACGACAGTCACCCGCGAACTGCGCCGAGATTGTCAGTCCTTTGGGGCTGGGCATATGAAATGTCCCAATTCCAAAGCGAAGCAGATTGCACGGGCAAGGCCGTCGAATATGTGCAGCGGGGGCAAGTCGTGCGCGTGCTTCACCCCGCCATCATCGAAGCCGCCTGACCATCGCTACAGGGGCGGCGACTGTGCTGCCCCCCCCCATCATTAGAGGATAAGCACATGACCACCAGCCAACTTAGCGTCCGCCTTCCCAGTGAAATAAGGGATTGGCTTGATGCCCATGCTTACCTGACAGGTCGAAGCCTGAACGAGACGGTGAACCGGATGCTCTCGACGATGTTCGAAACGAACCCACTAGATAGTTTCGCTGTTCGCCGGATGGGTTCCCGCTTCGTAATCGTATCACTGTCTGGCAGCGCAACGTTCGGGCCTTACCGCACGAAAGACACAGCACTGCGAGAGGCAAAGCACGCACTTGAGATCAACGGTTTCGATGAGGCCAACATCGTTGATGAAACCGCGAAGGAGGCCGCGTGATGCCTGACCTCCGCCGGGCCGTCATCTACGCCAGATATTCAACGGACCTGCAAACCGAAAAGTCGATTGCGGACCAACTTGCGGATTGCCGCGCCTTTGCCAAGCGCGAAGGCTTCAAAGTCGTGGGCGAGTATCACGACGCCGCGAAATCCGGCGCGTCCATCATGGGTCGGGAGGGGCTGCAAGACCTGCTGGCCGCTGCCTATTCCGGCCAGTGCGATGCCGTCATTGTCGAGCATCAAGACAGGCTTTCCCGCGATCAGGAAGATACGGCGCATGTCTATAAACGCCTGAAGCATCACGGCGTCAAACTGCTGGAAGTCCATGGCGGTGAGGCCAACACCATGACTGTGGGCATGAAGGCAATCGTCGCCGAAATGTATCGCGAGGACAATATCCTCAAAGTCCGGCGCGGCATGAAAGGGCTGATAGGTGAAGGCAAGACGGCTGGCGGCCGTGCCTACGGTTACACCCCGAACCCCGCTAACCGAGGCGCTCCCATGATCGTGCCAGAGCAAGCAGAAATCGTCCGTCGCATCTTTCAAGCGTATCATGACGGCAAGTCCCCGAAGGCGATCTGCCGGGACTTGAATGCCGAAGGTATCGACGCACCACGCGGTAAGCTCTGGGCACCGTCCGCGCTTTATGGCTTCGCTGAACGCGGAACCGGGATGCTTCGCAATCCGATCTACAAGGGCGTGATTGTCTGGAACAAGGTTCGCATGGTGAAGGACCCCGACACCGGCAAGCGCATCTCTCGGCCCAATCCCAAGAGCGAATGGCTTTCGGCCAACGCCCCCGAACTGGAGATCGTGCCTCCCGACCTGTTCGACGCCGTTCAGGCCCAGCTAGCAGCCCGATCCAATCCGGGCGCGCCCGTCAGACAGCGTCGTCCTGTGCGCCTGCTGTCTGGCCTGCTGAAGTGTGCCGCTTGTGGTTCCGGCATGTCCGTTGCTGGCGTGGACAAAAGTGGGCGGCCCCGCCTTCGCTGTTCGGCGCACACAAACTCAGGAACCTGTCCGAACCCGCAGACCTTCTACCTTGGCGACGTGGAGACCCTTGTTATCGACACGTTGGCCGATGAGCTTGCCACCGCCGAACAGGTCAACCGCTATGCAAAGGCGTGGCTGGAGGGGCGGCACAAGGAAGCCGCGAAGGACATTGCCCGCCGCACCAAGGCCGAAACCCGCATGAAGGCCATTGGCAAGGAATTGGAGCGTATCACCACCATGATGATTAAAGGGCTTGGCGACGAGCAGGCCCTGGATACCGCCAGCAAGGAACTGGGCGCGGAACGCGATCGCCTGAAAGCCGAATTGGACAGGGAGCCTCCCGCGTCCAACATCGCGATCCATCCGACTGCCGTGGCTGCGTTCGCAAAAAGCCTCACCACGTCGCGAGACTACCTGCATTCGGCCAAGGCTAAGCGGGAACTGACCCTGCACAACCTGCACGACAGGGGCGACCTGCATCACCTTGTCCGGGAAGTCGTGGCGTCTGTCACCCTATCCCGCGACGAAGACGGACGCATGTGCGCCGAAGTGGCGACATGGCTGGATCATTTCACCGTGGAAGGGAGGCAACCCGCTGGGGGCTGCCAAAGTGGTAGCGGAGGAGGGACTTGAACCCCCGACACGCGGATTATGATTCCGCTGCTCTAACCAGCTGAGCTACTCCGCCCCAATCGGGCCGCCGGCGAACGCTTCGTCGCCGGGCGTGGGCGGGCCTATAGGCAGGCTCGCGGCACCGGTCAACTGGCGTCGCGCAACTTCGCGCGATACAGGCATTTCCGGGAATCGGATGCGAGGGGAAACAGAAGCGTGGACCATTATGACGTTCTGATCGTGGGTGCCGGCCATGGCGGCGCGCAGGCCGCGCTGACGCTGCGGCAGCAGAAGTTCGAAGGCACGATCGCCCTGCTGGGCGACGAACCGGAGCTGCCTTATGAGCGCCCGCCCCTCTCCAAGGATTATTTTTCGGGCGAGAAGACGTTCGAGCGAATCCTGATCCGCCCGGCCGCATTCTGGGAAGAGCGTAACGTCGATCTGCTGCTGGGCCGGCGGGTCGTATCGGTCGATCCGGCGGCGCATAGTGTAACGCTGGCTGACGGCAGCGGCCTTGGCTACGGCAAGCTGATCTGGGCGACGGGCGGCTCGCCGCGGCGGCTGACCTGCACCGGCCATGACGTGAAGGGCGTGCACGCCGTGCGCACCCGCGCCGATGTCGACACCATGATGGGCGAGATGGCGACCACGAATCGGGTGGTGGTGATCGGCGGCGGCTATATCGGGCTGGAGGCCGCGGCCGTGCTGTCCAAGCTGGGCAAGCAGGTGACGGTGCTGGAGGCGCTGGACCGCGTGCTGGCGCGCGTGGCGGGCGAGCCGCTGTCGCGATTCTACGAGGCGGAGCACCGCGCGCACGGCGTGGACGTGCGGCTGAACGTGGCGGTCGACTGCATCGTCGAGAAGGACGGCCGCGCTGTGGGTGTGCGCCTGGCCGACGGCACCGAGCTGCCGGCCGAGATGGTGATCGTTGGCATCGGCATTATCCCGGCGATCGAGCCGCTGATCGCGGCCGGCGCCGCCGGGGGCAACGGGGTGGACGTGGACGGCCAATGCCGCACCAGCCTGCCCGACATCTTCGCGATCGGCGATTGCGCCGCGCATGAAAACGGCTTTGCCGGCGGCGCCCGCATCCGGCTGGAATCGGTACAGAACGCCAACGACCAGGCCACCATCGTCGCCAAGGCGATCATGGGCGGCGACGATGTCTATTCGGCGGTGCCGTGGTTCTGGTCCAACCAATATGACCTGCGCCTGCAGACGGTTGGTCTTTCCATCGGGCACGACCGGATCGTGATGCGCGGCGACCCGGCGGAGCGCAGCTTCTCCATCGTCTATCTGAAGGACGGCAGGGTGATCGCGCTCGACTGCGTCAACGCGACCAAGGATTATGTGCAGGGTCGCGCGCTGGTGGCCGGCGGAATCGCCCCGCCGCTGGACCAGCTCGCCGATGCCGGCGTCCAGCTGAAGACATTGGCGGCCTGAGGCGGGAACCGGCGGGCCTTCCCCTCGTTCCCGTTTCGATTTCGGGGCGGCACCGCCGCGGGCCGCCCCACTGCCGAAAAGCTGGCGGAAGGAGGCTGACATGGAATTGAACGTCCCACTGGAAAGTGTCTGCCGGCTGATAATCCGCGCCCGGGAGCTGGAAGCGCAGGTGCCGGCGATCGAGGCGGACGGGGAGGATGATCCCACCGATACCGACGATCCCATGGCCGTGCTGGAGGACGAGGCCAATGTCGCCATCGAGGATGAGGTGCGGACCTTCCTCGACGACATGGCGGACGACGAGATCGCCGACGTGCTGGCGCTCGCCTGGATCGGGCGTGGCACCTATGACGCCAGCGAATGGGAGGACGCGCAGGAGGAGGCCTTGAACAGCGAGGAAGACGCGGTCGACCTGCTGCTCGATATGCCGCTGCTCGCCGCCTATCTGGAGGCCGGGCTGTCCGCGTTCGATCTCAGTTGCGAGGGGATCGGCCAGATCGATTGAAGGGATGGCGGCCGATCGCCACCCATCCGCCATCCTCGTAGCGCCACAGGGACAGGCCGGCGATGGCGATCGGGCCGGGCCGGAAGGAACGGGCCATTTCCCTTTGCAGGGCGGCGGCGGCGCTGGCATCCACCTTGTTCTGGATGGTGATGTGCGGGCGCCAGGGCGCGGCATCCGGGGGCGTGAGATAGCGATCGAAGGCGTCGGCCAGCCGGGCGCGGATCGCCTCCAGCCCCGGCGAATCGACGCGGAAGGCGGTGCCGCGCGCCAACTTCATGATCCCGGCGATGCGTGCTGCGGGCGGCGGCGCATGCCGGGTTTCCGCGGCCAGCCGGCGGCCGGCCTCCTCCGCCAGGGACGGCGCAAGGTGATGGAACAGGGTGAGGTGCGCGGGCACCCGGTTGCGATCGGCCGGGTAATGCGCGCGCCGCAGGGCATCGAGGCGGGCGAGATCGGCGGGCCCCAGATCCGCCGTCACTATGATCGGGCCGCGCGGCGGCAAGGCCCCTGCCCCGTCCGCCGCGCCTGCCCGCCTTTGGCTCACCAGCCGCAGGTCTTGCCCTTGTTCTGCTGTTCCAGCCACGTCATCAGCGGCTTGAAATAGGCGATCATCGCCGTGCCATCCATCTCGCGGCTGCCGGTGAAGGCTTGCAGCGCGTCCGGCCAGGGCTTCGACATGCCCATCTCCAGCATCTTGTTCAGGTTCGCGCCGACTTCCTTGTTGCCGTAGAAGGAACAGCGGTGGAGCGGCCCCTTCCAGCCGGCCTGGTCGCACGCGGCCTTGTAGAACTGGAACTGGAGGATGCGCGCCAGGAAATAGCGGGTGTAGGGCGTGCTGGCGGGCACATGATATTTGGCACCGGGATCGAAGGCGTCGGCTCCGCGCTCCACGGGCGGGGTGATGCCCTGATATTGCAGGCGGAGCGCCGTCCACGCCTTGTTGTAATCCTGCGGAGCGATCGACCCGTCGAACACGCCCCAGCGCCATTTATCGACCAGCAGGCCGAAGGGCAGGAAAGCGACCTTGTCCATCGCCTGCCGCAGCAACAGGCCGATATCCTTGTCCGCCGGCGGCACCTTCGCCGGATCGAGCAGCCCGATCCGAACGAGATAGTCGGGCGTGATCGATAGCGCGATCGCATCGCCGATCGCCTCGTGGAAGCCGTCGTTCGCGCCGTTCAGGTAGAGATAGGGCTGCTTGTTATAGGCGCGCTGGTAATAATTATGGCCCAGCTCGTGGTGGATGGTGGTGAAATCGTCGCCATTCACCTTGATGCACATCTTGATCCGCAGATCGTCCTTATTGTCCACGTCCCAGGCGGACGCGTGGCAGATCACCTCGCGATCGGCGGGCTTGGTGAACTGGGAGTGCTGCCAGAAGCTGTCGGGCAGCGGCGCGAAGCCGAGCGAGGAGAAGAAATTCTCGCCGCCCTTCACCATCTTCAGCGCGTCATAGCCCTTGGCCTTCAGCAGATCGGTCGTGTCATAGCCGAGGTCGCCGGCGCCGGCCGGGGCGACGACGTCATAGATGTTGCCCCATTCCTGCGCCCACATGTTGCCGAGCAGATCGGCGCGGATCGGGCCGGTCCTGGGCTGGACGCCATCGCCATATTTCTCGTTCAGCTTGGTGCGGGTGTAGCAGTGGAGCTGATCGTAGAGCGGCTTCACCTGCAGCCAGAGCTTGTCCGTCAGCCTGGCGAACTCATCCGGCGACATATCGTAGTTGGAGCGCCACATGGCGCCGAGATCCTTGTAGCCCAGCTCCTTCGCGCCCTGGTTGGCGATTTCGACCATGCGGGCATAATCGGCCTTCATCGGCTTGCCGACATTGTCGTGCCAGCTCGCCCACATTTCCTTGAGCTGGTCCGGGTTGCGGACTGTGCTCATCTTCTCCTCGATATCGGAGCCGTTGATCTCCTTGCCGGCCAGCGTGCCGCGGCCCTTGCCGTAGGTGGAGCTCATCCGGGTGGACAGCGCGTTCAATTCGGTCGCGGCCCCCTCGGTCGCGGGCGCCGGCAGGACGATGCCCTGGCGCAGGATATCGAGCTTGCGGCGGGTGTCGAAGGAAAGGCCCGCGACCTTGTCGTAGCGGGCGGCCTCCTTGGCGAGGCGCACGGAGGCTTCGGTATTCTTGGCGCCGAACAGGGTGTTCAGGGCGTCGGTATCGTCGGTGATGTAGGTGGCGTTGACCCAGGCGACCTGCGCGGTCGGGATGGAAAGATCGAACAGCTCCTTCTCGGCCGCCGCCACGAAGCGATCGGCATCGGCGGCCGTGGGCGCGGCATCCTTGGCGGCGAAGGCGGCGACGGAAACGGCGAGTGCGCCGAGCGCCACGGCCGAAACGGCGGCGCGGAACGGGATTTTCATGGAAAAGGCCCCCAGAGGTCTATTTGCGATTGCGCGCACAATCGCTCCGGCGGCCCCGGCCGGTCAAGCCGCCAGGAAATCCCGGATCGCCTGGCCAAGCTCGGGCTTCACGACCGCGCTCATATGATTGCCGGGGATCGGCTGGAAGCGCGCGCCGGGAATGGCATCGGCCAGCGCCTCGCCCGATCCGTTGTCGTCATCCTCCCGCCCGGTGACGACCAGCACGGGACGATCGAAGGCCGCCAGTTCCTCGGGCGTGGTATCGACGAAGGTTTCGAGGATGTTGAGCAGCGCCACCGGATCGCCGCCCGTGGTCTTGAGGAAGGCCTCGGTCATCCATTCGCCCGACCCGCGCGGAAAGCTGCCGAGATTGGTGAGGACCTTGCGGAAATAATCGCCGCGTCCGGCGGTGTGGAGGATGCCATCCAGCCCCATGCCGCACAGGACGACACGGCGCGGCGCGGCGCCTTTCACCAGCATGCGCACGCTCGTCCGCCCGCCCAGCGAATAGCCGGCGAGATCATAATCGGCGAGGCCGAGATGATCGACCAGCGCCAGCCCGTCATCGGCCAGCACGTCGCGGGGATAGGCGGCGGGATCGTGCAGCTTGGCGCTGTCGCCATGGCCGCGCAGGTCCGGCATGATGACGCGGAAACCGGCGTCCGCGATCAGCGCGGCGTGGCCATAGCGGATCCAGTTGGTGAAGGCGTTGGAGAAATAGCCATGGATCAACACCAGCGGCCGCCCCTCGCCCATTTCCTTCCAGGCCAGCTCGGTGCCGTCCCTGCCGTTGAAGCGGCCTTCCTTCACGTCCGTCATGCGATCGATCACCCGGTAAATCCTGATGCTGCGTCCCCTACCCGCTTGAGCGCGATCGATCCACCGTTCCGGCCGATCGGCGGATCAATCCGGCAGCCGGCCGGTCGCGGCAACCCAGCGATCCGTGAGCGGCTGATGCTCGTCCGCGCGCATGCCGGGCAGATGGCTGGTATCCTCCCATGCCGCGAGCTTCGTATCGATCGCGAAATTGGAGGTGGGGCGGAAGAAGCCCGGATCGTCGAACGAACCGACGGTGAGATCGATGTTCGTCCCGTCCAGATAGGTGAAGCCCAGCGGCGTGCCGCATTGCGCGCAGAAAGGCCGCCGGGCGATGGGCGAGGACTGATACCAGTCCGGCTCCCGCGTCAGCCAGCGGACATCGGCCTGCGGGACATTCTTGAACGCGACCGAGACATTGCCCGTCGCCCGCCGGCAATAGGTGCAATGACAGAGATAGGCTTCGTCGTCGCGGATCACCGCTTCGTAACGGATGCGGCCGCACTGGCAGCCGCCGGCCATGAGCTTTTCCGTCATACCGCCCGCCGCCGCAATTCCACCGCCGCCATCGCCAGCGCTCCCAGCATCGCCATCGCCATGTCTTTCTGGGCATCCCAGATGTCGCCCTGCTGGCCATTATAGGCATCGGCGGCACCCCCGGCCATCACGAGCGTAAGGCCCCACTCGAATATCTCATAGACGGCGCTCGCGGCCGCGACAAAGCCCACGCCGAGGCAGGCCGCCGCGAACGGCCCCGCGCCCTGTCGCCGCGCCAGCTCCATCGCGACGGGGATGCTCGTCACCCCGAAGGCGAGGTGGACGAGGCGGTCATAATGGTTGCGGGTCGTCCCCAGGAGATCGCCGGTCGAGACGCCGAACAGCGCCGACGCCCATGCGTCATAGGGGACATTGGAATAGGTATAGCG
Source organism: Edaphosphingomonas fennica (assembly GCF_003034225.1). Classification (GTDB taxonomy): domain Bacteria; phylum Pseudomonadota; class Alphaproteobacteria; order Sphingomonadales; family Sphingomonadaceae; genus Sphingomonas_E; species Sphingomonas_E fennica. The sequence continues at coordinate 10,236 of NZ_PHHF01000032.1, forward strand.
GCCGCCGAGCGTGTGGAGCAGCCAGAAGACAAAGAGGAAGGCGACGGCGCGGGTCGAGAGCGGCCAGCGCGCCAGAAGCAGCGGCGCCGCTGCGATCACCGCCACGGTGGGCAGATGATGCAGCGGCGCCACTTCGGGAAAGGGCTGCGCGACATTGGCCAGCAGAACGGCCAGTGCGAGCAGCCCGCTCATCCACCGCTGGGCGACCGGCAGGGACCGCCAAGCGGCGCGATAGCCGGTCACTGCGGAGGGCCTCAGCCCTTCTTCAGATGACGGCGGCCGAGCAGCTCCGCGATCTGGACGGCGTTGAGCGCGGCGCCCTTGCGAAGGTTATCGGACACGCACCAGAGGGCCAGGCCGTTCTCCACGGTCGGGTCCTCGCGCACGCGGCTGACGAAGGTGGCGAAATCGCCGACGCATTCGACGGGGGTGACGTAGCCGCCATCCTCGCGCTTATCGACCAGCATCACGCCCGGCGCCTCGCGCAGGATCTTCTGCGCGTCCTCGGCCGAAAGTTCGTCCTCCAGCTCGATATTGATCGATTCGGAATGGCCCACGAACACCGGCACGCGCACGCAGGTGGCCGTGACCTTTATCTTCGGATCGAGGATCTTCTTGGTCTCCACCACCATCTTCCATTCTTCCTTGGTGTAGCCGTCATCCAGGAAGACATCGATGTGCGGGATCACGTTGAAGGCGATCTGCTTGGTGAACTTCTTCGGTTCGGCCGGATCGCCGACGAAGATGTTGCGCGACTGTTCGAACAGCTCGTCCATCCCCGCCTTGCCGGCGCCCGACACCGATTGATAGGTGGAGACGACGACGCGCTTGATCTTCGCGGCATCGTGCAGCGGCTTCAGCGCCACCACCATCTGCGCGGTCGAGCAGTTGGGATTGGCGATGATGTTGCGCGCCTTATAACCGTCGATCGCATCCGGGTTCACTTCCGGCACGATCAGCGGCACATCCGGGTCCATGCGGTAGAGCGACGAATTGTCGATCACCACGCAGCCGGCGGCGGCCGCCTTCGGCGCATATTCCTTGGTCGCGGTCGATCCCACGGCGAAGAGCGCGATATCCCAGCCGGTGAAATCGAAATGCTCGAGATTCTTGACCTTGAGCTTCTGGCCCGTCTCGCCGAACTCGATCTCATCCCCCGTGGAGCGGGAGGATGCGACGGCGGCGATCTCTTTAATCGGAAACTCGCGCTCGGCCAGAATGTTGAGCATTTCGCGCCCGACATTCCCGGTGGCTCCGACGACGACTACCCGATAGGCCATTATACTCGCTCCAGTTGGACATGAAGGCCGCACATGCGGCCCGGCGCGGGTTTAGGGGAGCGGGCGCAGATGTCCAGCCCGCAGAGCTTTAGCCGCCAAAAGCGCGCCTTGGCCGGCGGCGGCTGGATCGAGCCGGGCATTTGCTTTAGCCCTTGGCCAGCAGCCGGCCAGCATCGCGGGAGGCGCCCCTTGCGCAATATCGACTTCAGTTCATGGCAGAGCGTGCTGGCGACGCTCATCGGGCTGGCGCTCGTCACCCTGATCGGCGTCAGCATCCGCCTGGTGGTGATGTTCACCATCCAGCAGCGGCGGGAGCGGATGAACCGCCAGATCAACGAGCGGCTGCGGACCCTGATCGCCGCCTACAAGACGCTGGGCGGCTCCTTCACGGGCAATCTGGCGGTCGATCCGGCGCATCTGCGCGATCTGCGGCGGCGCGCGGAACCGGACGGCGAAGGGGAGACCGTGCCGGCCGCCGGGGCGGAAGGATCGGACAGGGCGCGGCGCATCCGCGACGCGGTGGAGGCGGCGCTTTCCGACATCATCCTGCTGGGCACCGAGGAACAGGTGCGGCTGGCGGAACGCGCCGCGCGCGAGCTGGTCGCGGGGCACCCCGTCCACACCCATGATCTGGTGATCTCGCTCCGCGATTTCATCCGCGAGGCGCTGGACCTCGATCCGATCCCGGCCGGGCTTGCCATCCCGATGCAGGGCCCCACCCGCCCCTCCGGCGCGAGCGGCGGGCGGAAGGGCGAAAGCGGCAGGGGGGAAGGCCGGCAGGGCGGTGGCGGTGGCGGCGGAATGGGCGCCGGCATGGGTATGGGCATGGGGATCGGCGGCGGCGTCGGCCTGGCAAGCGGCGCGAACGCGGACGATCCGCTCGCGCCGGACCAGCAATCCTCCACCCCGTGAAGCCGGGAGGGGCGGCGTGGAGGCCCCCCTCCCCTTATTTGGCGGCCTTCACCGTGCGGTTCAGGAACGCTTCGATCGTCCGCCACAGGTGCAGGCTGGTCGCCTGCCCGGAGATGGAGTGGGTCTTGCCCGGATAGACCATGGTTTCGAACGGTTTGGACGCATCCTGCAGCTTCGCCATCAGCGCGGTCGAATGTTCGAACAGCACATTGTCGTCCGCCATGCCATGCACCAGCAGGAGCGGATCGGCGATGGCGGTGGCATTATCGAGGGCGCTGGCACCGTCATAGGGCGCCTTGTCCTTCGCCGGATTGCCGAGATAGCGTTCCGTATAGGCGGTATCGTAAAGCTCCCACCGGGTGACGGGGGCGACCGAGACGCCGGCGGCGAAGGTGCCGGGGGCCGCCTCCAGCAGCTTCAGCGTCATATAGCCGCCATAGGACCAGCCCATCACCGCGACCTTGGCCGGATCGACGAAAGGCTGGGCCTTGAGCCATTCCACGCCCTTCAGCTGATCGGCCACCTCCGGCTTGCCCATCTGCAGATGGATCGGATCCTCGAACGCCTTGCCGCGATCGCCCATGCCGCGATTGTCGAGCATGAACACCACCCAGCCCTGCTGGGCGAGATATTGCATGCGGAGATCGAAGAAATCGCGCTTCACCGTATGCGCATGCGGCCCGCCATAGACGAAGACGAAGGCGGGTGCCTTTTCCCCCGGCTTCAGGCCGGGGGGGACGAGCATCGCATAATCGAGGTCGGTGGCGCCATCGGCCGCCTTGATCGTGCCATAGGCCGGCTTCACCAGATCGCCGACATAAGGGGCGAGCGGGTGGCTGCCCTTGACCGCATTCTCCTCGATCCAGGCAAGCCGCTTGCCGGCGGCATCGGCCAGCCACACCTGCTTCGGCTGATCGGGCCGGGTGGTGGTGACGATGGCGCGCGCGGCCGCGCCGTCCATCACCGCATCGTTCCAGGTGCCGGCCGCGGTCAGCCGGCGGGGTTCCCCGCCCTGCCGATAGTCGAGCGCGTAGAGATGCTGTTCGAGCGTGCTGTCCGCAAAGCCGGTAAAGAACAGCTGGCCGGCCTTCTCGTCGACGCCGACCAGCTTCTCCACCGCCCATTTGCCGTGGGTAAGCTGGCGGAAGGCGCCGTCCTTCCACAGATAGAGATGGTCATAGCCGTCCCGTTCGGACGACCAGATCAGGCCGCCGTCGCGCAACGCGTGGAGATTGCCGTTCACATTGACCCAGGTTTCCGCCGTCTCGCTGAACAGGACCGTGGAAGCCCCGGTGCGGGCGTCGACGCGCAGCATGTCGAGCCTGTCCTGCGCGCGATTGAGGCGCTGGACGAGGATCGCGCTCGCATCCGGCAGCCAGTTGACGCGGGCGATGTAGATATCGGGATCAGTTCCCAGATCGGCCTTCACCCGGCCCGAACCGTCCGGCTTCATAAGCCACAGCTCCACGGCCGCATTGGGGGTGCCGGCGCGGGGATAGCGCTGCTGGAAAAGGGTCGTGCCTTCCGCGCCGATCGCCGCGCGGGACGATACCTCGACCTTGCTTTCATCGACGCGGGCGACCGCGATCAGGCTGTCGTCCGGCGCCCACCAATGGCCGCGGCGGCGATCCAGCTCCTCATTGGCGACGAATTCGGCGACGCCCCAGCTCGTCGTGCCGCCGCCATCCGTGGTCAGGGCGCGATCGCCGCGGCTGGCGATATCGATGACGTGAAGATTGCCTTCGCGGACATAGGAGACGAAGCGCCCCTTGTCGCTGACCGTGGCATCCAGCTCCGTTTCCGGGCTGTCGGTCAACCGCTGCACGCCGCCGGCGAGGTCTGCGAGGTAGAGATCGCCATCGAGCGGAACCAGGATATGCTGGCCGTCAGGCGCCCAATCATAGGCGACGATGCCCTTGCTGCCGCCGATGCGCAGCCGTTCGCGCTGCATCTTCTCGGCCTCCGACAGTGCGGCCCCCGTGCCCACCTTCCGGGAATCGACCAGCATGCGCGCCTTGCCGGTGCGCGTGTCGATCGCCCAGAGATCGAAGCGCTCGGCATCGTCCGGCCGGTTGCGCAGCAGGGTGGCGAGGCGGCCGTCGGGCGAAAGCTTCAGCAGGCGCGGCGTCGGTCCGGCGATGGCCGGGCTGGCGAACAGCCGCTCGAGCGTGATCTTCTCGGCAAAGGCGGTGGAGGGAACGAGGGCTGCGGCCGCGATCAGGGCGGCGGGGGCGAGAATGCGGAGCATCGCCGGCTTATCGGGATGAAGCGCCGGGGAGGCAAGAGGGAGGATGCCCCGCAAGAAAAAGGGCACGGATGGCATGCCACCCGCGCCCGATTTTTCGAAGATGCGCTGAAGCGATCAGGCTTCGGCGGCAACCCGCGTGTCGCGGCGCTCGGCGATGCGAGCGGCCTTGCCGGTGCGGCCACGCAGATAATAGAGCTTCGCGCGACGGACGACGCCGCGACGAACGACCTCGATCGATTCCACGTTCGGCGAATAGAGCGGGAACACGCGCTCGACGCCTTCGCCGAAGGAAATCTTCCGCACGGTGAAGGACGAACCCATGCCCTTGTTCGAGCGCGCGATGCACACGCCCTCATAATTCTGGACGCGGGTGCGCTCGCCTTCGACGACCTTCACGCCGACGCGCAGCGTGTCGCCCGGACGGAATTCGGGAATCTTCTTGGTTTCGGTGATCTTGGCGATCTGCTCGGCTTCGAGCGTCTGGATGAGGTTCATGGCTCACCGCTCCTTCTTCTGTTGCCGCGCGCCAGAGGGAGACTGGACCCGAGCACCCTCGTGGCGCTCCCAAAGATCCGGCCTCCTTAGCCTTGTATCCGTCTCGGCCATGGCGGTGCGCCACGCCTCGATCTTCGCATGATCCCCAGATCGCAGCACTTCGGGGATCGTGCGCCCTTCCCACTCGGCAGGTCGGGTATAATGCGGATATTCGAGGAGGCCGCTTTCGAAGCTTTCCTCGTCCCCGCTTGAAGCGGCGCCCATTACGCCGGGAAGCAGCCGAATGCAAGCATCCAGCAGCACCAAAGCGGCCATCTCGCCGCCCGAAAGGATATAGTCGCCGATCGACACCGGCTCGATCGGCCGGGCTTCGAACAGGCGCTCATCGATCCCCTCGAAACGGCCGCAGAGGATGATCGCGCCGGGGCCGGCCGCCAAGTCGCGCACGCGCGCCTGGGTGAGGGGGCGGCCGCGCGGCGTCATCGCCAGCACCGGCACGCCGGGCTGACGATCCACGGCATGATCCACCGCCCGGGCCAGCACATCGGCACGCATCACCATGCCCGCGCCGCCGCCCGCCGGCGTATCGTCGACCGAGCGATGCCTGTCCGTCGCGAAATCGCGGATCTGCACGGGATCGCAGACCCACTTGCCCTCGCCCAGCGCGCGGCCGGCCAGCGAAAGCCCCAACGGGCCGGGGAACATCTCCGGGTAAAGGGTGAGGATCGTGGCGGCGAAAGTCATGGCAATGTCCAGTTCTCGACCGTCAATCCTGGGACATCCGAGAAGTCACCTTCATTGTTGGTGATGATAGTCGCCCCGATGCTCAGCGCATGCGCTGCCAGCAGCCGATCGAAGCGGGCGCGCCTAAACGGCAGTTGGGCATAGGCCCGGGCGGCCGCCTCATCGAAAGGAAGTAGAGGAATGGCTTGGATGAAAGCAGCCAGCACATCTCGCGGCGGCGGCTTGCCATTGCTTGAACCAAGGGCGACCTCTGCAAAACTGATCGCGGAAATGCCCACCTCGCCTGGCTCGCATTGGGAGAGGCGCCGGCCAAGCCCCTCATATCGCGCCGTCATGGCGTAGACGGCACAATCGGAATCGATCAGGAATCGGATCACGCTTTGTCGCGAGCCTCTTTTTCGCGACGCGCGATCGTGCTCGGCCGCTCCTCGAAATCCTCGCGCAGCGGAGCTTCCAGCCAAGGCGCTTTCCCCCAGAAGCCGCTGATGTCGAGATTCTTCTTCGGCGGCTCGACAGGCTCGAACGTGAATTTCGCCTGCTCCTCGCGCACGATCATCTCCTGCCCTTCCTTGAGGCCGAGCGCCTTCGGCAAGCGCAGTGCCAGCGAATTGCCGGACTTGAATATCTTGGCGCGATATTCCTCGCCCATCACGATCTCCGTATATACAAAATGTATATACGCTTGTTGCCACGGCCTCGCAACCTGCGGGGGGTGCACCTACTCCACGAAGGCGGGATCGATCAGCAGGCGATCGGGCTCCACCGTGACGGCGGCGGCGACGGGCACCATGAAGCGCTTGCCGCCGGGCCGCTCGATCTCGACGATGTCGCCGGCGCCGAAATTCTCGACCGCCACCGCCGTGCCCAGATCGACGCCATCGGCGACGCAGGGCAGGCCGATCAGGTCGACATGATAATATTCACCCTCCCCCAGCGGCGGCAACTCCGATCGGGGGACGGTGAGCGCCACGCCCCGCAGCGCCTCCGCCTGATCGCGATCGGCGATCTCGGCGAAGCGCGCCACGGCGCCGTTGGAGCCGGGCCGCACGCTTTTCAGCGTGAAGGCGCGGTCTCCGGCGTGAAGCGTGGTGTAAGGCGCAAGATCATCGGTGAAGAGCTTGAGACGCACTTCGCCCTTTATGCCGTGCGCGCCGATGATGGCCGCCAGCGTCACGGGGCGATCGTGCATCCCATCCATTCCCTTCACCAGGATGAGGCGCGCGGCGTGCGGCCCCGCGCCTCATGCCGCAATCAGCCCTCGGCGGCTTCCGCAGCCGGAGCTTCCTCGGCCGGAGTTTCGGCGGCGGGCGCTTCCTCGGCCGGGGCGTTGGCGGCTTCCTCGGCAGCGGCGAGCTTGGCCGCACGCTCCTCGGCGCGCTCCTTGGCCTTCTCGCCCGGCTCGGCCTTCTTCGGGTTGTTGCGGGCCGCACGCTCCTTCACGCCGGCGGCGTCGAGGAAGCGGGCGACGCGGTCGGTCGGCTGCGCGCCGACGGCCAGCCAATGCTTCGCGCGCTCGACATTCACGGTCACGCGGGCGGGATCGTCCTTGGAGAGGAGCGGATTGTAGGTGCCGATCTTCTCGATGAAGGCGCCGTCACGCGGAGCGCGCGAGTTGGCGACGACGATGCGGTAGTAAGGACGCTTCTTGGCGCCGCCACGAGCGAGACGGATGGAAACGGACATGGTGACTTCCTTCTGTTGAACTGGATTGGATTGAACGGTTTGGGAATGCTTATTTCTTGCCGAACTTGTCGAAGCCGGGCGGGAGCGCCCCGCCGAGGCCGGGCAGGCCGCCGGGCGGAAGCTGCGGCATGCCGCCGCCACCGCCCATCAATCCGCCGAGGCCGCCGCCCAGCCCCCCCTTGCCAAGGAGGGCGCCCAGGCCCTTGAGGCCGCCCATCTTGCGGATCTTCTTCATCGCGGTGGACATTTCCTGATGCATCTTCAGGAGCTTGTTCACTTCCTGCACGGTGGTGCCGCTGCCCTTGGCGATGCGGATCTTGCGCTTGGCGTTGATGATTTCCGGCTTGGTGCGCTCCTTGGGCGTCATCGACGAGATCATCGCATCCATGCGGACGAGGATCTTGTCGTCGACGGCGCCGGAGGACATCGCCTGCTTCACCTGCTTGACGCCCGGCAGCATGCCGGCGAGCGCGCCGAGGCCGCCCATGCGCTTCATCTGGTTGAGTTGGGCGCGCAGGTCGTTCATGTCGAACAGGCCCTTGGCCATCTTGGCGGCGAGCGCCTCGGCCTCCTCGACCTTGATCGTCTCCGCCGCCTTTTCGACGAGGCTGACGACATCGCCCATGCCGAGGATGCGGCCGGCGACACGCGCGGGCTGGAACGGCTCCAGCCCGTCGAGCTTCTCGCCGGTGCCGGCGAACTTGATTGGCTTGCCGGTGACGGCGCGCATCGACAGCGCGGCGCCGCCACGGGCATCGCCGTCCATCCGGGTGAGCACCACGCCGGTAAGCGGCACCTGTTCCGAGAAGCTCTTGGCGACGTTGACGGCGTCCTGGCCGGTCAGCGAGTCGACGACGAGCAGGATTTCATGCGGGGCCGAAACCTCGGCAACCGCCTTCATCTCCTCCATCAGCGCCTGATCGACGTGGAGGCGGCCGGCGGTGTCGAGCATCACCACGTCGAAGCCCTGGAGCTTCGCGGCCTGGAGCGCCCGCTTCGCGATATCGACCGGCTGCTGGCCGGCGACGATCGGCAGGGTGGCGACGGACGCCTGGGTGCCGAGCGTGGCGAGCTGTTCCTGGGCGGCCGGGCGATTGACGTCCAGCGATGCCATCAGCACCTTCTTGCGGCCCTTTTCGGTGAGCCGCTTGGCGATCTTGGCCGTCGTGGTCGTCTTGCCCGAGCCTTGCAGGCCGACCATCATGACGACGGCGGGCGGCGTGACATCGACATCGAGGTCCGATGCTTCGGCACCCAGCATCTCGACCAGCGCATCGTTGACGATCTTCACGACCTGCTGCCCCGGCGTCACCGATTTCAGGACCTGCTGTCCGACGGCCTTCTCGGTCGCCTTGTCGACGAACTCGCGGACGACCGGGAGCGCCACGTCCGCCTCGAGCAGGGCGATGCGGACCTCGCGCATGGCCGCGCGGACATCCGCCTCGTTCAGCGCGCCACGGCCGCGCAGACGGTCGAAAACGCCGCCAAGCCGTTCGCTCAGACTTTCGAACATCGCCACACTCCGGCCGTTAAACCTTTCCATCCCGCTCCAAACGCAAACACGCCGGCGGGCGAAACCTCGCCGGCCAGCGTGCACCCTCGGGCGCTTCAACGTCGCGTTCGATGCGGAACGAACCGGGGCCGCCTAGCCGATCGCGGGCGCGAACGCAAGGCAGGCGAGCTGCCGTTACGGCAATTGCGCTGTTCCATCCCCTTTTTCTTGCGGGTTTAACAGAATTTGCACCCCTTGGGGCCGATGGAGAGCCATCACACCCAATGGGAGCGGTCCTTGGCCTGGCGCATCTGGCGGCGCAACGCGCGAAAATTGACGGGGCTGACCAGCGCCCGCCGCGATATGGTGACGGGCGGGATCACGGTCGCGGCGATCCTGCTGTTCGCCTGGACGGGCGGGACGATGATGGGCCGCTTCTTCGGCAGGCTGATGGGCGACGTGGCGGTCAGCGACGGCGATCGGCTGCTGACCACCGCCGTCATCCTCAACATCGCCCTGCTGCTGTTCGGCTGGCGGCGCTATCGCGACCTGCAGCATGAAGTGTCCGAACGCGCCGTGGCGGAGGAACGCGCCCATTCGCTGGCGGCAAGCGATCCGCTGACCGGCCTGCTCAACCGCCGGTCGCTCGGGGATGGCGGCGCCGCGCTGCTGGCAAGGGCCGGCCGGAACCGCGCCATGGCGGTGATGATGATCGACCTCGACCATTTCAAGACGGTGAACGACCTGCACGGCCACGGCGTCGGCGACAAGCTGCTGAAGGCCTGCGCCGCCGCGATCGAGGGCGCTCTGCCCCCCGGCGCGCTGGTCGCCCGGCTGGGCGGTGACGAATTCGCCTGCGCGGTCCTGACCGAGGCCGGCAGCACCGCCCATATCGACGCCATGGCCGACGGCATCGCCGCCCGCTTATCCTCCCCCTTCGATCTCGACGGCGCGCGCGCGCATGTGACTGCCTCGATCGGCATCGCCCGGTCGGAACGGGAATGCGGCGAGATGGAAGCGCTGATGCGCCGCGCCGACATCGCCATGTATGCGGCGAAGCGCGGCGGCCGCAATCGCGTGGCCTGGTTCGATACGTCGATGGAGCGCGAGCTGCAGCTACGCAACGCCATCGAGGCGGGCCTGCGCGACGGCATCCCCAAGGGCGAGTTCGTGCCCTATTACGAACAGCAGATCGATCTTTCGACCGGCAGCATACAGGGCTTCGAGGTGCTCGCCCGCTGGGACCATCCGGTGCAGGGCGTGATCGGCCCGGACATCTTCATCCCGATCGCCGAAGAATGCGGGCTGATCGGCGATCTTTCCACATCGGTGATGCGGCAGGCGTTCGAGGAGGCAAAGGGCTGGGACCCGGCGCTGACGCTTTCGGTGAACATCTCGCCCAGCCAGCTCAAGGATCCGTGGCTGGCGCAGAAGATCGTCAAGCTCCTCGTCGAGACCGGCTTTCCCGCCAGCCGGCTGGAGATCGAGATCACCGAGACATCGCTGTTCGACAACCTCGGGCTTGCCCAATCGATCATCGGCAGCCTGAAGAATCAGGGCATCCGGCTGGCGCTCGACGATTTCGGCACCGGATATTCCTCCCTCGCGCATCTGCGGGCGCTGCCCTTCGACCGGATCAAGATCGACAAGAGCTTCGTGCTGTCGATGACCGACAACCCCGAAAGCGCCGCGATCGTCACCGCCATCACCCGGCTGGGCGAAAGCCTGAGCCTGCCGATCACCGCCGAGGGGATCGAGGATGCGGGCATCATCGAGCAGCTGAAGGCGATCGGCTGCCACAAGGGCCAGGGTTGGCATTATGGCAAGCCGATGACCGTCAACCAGGTCCGCCGGCTGCTGGCGGAACATGGCATGCTGTTGCCCGGACGCGGCCCGGCGGCCGGCCCCGGTGTGGCCGATTATGAAGGGCCGCGCATCTTCGGCTGAGGAGGCTCCGTCGCAGCGGCAGGCCAGCATGCCGGGTCCACTTCCGGCAAGGCGGCGAGCGCCGGTTCCGAAAGGGCCGTTCGGAAGCCGTCTCCCTCGGGCGTGACGGCATCCCAGCCAAGGGCGCGAAAGCTCTCCCCGATGCCGGCGACGCCGCCTATGCGGACAAGCAGATAGGCGATCCTGCCGCTCGCGACCTCCGCCGTCGCGCCCGCGACGGAGCCGAGATGGGCACCGTCCAGTCCCTTCAGCGGCTGCCCTTCCATGGCGGTTATCGCGAACAGATCCGGCACGGCAGCGGTGCGGCTGCGCCACCGCGCCGCCCTGGCGCCATCGTCGAGCCGGGCTTCGCGCCCCAGCCAGCGCCAGATGCCGATCAGGTTGACGCCCGAAAGGAAGATATTGGCCGCCAGCAGGTTCCGCTGGCCGGTGGAGATCGCCACCACCGTCCATGCCACCGACCCGATCGTGAAGACCACGAACCCCCAGCCCGTGATCCGCGAGCCGAGATTCGCAGCCGTCATCATTGCCGCGACCATCGTCGCGGCCGGGGCGATCCAGCCGGCGATATCCTCCATCCGCGTCCCGCCTTTCAGGTGGAGACTAAATCTCCACCTGGCTGCCGAGTTCCACCACGCGGTTGGTGGGCAGCTTGAAGAATTCCATCGCGCTTTCGGCGTTGCGCAGCATCCAGGCGAACAGCTTTTCCCGCCAGATCGCCATGCCGGGGTGGGACGAGGGCAGCAGCGTCTGCCGGGCGAGGAAGAAGCTGGTGTCCATCATCTTGAACTTCGGCCCGCAACCCGTGACGCTGGCCAGCCCCTGCGGCACATCAGGTTCCTCCATGAAGCCGAAGCGCAGGACGACGCGATAGAAACCCTGATCGAGATCCTCCATCGCGACCCGGTTGTCGGAATCGACGAAGGGCATGTCCTCGATCTTCACGGTGAGCAGGATCACGCGATCGTGCAGCACCTTGTTGTGCTTCAGATTGTGGAGCAGCGCGTGGGGCACGCCTTCGGGCGTGGAGGTCATGAACACGGCGGTGCCGGGAACGCGGGTGGCGGAGCTGACCGCCGACTTCACGAACACCTTCACCGGCATCGCGGCTTCGCGCATCCGCTCGATCATCAGATAGCGGCCCCGCGCCCAGGTGGTGAGCAGCGTGAAGGCCACGAAGCCGACGAACAGCGGGAACCAGCCGCCATCGGGCACCTTGGTGAGGTTCGCCGTGAAATAGGCGATATCCACCAGGAAGAAGATCGCGACGAGGAAGCCCGCCCACAGCTTGTTCCAGTGCCACAGGCTGAACAGCACGACCGCGAGCAGGAAGGTATCGACCAGCATCGCGCCGGTGACGGCGATGCCGTAGGCGGCGGCGAGGTTCGACGAGGTCTGGAAGCTCAGCACGAGCAGGATCACCATCACCATCAGCGACCAGTTGATCACCGGGATATAGATCTGGCCGACCGTGCTGGCGCTGGTGTGGGTGATGCGCAGGCGCGGGATGAAGCCGAGCTGGATCGCCTGATGGGTGACGGAGAAGGCGCCGGTGATGACCGCCTGGCTGGCGATCACGGTGGCGGCCATCGCCAGCAGCACCAGCGGCAGGCGGAACTCGTCGGGCGCCAGCAGGAAGAAGGGGTTGTGGATCGCCTCCGCCGCGGTGGCGGCGTCCATCGCCAGGATCATCGCCCCCTGCCCCAGATAGTTGAGCATCAGCGCGGGCAGCACGAAGGCCATCCATGACACGCGGATGGGGTTGCGGCCGAAATGGCCCATGTCGGCATAGAGCGCCTCGGCCCCGGTGACAGCCAGCACGACGCTGCCGAGCGCGAGGAAGGCCGTCCAGCCGTCCGTCCAGAAGAAACGGATGGCGTATAGCGGGTTGAGCGCGCGCAGGATAGTGGGATCGGCGGCAATATGGATGAGGCCGAGCGTCGCCAGCGCCAGGAAATATATCACCATGATCGGCCCGAACAGCATGCCGACCCGGGCGGTGCCGTGCGACTGGATCATGAACAGCACGATCAGGATACCCACCGAGATCGGCAGGACGAGCGGCTGGAACCCGCTTTCGACGACGGTAAGGCCTTCGACCGCCGACATCACCGACATGGCGGGCGTTATCATGCAATCGCCGAAGAACAGGGCGGTGGCGAACACGCCCAGCAGGATGATGCCGTTGGACCAGCGCTTGTTCTGAGCGCGGCGGTTGATCAGCGCCAGCAAGGCCAGGCTGCCGCCTTCCCCCTTATTGTCGGCCCGCATGATGATGGAGACATATTTGATCGTCACCACCAGCATCATCGACCAGAAGATCAGGCTGAGGACGCCGAGGATATGCAGCTCGTCCGGCGTGAGCGGATGATGGCCCGCGAAGGTTTCGCGGAAGGCGTAGAGCGGGCTGGTGCCGATATCGCCGAAGACGACGCCGATGGCGCCCAGCGAAAGTTTCAGCAGGCCGGCGCCCTCGGGCGCGTGGCCGTGACCGGCATGATGCTCGATCGATTCACTGCTCATCGAAGAATGGACCCTGTTCTGTCCACGGAACGGCGTCCACCCCTATTGCCCCAGCAGGCGGCGACCGGCGCGGCCCCTAGCATGGGGCCATGCCCCCCGCAACGCCCGCCGGATCGGCCCACCTCAGGCAAGCATCGCATCGGCTTCGCTCCGCGTGGGAATCGACCGCAGCACGAAGCTGCTGTTGATCGTGCTGACCGCCGGCAGCTTCCCCAGATGTTCCCGATGGATGCGTTCATAATCGTCGAGGTCGCGGCAGATGATCTTCAGCCGGTAATCGTTGGCGCCCGACACGAGGTTGCATTCGACCACGCCGATGATGCCGGCGACCGCGCGCTCGAACTGGGCAAGCTCCTCCTCCACCTGGGTGTTGAGGGTGATGTCCACCAGCGCCGTCACGCGGAAGCCCATGCGGCGCAGGCCGAAGCGCACGCCATAGCCACTGATCCGGCCCGTGGATTCGATCGCCTGGATGCGCCGGGTGCACGCCGACTGCGAAAGCCCGACCCGCTCGGCGATGCGGCTGACGGAGGTTCGCGCATCGGCCGCGAGCATCTTCATGATGCCGCGATCGACTCGGTCGATCTGCCCATCCGGGCTTCCTTGCATCAATCCTCCGATTTTCGGGGCCTTCATGACGGAACCATGCGTATATCCTGATGAGCAGCACCCATCTTTGCACGGATTTGCGGGCGCTATCGAGTTATATTCCTTTGCCATCAGGATTGCGATGGAGAGGCGGTCATGCGGATCGGCATACCCAAGGAAATAAAGAACCACGAATATCGCGTCGGCCTGACGCCCGCCTCCGTCGCGGAGCTGGTGGCCGCGGGCCACGAGGCCGTGGTGGAGACCAGGGCCGGCGACGGCATCGATTTCAGCGACCAGGACTATATCGACGCGGGCGCGCGCATCGTCGCGACCCCGGCGGAGGTGTTCGCCCAATCCGACATGATCGTGAAGGTAAAGGAACCGCAGCCGGGCGAGATCGCGCTGCTGGAGCCGCGCCACATCCTTTTCACCTATCTCCACCTCGCCGCCGACAAGCCGCAGGCCGAAGGGCTGATGAAATCCGGCGCGACCTGCATCGCCTATGAGACGGTGACGTCCAGCAATCGCGGGCTGCCGCTGCTGAAGCCGATGTCCGAAGTCGCCGGCCGCATGTCCGTGCAGGTGGGCGCGCATTATCTGGAGAAGGAACAGGGCGGACGCGGCGTGCTGCTGGGCGGCGTGCCCGGCGTGGCGCCGGCGCGCGTCGCCATCCTGGGCGGCGGCGTGGCGGGCGTGAATGCCGCGCAGATGGCCGTCGGCATGCGCGCGGACGTCACCATCTACGACATCAATAACGAGCGGCTGGCCGAGCTGGACATGTTCTTTTCCAGCCAGATCAAGACGGCCTACGCCTCCAAGGCGGCGATCGCCGAGGCGGTGCGCAAGGCCCATTTGGTGATCGGCGCCGTGCTGGTTCCGGGCGCGGCCGCGCCGAAGCTGGTGACGCGCGACATGCTGAAGACGATGAAGCGCGGTTCGGTGATGGTGGATATCGCCATCGACCAGGGCGGCTGCTTCGAAAGCAGCCATGCCACCACCCATGACGACCCCGTGTTCGTCGAGGAAGGCGTGATCCATTATTGCGTGGCCAACATGCCGGGCGCGGTCGCCCGCACCTCTGCCTTCGCGCTGAACAACGCCACCCTGCCCTTCGCGCTGAAGATCGCCAATCTCGGCGCCGAAGCCGCGATGGCAGCCGATCCGCACCTTGCGGCCGGCCTCAACATCTCCGCCGGCAAGATCCGCCACGCGGCCGTCGCCGAAGCCCTTAACCTGCCGTTGAACTGACTTCCCCCCACCCCCCGTCAGTTCCGGCAGGAGGCCGGGATCGCCTTCCCCCAGTCCCTTATCCGGGGAAGGCGATCCCGGCCTTGTCGTATCCGCAGCCTTTCCTGGGAATGTGGTTCTGGGCTTAACGCCCCATCTGCGCGCGCATCATCTCGAGCTGACCGAGGCGCTGTTCGATATCGCCGCGCCAGGGCGCGTTTTCGGGGCTGCGCGCCAGCAGCCCGCGCCAGATCGCTTCCGCCTGATCGAACTGGCCGGCCTGGGCGAAGGCGAGGCCGAGGAAGAAGGGTGGCCCCGGATGATCGGGCTGGATCTGCGCCGCGCGATCGAAGGCGAGCTTCGCCGCCGGCGACATGCGGCCATCGGCATAGACCACCAGCGCATTGCCCAGCCCCACCCAGAGATCGGCGCTGCGCGGATTGCGGTTGAGCCCGGCGCGGAGCGTGGCGATGGCATAGGCATCGAGGCCCTGTTCATGCAGGTTCTGCGCGGCCTGGAGGACGTTGGCGTCGCCGCCCACTTCCGGGAACATCGCCGCCCGCTCCTGCGCCGTCGCCGTATCCGGCTGGCGCGTCGCGGCGCGGGGCGGCGTGGGGCTGCCGGCCAGCGTGGGGCTGCCCTGCCAGGCATAGCCCGCCAATCCGAGGAACAGGGCCGCGCCCGTCAATTCCAGCCCGCCGCGCGGCAGTCGGCCGAATTTCCACAGCAGGCCGAGCGCGGCCAGCGCCATCGCCGCGATGATCGCCCAGCCCATCAGTGCTTCCTTTTCCTGAACCGGCCGCGGGCAAGCCACGCGCCCGCTGCGATCAGCACCGCCGGCAGCACCCAGAGCGGCCATGTCAGCCGATCGAGCGGCGGATCGTAGCTCACCCAATTTCCATAACGCTCGATCAGCCAGCCGCGCACCTGATCGGGGGTTTCGCCGGCGGCGATGCGGCTGCGGACGAGCGCGCGCATGTCGCCCGCCATCTCCGCATCCGAATCCGCGATCGACTGGCCCTGGCAGACGAGGCAGCGCAGCGTCTTCATCAGCGCGGCGGCCCTGGCCTCCTGCGCGGGATCGGGAAGCTGGCTGTAGGCAAGCTCGGCCGGGGGCATCGCCGAATCCGCCAGCGCGGGCGCCGCCATCGCCATGGCCAGCAGGATCGCCAGCCGCCTCATCGCGCGGCCTTCACCGCCGCCAGGATGGCGGGCACATCCTCGGGCCGGATCTCGCCGATATGCTGGTGGCGGATGATGCCCTTGCCATCGACTACGAAGGTTTCGGGCACGCCGGCGGAACCCATCGCGATCTGGACGGCGCTCTGCGTGTCGCTGCCGATCCGCTGGTAGGGATTGCCCCAGCGACCGAGGAAGCCGGCCACATCCTCCGGCCGATCGCGGATGGCGATCGCATCGATCTTCACGCCGGCTTCAGCCAATTGGGTGAGTTGGGGCGCCTCCGCCGCGCAGGGCACGCACCAGCTTGCGAAGACGTTGAGCAGGCGCGGCTCGCCCTTCGCGAAATCGGCGGTGGAAAGGCCCTGCATGCCCGGCGCGCCCGAGGGCAACACGAATTGCGGCAGCGGCTTGCCGACCATCTTGGAGGGGATCACCCGGCTTTCCGGCCGGATCAGGCCGGTGGCGAACGCGCCGACGAAGATCAGGAACAGGATCAACGGCGCCCACAGGATGATCCGCACGGTCCGAAGCTTCATGCCCAGGCCTCCTGCGCCAGGCGGCTGCGGCGTTCGCGCAGCACGCGGCCGAGCAGCGAAAGCGCGCCGCCCAGCGCGATCAGGCCGCCGCCGATCCAGATGAGGGTCACCCACGGCTTCCACCACAAGCGGAGCTGCCAGCGGCCCTGATCGTCCGAATTGCCGAGCACGACATAAAGCTGGCCATCGAGCACAGTGGTGATCGATGCCTCGTTGGTTTCGGTGGGCGGAGCATAGAACATGCGCGACTGGGTGGTGAGCGTGCGTGCGGGCGACGTGCCGCGCGTGGCGGTGAGCGTGGCTTCCACCGCCGTCCAGTTCGGGCCGGCCACGGGCTCGACGCCGTCGAAGCGGACCGCCCAGGGGCCGACGCGGTGCGTTTCGCCCGGCCGGGCAGCCACCAGCGTTTCCTTGGTGAAAGCGGTTTCGGATGCCATGCCGACCAACGCCACGGCCACCCCGAGATGCGCGATCACCATCCCCCAGATGAACAAAGGCGTGCGGCGGAGCTTGCGCTTCCACAAGGGCGCCACGCTGGCCGCGGCGACGCCCGCCGCCAGCACCAGCCCGAGCAGCGGGAAGATGCCGATGGGCGGCGCCCAGATGGCCAGCGCCAGCAGCGCCAGCGCCGTCAGCAGCGCCGGCACGGCGAGGCGGGCGACCAGCGGCCGCCAGTCGTCCCGCCGCCATTTGAGCAGCGGGCCGGCGGCCATCACCACCATCAGCAGCAGCGCGATCGGCCCGGCGGCACTGTTGAAATAAGGCGGGCCGACCGAAAGCTTCTCCCCCGTCATCGCCTCCGCCATCAGCGGATAGAGCGTGCCGACCAGGACGATGCCGAGGATGGCGGAGAGCAGCAGGTTGTTGACGACCAGCGCCCCTTCCCGGCTGACCGCCTCGAACTGCGATCCTTCCTTCACCGTGCCCACGCGCAGCCCGAACAGGGTGAGCGCGCCGCCGATATAGATGACCAGCAGGCCGAGGATGAAGGCGCCGCGCTGCGGATCAACCGCGAAGGCGTGGACCGAGGTGAGGATGCCGGAACGGACGAGGAAGGTGCCCACCATGCTCATGGAGAAGGCGACGACGGCCAGCATCACCGTCCAGGCGCGCAGGCCGTCGCGGGTGGCCAGCACCGTCACCGAATGGAGCAGCGCCGTCGCCGCCAGCCACGGCATCAGCGAGGCGTTCTCCACAGGGTCCCAGAACCACCAGCCGCCCCAGCCCAGCTCATAATAAGCCCAGTAGCTGCCGGCGGTGATGCCGAGGGTGAGCATGATCCACGCCGCCAGCACCCATGGCCGCATCGCGCGGGCGAAGGCGGGGCCGACGTCGCGGGTGACGAGCGCCCCGACCGCGAAGGAGAAGGCGACCGACAGGCCGACATAGCCGAGGTAGAGCGTCGGCGGATGGAAGGCGAGGCCGGGATCCTGCAGCAGGGGGTTGAGGCCGTTGCCCTCGGCCGGCGGCGGGCTCACCCGTTCGAACGGGTTGGAGGCGAAGAGCAGGAAGGCATAGAAGCCGAGGCCGATGAACGCCTGCGCGCCCAGCGTGGCGATCAGCGTGCGTTCGTTGAGATTGCGTTCGAACAGCGCGACGGCGCCGCCGGCCAGCGCCAATATGGTCACCCACATCAGCATCGAGCCTTCATGGTTCCCCCAGGCGCCCGCGAAGCGATAGAGCAGCGGCTTGGCCGAATGATCGTTGGCGACGACCAAGGCGACGCTGAGGTCCACACGCACGAACAGGATGATGAGGCACGCGAAGGCGATGGCGACGAGGATGCCCTGCACCACCGCGATCGGGCGCACGCTCGCCATCAGCTCGCCCCGGCCGCGCAGGCCGAGGACCGCCAGCAGCAATTCCAGCCCCGCGAGCGCCGCCGCGAGCCAGAGCGCGGCGAGGCCGGCCTCCGCGATCATGGCCGCCTTCCCTGCCTGGCGGCCTTGTCCTTTTCGGATTTCATCGCGCTTTCCATCTGCGGCGGCATATAGCGTTCGTCATGCTTGGCCAGGATATTGTCCGCCACGAAGATGCCGTCCGCGCCCAGCCGCCCTTCCGCGACGGCGCCCGATCCTTCCTTGAACAGATCGGGGGTTATGCCCCTGAAGCGCACCGGCGCGGTCGCCCCCTCGTCCGTCAGCAGGAAGCGAATGGTGACGCCATCGGCATCGCGGGCGATCGATCCCGGCACGACCATGCCGGCAAGCCGCATCGGCTTGTCGATCGGCACCTGCCCCTTCGCCACCTCGCTCGGCGTGCGGAACAGCGCGGCGGTGTCCTTGAGCGCGGACATGGCGAGGAAGGCCGCGCCGATGATCGCGCCGACCGCGACGAGCGCCAGCACGAGGCGCTGATGCTTCGCCTTCATCGCGATTTCCTGACGGCGTCGGCCCGCGCCTCGGCCCGGCGCATGGCGGCGTAGCTCGCCAAGGTCAGGCCGGCGAGGCCGGCGATGGTGATGGCGTAGGCGGCGATGATGAAGGGCCAGTGGTTCATGCGTCGGCCATCCGCTTCAGCCGGGCCTCGATCCGCGCCTCGGCAAGCAGGGCGCGCATCCGCATCAGCACGATCCCGCCGAACAGCATGGAAAAGCCGATGAGCGCGATCGGCAGCGGCCACAGGATCGACGGATCGATCGTGTTCTTGGTGAGCGTGATGCTGGCCGTCTGGTGGAGCGTGTTCCACCAGTCGACCGAATATTTGATGATCGGAATGTTGATTGCCCCCACAAGGCCGAAGATCGCCGCCACCCGGCTGCCGCCCGCCCGATCCGCCGTCGCGCCGGCCAGCGCGATATAGGCGATGTAGAGGAACAGCAGCACCAGCATCGAGGTCAACCGCCCGTCCCATTCCCACCAGGTGCCCCAGGTCGGCCGGCCCCAGATCGATCCGGTGACGAGGCAGATGGCCGTGAACAACGCGCCCGGCAGCGCGACCGCGCGGGCCGCCACCGCCGCCAGCGGATGCCGCCAGACGAGCTGCATCAGGCTGGCGACCGCGATCCCCGTCCAGCCGCCCATGCCGAGCCAGGCCGAGGGGACGTGGACATACATGATCCTGACGCTTTCCCCCTGCAACTGCTCGGGCGGCGTGAGAAAGAGGCCGGAAAGGAGCGCGATCGCGGTCAGCACGGCGCCGCCCCAGCCAAGCCAGGGCGTCAGCGGACGGGCGATGCCCAGAAATCGATTGGGATTGGCGAAGATATGCATGCGTGGAGCGTGCTATTAGAGCAGGTCGCCGCGCTGGGGAAGCGGGCCGGCATGCGACAAAATATGCCCGCCGTTTCTTTTTGGCTGTTTTCCTGCCCGGCCAGCCCCCCTATGGCCGGCCGCGATGCCGACCGCCACGATCTCCGCCCCGCGCCCCGCCGACCATCCGATGCGCGGCATCCTGCTCCGGATCGGTTCGGTGGTGATGTTCGGCATCATGCAGGCGGCGATGAAGCTGGCCGGCGAACATGGCGTGATCGCGATCGAGATGGTGTTCTACCGATCGATCTTCGGCCTGCCGATCGTGCTGGCATGGCTGGCGATCGGGCCGGGCTTCGCCACCATCCGCCCGAACCGGCCGCGCGCGCATGTGTGGCGATCGATCATCGGGCTGTCGGGCATCACCCTGAATTTCACGGCGCTGATCCTGTTGCCGCTGGCGGACGCCACCACCATCGGCTTCACCGCCCCGATCTTCGCGACGATCCTTTCGGCGCTGCTGCTGCACGAGCATGTCGGCCGGCACCGCTGGCTTGCGGTGGCGATCGGCTTCCTGGGCGTGGTGGTGATCACCCGGCCGGGGGCGGCATCCGGCCTGCCCGCGATCGGCATCCTCGTGGCGCTGGGCGGCGCGGTCGGCACATCGGCGGTGACGGTGACGCTGCGCCAGCTCGGCTCCACCGAGACGGTGGGCGCGATCGTATTCTGGTTCTTCGTCGGCTGCGCGATCGTCGGCGGCATCGGCACGGCGATCTGGGGTAGCGGGCATGACGCCGCCACCTTCGGCCTGCTGACCATCGGCGCCTGGGCCGGCGCGGCCGCCCAGCTGCTGATGACGGCATCGCTGCGCGCGGCCCCGGTATCGACCGTGGCGCCGTTCGATTATCTGCAGATCATCATCGCCATCAGCCTGGGCTGGCTGATCTGGGCCACCGGCCCTTCGCTCGCCACGCTGGCGGGCGCGGCGATGATCGCCGGCAGCGGCCTCTACACCGCCTATCGCGAACATCGCCTGCGCCGCGATTCGGTGGCCGCGACGCCGCCCGTCTGACAGCCGGAAAATCTGCGGTGCGATGCCCGGCGGACATGCCGCCGGGCATTCGCGATCAGGCGAAGGCGACGCGCACCCGCTGGCGGCGGCGCATCGATACGCCGACCACGCCGAAGCCGATGAGCATCATCGCCCAAGTCGTCGGTTCAGGAACGCCGGACGGCACCGGCTCCAGATTCGCGTTGAACCAGATATATTTGTTCTGGACCACGCGGTTCAGGCCGGAGGAAAGCGAGCCTTCCAGTATCGTGGCATTGCCGGCCCCGTCACCGAAGCCGATGGCCGCGACCTGGCTGGTGTCCGTCTGGTCCCAACCCATATTCTTGTAGAAGAAGCCGATCTGGCCTTCGTTCGTCGGGATGACGAAATCGTCGCTGCGCAGCACGAGCTGGAACGAGTTCAGCAGATCGGATCGCCCATTATAGCGGCCGACATTGTCCCAGGTGACGATGAGCTGGCCGGGGGTGTCGAGCTGGTAATGCACCACCCCGCTATTCGCGCCGCGCGTATCGACATCCCCGAAGAACACCGAAACCAGCGGCGCATTGGCACCCGTCGGCCCCGTCGGCACATAAGCCGATATGCCGGCGCCAAAGCTGACATTGCCGTTATTATTGATGTAGAGCGAGCTGTAGGTGTTGCCATACAGCGTGAAGTTGAAGCCGAGATCGATCGGCCCGCTGAAGCCGTCGTCGTTCCGGCCGCTAGGATTGCCGATCCCCGGCGCGTTGCCGCCCCCGGTCATCACTACGATATCGCCGATATTATCGGTGTAGTAATTACCGGAGGACGTTAGCGACGACGCCGGAACGACAGTCGTATCCGCATAGGCGGCGCCCCCGACGAACATCGCCGACACGCCAAGCATGAATACTGAAAAACGCACAGGTCACCTCCCGTTGGGCGCGACCCCGGTTGAACACGTTATTATGTGGTTAATGCTCTGGCAATGATTATCATCAACGGCGATCGATCGTCCAGACAAATGCGACCTTCCCGGCAGGCCGAGTCCCTTATTCCGAAATGAAGAAACCCGCGCCTCGGCGGCCCATGCAAGACGGGCCGACGAAATTCGGCGGCCCGCCAGTTGCTTGCAAGGAATAACGCTCAGTGGCGGCCGATCAGGCGCCTTGCGATGCGGTCCGCCACTTCGGCGGAAGGATCGCCCGTCTCCGCGCTTTCCTGCCAGATCTGTTCGAGCCGACCGGGGATATGACCGATTCGCCGTTCGACTTCGGCGCGGTCTGCGCCGCCCAGATATTCCAGGCCGACATTGATGATGCCGCCCCCGTTGATGACATAATCGGGCGCGTAGAGGACGCCGCGCGCATGGAGGCGCGCGCCATCTTCCTTGGTGGCGAGCTGGTTGTTCGCGCCGCCGGCGACGACCGGCACCGAAAGCAGCGGAATGCTCGCTTCATCGAGGATGGCGCCCAGCGCGCAGGGGCTGAACACATCGGCCTCGACCCGGGCGATATCGCCGGCGGCCACCGTCTTCGCGCCCAGCTCCTCGGCCAGCCGCTCCGCACGCGCCGCATCGACGTCCGCCAGCGTCAGGCGGGCGCCTTCGGCCGCGAGCCGGCGGGCAAGGCCGCCGCCGACGCTGCCGACGCCCTGGATCGCCACATGCACGCCGGCCACGTCATCCCGCTTCAGCGCGCGGCGAATCGCCGCCTTCACGCCCAGGAAAACCCCCAGCGAGGTGAAGGGGCCGGGATCACCGCCGGCCGCGTCGCTGCCCACCGGCAGGCCCGCGACATGGGTGGTCTGCTTGCGCACCTCGACCATGTCCGCATCGGTGATGCCGACATCCTCGGCCGTCACGTAGCGCCCGCCGAGCGATTCGACCGCGCGGCCGAAAGCCGCCAGCATTTCCGGCGTCTTGGTGCGATTGCGATCGGCGAGGATCACGCCCTTGCCGCCGCCCATGGGCAGGCCGGCCATGGCGTTCTTGTAGCTCATCCCCCGCGACAGGCGCAGGGCATCGGTGATGGCGTCGGCCCGATTCGGATAATGCCAGAAGCGCGTGCCGCCGGCCGCCGGGCCGAGCGCGGTCGAGTGAATCGCGATGATCGCCGTCAGGCCCGATGCCTGATCACGGAACAGGTGGACGCCCTCATGGTCGTCATAATCGGGGAAATCCCACGGCGCTGTCATCGACTCGACCTCTAGAAATTTTATTTCGCATCGCTGCAATAAAGTTTCTGGTCGAGAAAATCATCCCCAAAATCACCCGGCTTCCCAAGCCATAAGGTGATGGGGCGATCGACGGGGATCGAACCCGCAACCTCCGGTACCACAAACCGGCGCTCTAACCGATTGAGCTACGATCGCCACGACATTGCGTCGGTGGGCGGCTCCATAGGGGCGGTTATGCCACATCGTCAAGGAAAGGTTGCACGCCCTTTTCGCAATGCTTGCACTCCGCCACGGGCAGCGCCAAAGAACGCGCCGTGCTTTCTCAACGAACCCGATATGCAATACGCGCGCTCCTCCATCTGGGGGATCGTTATGGCGAGGGTCCGGTGCAGCTTCCGGAGATCGCGGAGGCGCAGAACATCCCGGCGAAATTCCTCACCGTGATCCTTTCGGAAATGAAGCGGGCCGGGCTGGTGGAGACGCTGCGCGGCAAGGAAGGCGGCTACTGGCTGGCGCGGCCGCCCGAGGAGATCACCTATGGCGAGATCGTGCGGCTGACGCGGGGATCGCTGGCGCTGGTGCCCTGCGCCGCCCGGCTGGCCTACCATCCGTGCGAAAATTGCGTGGACGAAGCGACCTGCCGGCTGCGCGCGGTGATGCTTTCCGTCCGTGATGAAACGGCCAACATCCTCGACCGCGTATCGCTTTCGGAGAAAATGGCGGTTTAATTCCGATTTGATCGCTATCTCCTGCCGGGCGATCGATCCCGATCGCCCGGAAATCGCGCCATCGGACGGCGAAAGCGCCACCGGCTCCCGCCCGCTCCTTTCCCTCGGCCGGGCTCGGGGCCAGCATCGCGGCATGATGAAATCGATCGGCTTCCTGCCCCGCCTGGCCGGCATCGCGCGGCCTGATTTCCGCAATTATTACGAGACCCGCCACGCCCCGCTGGCGGACAGCTATTTCCATTTCGCCGGCTATGTCCGCAATCATATCGTCGACGGGCAGGAACCCGGTTTCGATTGCATTTCCGAATTCTGGACGGCCGATCCCGCGGCCATCGCCACGCTGCTGGCCGGCGAGGCCGGGGAAAGGATGCGGGCGGACGAGCGCAATTTCGCGGATCCGCCCAACATCCGCCCCGCCCTGGCCGAACCCGCGCCGACAAGCCGCCTCGTGCCGCTCGGCCTACGCACCGTCCACCTCCTCGGCGGGCACGACAATGCCGGGTTGATCGCGGCGGTCGCCGCATCGGCCGGTGCGGAGGCCGTGACGCTCGATTTCCTGACGCCGTTCGACGCTGCGTCACGCGCGCCCTGCGACGCCCTGTTGATTCGGGAGGGCACGGAAACCGCCATCCCCTCCCTGCCATCGGGCTGGACGCTCCTTGCCAGCCTGCAGGTGGTGGCCGAAGGAGCGTTGCCGATATCGCCTCAGCCCGCCGTCTGACCGCCATCCACCGGCAACATGATGCCGGTGATGAAACGGGCGTCGTCGGATGCGAGGAAGGCGACGGCGGCGGCCACGTCCTCCGGCTGGGCAAGCGGCGCCATCTTCGGCGACATCCGCAGGATAAGGGCGAAATCCACGCCCTCGATATCGCCCATGCCGCCCGCGATCAGCGGCGTATCCACCCCACCGGGGCAGATGGCGTTCACGCGGACCTGGCGCGCGGCATATTCGATCGCGACGGTTCGGGTATAGCCGACGACGCCGGCCTTGGTGGCCGAATAGGCCGAGGCATAGGCCGCGCCGACGAGTCCCGAAGCGGACGCCATGTTGACGATATTGCCCTGGGTCTTCTCCAGATGGGGCAAGGCCGCCTTGGTGAGGTGGAAGATCGATGACAGGTTGATCGCGACAAGCTGATCCCAGCTTTCATCGCTGATCTCCGCCGCGTGGCCGAAGCCGCCGATGCCGGCGATGTTGCACAGCACGTCGAGCTTGCCGTGCCTGGCGACGACATGCGCGACGAGATCGCGGCACGAGGCGGCGGATGCAGCGTCGAACTGAACGGCACTGGCCCCGGAAAGGCCGGATGCGGTCTCTTCCGCCCCCGCCATATTGCGATCGGCGCAGATCACGATCGCGCCTTCGCTGGCCAGCCGCACCGCGCTTGCGCGGCCGATGCCCGATGCGGCGCCGGTAACCAGGGCGACCTTGCCCACCATGCGATTCATGCGTCACTCTCCTCGGTTGAAAGATTGCGCCCCCGCGTTTCGGGCAGCGCGAACAGGATGACCGGGAGAGCCGCGAAGCAGCTCAGCCCCAGCCAGAAGCAGGTCGTGCCAACGGACCCCCAAAGGCGGGAAAGCCAACCGATCAGTAGCGGGGCGCCCACCATTCCCCAACGCCCGATAAGGTTATGGCACCAGCCATTGGCCGCTGCCCGGACATGGGTAGGAAACAGCTCGGCATTGAGGGTGAAGCATATCGTCCACGTGCCCAGCATCGCCTGGATGCCGACATAGCAGGCCGCGATCGCCAGCCAGCCGGTGGCGGCGTAGCAGATCATGACGAGAAAGCCGTTCGCCACGAAGAACAGGGCCGCCGTCGCCCGCCGGCCGATGCCGTCCATCAGGAAGCCGGCGGCAAGATAGCCGAAGAAGGCCGATCCCAGGCCGAAGGGCGCGATCAGCGCGAGGTCCGCCGCCGTCCAGCCGCGTTCGTTGAGCACATAGTAAGTGAAGAAGAAGGTCGATACGACGGCGCTGAAATTGACGATCAGCCATAAGAGGCTCATCGCCACGAAGCGGCGCCTGAGGCCGGGCGCGACCAGCATCCGCAGCTCTCCCAGCACGTTGGACGGCGCAGTCTTGCGCGCCGCGAAAGCCGGCGTTTCGCCAAGCCGGAACCACAACAGAGGCAGGATGAGCAGCGGCGCCCCACCGACGAGGAACAGCCCCCGCCATGACAAGGACGTATCGAGCGCCGTCGCCAGCAGGGCCGCCGGCAGCGCCGCGCCGAAGCTGCCGCAAGCCCCGAGCAGGCCGGCCGCGCGGCCGCGCAGCGCGGGCGGCAGGCTTTCCGACACGATCAGATAGGCCGTGGCGATCTGGGAGACCAAGGCGATGCGGGTGAGCGCCTGCACCAGCGTATAGCTTTCGATCGTCGGCATCAGGATCGTTGCGAGCGATCCGATCGAGAAGGCCCCGGCCGAAAGCAGCAGCACCGGCCGCCGGCCGAAGCGGTCGCTCAGCCGGATCACGAACCAGGCCGCGATCGCGCCCAGCCCGATCACCGAAAGCGATCGGCCCAGCCCCTCCGCATCCACGCCATAAGCCTTGCCGACGAAAGGCAGGACCACGCTGGTCAGGCTGATGTCGAAGCCTTCGAACATCACCACGAAGGCGAGCATCGCGATCAGGCCGATATCGGCCGCGCGCAGGCGTTGCGGAGTTCCCTCCGCCCGGTGAGGCTTCATCGGCGGATCACGGATGAGGGCGCGGGGGCCGCGATGCCATCGGCCGGTCAGCGCCCGGCCGAGGCGCGCGCGCGATAGTCCCGGGGGGTTTCGCCGAAACGGCGGCGGAAGGCTGCAGAAAAGCTGCCCTGCCGTTCATAGCCGAGCGAGACGGCGAGCGACTTCACCGGAATGGTGGTTTCCCCCAGCATCCGCGCGGCGCGGGCGAAGAGCGTCCGCTCCACATGCTCCATCACCGTCGATCCGCGCGTCGCCTTGAAGGCGCGCATCAGATGACGGCGGCCGATGCCGCACAGCGATGCAAGCTCGGACACGCTGGGCACGGGCTTGCTTTCGTCGGCCAGCCGCTGGTCGATCCGCTTGAGCTGCCAGGGCGCGAGCGTGCCGGCCCTGTGGAAGCCGCGCTCGCGCACCAGCTCGAAATGGCGGGTCAGTTCCGCCAGCAGGACCATGCCGAGCCCGCGCACCAGCATCTCGCGCGCCGTGGACGGCCGGCTGACCGCGATGGAAAGCCGTTCCAGCGTGGCCAGCACCGCCGCGTCGCGAACGTCGATGCAGGCGGCAAGCTCGTCACCGCTGGCATTGGCGCCAAGCCCGGTCAGGCTTTCGAAAATATCCGGGTCGAAACGGCAGATCAGCAGCCGCCGTTCCGCATAGCCGGTGGACTGGACGTGGACGGCAAGGTTGGCGGGCACCAGCACCGCCGCGCCGAAGGGCACGAAAGAACGGTGCGATCGCGGCTCGCCGAAGCAGCCGCGCACGGGATCCTCCCCTTGCCCGGTCGGCAGATAGGCGATCGAGGGATAGTCGACGAGATGGGTGCGGGTGAAGGGGCCGGTATCGGGCTGCGAAAGCACATCGAGCCGGAAATCGCCGACGGCGAAATGCTGTTCGATTGCTCCGGCCTGATCCTTGTGCATGACCCAGCTATCCTCCACGAACGAACGCGGCAACCGGCCTTTCTGGCCCTGCCCGATTATCCGGGCGCCGTCCGCTGAGCGATCTTGCTGGCGAGACTATCATCTGTTGGGCTGCAATCAACCTTTGCGGCGCGCCGCTCCGCCCCGCAATATCCGCGTCGCTGCGTCCATGCTGCCACAACATGCCGCAATGCGGAATATAGCGAACGAACAATTGCGCATTTGGCCGGACGGCAAAGGCTTTCCCGCGCGCCGGGGACGACCAATCGAGACGTGGAGGGGATATGGGCCGCAAAGGTGATGAGGTTCGCCCGCGCTGGTGCGTAGTAACGGGTATCGGCGTTCCGATCCGCTAAGGTGATCCGGTCGTTTCGATGGAATGGGGAAGCCGGAATGAGAATTCTTCAATGGATTCTCCGAAGTCCGGCAGGAATGCCCCGAACTTCCGTCGCGACGATCAACAGGTAAGATGAATTTCGATTGCAGGGGGATCGCTTGAGCGAAGATAAGGGCGCCGTCTTCGGTGAAAACTATGGCGGGAACGGCCATGGAGCAGGATTATTCGGGCCATCGCGGCCATCTCATATATCGCGCTTCATCGACGTCTGATCCGGCGATGGTGAAGAAGGCAGGGGCGCCGTTCGATATTGACGGCCTGGACGAGAAGATCATCGCCGCGCTTCGTTGCAACGGCCGGATCGCCACCCGCGATCTCGCGACCGAAGTGGGCGTGAAGGAAGCCACCGTCCGCGCGCATCTCAGGCGGCTGGAGGATAATGACATCGTGCGCGTGGTCGCGATGCGCGATCTGGCGGCGCTCGGCTATAATTGCGTGTCCGCCGTCGGCATCCAGGTGCGCGGCCGTCCCGCCGCCGACGTGGCGGCCGAGCTGGCGGAGATGGAACAGGTTATCACCGTGGCCGTGGCGATCGGCATCCACGACCTCGAGGTCCAGCTGGTCGCACGCGACGTTCACGAACTGGACCAGCTATTGACCGGCGTCATCGCCAAGGTGCGCGGCGTCGACCAGATATTCCCGTCGGTCGCGCTCAAGGTGATGAAATATGTATCGGAATGGGCTCCCTTCTAAGCGGCGCGGGCACATTCCGGCCGGCGCCGCGCGGGCCTGACGACCGGAGCATCGGTTGGGGTGCGCCATTTCGCCAGCCTCCCTCCCCCGTCATTCCCGCGAAGGCGGGAATCCAAGGATGCGGTTGGCTCGATGGAGTCGATGGCGCCCGACACAATGGATTCCCGCCTTCGCGGGAATGACGAAGGGGGCTTTCAGAATTCATTTCTCCGGCCGGAGAGGCGCGCGATGAAAGCCGAAACAGACCCTGCACGACGATCAGGGAATGGCGACGCCCCATTCCCCAACCCTCCTCGCCCGTCCAGGCGCTCAGACCCTGAAGAAATCCGGCTTGGGGATGGTCCACTGATCGCCCCAGAGCTGGTTGCCGCCATCGATCGTCAGCACCTCACCGGTGATGAAGCCGCCGGCATCGCCGGCGAGATAGCAGACGGCATTGGCGATATCCTCGACCTGGCCGAAGCGCCGCATCAGGTTGGTGTTAGGCATCTCCGCCCGTGCCTCATCCGAATAGACGGCCATGCCCTCGGTGGCGATGATGCCGGGGGACACGCAGTTCACCCGGATGTTGAGCGGCGCCCATTCGATCGCGACCGTCTTGGAGCCGTAGATCACGCCCGCGCGCGCCGCGCAGGTATGGGCGACGCCGGGCATGCCCCGCCAGATGACGGTGGCGACGTTGACGATCGATCCCGGCAGGCCGGCATCGCGCCATTTCCGGGCGGCCGCCTGCATCATGTACCAGGTGCCGTTGAGGTTGGTGTCGATCACCGCCGCCCAGCCCTTGGGCGAAAAATCGATCGCCGCCTGCGGGAACTGGCCGCCGGCATTGTTGACGAGGATATCGACCCGGCCGAAATGCGCCCACGCGGCATCGAACATGGCGGCAACCGCCTCGGGATCGCGGATCGACAGCGGATGGACCAGGGTTTCGGCGGCATAGCGGGAAAGGCCGGCGGCCGTCGCCTCCAGCTTTTCCGCCTTGCGGCCGCACAGCACCAGCTTGGCCCCCAGCCTCGCGAACCAGTGCGCCACCGCCCGGCCGATGCCGCTGCCCGCGCCGGATACCACCACCACCTTGCCCGCGAACAGGCCCGGCGCCAGCGCGATCGGGATCGTCGCCAGTTCCTCGTCGCTGCGCCCATAGACCTCGGTCATCAGCGCAGCAGTTCGCCGGCGATGATGAGCTTGCGGATCTCGCTGGTGCCCGCGCCGATCTCCAGCAGCTTGGAGGCGCGGTAGAGCCGGTTGATCTCCGCCTCGCGCATATAGCCGACGCCGCCGTGGATCTGGACCGAATCGGAGATGACGCGCGTGCAGGTTTCCGCCGCATGGAGGATCGCCGCCGCCGTCAGCTTGTGGATCTCGCCCCGGCCGCCGCCATCCTCGCCGATCGCGTTGCATTCGGCGAGCGTGCGGTAGCAGAGCGCCTTCATCGTCTCGACGCCCACATACATCTCGGCCAGCTTGCCCTGGACGAGCTGGAATTCCCCGATCGGCCGGCCGAACTGGGTGCGCGTCCTGGCATAATCGATGGCGAGATCGAGCGCGCGCTCGGCCATGCCGACATTGAGCATCGCCACCACGGCGCGTTCGAGATCGAGGCCGCTCATGACGATGCCGACGCCGCGATTTTCCACGCCGACGAGATTTTCCGCCGGCACCTCGCAATCGTCGAACACCAGTTCCGCGGTGGTCGATCCGCGGAAGCCCATCTTGTCCAGCTTCTGGGCGACCTTGAAGCCCTTGAAGCCCTTTTCCACGATGAAGGCCGAAATGCCCTTGGTGCCGGCTTCCTTGTCGGTCCGCGCATAGACGAGGATCACGTCCGCCACGGGCCCGTTGGTGATGTAGAGCTTGCGGCCGTTGAGCAGATATTTGCCGCCCTCGCGGCGCGCCGTGGTGGCCATGGAACCGAGCGCGTCGGAGCCTGCGCCCGGCTCGGTAAGGCCCAGCGCACCGATCGCGGACCCGTCGCACAGGCCCGGCAGGTAACGCGCCTTCACCTCCTCCGATGCATTGCGGGCGATATTGTTGAGGCAGAGATTCTCATGCGCGACATAGCTCAGCGCGATCGAATGGTTCCACCGCGCCAATCCTTGCGCGATCAGGCCCGAGGTGAAGAAATCGCTGTCCGCGCCGCCGAAGCGGGCGGGCGCGGTGACGCCCAGGAAGCCCATGCGGCCAAGCTCCGGCATCGCTTCCGGCGGCCACCATTCCTCATCGTCCATCCGCTGCTGAAGCGGGGCGAAGCGATCGCGCGCGAAGGCGCTGGCCGTATCCAATATCTCCTGCTGCTCCGACGTCAGAGCAAACCCGCCCGGGAAGATGTTCGTCCCCAAATCCAGCTCCCTTCGCCCTTCCTTCATCGAGGGCCTTGACGTTAAAATGAACGCCATTCACTATTATGTCAATCAAGGCCGGGCAGGCCGAAGCCGGAAAGCCGGGAGTTGCGTACGTTGGGGAGGATCAGAGCGGGATGACCGCCTTTCCATTCGAATCGGTGCTGATCGCCAATCGCGGCGAGATCGCCGCGCGCGTGGCGCGCACGGTGAAGGCGCTGGGCCTGCGCGCGCTGCTGGTGGCACACCGCGTGGACGAGGGATCGCCCGCGCTCGCGCTGGCTGACGACGTGCGCTGGATCGAAGGGCCGACGCCGGTCGCCGCCTTCCTCGATATTCCGCAGATCATCGCGGCGGCGCGCGACATGGGCGCCGGGGCGATCCATCCGGGCTATGGCTTCCTTTCGGAGAATGCCGGCTTCGCGCGCGCCGTGGCGGCGGCCGGCATGATCTTCGTCGGGCCGGAGCCGGACACGATCGAGCTGATGGGAGACAAGGTGCGCGCGCGCGCCTTCGTCGAACGGCATGGCTTCCCTGTCGCACCCTCGGCCATCGAGGACGATGATCCCGCGACCTTCGTGGAACGCGCCCGCGCGCTCGGCGCACCGATCCTGATAAAGCCTTCGGCCGGCGGCGGCGGCAAGGGCATGCGCATCGTGCGCGACATGGCGGTGCTGGAGCAGGAGATCGCGCGCGGCCGCAGCGAGGGCGAACGCTATTTCGGCGACGGGCGGCTGTTCGTCGAACGCTATATCGAACGCCCCCGCCATATCGAGGTGCAGGTGCTGGGCGACGCGCATGGCAATGTCGTCCACCTGTTCGAACGCGAATGCTCGCTGCAGCGCCGTTTCCAGAAGATCGTGGAGGAGGCCCCCTCCCCCGCGCTCACGCCGCAGGAGCGCGAGCGGATCTGCGAGACGGCGGCGGGCATCGCGCGGGCGGCAGGCTATCGCAACGCCGGAACGGTGGAGTTCATCTACGGCCAGGGCGAATTCTACTTTCTGGAGATGAACACCCGCCTCCAGGTGGAACATCCGGTGACGGAAGCGATCACCGGCATCGACCTGGTGGAGCAGCAGCTCCGCATCGCCGCCGGACAGCCGCTGGCCTTCGATCAGGCCGCGGTCACGCGCTCCGGCCATGCGATCGAACTGCGCATCTGCGCGGAGGACAGCGCCCGCGATTTCGCGCCCACGACCGGCCCAGTGCTGCGGCTGGCGGCGCCGGCCGGCGCGCGCTTCGACGGCGGGGTCAGCGAAGGCGGGCGGATATCGGCGGCGTTCGATCCGATGATCGGCAAGCTGATCGTCCATGGCGAGGATCGCGCCGAGGCGATCGCCCGTGCCGACAGGGCGCTGGCCGGCCTGGTGCTGCTCGGGCTCAAGACCAATATCGGCTATCTCCGCCGGTTGATGGGCGATCCGGCCGTGATCGCGGGCGACATCCATACCGGCCTGATCGGCGAAAGGACCGAACTGGCGGCGGAGCCCGTGGCCGACGAGGCGACGCTGGCCCGGCTGGTCGCGATCGCCGCCCGGCACGTGCCCGAACTGGTGCGCGAGGCGGCCGAGATCCCGGCGATGCACGCGGCTATCGGGGGGTGGCGGAACTGATGCCCGGATTTTTCCTGATCGACGGCGTCGCCCATCCGGCGGCGCTGGCCCCGGCGGACCTGAAAGCATCGCCGCCGGAAGAGGCGATCGTGGCGAAGGACGGGGACCATATCTGGGTCCATGTCGATGGCGCCGCGCACGAGCTGGTCTGGCAGGACCCCATCACCCATTTCGAGGAGGAAAGCGCCAGCGGCGGTGATGACGTGGCCCGCGCGCCCATGCCCGGATCGGTGATCCAGGTGGCGGTGACGGACGGCGACAGCGTCACCGAGGGCGAGATCATGATGGTGATCGAAAGCATGAAGCTGGAAACCGCCATCAAGGCCCCGCGCGACGGCGTGGTGATGACGGTGCATCGCGCCATCGGCCAGACCTTCGAACGCGATGCCGCGCTCATAACCCTGGAAGCAATCGCCCTATGATGCGCCGCATCCACAGCCGGATCGACACGTCCGGGACGACCTATCAGGCCAATCGCGCGCACAATCTGCGAATGGTGGCGGAACTGCGGGAGAAGCAGGAGGCCGTCCGCAATGTCCGCCCCCAACGCGACCGCGACCGGCTGGACCGGCAGGGCAAGATGTTCCTGCGCGATCGGCTGGAGGCGCTGCTGGACCCTGGCACCCCGTTCCTGGAGCTTTCGACGCTGGCCGCCAACATGGCCTATGACGGCGATGTGCCCGGTGCCGGCCAGCTTTCCGGCATCGGCGTGGTTTCCGGCCGCGAGGTGGTGATCCACGCCGACGACGCCTCCGTAAAGGGCGGTGCCTGGTATCCGCTGTCGGTGAAGAAGATCGTCCGCACGCTGGATATCGCGATCGAGAACCGGCTGCCGGTGGTGCATCTGTGCGATTCGGCGGGCGGCTTCCTGCCCTTGCAGGCCGAATTCTTCGCCGATCGCTATCATGCCGGGCGCATCTTCCGGAACCAGTCCATCCTTTCCAAGATGGGCGTGCCGCAGGTGGCCGTCGTCATGGGCCATTGCACGGCGGGGGGCGCCTATATCCCCGCGCTCAGCGATTACAACGTCATCGTCCGGGGCACGGGCGCGATCTTCCTGGGCGGCCCGCCGCTGGTGAAGGCCGCGACCGGCGAGGAAGTGACGGTGGA
The DNA here is from genome assembly GCF_003034225.1 of Edaphosphingomonas fennica. Classification (GTDB taxonomy): domain Bacteria; phylum Pseudomonadota; class Alphaproteobacteria; order Sphingomonadales; family Sphingomonadaceae; genus Sphingomonas_E; species Sphingomonas_E fennica. The sequence continues at coordinate 43,997 of NZ_PHHF01000032.1, forward strand.
GGAACTGGGCGGCGCCGACATGCATACCAGCGTGTCCGGCACGGCGGACTATCCCGCCTCGTCCGAACGGCACGCCATCGCCATCGCGCGCGAGATCGTCGGCCGCTTCACCCGCGCGGAAAAGGCGCAGGTCGACTGGGCCGAGCCCGAGCCGCCATATTACGACCCGCAGGAACTCTACGGCATATTGCCGCAGGACAGCCGCACCACCTTCGACATGCGCGAGGTGATCGCCCGCATCGTCGACGGCAGCCGCTTCCACGAATATCAGCCGCGTTACGGCGAGACGCTGGTCTGCGGCTTCGCCCGCATCTGGGGCTATCAGGTCGGCATCCTCGCCAATAACGGCGTGCTGTTCAACGACAGCTCGCTGAAGGGCGCGCACTTCATCCAGCTCTGCGACAAGAACCGCACGCCGCTGATCTTCCTGCAGAACATCACCGGCTTCATGGTCGGCCGCGAATATGAACGGCGCGGCATCTCCAAGGATGGCGCCAAGATGATCATGGCGGTTTCGGGCGCGTCGGTGCCCAAATTCACCGTCAACTGCAACGGCGCGTTCGGGGCCGGCGTCTACGGCATGTCCGGCCGCGCCTTCGACAGCCGCTTCCTGTTCAGCTGGCCGCAGGGGCAGACATCGGTGATGGGCGCGGAGCAGGCCGCCAACGTGCTGACCGACATCAAGCTGCGCCAGCTCGCCCGTAACGGCGATACGCTGACGGCGGAGCAGATCGACGCGATCCGCGATCCGGTGATCGAAGGCTATAAGCGCGAACAAAGCGCTTATTACGCCACGTCCGAAATTTGGGACGACGGCTTGCTCGATCCGGTGGACACGCGCAACGCGCTCGGGATAGCCATCAGCGCGGCGCTGAACGCGCCGATCGAAGACCCGCATTATGGGGTCTTCCGCCTGTAGCGATCGGGAGAAGACCATGACCGTCGAGACGCATTCCGCCAGCCTGCATCTCGTCGATCCCGAGATCCGGGCCGCGCTCGATGCGTTTCCGACCTTCGACCTGAACGAAGACCTGCTACCGGTCATGCGCGCGCAAGGCTTCGGCGTGGACGTTCCCCCGCCGCAGGGGCCGGCGGCAGGCGTTGCGGTGGAGCGCATCACCGTGCCGGGACGCGATGGCGGGCCGGACGTATCCTGCCTGCTCTACACGCCCCCCGGCCGGACCGGGCAGAGCGGCGCCTATCTCCACATCCATGGCGGCGGCTATGTGCTGGGCGATGCGGCGATGAGCGAGCTTTCCAACCGATCGCTGGCGGCCGCGCTCGGCTGCATCCTGCTCTCGGTCGACTATCGCCTTGCCCCGGAAACGCGCTGGCCCGGCGCGGTCGAGGATTGCTATGCCGCACTCGGCTGGCTGCACGCCAATGCCAACCGGCTGGGCGTGGATCACCAGCGCATCGCGATCGGCGGCGAAAGCGCGGGCGGCGGCCATGCCGCATCGCTGGCGCTGGTCGCGCGCGATCGGGGCGAATACCGCATCCGGCACCAGCATCTGATCTATCCCATGATCGACGACCGGACGGGATCGACCGTGCCTGCCCTGCCCTATGCCGGCGATTTCGTGTGGACGGCCGCCTCCAACGCCTTTGGCTGGTCCGCCCTGCTCGGCCATCCCGCCGGCACCGGCGAGCCGCCGCGCAATGCGGTGCCGGCGCGGGTGGAGGATCTTTCCGGCCTGCCGCCCACCTTCCTCGGCACCGCCGCGCTCGACCTCTTCGTCGGCGAGAATCTCGATTATGGCCGGCGGCTGATCGCCGCCGGCGTGCCGACCGAGCTGGTCGTGGCCCCCGGCGCCTATCACGGCTTCAACGGCTTCGCGCCCGATGCCGCTGTCTCGCGCGGCTTCAACAGCGCCAGCCTGGAGGCGCTCCGCCGCGCCATCGGCTGAGTCTCTACGCATTTTGGCGCATTTGGCGCAATCTGGAAGCAGTTTGCGCTTGCCGATGCCCCACCTGCACACCGATTAGTCACTCCAGGCCGCAAATCGGCAATATGGGAGAGACGGAATGGGCGATCTGATGCAGGCGATGGTGCTCGACGAGTTCGGCGGGCCGGAGGTGCTCCACATCGCCGCGATCGAACGCCCCCGCGCCGCGCCCGGCAATGTCGTGGTCGAGGTGGCCTATGCCGGCGTCAACCCCGCCGACTGGAAGGCCCGTGAGGGCTGGCTTTCCCGTTATTTCCAATATCAGTTCCCCTTCGTCGTCGGCTTCGACGCTGCTGGCATCGTCGCGGAGGTGGGCGAAGGCGTCACCGGCCTGAAGGTGGGCGACCGGGTCGTCACCGCATCCAACCAGGGCATCGGCGAGCGCGGCTCCTACGCCCAGTTCGTCGCCTCCGTCGAAGAACGATGCGTGAAGCTGCCCGATCATGTCGCGCTGGTCGATGCCGCGGCGATGCCGACCGCCGCCATCACCGCCTGGGAAGCGGTGTTCGATGTCGGCGGCACCGAGGCGGGCTCCATCGTGCTGGTCAATGGCGGCGCGGGCGGCACCGGCAGCTATGCCATCCAGCTTGCCCGTATGGCCGGCGCCCGCGTCGCCGCCACCTGCGGGCCTGCCAATATGGATTATGTCCGTGGCCTGGGGGCGGAGCTGGCGATCGATTATCGCCAGGGCGATGTCGCCGATGCGGTGCGCGCCTGGGCGCCGGAAGGCGTGGACCTCGTGGTCGACACGGTCGGCCAGGGATCGCTGCTGGAGGCGGTGGAGTTCACCCGGAAGGGCGGCGTGATCGCGCCGATCGCCACCTTGATCGCCGACGAGCCGACCATCGATCCCGCCCGTGCCGAGGCGCGCGGCGTGCGCGTCGTGCCGACGATTTCCAGCCACGCCAACCAGCCGCGCCAGCTTGCGGCGCTGGTGGCAGCGCTGGCCGAGGGCAAGATCCACGCGCCGGAAATCACGCTGATGCCGCTCGATCAGGCCGGCGAGGCGCATCGGAAGATCCAGGCGGGCCATGTGCGCGGCAAGATCGTGCTCGTGGTGAACGAAGCGCTCGGCCGCTGAGCGCCTTCCCCTCCCCACATTCGAAAGGCTGCCCCATGTCGCTGCAATATCTGATCGACAAGGATGCGATCGAACAGGTCTATGTCCGCTATTGCGAGATCGTCGATGCCAAGACCTTCGACGACATGCACGAGGTGTTCACCGAGGACGCGACCGGGGATTACACCCAGGCGCTCGGCCCCGGCGTGATCAGCCCCGATCGCGCCAGCCTGATCGCATCGATGCACGCCAATCTCGGCCCGGATTCCAATTGCGGGGCCACCCATCACAATGTCGGCAATTTCCGGGTGCGCGTGGATGGCGATCATGCGCACGCCAAGGTCCATTATTATGCCGAGCATCTCGGCCAGGGCGATTATGCCGGCGAGCAATATTCGATGTGGGGGCAGTATGAGGACGATCTCGTCCGCACCGTTGACGGCTGGCGGGTGAAGGCGCGCGTCTACACATGCGCCATCTCGCACGGGCCGGCGGCGGTCACCAGCGCGCGGGTCGGTTGAGGCCCCCGAAAACCCGCTTTCGACGAACGACATAAAGCTGGCGACGAACGGCTTGGCCTTGACCTGCAAAACATGCAGTTTCGCCGCCATCACGCTTGTTTCGGAGACAATCCCATATGGATCGCCGTTCCTTCCTGGTCTCGTCCGGCGCGCTGGCGCTCGGCGCCGCCCTGCCCGCGCCGCTCTTCGCCAAAACCGATGCCGATGGCGCGCTCAACGCGCTGCTCGACAGCTTCTTCTACGAGAGCCTGGAAGACAGCCCCGAAGCCGCAACCAGCCAGGGGCTGGACAAGGGCCCGCGCGCGGCGCTGAAGAGCAAGCTCAGCGATTATTCCACCAGCGGGCGGGCCAAGCGGCTCGTGCGCGCCAAGGATCAGGCGGCGCGGCTCGCCCGCGTCGACCGCGCGGCGCTCTCCTCGCTCGGCCACGTCAATTATGACGTCACCGAATATATGCTGGCCCAGGACATCAAGGGCCTGGGCAAATATCCCTTCGGATCGGTGGACGGCATCTGGTCGCCTTATGCGATCAGCCAGCTCGGCGGCGCCTATCAGGGCGTGCCCGATTTCCTCGATTCCCAGCATGGTATCGAGAACAAGGCCGATGCCGATGCCTATCTCGCCCGCCTCGACGCCTTCGCGACCGTGCTCGATCAGGACAGCGAGCGCCAGCGGGCCGAAGCGGCTTATGGCGCGGTCGCCCCGGATTTCTCGCTGGACCTGACCATCGCCCAGCTCGAGGCGCTGCGCGGCAAGCCGGCGGCGGAGACGGTGCTGGTCCAGTCGATCGCGCGTCGGACCAAGGAGAAGGGCATTGCCGGCGACTGGGCGGCCCAGGCCGCGAAGATCGTTTCCGGCAAGATATTCCCCGCGCTCGATCGCCAGATCGCGCTGGTGAAGCAGCTTCGCGCCACCGCCAGCAGCGACGCAGGCGTGTGGCGCCTGCCCGAAGGCGCGGCCTTCTATGCCGATGCACTCGCCAACAGCACCACGACCACCCTGTCGCCCGAGGAAATTCACCAGATCGGGCTGGAGCAGGTGGCGGAGCTGACCGCGCGGATCGATACGATCCTGAAGGCCGAAGGGATGACGCAGGGCACCGTCGGCGAACGGCTGACCGCGCTCAACGCCGATCCGAAGCAGCTTTATCCCAACACCGACGAAGGCCGTGCCGCGCTGCTCGCCAGCCTGAATGCCGACATCCACAAGATGACGGCGCTGCTACCGCGCGCCTTCTCCACCCTGCCCAAGGCGCCGATCGAGGTGCGCCGCGTGCCGGTGTTCATCCAGGATGGCGCGCCTAACGGCTATTACAATCCGGCCGCGCTCGATGGATCGCGCGACGCCATCTACTACATCAACCTCAAGGACACGCATGACTGGCCGAAATACGGCCTGCCGGCGCTGACCTTCCACGAAGCCGTGCCCGGCCACCATCTGCAGGGCAGCCTGGCGCAGGAAACCCAGGGCATCCCCATCCTGCGCCGCCAGACCTTCTTCTCCGCTTATGGCGAAGGCTGGGCGCTCTATGCCGAAGGCGTGGCAGAGGAACTGGGCGCCTATGGCGACGATCGCCTCGGCATCGCCGGCAGCCTCCAGTCCCTGCTGTTCCGCGCGGTGCGGCTGGTGATCGACACCGGCATCCACGCCAAGCGCTGGACCCGCGAGCAGGCGACCAACTACATGGTCGCCAACACCGGCTTCCCGCGCCCGCGCTCGCTGCGCGAGGTGGAACGTTATTGCGTGTGGCCGGGACAGGCCTGCAGCTACAAGGTGGGCCACAACAAGTGGGTGGAGCTGCGCAAGCGCGCGGAAGCCGAGCTTGGCGACAAGTTCGACCTCGCCTGGTTCCACGATGTGCTGCTGGATGGCGCCATGCCGCTCACCATCCTGGAAGCCCGCGTGAACGAGCGGATCGCCGCCCGCAAGGCCTGACCCGACCGATCGGGCATCTCGACGCGCATCATCGCCCGTGTTAGCTGGGTATAACAGCATGACCTGGCGATGATGCGCGACGACGACCCTTACGACCTGGAATGGACCGAACCCGAGGAGGATCGCCGCGCGCCGGCATCCCCCCGGACCACGGACAGAAAGCCGCCACAGCGCGGGGCGGCTGCCCCCCGCGCCTTCTGGAAGCGCTGGCGCTTCTGGAAACGGGTGGCCCAGGCTGGCGCGCTGATCTTCGTCCTGTTGGTCGGCTGGCTGGCGATAACCGCGCCGCTGTCGCGATCGCTGAAGCCGATCGCGCCGCCCAGCATCACCCTGCTTTCCAGCGACGGCAAGCCGATCGCCCGCAAGGGCGCGATCATCGACAGGCCCGTGGTGGTGGCCGATCTGCCGCCGCATGTGCCGCAGGCCTTCATGGCGATCGAGGACCGGCGCTTCTACAGCCATTGGGGGATCGATCCGCGCGGCATCGCCCGCGCGGCCTGGCGCAACACCGTGGCGGGCGGCGTGCGCGAGGGCGGCAGCACCATCACCCAGCAGCTCGCCAAGGTCGCCTTCCTCGATTCCGATCGCACCGCCGCCCGCAAGCTGCGCGAGGTGCTGATCGCCTTCTGGCTGGAAGCGCGGCTTTCCAAGGACGAGATCCTGTCGCGCTATCTTTCGAACGTCTATTTCGGCGACAATGTCTATGGCCTGCGCGCGGCCGCCCTCCATTATTTCAACCGCCAGCCGGAAAAGCTGAACGTCGCGCAGGCGGCGATGCTGGCCGGGCTGCTGAAGGCGCCGTCCCGCCTCTCCCCAGCCGTGAACCTGAAGGGCGCGCGCGAACGCCAGCGCGTGGTGGTGGCCGCCATGGCGGACGCGGGCTTCCTTACGCCCGCGGAGGCCGCCGGCGTCCCGCCGGCCTCGCTCAACCTGCGGCCGCTCAAGATGCTGCCGAGCGGCACCTATTTCGCGGATTGGGCGCTGCCCGCGGCCCGCGACAATGCCGGCGCCGTCTATGCCGAGCAGGAGGTGAAGACCACGCTCGACAGCCGCATCCAGCGCGCGGCGGAGGCGGCGGTGCGCCGCGCCGGGCTGGGCAAGGCGCAGGTCGCGCTGGTGGCCATGCGGCCGGACGGCAGAGTCGTCGCCATGATCGGCGGCAAGAATTATGCGGACAGCCCGTTCAACCGGGCCACGCAGGCGCGGCGGCAGCCCGGCTCCACCTTCAAGCTGTTCGTCTATCTCGCCGCGATCCGCCACGGCCTGACACCGGACAGCCTGGTGGAGGACGAGCCGATCACCATCGCCGGCTGGTCGCCCAAGAATAATGACGGGCGCTATCGCGGCAAGATCACCCTGCGCGAGGCTTTCGCCCGATCGAGCAACGTCGCCGCCGTCAGGATCGCGAGCGAGGTGGGCATGGACAATGTGATCCGCGCCGCCCGCGACCTCGGCATCACCAGCCCGCTCGCCGCCGACGATGCGACGCTGGCGCTGGGGACATCGGGCGTGACCCTGCTGGAACTCACCTCCGCTTATGCCGCCATCGCCGCCAACGCCTATCCGGTGAAGGCGCACGCCCTGCCCGACAAGGAGCAGAGCTGGTATGACGCCTTCTGGGATCGGCCCCGCGCCTTCGACGGCGAAACGCGGGCGATGCTGCTCGACCTGCTGGGCGCGGCCGTGCGCGAGGGCACCGGCCGTTCCGCGACCTTGGCGATCGACGCCTTCGGCAAGACGGGCACCAGCCAGGATAATCGCGACGCCATCTTCGTGGGCTTTTCCGGCGATCTGGTGGCCGCCGTGTGGGTTGGCAATGACGATAACAGCCCGCTGGGCGGCATCGCGGGCGGCGGCCTGCCGGCGCGGATATGGCGCGATTTCATGAGCCGCGTCGTCGATGGCGCCGCGCCGCCGGTGGTGGAGCGCGAGCCGGCGCCGGCCGCCGAGCCCGATCCGATCGGCGACCTGATCGAAAACCAGGTCGACAATCTCTCCATCGCCGTGAACGGCGCGATCGGCGATGTCGACGTGGGGCTGCGGGTGGGACCGGACGGGCTCACCATCTCGGCCAATCCCGGCAATAATCGCCCGCCCGAGGAACGGCGCGGCCCCGGCCCGGCGATAGCCCCGCCGCCGCCCGTGCCCGAACCGGTGCCGAACGGGCAGTGAGGCCCGCCGCCTCCGGCCTTGAGCTTCCGGCGCGCCGCCTCTAGACGCAACGGCGATGCCGACCGATCCGCACCCTTTTCCGCACCGTCACCTGACGGGCATCTATGGCCTGCAACCCTGGGAGATCGCTTTCCTGCTCGACGAGGCCGAGCAGTGGATCGCGCTCAATCGCGGCACGGCCAAGCATGACGACCGGCTGGCGGGGCTGACGCTGATCAACGCCTTCTTCGAGAATTCGACGCGGACCCTGCTGTCCTTCGAAATCGCCGGCAAGCGGCTTGGCGCGGACGTGGTGAACATGCAGGTCGCCGCATCCAGCGTGAAGAAGGGCGAGACGCTGATCGACACCGCCATGACGCTGAACGCCATGCGCGCGGACGTGATCGTGATCCGCCACGAGGCATCCGGCGCGGTGCAGCTTATCGCGGACAAGGTGGATTGCCCGGTGCTGAACGCCGGCGACGGGCGGCACGAGCACCCCACCCAGGCGCTGCTCGACGCGCTGACCATCCGCCGCCGCAAGGGACGGATCGATGGCTTGCGCGTCGCCATCTGCGGCGATGTGCTGCACAGCCGGGTCGCCCGGTCCAACATATTGGCGCTGACCGCGCTCAATGCCGAAGTGCGCGTGGTCGGCCCTTCCACCCTGCTGCCGCCCGCGATCGAGCGGATGGGCGTGACCGCCTTCACCGATTTCGATGCCGGGCTGGATGGCGCGGACGTGGTGATGATGCTGCGGCTGCAGCGCGAGCGGATGGCGGGCGGCTTCGTCCCCTCGCCGCGCGAATATCATGCGCTCTACGGGCTGACGCCGGAGCGGCTGGAGCGCGCCGCGCCGGATGCGCTGGTGATGCATCCGGGGCCGATGAACCGGGGCGTGGAGATTTCATCGTCGGTGGCGGACGATCCCGTGCGATCGGCGATCACCGAACAGGTCGAGATGGGAGTGGCGGTGCGCATGGCCTGCCTTGACGTGCTGACGCGCGCGCGCCGGGGAGTTCCGGGATGGAACTGAAACCGATCGCCATCGTCAACGGCCGCCTGATCGAGGCGGACGGCACCACCCGGCCGGGCGGCGTGCTGGTGCGCGACCGCAGCATCGCCGCCATCGGCGAGATCGAAGCGGCGGGCGTGGAGACCATCGATGCCAGGGGCGCGCTGCTGGCGCCGGGCATCGTCGACCTCGGCACCTTCGCCATCGACCTGCCGGCCTTCACCGCCGGCGGCATCACCCGCGCCGCCCTGATGCCGGACCAGTCCCCGCCGCTGGACGATGCGGCGCTGGTGCAGCGCGCAGCCGCGGCCGGCAAGCCGGACGTGTGGATCCACCCGATCGCGGCGGCCACCCGCGCGCTGGCGGGCGAGGAACTGGCCGAGATCGGCCTGATGAAGGCGGCGGGCGCCTGCGCGGTCGCCACCGGGCGCGGCTGGATCGCCGATTCGGGCGTGATGCTGCGGCTGCTCGGCTATGCCGCGTCGCTCGACATGCCGGTGATCGTGCATGCCGAGGATGGCTGGCTGACCACCGGCGCGGTGGCGACATCGGGCGAAACCGCGACACGGCTGGGCCTACCCTCCGCCCCGGCCATGGCCGAGGCGATGGCGATCGCGCGCGATCTGATGCTGGCCGAGGAAACCGGCGCGCGCATCCATTTCCATCAGGTGACGACGGCGCGCGGGTTCGACCTGATCCGCGCCGCCCGCCAGCGCGGCGTGCGCGTGACCTGCGGCATCACGCCGGCGCACCTGCTGCTTTCCGACACCGCCATCGGCCAGTTCCGCACCTTCGCCCGGCTTTCGCCCCCCTTGCGCGAGGAGCGGGACCGGCTGACGGCGATCGAGGCGGTGCGCGACGGCACCGTGGACATCCTCTGTTCCGCGCACGATCCGCAGGGGCCGGAAGCCAAGCGCCTGCCCTTCGTCGATGCCGAACCCGGCATGGCCGGGGCGGAGACGCTGCTGACGCTGTCCCTCACGCTGGTGCGCGACGAGGTGATCGGCCTGCCCCGCCTGTTCGAGTTGCTTTCGGCCAATCCCGCGCGGCTGCTGGGCCTGCCGGGCGGGCAGCTGGAGACGGGCGCCGAGGCGGACCTGATCCTGATCGATCCCGATGCCCCGTGGCGGATCGATGCCGATCGCATGGCCGCCAAGGCCGGCAACACGCCGTTCGACGGGCTGCCGGTTCAGGGCAAGGTGCTGATGACGATCAAGGGTGGCCGGCCGCTCCGCTGAGGCGGTCAGGCCCGGCGGTAGCGGAGCAGCAGCAGCGGCTGGGCGAGAGCGAGGCCGGCGAAGAAACCGCCGATATGGGCGGCGATCGCGATGCCGCCCCCGCCCGATCCGCCCCAGGAGGCGAGGCCGACCATCAGTTGCAGCAGCACCCAGGCGGCCGCGAGCCAGAGGGCGTTGGCAAGCTGGTTGAGCCGGCGATTGGCGAAGGTGCGGCGTTTCTCGCCATAGAGGAGCGCATAGGCGCCGATCACCGCGGAGACCGCGCCGCTGGCGCCGATCATCGGCCAGGGCTCGGTCGGGCCGGCGAGGAAATGGCCGAACGCGGCGACATAGGCGCCGACGACATAAAGGATCACGATCCCGCGCGCGCCGATGGCGGCTTCCACGAAGCGCCCGCACAGCCCGAGGATCAGCATGTTGAAGGCGATGTGGATGAAGCCGCCATGCAGCAGCGTGGCGGTGAGCGGCGTCAGCCAGCGCGGGGCAAATGGAATGCCCCGGACCGACATCTCAAGCGTGGGCGCCACCCCGCCGATCGAAAAACGGGCGGGGATGAACCCGCCCGCATAAGCGGCGATATCGCCCAGGCCGCTCCACGAGACGAGCAGCCAGGACGCGATCGTCACGCCCAATATGGCCAGCGTTGCGCGGGCGGGCGGCAATTGCATCCGCCGCCGCTCCTCAGATGAACTCGATCTTGGAGACCAGATAGTAGCGATCGCCGGAAGGCACCGTCACCTCCACCTCGTCATCCACCTTGCGGCCGATGAGCGCGCGGCCGAGCGGCGAGTTGTAGGAGATCCTGCCCGACTTGGCATCCGCCTCGGTCTGGCCGACGATCTGGTACTTGATCGGCTTCTCATCCTCGTCGAGCAGGTGGACGGTGGCGCCGAACACCACCTTGTCCCCCGAAAGCGTCGTCGGATCGATCACCTGCGCGCGGCTCAGCCGGTCCTCGATATCGGCGATCATCGCCTCGATCTGGCCCTGGCGCTCCTTGGCGGCATGATATTCGGCATTTTCCGAAAGATCGCCATGCGCCCGCGCTTCCTCGATCGCGTCGATGACCTGCGGCCGCTCCAGCTTGAGGCGCGCGACCTCCTCTTCCAGCATCCGGTAGCCTTCCGCCAGCATCGGCAGCTTTTCGACGGTCGCCATCAGCGAAACCCCTTCAGTAAAATCTTGTCCCCGGGCGGTTCCAACCGGTGCCGCCCGCACTTCCATCGACGATGTGGGGATCAGTCGTGCGAAGTGGAATAATATGATTGGAGCGGCTGCACTTCAAGGTCTCGTTCTTGCAGTGCAGCGATGGCCTCCACCGCCGCGACGCTGGCGGCCGCCGTGGTGAAATAAGGCACCTTGCCGAGCAGCGCGGAAGCGCGGATCGACTGCGAATCCTGCAGCGACTGCCACCCTTCGGTGGTGTTGAAGATCAGCTGGACGCCGCCATCCTTGATCCGGTCGACGATGTGCGGCCGGCCCTGCTGCACCTTGTTCACCGCCTCCACATCCATGCCCAGGCCATTGAGATAGGCCGCGGTCCCGGAAGTGGCGATGACCTTGAAACCCAGCTTCAACAGGCCCTGGACGGCGGGGACGACGACCGCCTTGTCGCTATCCTTGACCGAGACGAACACCGTGCCGGACGCCGGCAGGACGGTGCCCGCACCAAGCTGCGCCTTGAAGAAGGCGGTGGCAAAATCCTTATCGATTCCCATGACTTCGCCCGTAGACTTCATCTCTGGCGAGAGGACGGGGTCGACGCCGGGGAAGCGCGCGAAGGGGAATACCGCCTCCTTCACCGCGATATGATCGATATGGCGGTCGATCTTCGGCAGGTCGGCGAGCTTCTCGCCCGCCATCACGCGCGCGGCGATCTTGGCGATGGGCGCGCCGATCGCCTTGGCCACGAAGGGCACGGTGCGGCTGGCGCGGGGGTTGACCTCGATCAGATAGACATCGCCGTCCTTGACCGCGAACTGCACGTTCATAAGGCCCCGCACCTCGAGCGCACGGGCGAGCGCATCGGTCTGCCGTTCTATTTCCGCGACGATCTCCGCGCTCAGGCTGTAGGGCGGCAGCGAACAGGCGCTGTCGCCCGAATGGACGCCGGCCTCCTCGATATGCTGCATCACGCCCGTGACGACGACATCGGTGCCGTCGCCGATCGCATCGACATCCACCTCGATCGCGTCGCGCAGATACTGGTCGATCAGCACCGGCGACGATCCGGAGACCTGGACGGCCGTATTGATGTAGGTTTCGAGCTGGGCGGGATTTTCCACCACCTCCATCGCCCGGCCGCCAAGCACGTAGGACGGACGCATCAGCACCGGATAGCCGACGCGCTCGGCCACGGCCAGCGCCTCCTCCCTGCTGCGGGCGATGCCGTTGCGCGGCTGCTTCAGGCCGAGGCGGCCGACCAGATCGGCGAAACGCTCGCGATCCTCGGCAAGGTCGATCGCATCGGGGCTGGTGCCGAGGATCGGGATGCCCGCCTCTTCCAGCTCCTGGGCGAGCTTCAGCGGCGTCTGCCCGCCGAACTGGACGATCACGCCTTCCAGCGTGCCGTTCGACATCTCGACATGCAGGATTTCCAGCACGTCCTCGGCGGTCAGCGGCTCGAAATACAGGCGGTCGGACGTGTCATAATCGGTCGAAACCGTTTCCGGGTTGCAGTTGACCATGATCGTTTCATAGCCGGCCTCATCCAGCGCGAAGCAGGCGTGGACGCAGCAATAATCGAACTCGATGCCCTGCCCGATGCGGTTGGGACCGCCGCCGAGGATCACGACCTTTTTCCGATCCGAAGGCTGGCTTTCGCATTCGGGCGCGCCGAAGGACGGGGCCTCGTAAGTCGAATACATATAAGGCGTCTTCGCCTCGAACTCCGCCGCGCAGGTATCGATGCGCTTGAAGACGGGGCGAACGCCCAGCCGGTGGCGCAGCGCGCGAACGTCCTTTTCGGTGACGCCGCCGGTCAGCGCCGTCACCGCATCATGAACGATGCCGCCGCCCCGCGCATGGGCGCTTTCCATGCCACGCAGATGGGCGGACTGGAGCGCGAGATAAGCGAGCCGCTTGTCCGAAAAGCCCATGGCCTTCAGGCGGCGCAGCCCTTGCGCGTCGCGCGGCAGGCCTTCTTCCATCACCTGCTTCTCGGCGGCGACGATCTCGGCCAGCCGTTCCAAGAACCAGGGATCATATTTGGCGATGCGGTGAACCTCATCGACCGAGAAGCCCTCGCGCAGCGCCTGGGCGGCGACGAGCAGGCGATCCGGCGTCGGCCGGGCGAGTTCCGCCTCGATCACCGCGCGTTCGGCGCCTGCCAGCGCCTCGACGAAGTTGAAGCCGGACAGGCCGGTTTCCAGGCCGCGCAGCGCCTTCTGCATCGATTCGTGGATGTTGCGGCCGATCGCCATCACCTCGCCCACCGATTTCATGGCGGTGGAAAGCAGCGGCTCGGCGCCCTTGAACTTCTCGAACGCGAAGCGCGGGATCTTGGTGACGACATAGTCGATCGTCGGCTCGAACGAGGCCGGCGTGGCGCCGGTGATGTCGTTGTCGATCTCGTCGAGCGTATAGCCCACCGCCAGCTTGGCGGCGACCTTGGCGATCGGGAAGCCCGTGGCCTTGGAGGCCAGCGCCGAGGACCGCGAGACGCGCGGGTTCATCTCGATCACCACCAGGCGGCCGTCCTTGGGGTTGACCGCGAACTGGACGTTGGAGCCGCCGGTCTCCACCCCGATCTCGCGCAGCACCGCGATGCTGGCGTTGCGCATGATCTGATATTCCTTGTCGGTCAGCGTCAGCGCCGGCGCGACGGTGATGGAATCGCCCGTATGGACGCCCATCGGATCGACATTCTCGATCGAGCAGATGATGATGGCATTGTCGTTCCGATCCCGGACGACCTCCATCTCATATTCCTTCCAGCCGAGCAGCGATTCCTCGATCAGCACCTCGGTGGTGGGCGAGGCATCGAGACCGCCGGTGACGATCTGGATGAACTCCTCGCGGTTATAGGCGACGCCGCCGCCGGTGCCGCCCATGGTGAAGCTGGGGCGGATGATCGCCGGCAGGCCGGTATGCTCCAGCGCGGCCAGCGCCTCGTCCACCGTGTGCGCGACGGCGGAACGTGCGCTTTCCAGCCCGATCTTGTCCATCGCTTCCCGGAACTTCTGCCGGTCCTCGGCCTTGTCGATCGCCTCGGCATCGGCGCCGATCATGACGCAGCCGAACTTCTCCAGGGTGCCGTCGTTGAACAGCGCGAGCGCGGTATTGAGCGCCGTCTGGCCGCCCATGGTGGGCAGCACGGCGTCCGGCCGCTCCTTCTCGATGATCTTAGCGACGACGGCGGGCGTGATCGGCTCGACGTAGGTGGCGTCAGCCATATCCGGATCGGTCATGATCGTCGCCGGGTTCGAATTGACGAGGATGATGCGATATCCTTCCTCGCGCAGCGCCTTGCATGCCTGCGTGCCCGAATAATCGAACTCGCACGCCTGCCCGATGACGATCGGACCCGCGCCGATGATGAGGATGGATTTAATGTCGGTGCGTTTGGGCATCAGTGGGTCAATCCGGTTTGAGCGACACATCCCCAGCCATCATATTCGAGGCCGAACATCGCTTCGATCTGCAGGCAAGTAATCGTTAGGGCTTTGATGGCGTCCGCGTCGGCGGTCTGCACGCGCTGGAGGAAAAGCCAAGGCTCTCCATCGTCCGATGGCTCGGTTTCGATCACCTCGAACCCCAGCTCCTCCGCGGCATCCGCCAGATCGTCAAGAGCATCGGGAGGCCCGCGAAAGCTGACGTCCACCGCCCTTGGAATATCGGGCCGGTCGCCATTTTCGCGAAGATTCGCCAATACGTCCTGATCCGCCCGCCATTCCTCGTTCAGCCGCGCCGGATCGACCGGCGGCAGTTTCACGCCGCCTTCTCCAACGATGCGACGAACTTCTCGAACAGATAATGGCTGTCCTGCGGGCCGGGGCTGGCTTCGGGGTGATATTGCACGCTGAACGCGGGCGCGTCGGTAAGCTCCAGCCCGGCGAGCGAGCCGTCGAACAGAGAGACATGCGTGGTCCGCGCGTTCGCCGGCAGCGTCTCCGCATCCACCGCGAAGCCGTGGTTCATGCTGGTGATCTCGACCCGGCCGTCGTCCGAACGCTTGACCGGATGGTTCGCGCCGCGATGGCCCTGGTGCATCTTGTAGGTCGTGGCGCCGATGGCGAGGCCGAGGAGCTGGTGGCCGAGGCAGATGCCGAAGATGGGCTTGCCGATCTTCAGCAGCTCCCGGATCACCGGCACGGCATATTCGCCGGTCGCGGCGGGATCGCCGGGGCCGTTGGAGAGGAACACGCCATCGGGCTTGTGGGCCATCACCTCGTCGAAGGTGGCCGTCGCCGGCACCACCGTGACGCGGGCGCCGGCATTGACGAGATTGCGCAGGATGTTGCGCTTCAGCCCGTAATCGATCGCCACGACATGCGGGCCGGCGGGGTTGGCGGAATGGGTCGCATAGCCCTGGCCCAGCGTCCAGAGGCCGTCATCCCACTTGTAGCTCTGGGTGGAGGAAACCTCCCTGGCGAGGTCCATGCCCTCCAGCCCCGGCCACCCGCGCGCCTTGGCCAGCAGCGCCGGGATATCGAATTCGCCCTTCGCATTGTGGGCGATCACGCCGTTGGGGGCGCCCTGGATGCGGATGGCGCGGGTGAGCGCGCGGGTATCGACCCCGGCAAGCCCGATGCGGCCGTTCGACTTCAGCCACGCATCGAAATTCTGGATCGAACGGAAATTGGACGGCGCGGTCACGTCCTCGCGCACGATCAGGCCGAGCGCGTGGGGGTTGGTCGCCTCCACATCCTCATGATTGGCGCCGACATTGCCGATATGGGGGAAGGCGAAATTGATGATCTGCCCGGCGAAGGACGGATCGGTCATGATTTCCTGATAGCCGGTCATCGAGGTGTGGAAGCACACCTCGCCCACGGCGTCGCCCTCGGCACCGAACCCCCGGCCCCAGATCACGGCTCCATCGGCCAGAACCAATACGCCAGTGGCACCTTCTGGGCGCGCGTGATCGGTCTCGGCCATTTGGAGGCTCTCCTGTTGCTGGGGCGGCGGGTAAACGGCGGGGTTCCTAGGAGGGTGGTCGGGCAGGGTCAATCTATTAAAATTCTGCAACGGACGCTATGCTGATCGCTTTCCCGGACCATCTCCCGAGGCTCCATGATTCGTGACGACATAAAGGCGGGCCTGGTGTCCGCGATGAAGGCGCGCGACGCCGAGAAGACCGCAGCTATCCGCCTGATCCAGGCCGCCATCAAGAATCGCGATATCGAAGCGCGGACGGGCACCGCGCCCGCCGACGACGATGTGCTGGTGACCGAGGTGCTGCAGAAGATGGCGAAGCAGCGCCGCGAATCGATCGAGATGTTCGAGAAAGGCGGCCGCACGGAGTTGGCCCAGGCGGAAAAGGGCGAGCTCGCCGTGATCGAGGGCTTCCTGCCCGCGCAGATGGACG
This sequence comes from Edaphosphingomonas fennica, assembly GCF_003034225.1. Lineage (GTDB taxonomy): Bacteria > Pseudomonadota > Alphaproteobacteria > Sphingomonadales > Sphingomonadaceae > Sphingomonas_E > Sphingomonas_E fennica. Next base: position 60,391 of record NZ_PHHF01000032.1, read on the forward strand.
AGGACGAGGCCAAGGCCGCGATCGCCGGCATCGTCGCGGAGCTTGGCGCGACGTCGGTGAAGGATATGGGCCGGGTGATGGCCGCGGTGAAGGAGCGTTTCGCCGGCCAGCTCGACATGAGCAAGGCCAGCGGGCTGGTGAAGGGAGCGCTTGCTTAAGGCCGCGCGGGCATTCTCTTCCTTCCGTTCGTGTCGAGCGCAGTCGAGACACGCAAACGCCGTCGGCCGCGGCACGTCCCTCGACTTCGCTCGGGACGAACGGGTGGGCAATGCGAGTGGGGAAAGGGGATGGCGTTCTGGGTCTATGTCCTGCGGTGCAATGACGGCAGCTACTATACCGGGCACACGGACGATCTGGATCGGCGGCTGGCGGAACATCAGCGCGGCGGCCATTGCGACTTCGCGAGTCGGCGCCGCCCCGTGACATTGATGTGGTCGGACCATTTTCAGACCCGGCTTGAAGTCCTCGACAGCGAACGGCGGATCAAATCCTGGTCGCGGGCCAAGAAGGAGGCGCCGTTCCAGGGCGATTGGCAGGCGGTGTCCCACTTCGCCCGGCCTCCCGCTGCACGCCCTCCTCTTGGCCGGGAGGGGGAACGTTGAGCCTTTCGCCGCAATTCCTCGACGAGCTGCGATCGCGCACGCTGCTTTCCGCGCTGGTCGGGAAATCGGTGAAGCTGGAGCGCACGGGCCGGGAATTCCGGGCCTGCTGCCCCTTCCACAACGAAAAGACGCCGAGCTTCTACGTCAACGACGACAAGGCCTTCTATCACTGCTTCGGCTGCGGTGCGCATGGCGATGCCATCCGTTTCCTGACCGAGCATAAGGGCCTGCCCTTCATGGACGCGGTGAAGGAGCTGGCCGCCGCCGCCGGGATGGACGTGCCCGCCGCCGATCCGCGCGCGGCGGAGAAGGCCGAGCGGGCATCCGGCCTGCATGAGGCGATGGCGGAGGCTGCGGCCTGGTTCGTCGAGCAACTGCACGGCATCGCCGGGGCCGAGGCGCGGGACTATCTGCGCAAGCGCGGCGTGGATGCAGCCGCGCAGGCCGCGTTCGGCATCGGCTTCGCCCCGGATTCGCGAGGGAAGCTGAAGGCGGCGCTTTCCCGCTTCGGCGACGACAAGCTGGTCGAGGCCGGCCTCCTGATATCGGTGGAGGACAAGGAGCCTTATGACAGGTTCCGCGGCCGGCTGATGATCCCGATCCGCGATGCGCGCGGCCGGGCGATCGCGTTCGGCGGCCGGATCATCGGCCAGGGCGAACCCAAATATCTGAATTCCCCGGAAACCCCGCTGTTCGACAAGGGGCGGACGCTGTTCAACCTGGACAAGGCCGCCGCCGCGACCCGCAAGGCCGGGCGGGTGATCGTGGTCGAAGGCTATATGGACGTGATCGCCATGGCCCAGGCGGGCATCGGCGAGGCGGTCGCCCCGCTCGGCACCGCGCTGACCGAAGGGCAGATCGAGCGGCTGTGGCGGCTCGCCGAAACGCCGATCCTGTGCTTCGACGGCGACGCCGCCGGGCAAAAGGCCGCGATCCGGGCCGCGCTGCGGGCGCTGCCGATGATCGAGCCGGGCCGAACCCTGCGCTTCGCCACCCTGCCCCCCGGCCAGGATCCCGACGATCTGGTGCGAAATGGCGGCCGGACGGCGCTGGAAACCCTATTGGAGGGAGCCGAACCGCTGGTCGAGCGGTTGTGGAAATATGAGCTTGCCGCAGCCCCGCTCGATACGCCCGAAGCCCGGGCCGGACTGCGCAAACGGCTTGCCGACCACGCCGCGACGATTCGCCATGGCGACGTGCGCGGCCAATATCTCGCCGATTTCCGCCGGCGCTTCGATGCGCTTTACGAACGCGCCTCCCCTGCCCCACGCTTTCAGCCGGGCGGCGGCTGGCGGGGCGGACAGGCGGGGCGCGGCGGACGCGGCGGCCCGTTTCGCGGAAAACCGCCCGAAGCTCCGCCTTCGGCCGTCACCCGATCGATCGGCAATGGCGGGTTGGGGCCGCTCGAAAGCCGCGCGGTGCTTGCCGGGATGCTGCGCCACCCCCAAATCATCGCCCATCATGCCGAGACGATCGCGGCGCTGCCGATCGCCGACGAAAAGCTCGCCCGGATTCGCGATGCGATGCTCGATGCGGCTTTTGCTGCGGAAACGCTTGATTCGGACACATTGGGAACCATATTGGGACAAGTGGGTCTGGCTGGAGCGATGGAAGCGCTTCGTGCGCCGAACGGACTTGCCTTTTCCTTCCTTCGCGGCAATGCCGATGCGGGGCGCGCTCGACGCGATCTCGCGGCGGCGATCGAGGCGTTGGCGGCACGGCCCGAACTCGACGCGGCTCTGGCGGCGGTGACGGCGAGGTTGATGGCCTCGCCCGACGAGGCCGGCTTTGCCGAGCAGCGTCGCCTTAGGGCGGCGCGCGATGCGGCGGATCAGGCGCTGGCCAGTTTGGCGGCCGGCGAAAGCGGCGCGGATAGTAATTAGGGTTGGTCGAATGGCGAAGACGAACATGGCGGAAACGGCGGAGAAGAGCGAGGGCGGCGATGCGCCGCTGATCGACCTCAACGAGGCGTCGCTGAAGAAGCTGATCGCCCGCGCCAAGAAGCGCGGCTACATCACCTACGACCAGCTCAACGAGGCGCTGCCGCAGGACCAGATGTCCTCCGAGCAGATCGAGGATGTGATGTCCGCCCTTTCCGAAATGGGCGTCAACATCGTCGAGAATGAGGAAAGCGGCGAGGACGATCAGCAGGAGGACAGCGACGACGAGGTCGTCGGCGTCGACGAGGGCGATGGCGCCCCCGTCCTCACCCAGGTCGCCAAGAAGGAAACGGTCGATCGCACGGACGATCCCGTCCGCATGTATCTGCGCGAGATGGGCGCGGTGGAGCTGCTGTCGCGCGAGGGCGAGATCGCCATCGCCAAGCGCATCGAGGCAGGCCGCGACACCATGATCCTGGGGCTGTGCGAAAGCCCGATCACCTTCAACGCCATCATCGACTGGTCGACCGCGCTCAACGAAGGCACGATGCAGCTGCGCGAGATCCTCGATCTCGATGCCATGCTCTCCAAGGGGCCGACCGCCGAGCAGGTGGAAAGCGCCGAGGACGAGGACGGCGAGATCAGCGAGCAGAGCACCGGCCCGTCCTTCAAGGAGGAGGACGAGCCCGAGGAGGCTTCCGCCGACGACGACGAGGATTCGATGACCGAGCGCCGCACGCCGCGGCCCACGGAAGACGATGACGACGACAATACGCTGAGCCTCGCCCAGATGGAGGAGCAGCTCAAGCCGATGGCGCTTGAGAAGTTCGCGACCATCACCGAGCTCTACAAGAAATTCCACAAGATGCAGGTCGCCCGCCTGGAGGCGATGGGCGCGGGCGGCGAGCTGCCGGCCGCGGAAGAGAAGAAATATCAGAGCCTGCGCGAGGACCTGACCGCCGAGGTGGAAAGCGTCCAGTTCCACGGCGCCAAGATCGAATATCTCGTCGACCAGCTTTATTCTTTCAACCGGCGGCTGATGGCCTTGGGCGGGCAGATGCTGCGCCTGGCCGAGCGCCACAAGGTGCAGCGCAAGTCGTTCCTGGACGCCTATGTCGGCCACGAGACCGAGGAAGGCTGGCTGGATCGGGTTGCCGGGCTCGACAAGAAATGGGCGGCCTTCGCGGCGGCCGAGGCCGCGCCGGTGGAGCGCATCCGCGCCGAGATCGCGGAGATCGGCCAGGCGACCGGCATGTCGCTCCCCGAATTCCGCCGCATCGTCAACATGGTGCAGAAGGGCGAGCGCGAGGCGCGGATCGCCAAGAAGGAGATGGTGGAAGCCAATCTCCGCCTCGTCATCTCGATCGCCAAGAAATATACCAATCGCGGCCTGCAATTCCTTGATCTTATTCAGGAAGGCAATATCGGCCTGATGAAGGCGGTCGATAAGTTCGAATATCGCCGCGGCTACAAATTCTCCACCTATGCGACCTGGTGGATCCGGCAGGCGATCACCCGTTCGATCGCGGACCAGGCGCGGACGATCCGCATCCCGGTCCACATGATCGAGACGATCAACAAGCTGGTCCGCACCAGCCGCCAGATCCTGCACGAGATCGGCCGCGAGCCGACGCCGGAGGAACTGGCCGAGCGGCTTTCGATGCCGCTCGAAAAGGTGCGCAAGGTGATGAAGATCGCCAAGGAGCCGATCTCCCTCGAAACGCCGATCGGCGACGAGGAGGACAGCCATCTGGGTGACTTCATCGAGGACAAGAACGCGATCATCCCGGTGGACGCCGCGATCCAGGCCAATCTGAAGGAAACGGTGACGCGCGTTCTCGCCAGCCTCACCCCCCGCGAGGAGCGCGTGCTGCGCATGCGCTTCGGCATCGGCATGAACACCGATCACACGCTGGAGGAAGTGGGCCAGCAGTTCAGCGTGACCCGCGAGCGTATCCGCCAGATCGAGGCGAAGGCGCTCAGGAAGCTGAAGCACCCGTCGCGCAGCCGCAAGATGCGCAGCTTCCTCGACCAGTAAGCCGCCGACGGCGGTTTCGAGGCACCGGATCGCCGCCCTGGGGGATGCCCCAGGGCGGCGATTTTCGTTTCGGATCCGGTTAACCCTTATATCCGAATAACTAATCCGTCATAAACCTCGCCTTTACGGGCTTTGATATAGATGCGGGGGCATCGAGGAATACACGGATCATCCGTGTTTTCAGGAGTAAGCGATGCCCCTGCCCGCAACCGACCCCATGGGACCGAGCCGCCTGGCGACGTCGCTACTGGCCAATGCCGCGGTCGAGGGCAGCGGCGGGCACCCCTATGTCGCCTCCGCCGAGCTGCGCGAGGGGGCGGATGCCATCCGCAACCTGGCCGACGTCATCCACCATCTCTGCCTGCTGCACGGCCGCCATCCCGGCGTGATCGACCTTGCCGTCGAACGATCGCCGGACGACCTGGCCGGCTGGATCGGCGATTCGGCCGCCGCCTTCGCCGAGGAACGCGGGCTGCTCACCCGGCTGGTGGTGGCGGCCCCGCCGCTGCCGAGCACGCCCGGCCAGGCGGAATGCGAGGCCGCGCTGCTCGCCCAGCGCCATGCCCTCGAAATGCTTGCCACCTCCGAACGCCGGGGCTGCGCGCTGGGCGCGGCGCTGGCCCTGCTGCTCGACTGGGTGGCGATACGCGAGATACTGGACCTCGCGGCCACGCGGCTCGGCATCGCGATCGAGCCGGTCCGCCTGCCGACCCGCGCCGCGATCGGCGATTTCGCGGGCCGCATCCCCCCGGCATTGGAGCGCGCGGTGGGCTTTGGCGCGGGGCAGCTCTATCACCAGCAGCGCGGGCTGTGGGACCTCCTGGAATCGCGGGAACACGCGCGCCGGTAACGCCGGCTCAAGGCTTCAGCACCAGCGTGCGGCCCTCGACGCCCCAGCCGGACAGCGAGTTGAGGAAGTTCATGCCGAGGACGTTCATGTCCGCGAACTCGGCTGCCGTGGTCGCGCGCACGTCCGCGCGGCGGATCGGGCCGATGCGAAGATCGGCGATGCGCACCCGGCGGGCCATGACGGTGCCGTTGGCGGTGGCGACGGGGGTTCCGAACGGATCGTCGGCGGGATCGATGCCGGCGGCGCTGGCGGCGGCGGCCGAAAGTGCCGTGGTGGTGGCGCCGCTATCGACGAGGAAGCGGGTCTCCACGCCGTTGACGCTGCCGCGCACCCAGAAATGGCCGTCATCCCCCATGGGAATACGCAGCGTTTCGCCGACGACGGTGCCGCGATCGGGGTGGATGGCGAAGCGCAGCCGGTCGCCGATGTCATCCTTGAACGAGAAAGCGAGGAGCAGGAGCGCGAAGATGGCCAACCAGCCGAGCGCCATCTTCGCCGCCTGCCCCAGCGGCACCCGCCGGGCGACGAACGCGCTGCCGACGAGGACGAGGCACATGGCGGCGGCCACCATCTGGAGGGCCTGATCGCCGTTCATGGCGCGACCACCAGGCCATCATGACCCGGCACCACCTTGGGCGGCAATTCGGCCAGCAAGCCGGCATAGTCCATCGACTGATCCATATGCGTCAGCACTCCCTGCCCGACCGACAGCCGATCGATCCATGCCAGCGTATCGCCCAGATGCATATGGGTGGGATGCGGCCGGCGGCGCAGGGCATCGACGATCCACAGGTCCAGCCCGCGATAAAGATCGGCCATCGCCTCCGTCATCGCATGAAAATCAGTTGCATAGCCGATAGTCTTGTCATCATATGAGAAGCGGAGGCCGACGGACGTGATCGTGCCGTGGGGCTGATCGACGCAATCCACCGCGATGTCGCCGATCATCAGCCGATCCGGCAGATCATGGCCGACTACGATCGGCGGGTAACCGTCCTTGCCCTCGAACGCATAAGCGAAGCGCAGGCGCAGCCCCGCCAGCGTCCAGGGCCGGGCATAAGCGACGACCGGGGCGCCCCGCGCGTGGAAAAGCTGCCGCAGATCGTCGATCCCGTGGCAGTGATCGGCATGGTCGTGGGTCCAGATCACCGCATCGACATCGGCGATATCGGCATCGAGCAGCTGATCGCGCAGGTCGGGGCCGGTATCGACCAGAATGCGCGTGGTGGCGCTTTCGACTAGGATGGACGCCCGGCGGCGGCGGTTGCGCGGCTCGGCGGGGTCGCAATCCCCCCAGTCATTGCCGATCCTCGGCACGCCGGAAGAGGTTCCGCAGCCGAGGATATGCACCTTCACCGCCGCGGCCTCATGCCCTGGCCTTGCCGAAAAGGGCGAAGAAGTTGGCCGAGGTGGCGCGGCCCAGCTCCTCGATGCTCACCCCGCGCAGATCGGCGAGGAAGCGGGCGGTATCGGCGACGAAGGCGGGCTCGCACGTGTGGCCGCGATGCGGCACCGGCGCGAGGAAGGGCGCGTCGGTTTCGATCAGCAGGCGATCTTCGGGTATCGTCTTGGCAGTGGCCTGCAAGTCCTTGGCATTCTTGAAGGTAGCGATGCCGGAGATCGAGATATAGAGGCCGAGATCGAGCGCGATCCGGGCGAAATCGGCACTGGCGGTAAAGCAGTGGATCACGCCGGGAAAGGCGCCTTTCGCCATCTCCTCCGCCAGGATGGCGGCGCTGTCCTCCTCCGCATCGCGGGTGTGGACGATCAGCGGCAGGCCCGTCTCGCGAGCGGCGGCGATATGGGCGCGGAAGCTGGCCCGCTGCCGATCGCGATCGGAATGATCGTAATAATAATCGAGACCGGTTTCGCCGATGCCGATCACGCGCGGATGGGCGGCCATCGCCACCAGCCGGGCGGTCTCGACCGCCGGATGGGCATCGGCCTCATGCGGGTGGATGCCGACCGACGCCCACACATCCGCCTCCCGCTCCGCCGTGGCGATGATGTCGCCCCATTCGCGCTCGCGGGTGGAGATGTTCAGCATCGTCGCGACGCCCGCATCCCGCGCCCGCGCCAGCACGCTCGCCTGATCCTCGACCAGGCCGGCATAATTGAGGTGGCAATGGCTATCGACGAACATCAGCCTTCCTGTTCCACCCAGCGCGGGAACACGCCCTGCGGCGCCGGCAGCGCCGTGCCGGGGGCGATCGGGGCGGCAAGCGCCGCGAAATCGCGGGCATCGGCGGGCTGGGCGAGTTGATCGAGCAGCTTGTCCGCGCTTTCCGGGATCGCCCAGCGAACGAAGATGGCGAGCACGCGGATCGCCTCCGCCGTGGCATGGAGGATGGCATCGGCGGCCGCCGGGTCCGTCTTGCGCACGGCCCAGGGGGCACTGTCGGCGAAATAGCGGTTCGCTTCCGCCACGCCTTCCCAGATGACCTCCAGCGCGCGGTGGATGGCGAGGCCGGCCATCGCCTCCTCCACCCGCGCCAGCAGCGCCGCCGCGTCCAGCACCGGCGCGGGCGCGCCTTCGCCCGGCACCACGCCGCCGCAATTCTTGGCGATCATCGACAGGCAGCGCTGGGCGAGGTTGCCGAGGCCGTTAGCGAGATCGGCATTGGATCGGGTGACGATCGCGTCATGGCTGTAGGAGCCGTCCTGGCCGAAGCTGACTTCCCGCAGCAGGAAGTAGCGAAGCTGGTCGACGCCATAGGTGCGCGCCATCTCCATCGGATCGACGACGTTGCCGAGCGACTTCGACATCTTCTCGCCCCGGTTGAGCAGGAAGCCGTGGCCGAACACCTGGCTGGGGAGCGGCAGATTGGCGGACATCAGGAAAGCCGGCCAGTAAACCGCGTGGAAGCGGACGATATCCTTGCCGATGATGTGAAGATCGGCTGGCCAATATTTCCTGTAAGCCTCTGTATCCTCTGGATAACCCACACCGGTCAGGTAATTGGTGAGCGCATCCACCCACACATACATCACATGGCCCGGCGCATCGGGCACCGGCACGCCCCAATCGAAGCTGGTGCGCGAGATCGACAGATCGGAAAGCCCGCCCTTCACGAAGCTCACCACCTCGTTGCGGCGGCCTTCCGGGCGGATGAAATCGGGGTTCGCCTCATAATGCGCGAGCAATCGATCGGCATAAGCGGAAAGGCGGAAGAACCAGCTTTCCTCGACGGTCCATTCCACCGGCGTGCCCTGCGGCGACAGCTTCTGGCCGTCCTCGCCGGCCACCAGCTCCTTCTCGTCGTAAAAGGCCTCGTCGCGGACCGAATACCAGCCTTCATAGCGGCCGGGATAGATATCGCCATTGGCCGCCATCGCCCGCCAGAGCGCCTGGCTGGCCTCGTAATGCGCGGGCTCCGACGTGCGGATGAAACGGTCGTTCGAGATATTAAGAACGCCCGTCATCTCACGAAAATAGGATGACATTTCGTCCGCAAGCTCGCGCGGGGAAATGCCGCGGGCGCGGGCGGCCTGATCCATCTTCAGGCCATGTTCGTCCGTGCCGGTCAGGAAGAATACGTCGCGCCCTTCCATGCGGCGGAAGCGGGCGATCGCATCGGTGGCGATCACTTCATAGGCATGCCCGATATGCGGGCGGCCATTGGGGTAGGAGATCGCGGTGGTGATGTAGAAAGGTTCGGCCATGCCGGCGCTTTAGCGCGAACGGGCCACGGAAATCACCATATTGTTGCGATGGCGGGAATGGAAAATGGCGGGAAGGCGCCCTCCCCGGCTTCAGTGCCCGTGCGCCGGGGCAAGGCCGGCAGCCATCGTCGCCAGTTCGAACACCGTGGTCTGGGGATCGAGCGACAGCCGCACCGCCCCTTCGGCCAGAAGACGCGCTTTTTCCCAGAGCGCGATGGCGGTCACCAGCGCATCGCCGCTCCGCTGCTTCGCCTCGCCGGCGATGAAGGCGGGCAGCCTTTCCAGGAAAAGCTCGTAGCGCGGCTGCGCGGCCTTGAGCGCGAGGGACTTGGCCAGCACGATCCGTTCCGCCCCGGAAGGATCGCCATGCCGGGCCAGTTGAACCAGCGCGCGATCCATCCCGGCGAGATCGAGCCCGGCATAACGCAGCGCGCGGCCCGGCGCGCCGCCACCGTCGGCGACCAGCGCCGCAACCTCATCCCCGGCGATGTCCGGCAGCATCCGGCGGATCGCCACGGTCATGACATCGTCGTCCAGCGGACCGAAACGGATCAGGCGGCAGCGCGATCGGATGGTCGGCAGCAGGCGGCCCGGCGCGTGGCTGATGAGCAGGAACAGCGTATCGGCGGGCGGCTCCTCCAGATTCTTGAGGAGCGCATTGGCGGCCGGGCGTTCCAGATCGTCGATCGCATCGATGATAACCGCACGGCGCGGCGACATGCTGGGCGTGACCGCGAAGAAGGGCTGGAGCGCGCGCACCTGATCGATGGTGATGTTGCGGGCGAGATCGCCGGTCTTGTCGCGGGGCAGGCGCTGGAGCACGCGATGATCGGGGTGGCTGCCCGCCGCGATCAGCCGGGCGGTCGGGTGATCCTCCGCCACGTCGAGGCCGGGGGCGGCCGGCGGCCGATCGGTGCCTTCCGCCAGATAGCGCGCGGCGGCGGCGGCGGCGAACATCGCCTTGCCCACGCCCTGCGGCCCCGCGAGCAGCCAGGCATGGTGCATCCGGCCCTGCGCCATCGCATCCCGGAAAGCGGCGACCTGATCGCCATGGCCAAGCGGCGTCACAGCCCCTCCAGCGCGGCCAGCAGCCGGGCAGTGACGTCATCGGCCGTGCCCGTGGCATCGACGATGCGGAAGCGCGCGGGATCGCCCGCCGCCAGCGCGGCGAAGGCGGCCGCGACACGCGCATGATAGGCCGCATCCCGGCCGCCGAAGCGATCCGCGCCATCGCGATCGCGGGCCGCCGCGCGCGCGGCGGCTTCCTCCGCCGGCAAGGCGAGCAGCAGGGTGCGGTCCGGCATCAGCCCGTCGCTGCCAACCTGGTGGAGCTGGCGGATCGCCGCCTCGCCGATGCCGTCCGCCCCGCCCTGATAGGCGAGCGAGCTATCGAGGAAACGATCGCTCAGCACCCATGCGCCGCGTGCGACCGCGGGCAGGATCGTCTTGGCGACATGATCGGCGCGGGCGGCGGCGAACAGCAGCGCCTCGGCGCCCGCCGTCCAGCGCCCGGCATCGCCGTCGAGCAGCAGCGATCGGATCGCCTCCGCCCCTGCGCTGCCGCCGGGCTCCCGCGTCTCGATGACGTCATGGCCGCGCGCGCGTAGGGCCGCGGCGAGCGCGCGCAACTGCGTCGACTTGCCGACCCCCTCCCCGCCCTCGAGGCTGATGAAACGCCCGCGCGCCACGGTGGGCGAAATCAGGCGAGGCCGAACAGCCAGCGGAAGCCGGCGGCGATGCGGGCGAAGAAGCCGGCCTCGTCCACCGCCTTTTCCGCCACCAGCGGCATGAGTTGCGGCGGCGTATCCCCCGTCTGCACCACCAGATCGGCGATATGCTGGCCGGCCTTGATCGGCGCCTTGATCGGGCCGTTATAGACGACGCTCACCTTCATGTTGCCGGCCACGCCCGCCGGCAGCGTGACGGCGAGATCGCGCGGGGCGACGAGGCCGACAGTGCGCGCATCGCCCAGCTGCACCTCCGCATCCTGCACCTTCTTGCCCTTGGTGACGAGCGGCACCGCCTTCCACGCGCGGAAACCCCATTCCATGAAGGCCACCGATTGCGATACGCGCTGGTTGGAGCTGGTGAGCCCGGCCACCACCATCACCAGGCGACGGCCATTCTGCTCCGCCGATCCGGTGAAGCCGTAGCCGGCTTCCTCGGTATGGCCGGTCTTGAGGCCGTCCGCCCCCTGCACGCGGCCCAGCAGCGGATCGCGATTCTGCTGGGTGATGTCCGCGCCGGAGCCCATGGTCTTGCCCCAGGTAAACGACGTCTGGCTGTAGAACGCCTTGTAGAGATCCGGGAAATCCTGGATCGTCCGCGCCGCAAGCTCCGCCAGGTCATGCGCGGTCACATAGGTAACGCCATTGTCCGGCCAGCCGTTGGACGTGCCGAAGTGCGAATTGTCCAGGCCCAGTTCCTTGGCGCGCTGGTTCATCAGGGCGACGAAGGCGGGCTCCGTTCCGGCGATCCCTTCCGCCAGCACGACGCAGGCGTCGTTGCCGGAAAGGGTGACGATGCCGTGGAGCAGGTTCTGCACGCTCACCTGTTCGCCGGGCGAAAGGAACATGGTCGATCCGGCGGCCGGGCCGTGCCACTGCTTCCAGGTCTCGGGCCGCACCGTCACCATCTGGTCGAGCTTCAGCTCGCCCTTCTTGATGAGATCGAAGGCGACATAGACCGTCATCATCTTCGCCATCGATGCCGGCGGCATGCGGCGATCCGCATCCTTGGCATAGAGCACCGCGCCCGACGACAGATCCTTCATATAAGCGACCGGCGCCTCGGTTTCGAACGGCGGCGCGGCCGCCGGCGCGGCGGAGGCCAGGATGGTCGAGGCGAGGACGGCGAGCAGGATCGGAGACTTCATCGCGTTCATTCCGGGCAAGAGGCTCTGGGAAGGGAAAGACGTATCGGCACCCCTGATAGCCGCGCCGGGCGGCATCCGCCAGCTACCATCAATAGGCGCTGCGCTGGGCGCCGAGCGAGGCGCGGCGCTTGTCGGACGGGTAGACCCTGCGGACGCGGACGCGGACGACGCCGTCCTTCTCCACGCCCAGCGCCCGTGCCGCCCCGCGCGACAGATCGATGATCCGGCCGGGCGCGAAAGGCCCGCGATCGTTGATGCGGACCAGGATGGTGCGGCCGGTGGCGAGCGCCGTCACCTCCGCATAGGAAGGCATGGGCAGGGTCGGATGGGCGGCGGATATCGCGTTCATGTCGAAACGCTCGCCATTGGCGGTCTTCCGGCCGTGATGGCCGGGGCCATACCATGAGGCGAGGCCCGTCTGGTCGTAATTGCGATCGTCCCGCGGCACATAGGTGCGGCCGCCCACGACATAGGGCTTACCGATCTTGACGGCCCCGTCGCTCACCGGCCGGGTCGATGCGCAGGCGGACAGCAGGCCCGCCGCCGCGAGGACGGCGAGCTCAGCGCGCCACTTCATCGGCAAGCAATCCGACCGAAAGGGCATAGAAGTTCGAGCAATTATAATCGAGGATCACCCGGTAATTGCTCGAAAGCAGATAGGCGGTGGCGTTGGGGCCGTCCGGCTCCAGCAGCGACACGAGCTCGCCCTCGGCCGGCGCGGGGGAGCCGAGCACCGTCACGCCCAGCGCCCGCCATTCGCGCATCGTCAGCCAGCGGCTGTGCCGATCGAAGACGCGCGGGCAGCGCGGCGATTTCATGAGCGGGCGAAGCGCCGCGCGATCCAGCGATGGCGGCACCCGCACCGCGACGCCCCACGGCACGTTGGGCCGCCATCCCGCCTTCACCAGATAATTGCCGATCGAGGCGAGCGCGTCGGCCTCGCTCGTCCAGATATCGACGCGCCCGTCGCCGTCGCCGTCCACGCCGAGCCGCTGGTACATGCTGGGCAGGAACTGGGGATAGCCGGTGGCGCCCGCCCAGCTCCCCTTCAGCCGGGAGCGCGGAATGCCGCGATCGAGCAATTGCAGCGTGGCGATCAGCTCGGCCGTGAAAAGCTCCCGCCGGCGGCCGTCATAGGCGAGGCTCGCCAGCGAACGGATCAGATCGAAGTCGCCGGTATAGGTGCCATAGCCGGTTTCATGGCCGTAGATCGCCATCATGATCGATTCGGGCACGCCCGTCTCCCGCTCGATCCGGGCAAGGCGCGGGCGGAGATCCTGATAGCGCTTGCGTCCGCGATTGATGCGATCGGCATCGACATGGCGGGCCTTGTAAGGCGCGAAGCTGGGGATGGCCGACGCCGGCGCATTGGGGTTGCCGCCGGGCTGCGCCCGATCGAGCTGGATGACGCGCGGGTTGAAGGTCAGCCCGGCCACGGCGCTGTCGAAGGTCGAAGGCCGCACGCCCGCCGCCAGCGCCCGCGGCCGGATGCTCGCCAGAAAAGCGCGGAAACCGGCATCATCGGCGGACGATGCCGCATCCGCCTGCTGGGCGCCCGCCTCCATCGATCCGAGGACGGATGCCGCCAGAATGCAGGCGGTAGCGGCCAAAGCCCTGAACGAAGCACGCATAAAGAACCCCTTACCCGCCCTTCGTGCCACAGGCTGGCGGACAGGTGAATCCCCTTTGTCCGACTTTTCGGGAAACATATCGCGACGCTTGCACGCAACGCCCCTTGCGGAGATAAGCGCGCCGCCGGATAGGCGGCCGAGTGGTTGATGGCAGCGGTCTTGAAAGCTACCGGGGGTTTCGACCCTTGGCAGCGTTGGCTGGCGAAAAAGGAGCGTAGTTAGAATCGTTTAGCAGGGGCTTGGAGAAACGCTACATGCTGCGGCAACGCCGCCATCTAGCAGATTTCTAGCCACGCCGCTGAATCGGTATGGAAGCGTGGCCGAGTGGTTGAAGGCTCCAGTCTTGAAAACTGGCATACGGGCAACCGTATCGTGGGTTCGAATCCCACCGCTTCCGCCACCCTTCGGCGGATTGATGGACAGCCTTGCTTGCTCGGCCGAGTTGCCTCACTACTGGCTAACGAAATCGAGGGGGGAATTATTCATGGCGCGCATGGAGTTGTCTATCGACGACTTGCTGCTCGACCCTGACAATCCGCGCATCGGCAGCGCAGATTCACAGGCCGAGGCACTGGAAGCTATCGTAAGGCTCGATGCCAATCACTTCCGAACCATGATGCGTAGTATCGTGGATCACGGACTGGACCCAGGCGACTCGCTCTACATCATCAGAGAAGCTGGCGAAGGAGAGGGTTATTCGCCTTCTGGCGGAGTGTGCTTGAACAGACGGACGAGCTGGCCGCGCTTATCATAGACACGCCTGTCGACGTGGCCACGCGCGACCGGCTCAAGGCCGTGCTCGGCTCACCGGATAATGCCAGCGACCTTGAATTGGGTTTCGCAATGTTCTTTCTCAATCGGACGCATCGATCCGGCATCCTGAATGGTGGCGTGATCGGCGGGCGAGACCAGACCGGCAAATGGAAGATTGATGCTCGCTACAACAAGGGCGATCTGATCCGACGAATTGAGCGCATAGCCGCCGCCCGACGACGAATAGAACTCACCAATCTTGATGCAGTTGAATTTGTCCAAACCAAAAGCCCAGCCTGGCCCAGCAAGACCCTCGTCTATCTCGATCCGCCATATTATGAGAAGGGCAGCCAGCTCTACTACGATTACTACAGCGACAAGGATCACCTAGAGGTCGCGCAGGCCGTTAGGTCGCTCAGCAAGGTTCATTGGCTCGTCTCCTATGACGACGTGCTGCCCATCCAAGAGATGTATGGCGGCACCCCAGCCCTCCAATACACAATCGGCTACAGCGCGCGGAACGTCCTTCGCGGCCGCGAGGCAATGTTCTTCAGCGATGGTTTGCTCGTGCCTGAGGTGGAAGGATCAATGGTCGAGCTACACCGAGCGAAAGCCGGCGAACCGTTACTTCCGCCGCCAGCGCAACCTCGCCGGGCAAGCCATTGTGGTCCGGCCACGACGACCACGACACTTTAACGCTCTCGTGGTGCCGTTGGCTCGACGGCTAAGCAACCTTGTCGGCATAGAACGCCGCAAGGTTCGTGAGGAAGGTTTTGGCGATATCCTTTTCATCAAAGGTTGTCTCGCGCCTGCTGCCCTCCACCTTGATCGCAATGGATTTGGCGTGTGCGATAGCCTCCATGTCCTCGACCGACACATAAGCGAGGCCGGTTTCGCGGAGGCTGGATGATGCAGACCGGCTCATGGAATTATATTGGATGCCGTCGCCAAATGCGGACCCTCCCTGCACGAACGAGGCTGAAACGCGCTTGGAGCCGTCGATTATGAACACGATGCTCTGTGGCACGCCGATGCTGTTGGGCGATCCATAGGTGGTGTCTATTTCCGTCTCATTGTGGAAGAAGAAGCCGACCCTCGCGATCTTTCCGTCCGCTCGATTCCGCATCACCAACGGCTCAAGGTAGAGGCCCTGCCCGTTGATATAGATGCCCCCGGCTGGGGACTTTTTCGAGATGCGATTGTTCAGCCCCATGAACGTGATTGTCGGGGCATCCGAGAATCGGTCGTCCGTCTGCTCGATCTTGAATTTGCCCGGACCGAAAAGACCTTGGGCGGATGCCGGAGCGGCCGGCGCCATACTTCCGGCAAACAAAATCCCGACGCCGATCAGCTTTCCGAGCGAGCGCATATGGCGGTGATTACGCAACGTCATATTCACGCACTCCTACGCGCCTGCGAGCCGCTTCCACACGGGAACGCAGTTCCTCCCGTAGCGAGCGGGCATCTTCGACATTATTGATCTGAAAGGTCGTTCTCCGCCCCTCGCCAATCCCCGTCGCGTCGGACGAGATGACCGAAAGATCGCCATTGCCGAAGAACTGCTGCACCAGCGAGAAATGGACCTTGATGTCCTTGATCCGGTAGAGTTCGATTTCCTCCTCGCTGCGCATGAGAATACCGCGCCGCATGAAAAGCCGGTCACCTTCCAGCCAATAAAGGCTGGTGCGATTAGTCAGCACCTTGAAAGCAAGAATTGGAAGCGTCACAATCCCCGCCCCGCCCAAGGTAAGCAGCGTTATCGCGATCATAAACCAGCCAGTTGCCGACTTGAGCAAAAAGGCTTTTGTCGAAGAACGAAACTCGATTGTGTGGGATATATTGGCTCTGGTGTCCCTGAACGCGGCGGTCGCCATGGCATTCTCCTTCGTCTGGCATGCCCCCACAAATAGCCCTCACAAGTTAATAGGGACTATATTCCCTAGAGAATATATACCCGGCCGCCATCCATCGTCAGATGGACGACTGGCGCGGCATTGTCGGGAAGAATGTGAGGCGATTCCGCCAGCGTGCCGACATGACGCAAGAGCAACTGGCGTTCGCGGCGGAGATCGACCTCACCTATGTCGGCGGCATAGAACGCGGAAAGCGCAATCCGTCCGTTCTGGTTCTGGTTAGGGCCGGGACTCATAACCACCATGTGATGGCGGCGGCGAGGTGGATGCTGCCGAGGAAGACATCGGCGCGGCGGTC
>NZ_PHHF01000081.1 GCF_003034225.1 Edaphosphingomonas fennica
AAAGTGGACGACTTTTACGCCGCCCGCAGCCGGACAATCCCGCCGCTACCGTGGTCTAGTTTTCCACCGCCGTTCTCACCCTATGGTATCCGTTTCTTAGACCGGTGACGTCGACGTCTTTCGTCGCGGGAAATTACGCAGCATGTATATCCCAGCGGATGCGTGAGGCACCGGGAATCACGAATGAATCAGGTCGCGCCTCGTTTGAGCATCGCAATGATCAACATGACGACGCCGCGGTAGTCGTGCTGCGGAAGGAGGCCCGCATGACAGATAGCAAATTCCTCACACCCGACGAGGTAGCTGAACGCTATCGCGGTGGTGTTTCAGTTGGGACGCTTCGAAACTGGCGCGCGATGCGACTCGGCCCATCCTTCGTCAAAATCGGAAAGGCTGTCCTCTACCCGCTCGATGAGCTTGATGCATGGGATGAACGGAATAAAGTGAAGTGCCGTGCTTCCAAGGGACCTAGCAATTATGGGAGTAATCGGGCGTGAGCGTCACGCATGAACATGATCAGCCGACCCCAGTTCACGGCACCTGCGAGCAAGCGTGTCAGAAATATTCTTTTGAATACAGAATTTTAGATATAAAGCACGTATGGTGCACAACCATCCTTCCGGCGATCCGACGCCAAGCCGGCAGGACATCGCGCTGACCCGCGATCTCGCCACCGCGGCCAAGCCGCTGGGCATCGCCATCCACGATCATGTGATCATCGCCGGCGAAGGCCATGCCAGCCTGCGGGCGATGGGGCTGATCTAGCCCCCCTCGCCCGCCCGGCCCGCTTGCATGCCCGTTACAGCACGAACTTGCTGAGATCGGTGTTGCGCGCGATCGCGGCGAGCTGCTTTTCCACATAAGCGGCGTCGACGACGATGGTGGTGCCCTTGCGGTCCTCCGCGTCGAAGCTCACTTCCTCCAGCAGCTTTTCCATGACGGTGGAAAGCCGCCGCGCGCCGATATTCTCGACCTCGGCATTCACCTCGGCGGCGATGCGGGCGATGGCGGCGATGCCATCGTCGGTGAACTGCACCTCCACGCCCTCGGTGCCGATCAGCGCGCGATACTGCTCCGTCAGGCTCGCCTGGGTGGCGGAAAGGATGCGGACGAAATCGGCCTCCGTCAGCGCCTTCAGCTCCACCCGGATCGGCAGGCGGCCCTGCAGCTCCGGCAGCAGATCGCTGGGCTTGGCGACATGGAAGGCGCCCGAGGCGATGAACAGGATGTGATCCGTCTTCATCGGCCCATATTTGGTGGCGACGGTGGTGCCTTCGATCAGCGGCAGCAGATCGCGCTGCACGCCTTCGCGGCTCACCGATCCGCCGCGCACGTCGCTGACCGCGATCTTGTCGATCTCATCCAGGAAGACGATGCCGTTCGCCTCGGCATCGGCGAGCGCGATGCGACTCACCTCATCCTGATCGAGCCGCTTGTCGGCTTCCTCCTCGACCAGCTTGGCCCAGGCGGCGCGAACGGGGAGCTTGCGGCGCCGGGTGCGGCCGCCGCCGAGCTTGCCCATCATCTCGGTCAGGTTGATCATGCCGACCTGGCCGCCCATGCCGGGAATCTCGAAGGAGGGCGAACCCGAATCCTCGAGATCGATCTCGATCTCCTTGTCGTCGAGATGGCCGTCCTCGAACCGCTGGCGGAAGGCCGTGCGGGTCGCCTCGCTGGCATCCTTGCCGACCAGCGCGTCGAGCAGGCGGGCGAGCGCCGCTTCCTCGGCCTTGTCCTTCACGGCGTTGCGGCGGCGCTCCTTCTCCAGCCGCACCGCTTCCTCGACGAGATCGCGGGCGATCTGCTCGACATCGCGGCCGACATAGCCGACCTCGGTGAACTTGGTGGCCTCCACCTTGACGAAGGGCGCATCGGCCAGCCGAGCGAGGCGGCGGCTGATCTCCGTCTTGCCGCAGCCCGTCGGCCCGATCATCAGGATGTTCTTGGGCGTCACCTCCTCGCGCAGGCCCTCCGGCAGGCGCTGGCGGCGCCAGCGGTTGCGCAACGCCACCGCGACAGCGCGCTTGGCGTCCTGCTGGCCGACGATGTGCGCATCCAGCGCGGATACGATGGCCTTGGGGGTGAGGGCGTCGTTCATCTAATTCTCTGCCTGGTATTGGAAACTTGGGGGGACTGGCGGGCGATATCGGTGCGGTGTCGTCCCGGATCAACCGCAGCGGAAGCCGGCGAAGAGCTTGCGGTGCCCCTCGACGATACGGGCGATCGTTTCGGGTTCCGGCTCGGCAAGCTCCACGCCATGTTCGTGCGTGCCGCCGAGGATCACGCCGTCGGCGCGGGAAAACATGTAGAGGCCGCCCGGCGCGGACAGGGCATAATCCACCTCCGGCTGCGGCAGCAGGACGGCGAGCTGCCCGCGCACCGGCTCCAGCTCCGCATCGCCGAACAGCGCGCGGCTGCCGAGGCCGGTGCAGTTGATGACGGTGGCCTCGGGCAGCGCCGCGATATCGTCGACGCTGTGGAAGGGCCGGATGACGATGCGGCCGCCGGCGATGCGGATATCCCGTTCCAGCGCGCGCAGGAAGCGGCCGGGATCGACGATCATGCCGTCGAACTGGCGGACATTGGGATAGGGGAAGGGATGATCGCCGGCCGCGACCTCCTTCGCCTCCGGGAACAGGTCCATCAGCAGCGTATCGATCGGACCGGGCGTAAGCAGCCGGTTCGACATCGAATAGTTGCGCATCCAGCGGACGCCATATTCCTCGCCGGCCAATATCTGATAGCGCCGGTAGGCGTAGCGCGCGGCCGCGACGAGCTGGGCGGAGAAGGCTGGCGTCAGCCGGTCCCCGTCCACGACGGAGGAGGGAAACCACTGGCCGCCGGCAATGTTCGAGGTCGTCTCCGGCGGCAGCTTGGCGGTGTAGATGGTGACGGGAAAACCCGCTTCCTGCACCAGCCGGGCGGTGGTGAGGCCCATCACGCCCGCGCCGATCACCGCCACCCCGCCCTGCTGGCCCGGCAGGGCCAGATCGACGGCGAGGCGGGAGCTCCCCCAGCTGAGCGTGATGCCGCCGCCGCCATGGCCGTAATTATGGACGAGCCGCTTGGCGCCCAGCGCCTCCGCCCGGACCACGAAGCCCGATGGCCTATAGGGCCGCAGCCCGGCCACGGTGCGGATCACCCGATCGGGGGCGACATTCACCCTGGGCAAACAGCCGCGCTGCGCCGCCCCATGGGGGCGGGCCGCCGGCAGGGTGGCGCATCCCGGCAGCGCCAGCGCGGCAAGGCCGGCGGTTCCAGCCGCCAGCACCTGCCGCCGCGCCGGAGCGATCCGGCTATCAGCTTGCGCTATCAAGCGTTTCAACCGTGAGCTGATCGTTGGTGAAGACGCACACCTCCGCCGCGATGCCCATCGCCTTGCGGCAGATCGCCTCGGCATCGGGTTCATAATCCACCAGCGCGCGGGCGGCGGCGAGCGCGAAATTGCCGCCCGATCCGATCGCGGCGACGCCGCCCACCGGCTCCAGCACGTCGCCATTGCCGGTGAGGATCAGCGTCACATCCTTGTCCGCGACGATCATCATCGCTTCGAGGTTGCGGAGATATTTGTCCGTCCGCCAATCCTTGGCCAGCTCCACCGCGGCGCGCATCAGCTGGCCGTGATGCTGCTCCAGCTTGCGTTCCAGCCGTTCGAACAGGGTGAAGGCATCGGCGGTGGCGCCGGCGAAGCCGCCGATCACCGAACCGTCGTACAGCCGCCGCACCTTGCGGGCGTTGGGCTTCATCACCGTATTGCCCATGGAGACCTGGCCGTCGCCGGCCACCACCACCTTGCCGCCGCGCCGCACCGAAAGGATCGTCGTGCCGTGCCAGCCAATCTTGTCTTCGCTCATGCCAATCCCATGATCTTGGTCGCCGCCGATATGGGCGCGGGGCCGGCGGATGGCAACGCATCGTCCCGCGCGAACCCGACGAAGTCCCGCGCGAACCCGACGAAGTTGAGGAAGTTGAGGATTGCCATCACGCCCTTTCAGCTCCGCCCGACGAACATGAAGGCGGCCGCCCCGGCGACGCAGGCGCCCGCGCCGAGATAGCGCCAGCTCAGCGGCTCCTTGAGCACGAAGATGGCGAACAAGGCGAAGATGGTGAGGGTGACGCATTCCTGCATGATCTTGAGCTGGCCGCCGCTGAGGCCGCTCGCATAACCTATCCGGTTCGCCGGCACCGCCAGGCAATATTCGATCAGCGCGATGCCCCACGAGGCGAGGATCACCACCCACAGCCGGGCATCAGGGAATTTCAGATGCCCGTACCAGGCGATCGTCATGAACAGGTTGGAGAGGATGAGAAGGCCGAGGGTCGTCATGCGGGGGCAGGCTCCGGTCGCCCCGCCGCCGATGGGGCGGATCGGGAACCCGACGCGATAGGATCGAATCGCATCGGGCTCCAGATTTTCCTGCCGGCCTCGGGACGGGACTCAGGCCTTCTTGGCCTTGCCCCATTCGCGGGCGACCGTGTAGCCGAGATAGCCGGTGCCGAAGAGCGCGTAGAGCGGTTCCGGCAGGCCGGCCAGATAGGCGTTCATCGCCTTGGCGATCGCGGAGCCGAGCGCCGGCTGCGCCGCCGAGATGATGCCCATCGGGATCGACCATAACAGCAGCGCATACATCACGTAGAGGAAGCTGGGCCGCGCCCGGCTGGTCCATGGATCGGCGGACTGCGCCTCGGCCACGATCGCCGAAAGCTGGGCCTTCACCGCTTCCAGTTCCTGGCCGCCTTCCAGCTTGATGAGTTCCAGCTTGGCCCGATCCCGCGCCTCGGGATCGGGAATGATCTTGTCGATCAGCTTGGCCACGGGGCCGAATATGCCTTCGATAAGGGACATGGGACACCTCCTTCAGGGAGGCGAATGATAACCTATATGGTTATCTGTAGGACAGCGTCAGCGCACCGCGCCCTTGCGCATCAGCCGGGGCAGCAGCACCATCGCCCCCAATATCGGGAAACGGCGCTGCCAGGGCTTGATGGTGATGGCGGTGCCGGCGTGGCGATTGATCTTCCAGGCGAGATAATCGATGCCGCCCGCGAAGGTGAGGCTGGCCTTGGCGAGGCGGATGAGGGTGAGACGCTTGCCCCGCCGCTGGAGCTTGCGCCAGCGGGAGAGCGCCATGGCGCGGATCTGGGGCGATGTGCCCGCGCCGGCATTCACCCCGGCCTCGGCGAGCGCCGGCCCGAGGAAGCGGCGGTAGCGATCGGGATCGGCATCGACGATCGAGCCGGGGCGGCTGCCGCGTTCGGCGCGAAGCTCCGCGCCATAGGTAAGGGTGAAGCCCTGCCGCCAGAGATCGAGCGGGTCGGCGGGCGCCCGGTCCAGCGTGGGCGCGGCCAGCGCCAGCAGCGTCGGCGCGGCCTGCGCCACCGCGGCGACGGCGCGGGCGCGGGCGGCATCGTCCGCCGCCCAGACGAGCCGCGCCGGCTGGGCGAAGCGCGCCCAGACCGAGACGTTATCCGCATGGACCGAGCAGAGCCGGGCGAAATCCGCCTCGTCCAGCACCGCATATTTGGCGGCCAGGCCATCCGCCTCGAACGGGAAGACGTTGGGCGGCACCAGCCGGTTGGCCGTCGCCAGCCACCGCCTGCCATAGGCCGCGCGATAATCGGAGACGATCAGGTAGAAATCGAGCATCAGCCCGTCGAGCCGGGTCTCGCGCAGGCAGGAACCGTAGAAGAGCACGGCGCGCGCGGCATCGCCATGGCGCGCGGCGATGGCCGCCGCCAGCGCCGCCGCGCGCGGATCGACCGGCTGGCCAAGCTCGGCCGCCACCAGCGTTTCCAGTGATTCCACCGTCTTTCGCCCGACGATGCCCGTCAGGCCGCGAGGCGCAGGAAGGGCATGGGCGGGGTGGGCGTCAGCACGATCGGCCGGCCCTTCTCCGCCTGGAACAGCTCGCCGTCCAGAATCACGCTGGAACGTTCGCCCTCGATGCGGATCTCATCCCCGCGCTGCAGGTGAACGCCGGCCAGCCGATCCTTGCCGAGCCGGCCGAAGGCGGCCGCGACCATCGCCCGCAGCAGCGAGAGCGGGCGCTGTTCCACCATCATCAGCTGCAGGCCGGACGTGCCGAGGCCGCCCGTCTTGCTGCCGAGCAGCAGCTTGTGCAGCGTGGTGACGATCAGCAGCGCGAAGCGGCCGTGGATTTCCCCCTGCCGGATCAGCGAGACGCTGACCTCCGCCGGGCGCGGCGGCAGGAAGGCGGCACGGATGCCGAAGATCAGCGACAGGAACACGGCCAGGGCCGTCAGCACATGGCTGAAGCCGTTGGGCAGGCCGAGCGGATAGATCTTGTTGCGGCAGAACAGGATCGAATCGGCAAGCCCCGCGCCGCCCAGGAACATGCCCAGCACCGGGCGGACGCCGCCGTCGGAAAGCGCGATCAGCTCGCGCGGGACGATATGATCGGAAAGATCGCCGCCGCGCACGATATCCAGCACCCGTTCCAGCGCCACGATCGGATCGCCGCTGGCGCCCAGATCGAGCGCGATCAGGTTGGTCTTGCCGTTGGGCAGCACCGCCACCGGCGGCGGCGAGGCGCCGAAATGGCCGCCAAGATGCAGCTCGGTCAGCGCCGCCTGGACGGTGCCGTCGCCGCCGTTGATCACCAGCACCTGCGGCTTCACCCGCGCGATGGTGCGCAGCGCCGCCCCGATCTGATCGATCGATTCGACCTCGTAATGGAAAATCTCGCTATGCTGCGCGCAGAAGCTGCGGATGCGCGGCAGGATCGCCCGGTTGCCCGTGGAACGCGGATTGGAGAGCAGAGCGACAACGGCCATTCTTACCTCGCGGCCGACTTGATCGGCTTGATCGACAACCCCTGGAAATAATTGAGCACGACCGGCACCGGCTGCGGCCGGGCGCCCACGCTGATCACCACATCCTCATATTTCGGCTTGAGCGAGACGATCGACAGGCCGGGATTGCGGGAAAAGCCGCCGCCGTCGTTCCGGCTCGACTTGCCGTTGCCGTCGACATCGTGGCGCACCGCGACCGCATAATTGCCCGGCTGCGGCAGCGCGACGCAGACCTCCATCGGCCCGGACGCGGAAACCGGCAGGTCGACGCGCTTCAGCTTCTTGCCCTTGGCGAGGAATTCCGCCTCATTGCCGCCATAAACCTGAACGCGAAGATTGCCCGTGCGCGACTTGAACCCATCGACCTTGACGAGGACGGCCGCCCCCGTGGCGCCCGCCGCGCAGGCCGCCGCATCGGGGCCGAGCGCCGCCGCCCGTGCCGCGCCCGCGCCCATTGTCGCCGAGACGACAAGCGCCAGCGCCGGAATGGTTGCGAAGCTCGACAGTTTCAGCATGACCTCTCTTCTCCCGGAAGCTATAGCCGGGCTGCAACGCGCCCGGCGGGATACGCATGCCCCCGACGCTTTTCACAATCGGCTGCGATTGCGGCCAGAACATGGTGACGAGGCGACCATATTTTGAGAATTGCGAGCCTCATCGACCGTTATCTGGCCCGCCTGATCGCCGTGCCCCTGCTGGGCACGCTGGTGGTGGCGGCCATGCTGCTCGTCCTCGACAAGATGCTGCGATTGTTCGACTTCGTGGCAAGCGAGGGCGGGCCGGTGAGCGTCGTGTGGAAGATGCTCGCCAACATGCTGCCCGAATATCTCTCGCTCGGCATTCCGATCGGGCTGATGCTGGGCATCCTGATGGCCTTCCGCAGGCTGGCGCTTTCCTCCGAGCTGGACGTGCTGCGCGCGCTCGGCATCGGCTATGGCCGGCTGCTGCGCGTGCCCTACATGTTCGCGATCGCGCTGGCCGCGCTCAACCTGTTCATCGTCGGCTTCGTCCAGCCTTATTCGCGCTATGCCTATGAAGGACTGCGGTTCGAGCTGCGATCGGGTGCGCTGGGCGCATCGATCAAGGTGGGCGAATTCACCCGGCTCGGCAGCCGGATGACCCTGCGCGTGGAGGAAAGCCGCGAGGGCGGGCGCGACCTTTCCGGCATCTTCGTGATGACCGAGGCGCGGGACGGCAAGTCCGTCGCCGTCACGGCGGAGCGCGGCACCTTCATGGCCACCGACGATCCCGACGTGATCATCCTGCGGCTGGCCAACGGCACCCTCGTCCACGACGCGCCCAATTTCCGCACCCCGCGCGTGCTGAGCTTCGTGAGCCACGACCTGCCGATCGACCTGCCCAAGATGGAGGCGTTCCGCCAGCGCGGCGGCCGCGACCTCGAAATGACGATCCCGGAACTGGTGAAGATCGCCCGCAATCCCAAGACGCCCGCGCAGATCCGCAACGAGCTGCGCGCCAATTTCCATTTCCGCCTGGTCGAGGTGGCGACGATGTTCCTGCTGCCGCTGCTGGCGGTCGCGCTGGCGGTGCCGCCCAAGCGGTCCAGTTCCTCGCTGGGCGTGTTCCTTTCGATCGTGATGCTGGTGACGCAGCACAAGATCAACGAATATGGCGAGGCGCTGGGCGCGCTGGGCCGGGTGGACCCGCTGATATCGCTGTGGGTGCCCTTCGTCCTCTTCGCGGCGCTGACCTTCTGGATGTATCACACCATCGCCAACGTGCCCGGCGGGCAGCCGATCGGCGCGCTCGAACGCTGGGCGGCGAAGGCCGGCAAGGCGCTCAGGCGCTGGCTGCCCTTCGGCCGGCGGATGGGAGCCCCGGCATGAAGGCGCTGCTCGGCCGTTTCTTCGCCTCGCCCACGCTGACCTGGTATATGGGCAAGAAGTTCGTGCTGACGAGCTTCGGCGTGCTGGCGGCGCTGGTGCTGATCCTCCAGACGCTCGACCTGCTGGGCGAATCGGGCAACATCCTCGCTTATCCGGGGAACGGCCAGGCGGAGCTGTGGCAATATGTGTCGCTGCGCATGCCGCAGCTCATCGCCCGCTTCCTCCCCTTCGCGGTGCTGCTGGGCGCGCTGATCACCTTCGTGACGCTGAACCAGAACAGCGAGATCATCGCGATGAAATCGGCGGGCGTTTCCGCCCACCAGATCCTGACGCCGCTGATCGTGGCGAGCATCGGCATCGCCGCCCTCTCCTTCGCCTTCAACGAGCGTATCGTCGCGCGGGCCACCGGCACGCTGAACGCCTGGGAGGCCGCCGAATATGGCCCCATCCCGAAGGACCGGGGCATCGTCAGCAACGTATGGGTGCGGGCCGGGGACGACCTGATCCACGCCGACCAGGCGAGCGGCCGGGGCGCGGGCGTGAAGCTGGCCAACGTGACCGTCTATGACCGGATCGGCGGCACGCTGGAAACGATCATCAGCGCGGAAAGCGGCCGCTACGATCGCGGCGGCTGGCTGCTGGAGAAGGTTCGCCGGTTCGACGTGACGCGCGGCGTCGCATCGGACCTGCCCTCCCTCACCGTGGCGCGCGGCGTGGCGCCCGATCGCTTCACCCTGTCCAACGTCAATGCCGACGAGCGCAATTTCCTGGACCTGCGCACCGCCATCGCCGACCTGCAGGCCGCCGGGCGGCCGACCGAGGCGCTGGAAGCCGGGCTGTGGCACAAGATATCCGGGCCGATATCATCGGTATTGATGCCGCTGCTGGCGGGCGTCGCAGCCTTCGGCCTCGCGCGATCGGGCCGGCTGTTCATCCGCGCCGTGATCGGCATGGCGCTGGGCTTCACCTATTTCGTCGCCGACAATTTCGGCCTCGCCATGGGCAATATCGGCGCCTACCCCCCGCTGCTCGCCGCCTGGGGGCCGCCGATCCTGTTCCTGCTGATCGGCGAGACCGTGCTGATCCGCACCGAGGAATAAGGCCGGGAGACAGGAGCCGGGGAGCAAGGCGCCGGGCTTCAGCCCGGCACCGATCGGCGGCGGGACAGCCGCACCCAGGCGGAGCTGCGGGTCAACAGCAGCATCAGCGCCAGGGCGGCCCAGCGAACGGGCTTGCCCCGGCGCAGATAGTGGCGGGCGACGCCGTCGAAGCCGATCGGCGAATCCGCCTCGGCCAGCCGGCGGTAGCGCCGCAGCTCACCGCGCAGATATCCCCAGCCGGATCGCCAGCGGGCACCCAGCAGGCGCTTGCCGATCTTCACATATTCGCGCGCGCAGAAGCGGGATACGGCAAGGCGGGTTTCCACGCCGGCATGCGGCAGCGCCGCCTCCAGCGCTTCCCCGAAGCCGCGCAGGGCGAGCGCGAGATCGTCGTGCCGGCGGGTATCGAAGGCGCCGCGCGTGCGGGCGATGCGCGCCATGATGCTGCCCGGCCGGCGGCGATAGAAGACCCACGGCTCGGCGGCATAATAATGGCTGCGCGTGCGCAGCACGACCCATGGGACCGTGGCGACATCCTCGAAGCAGGCACCGACCGGGAAGCGGATTCCGTCCCACAGCTCGCGCCGGCAGATCTTGGACCAGAGATGCAGGCGCCGCGCGCTGAATATGCCCTGGACCAGCGCCTCGCAGTCCGTTTCCAGGCGGCCGGCGACGCCGTCGAAGCTCGCCATTGCCGCGCCGTCCTCCACGCCGCCGCTGCCGGCCCGATAATCGCACAGCACCATATCCGGCCGGTGCGCCGCGACGATCGCCTCGAGGCCCGCGATCGCGCCGGGAAGCAATATGTCGTCCGAATCGAGGAACCAGACATAATCGCCCCGCGCTTCGTCCAGGAGCTGGTTGCGGGCCGCGCTCACCCCCCGGTTGAGCGGGTGGGCCAGCAGCCGGACGATATCGGGGCGAATCGCGCGAAGCTGCTCGCACCGCATCGGGGAGCCATCGGTCGAGGCATCGTCCAGCAGGACGACCTCCACGCCGCCATCCCCGATCTGGTCCAGCACGGAGCCAATGCATTCAAGCAGATACGGCTCGACATTATAGACAGGCACCAGCAGGCTGAGCCAGATCGAGGCCGATTCCGCGACGACAGGCACAGCCATCGTGCCGCCGTCAGCCGGCCGCACGTCGACATCATCTTGCATTCCCACCCCCAAGGCGCCGCACACGCCCTATCCGTCCCCCAGGGGCCGAGCGGCGCCGGCGGGCGATCTAGATCGCAATCTTCCGATTGTCGCCCTGAAAGTGCCGCATTGCGATTTCATGGAAAAAACCTATCCGGGTTTACATTACCCGCTCATGACAGGTTGATTAAGGACAAGGTCGCGGTGAAGAGCACGGAATCGATCCAGGGCGGTTTCTGGAACCGTTCGCACCATCTGGACAGGATGACGCTGCGCGAGCTTGTCGTCGCCTATTTCCAATATCCGGCGATCATCGCCTATCTCGGCCTCGCCGTCGCGGCGATCGGCGCCTGGTTCTGGCGGCCGGCCGGGCTGGCGCAGACGCTGGCGGCGATCGTGATCGCCACGCTGGTCTATCCCTTCGTCTGGTATTGCCTGCACCGCTGGGTGCTGCACAGCAAGTGGATGTGGAAATCCAGGTTGCTGGCGCCGACCTGGAAGCGCATCCATTATGATCATCATCAGGACCCGAACCATCTGGAGGTGCTGTTCGGCGGCCTCCACACCACCCTGCCGACGATCGCCGTGGCGACCGTGCCGATCGGCTATGCCATCGGCGGCTTCGGCGGCGGCGCAGCGGCGCTCGCCACCGGCCTGATCACCACCTGCGTGTATGAATTCTTCCACTGCATCCAGCACCTTGCCTACAAGCCGCGCAACAAGTGGGTGGCCGCGATCAAGCAACGGCACATGCAGCACCATTTCCACAACGAAAACGGCAATTACGGCATCACCAACTATTTCTGGGATCGCCTGTTCGGCACCTTCTACGAGAAGGCCGGCGAGCGGAAGAAGAGCCCGACCGTGTTCAACCTGGGCTACACCACCGAGGTGGCCGAGGAATATCCGCACGTCGCCCGGCTTTCGGGCGGGGTCGCGACCGGCCATCCCCGCAAGCGCCAGCGCGATTGATCCCGGTGCCAGGCATAGTCATCAGCCCGGTGGCCGGCGCCGCCGACCGCCGGGCGTTCGTCGATCTTCCGTGGAAGCTTTATGCGACCGATCCGCATTGGGTGCCGCCACTGAAGGATGAGGTGCACGGCCTCATCAATCCGAAGAAGAACCCCTGGTTCGGCCATGCCGAGGCCGCCTTCCTGCTCGCGCGCCGCAACGGCCGGGTGGTCGGCCGGATTTCGGCGCAGATCGACCGGCTGGTGCTGGAGATGCCCGCCATCCAGGGCGGCGGCCCCGGCGTGGGCCATTGGGGCATGTTCGAGGCGGAGGATGCCGAGGCGGCAGCGGCGCTGATCGCGGCGGCCGAGGATTGGCTGCGCGCCAAGGGCATGACCCGCGCGATGGGGCCGTTCAGCCTTTCGATCTGGGACGAACCGGGCCTGCTGGTCGAGGGCCACGACCATAGCCCGACGGTGATGATGGGCCACCATCTGCCGGCCTATCAGGCGTGGATCGAGGCGGCGGGCTATGCCGGCGCGCGCGATCTTGCCACCTATGAGCTGGACATTTCCCGCGAGTTTCCGCCGCTGGTGCAGCGCATCGTCGCATCCGGCGAGCGCAACGCCCGGATCAACATCCGCAAGGTGGACAAATCCCGCTTCGACGAGGAAGCCGCGCTGCTGCTGGGCATCCTGAACGATGCGTGGTCGGACAATTGGGGCTTCGTGCCGCTGACCGACGCCGAGATCGCTTATGCGGGCAAGAAGCTGAAGCCGATCGTGTTCGAGGACCTGATCCGCGTGGCCGAGGTGGAGGGCGAACCCGTCGCCTTCATGATGACGCTGCCCGATCTCAACGAGCTGACCCGCGACCTCGACGGCCGGCTGCTCCCCTTCGGCTGGGCGAAGCTGCTCTGGCGGCTGCGGCGCCCGCAGGTGCGCACCATGCGCGTGCCGCTGATGGGCGTGGTGAAGCGGCTGCAGGCGACGCGGCTGGCGAGCCAGCTCGCCTTCATGATGATCGAATATATCCGCCGCGATGCCGTGGCCCATTATGGCGCGACGCGCGGCGAGATCGGCTGGATCCTCGAGGACAATCAGGGGATGAAATCGATCGCCGAGACGATCGAGAGCCGGGTGAACAAGATCTACCGCATCTACGAGAAGGCGCTGTAGCGAACCGAACAATGCCCTTCCGGTTCGCACGCCGCCTCGCCTGCCTGTTCTCGCTCGCCGTCGCCGCAACCAGCCCGGCGGCGGCCCCGGCGCCCGGCCAGGTGCTGGTGCGGCTGGAGACGAGCGAGGGGCCGATCACGGTGGCGGTGGAGACGAAGAAGGCGCCGATCACCGCCGCCAACTTCCTCCGCTATGTCGATTCGAAGCGGTTCGACGACACCAGCTTCTACCGCGCGGCGCGGGCGAAGAACGGATCGGGCAACGGCCTGATCCAGGGAGGCATCAACCGGCGGATAACCCGCGCCTTCATCCCCATCGCGCACGAGCCGACATCCCAGACCGGGCTCCGCCATGTCGATGGCACGCTTTCGATGGCGCGCAACGCGCCGGGCACCGCCATGGGCGAATTCTTCATCACCATCGGCCCCGCGCCCACGCTGGACGCCAAGCCCGGCTATGTCGGCTATGCCGCCTTCGGCCATGTGGTGAGCGGGATGAACGTGGTCCGCAAGATATTGGCCAAGCCGACCTATCCGGGCGGCTATACCGAAACCACCAAGGGCCAGTCGATCATCGATCCGCCCAGGATCATCACCGCCCGCCGGGTGCGATAAGCCGCCGCCTCAACGCAGCACCACCCAGGTGGGCGCGTGATCGCTGGCTTTCTCCCGCCCGCGATATTCCTTGTCCACGCCGGCATCGGCCAGCCGATCGGCGGCGACCGGGCTGAGCAGGAGGTGATCGATGCGGAAGCCAGCGTCACGCGGCCAGGCGCCGGCCTGATAATCCCAGAAGGTATAGACCTGGCCGGTGGGCTGGATGGCACGGATCGCATCCGTCCAGCCCTGCGCCAGGATCGCGCGCAACGCCGACCGGCTTTCCGGCTGGGCGAGCGCGTCGCTCGCCATCGCCGTCGCCGAGAAGACGTCGTCCTTCAGGTCGGTCGGGATGACATTATAGTCGCCGGCCAGCACCACCGGGCGCTCGCTGGCGAACAGCCCGGCCGCGTGGCGGCGAAGCTGCTCCATCCAGGCCAGCTTGTAATCGAACTTCGGGCCGGGAACGGGATTGCCGTTGGGCAGGTAGATGGAGGCGACGACGACGCCGTCCACCTCCGCCTCCAGATAGCGGCTGTGCGAGGGATCGGGATCGTCGGGCAGGCCGCGCTGGCGCTCGACCGGATCGGCGCCGCGCGCGAGGATGGCGACGCCGTTGAACCCCTTCTGCCCGTGCCAGATCGCGCCATAGCCGGCGGCGCGGATATCCGCCTCGGGAAAGGTCTCGTCCGACGTCTTGAGTTCCTGCAGGCAGGCGATATCGGGCCGGGTTTCCTCCAGCCATTCGAGGAGGCGCGGCAGACGCGCCTTGATGCCGTTGATGTTGAACGTCGCGATCTTCATGCGCGCGACCTTAGAGGAGCCGGCCGCCGCTGGAAACGGATCAGATCGAAAAGCTGGTGCCGCAGCCGCAGCCCGAGGCCGCGTTGGGATTGGTGACCTGGAAAGCCGCGCCGCCCAGCGATTCGACATAATCGACCGCGCTGCCGGCCAGCAGATCGAGGCTGATCGGATCGACCACCAGGGTGGCGCCGTCGCGTTCCGCCACCATGTCGTCCTCCGCAACCGTATCGGCGAGGCCGAAGCGATATTGGAAGCCGGCGCAGCCGCCGCCGTCCACGGCCAGGCGGAGGATGGCGGGCTTGCCCTGACGCGCGGCGATCGCGGCAACGCGGGCGGCGGCGGCGGGCGTCATGTCAACGGCGGGATTCTCGCTCATGGGAAGCAGATAGGAACGAAAAGGACCGCCGGCAACTCCTGCCGACGGCCCTCCTCCTCTCCCATTTTCGGGATCTCAGCTTTCCGGGCCACCCAGCGCGACCTGCTTGTTCGCGCGCGTCTGCACGGCGAGCAGATAATCGGTGGACTGGAGGAAGGGGATCGGGTTCACGGCGCGGCCGTCGAGCCGCACCTCATAATGCAGGTGACTGCCGGTGGAACGGCCGGTGGAGCCCATCTTGGCGATCAGATCGCCGCGCTTCACCGCCTGGCCCGGCTGCACGAGGATCTTCGAAAGGTGGCCATAGCGGGTCTGGATACCCTTGCCATGGTTCAGCTCGACCAGATTGCCGTAGCCGCTGGCCCATTGGGCGCGGCTCACCATGCCATCGGCGGTGGCGTAGACCGGCGTGCCGATCGGGCCGGCGAGGTCGATACCGGCGTGCATCGCGGCGCTGCCGCGGAAGGGATCGGAGCGGACGCCGAAGCCGCTGGTGAAGGAGATATTCTTGTCCGCGAGCGGACGGGCGGACGGGACCGAGATCACCTCCCGCTCCAGCTGGTCCATCTTCTTCCACGAAAGGAAGAGCTGGCGGAACTGGGGATCGGCGCTTTCGGCGACGCTCGCCTTGGTCACCGGTTCATAGGGGCCGCCCATGCCGAGCTGGGCATTGCGCTGGAAGCGGCGGGCATCGACGCCGAGCTTGCGGAGCGCCGCCGTGGCGTTGCGATAGCGGCCCTCGGCGAGCGCCTGGGCCTTATCGGCCAGCGTTTCCTGCTGCATCGCGACCTTGGCATAAGGCGCGGTCAGCGGGCTGAGCGGCGCATCGGGGAGATCGCCGGGCACCATCGACGCCAGCGTCTTCGCATCGGCCGTGCCCTCGACGAGCGCCGACAGGAAGGCCTGGCGCTGTTCGATGCGGGCGGCCTGCGCCATCGCATCGCGCTTCATCGCGGCATATTCGGCCTGCATCCGCGCGACCTTGCGCTCCATCGCCGCGACCTGGACGGCGGGCGTGGCGGTGAAGGCGTGGATGGTGGCGACGGCGGCCCAGCCGACGAGCGCCACGGCCGCGGCAAGGATCGCAAGCTGGCGACGGGTGCAGAGCCGGATGCGCCGGAGGTTCGATCCGTCGTGAAGGAAGAGATCGCGCGGGCGCAGCGCCCCCCGGAACCTTCCTATCAGACCCGCGTTCAGCGGATGCACGGCAAACGACATTCAAATCCCCCGGTGTGGGTTTGAACTCTCCGGAGGTACGACCCGAGGAGCTGGTTACTGAGAGAGCAAAGTTACTGGTGCTCCAACGCCGGGCGCTCATCCCGCGATGGTGATGGCGCTTTGTGGAAAACCGAATCCCGTTCGGCAAGGGCGGCGTAGAAATCCCGGGTTAAGCCGGCTGACTCACGCGCCGAGTCGTTGAACGGAGGTTTCAACGCGCCGCGAAAATATGTGTCGACCAGCTTCCGCCATTGCGCGGGAGGGTCGAATCGTTGCGCCCGGCAGCAGGATTCGAACCAGCGCACGCCCGTGGCCACATGGCCGATCTCGTCATCGAAAATGCGGCGGAGGACGCGGGCGGAGGCGGCGTCGCCAGAGGCAGCGAAGCGATCGATCATCGCCGGCGTGACATCGAGCCCGCGCGCTTCCAGCACCATCGGCACCACCGCGAGCCGGGCCAGCGGATCGCCCGCCGTCGCCTCCGCCGCTTCCCAAAGGCCGTCATGGGCGGGCAGATCGCCATAGGCCGCGCCGAGCGCATGGAGACGCCGGGCGACGATGGCGAAGTGCATCGCCTCCTCCGCCAGAACCCGCATCCAATCATCCACGAAAGCGCGGGGGAAAGCCGCGCCGAAGCGGCCGATTATGTCGGCGGCGAGATCGATCGCGCCATGTTCGATATGGGCGAGCGCGTGCAGCATGGCGATGCGGGCGCGCAGGCTGCCCGCACGGCCGCGCTTGGGCATGCGCGAAGGCGGCAGCAGTTCCGGCCGGTCGCCCCGCGCCGGACGATCGGGCATGGCGACCGGGAAGGCGTGAGCGAGCCGGCCCAGCCGCCAGTCGCGCGCGGCGGCGCGGGCCGCCTTCACCTTGGCGCGCGGATCGGCCGTCAACAGGACCAGCCGGACGGCTTCGGCGACCGTCGCGGTCATGCCGGCGCCTGAACCGCCTTCAGCACCTCCGCCGCATGCCCCGGCACCTTCACCTTGCGCCAGACGCGGACGATCCGGCCGTCGGCGCCGATCAGGAAGGTCGCGCGCTCGATCCCCATATATTTGCGGCCATACATGGATTTTTCCACCCAGGTGCCGAACGCCGCGCAGACGCTGTCGTCCGCGTCGGTCGCCAGATCGACCTTGAGATCATATTTGGCGATGAACTTCTGGTGCCTGGCGGCCGAATCCTTGGAAACGCCGACCACGGCCGCGCCGGCCGCGGCGAATTCCGCCGCCAGATCGGTGAAGGACTGGGCCTCCGCGGTGCAGCCGCTGGTATCATCCTTGGGGTAGAAATAGAGCACCAGCGGCCGCCCCTGGAAATCGGCGAGCGTGCGGGTGCTGCCATCCGCCATCTGCAAGGTCACGTCCGGCGCCTTGTCGCCCTGATCCAGCATAATCCCGTTCCTTTCGATTGAACGCCGCGCGCGTCACGCGCCGGCCGAAACCCTGGCCCATTCGTCCCGCACGACCGCGCGCGCGGCATCATAGGCGATCACGAGCGCATCCCAATTGGGCTGGCCGCAGGCTTCCGCCACCAGCGGGCGGGACACCGGCAAGGGCTCCCCCCCGCGCGGCGAAACCAGCCTGAAGGTGACGAGCATGCGGGCCAGCAGGGCATGGGCGACGGCCAGATCGGGCGAGAGGAGCCCATCGTCCACCAGCATGCGGATCGCCTCACCCAGGCGCGGGTCGAAGCCGGTGCGGTGGCGGAGCTGCTGGACATGGACGGCGAATTCGCAATCGACCAGCCCGCCTTCGATGAGCTTCACGTCGAAAGGCCCCGATGGCGGCTTGTGACGCGCCATTTCGCCCCGCATCTTGACCGCGTCGGCGATAAGCTGGCCCGCGTCGCGCGGCACGCCCAGCGTATCGGCGATGATCCCGGCAATGGCGGCGCGCACGTCGGGCCGGCCATAGACGGGGCGGGCGCGGGTGAGCGCCATATGCTCCCACGTCCAGGCGCTGTCGCGCTGATATTGGGCGAAGCTATCGACCGAGACCGCCAGCAGCCCCTGCGCGCCGGACGGCCGCAGCCGGGTATCCACCTCGTAAAGCGGGCCGGATGCGGTGGGCACGCTGAGCGCCGCCGTCACCCGCTGGGCCAGCCGGTTATAATATTGGGTGGCGCCGAGCGGCTTTGCGCCGTCGGATTCGGCGATGTGATCGCCATCGAAAAGATAGATCAGATCGAGATCGGACGCATGGGTGAGCGCCGCCCCGCCCAGCCGGCCAAGGGCAAGGATGGCAAGGCCGCCACCGGGCACGCAGCCGTGCGCGGCCTCGAACTCCGCCACCGTCGCATCGACCAGCGCGACCAGCGCGGCTTCCGCGACCCGCGCATAGCCGTGGCTGACATCCAGCGGGTCGCTGGCCCGTTCGATCAGCTGCACGCCGAGCGCGAACCGCTTTTCGCCGACGCGCTGGCGCGCGCGATCGAGCAGCATCTGATAATCGTCGCCGGGCTCCGCCTGCCCGATTTCGCGGACGAGATCGGCAACCGATGCCGGCGGATCGAAGGCGCTGGCATCGATCAGGCCATCCAGCAATGTCGGCCGCCGGCCGAGCGCCTCGGCCAGGGTGGGCGCGTGGACCAGCACGTCGGCCACCATCTTCGCCAGCGCCGGGCGCGCTTCCAGCAGGCGGAAGAGGTTGATCGCGCTGGGCAGGCGGGAAACGATATCGTCGAAGCGGTTGAGCGCGACATTGGGATCGGGCGCCTGGCCTAACGCCCGGACCAGCCCCGGCAGCACCGCTTCCAGCGCCTCGCGCGCGGCGGGCGAACGCAGCGGACGCGGCCCGCCCGATCGCCAGGATTCGATGCGCGCGCGGGCGGCGGGTGCATCGGGGAAGCCGGCGGCGGAAAGCGCCGCCTCGATCAGATCGGCATCGTGCGACAGCCCCTCCGGGCGACCTTCGTCCAGCGAATCATAGATGCGGCCCACCGCCTCGACATGCGGGCGGAGCAGTGCGAGCAGCGCGCCACCATCCTCCACGCCGTGGAGGCGCGCCACATTGTCCAGCGCCTCGGGCTGGCGCGGCAGGCTGTGGGTCTGCTGGTCCTCCACCATCTGCAGGCGATGCTCGATCGTGCGTTCCAGCCGATAGGCATCGGCCAGCACCGCCGCCTCGCCCCCGTCGATCCGGCCGGCCGCCGCCAGCGCCGCCAGCGCATCGAGCGTGGCCGGCGCGCGCAGCGCCGGTTCCCGCCCGCCATGGATGAGCTGGTGGATCTGCGCGAAGAATTCGATCTCGCGGATGCCGCCGCGCCCGCGCTTCAGATCGAAGCCGGGGCCGAAGCTCTGCCCCTGCGAATGATGATCGCGAATGCGGCGGGAAAGCGCGCGAATCTCCCGAAGCGCGCCATAATCGAGCGCGCGACGCCACACGAACGGGCGGATGGCCGCGAGAAATTCCTCGCCCAGCGCCTTATCCCCGGCGGCGGCGCGGGCGCGGATGAAGGCGGCGCGTTCCCAGGGCAGCGCGCTCGATTCATAATAGGATATCGCCGCCTCCACCGGCAGCACGATCGGCGTGGCTTCGGGCGACGGGCGCAGCCGCAGATCGACGCGGAAGACGTAGCCGGCATCATCGCGCGCCTGGAGCAGCTCGACCACGCGCTTGCCGATCCGCACGGCCGCCTCGATCGGCTCGTCCCGTTCCCGCCGGGGCAGGGTTTGCGGGTCGAAGATCAGGATCGGATCGATGTCGGAGGAATAATTGAGTTCCCGGCTGCCATGCTTGCCCAGCCCCAGCACGGCGAAGCCCCGGGGCTCCTCGCCGGGCGTGCGCTCGGCGATCGCCGCCGCGATCGCGCGGTCGAGCGCATGGTCCGCGAAATCGGAAAGCGTGCCGACGACCTCCTCGAACGGCATCAGCCCCGCGAGATCGGCAAGCCCCACCGCCAGCGCCAGCGCCTGCCGCTGGCGCCGGAGCGCGCGGCCGACATCCTCCTCCCCTTCCCCCGCCTGCCGGGCGGCGGCGAGCGCGCCTGCCACGTCGCCGGCGGCGATCAGGACGGCGATGCCGGGCCATCGTTCGGCCGCGCGGCGCAGGAAGGGCGCATGGGCGAAGGCGCGATCGATCGCCACGGACGGAGCGGACATCATGCCAGCCTGCATAAGCCGCGCGGCCGAACGATCAAGTTTTGAGAGACAGCGGCAAACGAGCCGCAACCGAGGGCCGCACGATGCGTTCTATCGTCATGGATCTTTCACGCGACACAAAGGATGGAACGGGACCAATGCATCAGGCCGTGGTGGAATTGACTGCGCCGCCACGGGCCGGCCAAGGGGTAGGCGACGCGCTGCGCCAGGCCTATCGCCCTGAAATGGCGGAGATTCCCGCCGAGTGGCGGCAGCTTATCCGGCAATTGGATTGAGGAGGCGGATGGCGCGGCCTGGCCGGGCGGCGCCTGCGGGCGGGCTCAGCGCCCGCGACTGAGATCGTCGACCTCGTCCATGATCGACTGCAGCGCGGTCTGGTTGGGATGGCCTTCATAACTGCGCCGCGACGGAAGCTTCCCCTCGTTCAGCAGATGTTCGAGCGCGACGCGCCCGCGCGCCACCCGGCTCTTGATGGTGCCGACCGCGCATCCGCAGATTTCCGCCGCTTCCTCATAAGCGAAGCCGCCGGCGCCGACGAGGATCAGCGCCTCGCGCTGCGGCTGCGGCAGGTGGAGCAGCGCACGCTGCATGTCGCCCAGCTCGACATGGCGATCCTGGCTGGCGGGCGCGGCCAGCACGCGGGCGGCCGTCAACTCGTCCCACTCGCCCTTGAAGCGCGCGCGCCGCATCTGGGAGAGGAAGAGGTTGCGCAGGATGATGAAGGTCCAAGCGCGCATGTTGGTGCCGGCCTGGAAGCGCTGGCGCGCCGCCCAAGCCTTCATCAGCGTTTCCTGGACGAGATCGTCCGCCAGATCGCGATTGCCCGAAAGCGAACGGCCGAAGGCGCGCAGATGGGGGATGACGCTGGCGAGCTCGGTCTTGAACGCCTCGTCCGAAAGCGGCGCCGGCGGGGGAGCCCCGTCCTCGCCCGTCGGGCGGTCTTCATCTGTCATTCGGGATTCCCGTTGAAATAGGGGCGCGGCACGGCGGCGCGCGAAAAGGGGCGCTCAGCCGAAGATGCCGAGGGTGAAGGCAAAGGCGATGACGACCAGAAGCAGCGAAATGGCCAGCACATAACGCACCACGTGCGGCGTGACGCCGGCCCGCGCCTCGGTTTTCGAAAGATGGACCCGATCCTCTGCCATTTTCTTCTCTCACAGGCTGTTGTCCGTTGGATTCCAACGCGGGGCCTGTGGGCGGGTTCCATTCGGTTCGGAAAGACAACGGTTCGCGACCGCGCTCGTCTCAGGCCGGCACCGTGCTTTCGTCGAAGAACAGGGCCTGCGCGATCGCCGCCTTCACGGTGGATCGCTGGAAGGGCTTGGTGATGAGGAAGGTGGGTTCCGGGCGCTCGCCGGTGAGCAGCCGTTCGGGGAAGGCGGTGATGAAGATCACCGGCACGGAGAAGCGCGCCAGGATATCCTTGACCGCGTCGATGCCGGAGCTGTCGTCGGCGAGCTGGATGTCCGCCAGCACCAGGCCGGGGCGGTGCGCCAGCGCCTGGGCGACGGCCTCGTCCCGCGTCACCGCCACGCCCGTCACGTCATGGCCGAGATCGCGGACGATGGTTTCCAGATCCATGGCGATGATCGGTTCGTCCTCGATGATCAGCACCTCGGCCTGGGTCTGGCGCTCGATCTCCTCCAGCGCCTCCGAAACGAGCCGGTTCACGTCCTCCGGCGTGACGCCGATCAGATAGGCGACATCCTCGCTGGTGAAGCCTTCCATCGCCGTCAGCAGCAGCGCCTGCCGCGACAGCGGCGTGATCCGCGACAGCCGCGCCCGCGCGATCCCTTCGCGATCGCCCTCGGGCGGGGCGACTTCCGGCTCGTCATTGTCGTTGGTGGAGGACCAGATGCGCTGGAACATGCCGTAAAGCCCCAGCCGCGCATCGACATCGCGCGGGAAATCGCCCGGAGCCGCGACGATGGCCTCGAGGCACGCCCGGACATAGGCATCGCCGTGCTGCTGGCTTCCCGTCAACGCCCGCGCATAGCGGCGAAGGAAAGGAAGATGTGGCGCGAGTTCCTGGCCGAGTGACATGCGTTCCCCTTTGGGTCTATCTGCGCGACGCCGCACTTTCGGCGCCCGTTGTGCGACCGGCCCGCGGAGGATGCAAGCGCGGGCCGCCGCCCTTCCCCTCCGCGATTTTGCCGATCACCATCAACAACCGGAACAATCGGCGGAGTTTTTTGTTTCCATCGCCAAGTCGGCATTTTATTCCGGTCACGCAGAGCGGCCCCATGGGGGATGGCAGCGCGGCCCGGACGCCAATGACGAACGGCCGTCGCGGGCCGCTTGGCGCATTCGGATCGGGGACGAAACAGTTTGGCGGCGAACGGAAAAAAGGAGAGACCGGTCGAATCCGACCAGACAGGTCAGGCACCGGCGAAACCGCGTCGAGGCAATGATTCCCATATAGGCCAGGCTCTCCGGTCGGTATGGGACGAAGCGCTGAGCGAACAGGTGCCGGGCGACATGCTGGATCTGCTGGGCAAGCTCAACTGACTGGACCCCTTCCCGATCGTGCCTAGCCGAACTACCCTTTCCCCTTTCCCTTCACGAGGTTCGACGCCGTGATCGGCAACCGCTTCGCGCGGCTGTCGACGGGTTTCAAGATGCTGCTGATCTTGTCGATGGCCTTGCTGCCGCTCGGCCTGATCGCGCTGCTCGCCTCCCTCGAATCCGCCAACAGCAACCGTTTCGCGCGGGAGGCCGCCATCCGGGTGATGGCCGCCGACAGCACCCGCCGCCTCGATTCCGCGACCGCCGCCATCGCGCGCGACATGTCCGCCATGGCCGTGCAGATCGGCGACGCGGCGCCGCCGCCCGCCGCCTGCCGCCGATCGCTCGACACGCTGGCCGCCAGCCAGCCGGCGGGCGTCCGCTTCGGCCTGTTCGACCTGGCCGGCAGGCGCATCTGCGCGACCACCGGCTTCGCCAGCGCCAGCATCACCCCGCCCGCCCCCGGCATCGGCGCCGAGGCGCTCCTGGCCCAGGGCATAAACGCGATGCGCATCACCATCGCCCAGAATCACTGGCTGATGGCCGCCGAGGTGCCGCGCGAGACGCTGGCCAGGATCGCGGCGCCCGCCGCCAGCGCCAATGCCATCACCCTGCTGCTGTGGCAGGGCGATGCCAGCCTCAACCTCGCCAGCCAGGGCAATCTCGGCGCGCTGGACCAGACGCTGAAGGTCGCCTCCCCCGTGGCGGGCGGGCAGCTTGCCCTCGAACTCCGGGCCAATGTCGCGCCGATGCGGGCCATCGAGCTGCTGATGGTGCTGCTGCCCGTGCTGATGTGGATCGCGGCGGGGCTGATCGGCTGGCTGGTGATGGACCGGCTGGTGCTGCGCCCGCTGGCCCGCCTGCAGCAGGCGGTGAGCAATTATTCGAGCGCGGAAGGCCCGCTGCGCGCGCCCGCCATGACGACGCCCTCGCAGGAGATACGCAGCCTCGCCCAGGCCTTTTCCGATGCCACCGCCCGCCAGTTGCAGCATGAGGCGGATCTGGCGGAGGGTCTGGCGCGCCAGACCCGCCTCACCCGCGAGGTGCACCATCGGGTGAAGAACAACCTCCAGGTCGTCTCCAGCCTCATCAACCTCCACGCGCGCGGCGCGCGCGGCGAGGAAGCGAGCGACGCCTATGCATCGATCCAGCGCCGGGTGGATGCGCTGGCGGTGGTGCATCGCCATCATTATGCGGAGCTGGAGGAAAATCGCGGCGTCGACCTGCGCGCCCTCGTCGGCGAGCTTGCATCGAACCTGCGCGGCACCGCGACGGGCGAGGCGGCAACGATGCCGGTCCGGCTGGAGATCATGCCGGCGGCGGCATCGCAGGACGTGGCCGTGCCGGTATCCTTCCTGATCACCGAGGTGGCCGAAATGGCGATGAGCTGCGATCCGGCGGGCGGCCTCGTCATCCGCCTCGGCCCGACGGATCGGCCCGATCGCGCGCTGGTGGAGCTGATAGCCCCCGGACTTGCCAACGAAAAATGCCGCAAGCATCCGGCGATCAGCCGGTTCGAGCGCGTCACCGAAGGGCTGGCCCGCCAGTTGCGCGCGCCATTGCGGCGCGGAACGGACGGGCGGCTGGCGATCGAAATTCCGATCGTCGCGGATCGCCGCGACTGAACGCAACTTGTCCCGCCCGGCTGCGTTGCGCTGGGACGGGAGAGCCATAACATGAACGACACATCAGGCCCGCGAAGGGCCATGGTGGACAACCAGATCATTGCCAGGGGGATCAGCGATCCGCGTGTAATCGATGCGATGCTGCAGGTGCCGCGCGAACTTTTCGTGCCGGAGGCGGCGCGCGCGCTGGCCTATAGCGATCAGCCGCTGGCGATCGGCGAGGGGCAGACCATCTCCCAGCCCTATATCGTCGCGCTGATGATCGAGGCGGCGGCGATCGGCCCGGAGGACCATGTGCTCGAGATCGGCGCCGGATCGGGCTATGCCGCCGCCGTGATGGGGCGCATCGCCCGCACCGTCCATGCGGTGGAACGGCTTCCCGCTTTGGCCCGGGCGGCGGGCGAACGCATGCGGGCGCTGGGCATCGACAATGTGACGATCATCGCCGCCGACGGCACGCGCGGATGGCGGGCGCACGCGCCCTATGACGCGATTCTGGTGCCGGCCGCCGCCGCCGCCCTGCCCCCCGAGCTGCCGGACCAGCTTGCGCCGCGCGGGCGGCTGGTGCTGCCGCTTGGGCCGGCCAGCCAGCAGCGGCTGATCCGGCTGACGCGCCGGGAGGATGGCGGGCTGGCGGAAGCCGACCTCGGCGACGTGCGGTTCGTGCCGCTGATCGCCGCCGACGGCTGAATCCGCCCGGTCATCGCGGCTTGCCTGCCCGAACGCCGCTTCCTAATCTGGCGCATCACCGGGAGATCATGGATGAAGGCGGCATCGGCGCTCGATTATCGGGCCATCGCCAGGGCGCGGCTGCCGCGCTTCCTGTTCGAATATATCGATGGCGGAAGCTATGCCGAGGTGACGCTGCACCGGAATATCGCCGATCTCGAGGCGATAGCCTTGCGCCAGCGGGTGATGAACGACGTTTCCGGTATCGATCTGCGGACCGAGATGTTCGGCCGGCAGATCGCCATGCCGGTGATGCTGGGGCCGGTGGGGCTTTCCGGCATGTATGCCCGGCGCGGCGAAACCCAGGCCGCGCGCGCGGCGGCGAAGGCCGATATCCCCTTCACCCTTTCCACCGTGTCGGTCTGCTCGATCGGCGAGGTCGCCAGGGCAGCCCCCGCGCCGATCTGGTTCCAGCTCTACATGATCCGCGATCGCGGCTTCATGCGCGATCTCCTGCAGCAGGCGCGCGAGGCGGAATGCCCCGTGCTGGTGTTCACGCTGGACATGCCCGTCGCGGGCACCCGGTATCGCGATTACCGGTCGGGCCTTGCCGGCAATTCCGGCTGGCTGTCGGCGGCGCGCCGTTATGCCCAGGCGGCGATGCGGCCGCGCTGGGCGTGGGACGTCGGGCTGCTGGGCAGGCCGCACCAGCTCGGCAACGTCGCGCCGGTGCTTGGCCGCAAATCGGGGATCGACGATTTCTTCGGCTGGGTCGGCAGCAATTTCGACCCGCGCGTCACCTGGGCGGACCTGGATTTCGTGCGGGAGAATTGGGACGGCCCCCTGGTGCTGAAGGGAATATTGGACCCGGAGGACGCCCGCGCCGCCGCGGCCGCGGGCGCGGACGG
Source organism: Edaphosphingomonas fennica (assembly GCF_003034225.1). GTDB lineage: Bacteria > Pseudomonadota > Alphaproteobacteria > Sphingomonadales > Sphingomonadaceae > Sphingomonas_E > Sphingomonas_E fennica. Next base: position 25,835 of record NZ_PHHF01000081.1, read on the forward strand.
CATCGTCGTTTCCAACCATGGCGGGCGCCAGCTCGATGGCGTGCTTTCCACCGCGCGCGCCCTGCCGCCGATCGCCGATGCCGTGGGCGACAGGCTGACCGTGCTGGCCGATGGCGGCGTGCGTTCCGGGCTGGACGTGGTCCGCATGCTGGCCCTGGGGGCCAAGGGCGTGATGCTGGGCCGCGCCTGGGCCTATGCGCTGGGCGGCGGCGGACAGGCCGGCGTCGCCCACATGCTGCAACTGATCGAGGCGGAGATGCGCGTGGCGATGGCGCTGACCGGCGTCACCAGCATCGGCGCGATCGATCGCGGCATTCTGGCCTGAGCCGGCGGCGGCCGGCCGCCGCGCCATCGTTCAGGCCGCGACGGGCTTCCGCTTCACCAGTGCCATGCGCAGGCAGCGGCAGACGACCTCGTCCCGCTGGTTCCACAGCTCGTGGCGGAAGGTGATGATGCCGGCATCGGGGCGGGACCGGGAATCCTTCAGCTCCGCCACCTCGGTTTCGGCGCGCATCGTATCGCCGATGAACACGGGCTTGGGCATGGCGAGCTTGTCGTAGCCGAGATTCGCGATCAGCGTGCCGAGCGTCGTTTCCGCGACCGAAAGCCCCACCATCAGCGCGAAGGTGAAGGTGCCGTTGACGATGATCTGGCCGAACTCGCTGGCCTTGGCCGCTTCCACATCGATGTGCATCGGCTGCGGATTGTGCGTCATGGTGGAGAAAAGGAGATTGTCCGTCTCCGTCACCGTGCGGCGGATATCGTGGACGATACGATCGCCCACCTTCCATTCTTCATACCAACGACCTGCCACAATCATCCCCTATATTGTTCTTGCGCGTCGATTCCGGCCGGATCATGCCGGCAACTTCCGTCAAACAGGTTAAAGCGGGCGGATCATTCCGCCTTCGCATCCTTTTCGACGCGGGCGAGCGTGATGCCTTCGGCCACCTGCGCGCCGGCAACCGCCTTCAGATCGGCGACGATGCCGTCGAACGGGGCGATCAGCGCCTGTTCCATCTTCATCGCTTCCAGCACCAGCAGCTTCTGCCCCTTGGCGACGGCCTGCCCTTCCGCGACGTCGACCGAGACGATCCGGCCCGGCATGGGCGAAAGGATCGCGCCGTCCGATGCCCCGCCGCCGCCCGTGCCATCGAAGCGGGCGAGGCGGAAGCCGTAGGTCTGCCCGCCTTCCACCAGCACCAGATCGTCGCCGACGCGCTGGCTGGCGCCGCCGACCTCGCCCCCCTGCCAGACGTCGATCACCCGGGTCTCGCCGCCGCAGGACAGGGCGATGGCCGAACGGCGCGGCTGGTTGAGCCGGAAGCCCTCGATCGCGGTCCACGGCGCCGTCCCGTCCAGGAGGGCACCGAGCCCGTCCTCATAATCCCCGATCAGGCCGAGCGCCGCCAGCTTCCACCCGCCCGCATCGGGCACCGGGGACGGCAGCAGCGCATCCTGATGATCGGCGATGAAGGCAGTGGTGACATCCCCGACCAGGAAGGCGGGATGGCGCAGCGCCCGGAACAGGAAGCCCGCGTTCGACGCGACGGGCCATAGCCGCGTCCATTCCACGCCATCGGCCAGCCGTCCGATCGCCGCCGTGCGATCGGGCGCGTGGGCTATCAGCTTGGCGATCATCGGATCGTAGAAGGAGGAGATCCCGTCCCCTTCCGCCACGCCCGTTTCGACGCGGATGGGGGCGCCGGGCAGGTCCAGCAGCTCCAGCACGCCCACCGAGGGCAGGAAGCCCCTGATCGGATCTTCGGCATAGAGCCGGACCTCGACCGCATGGCCGTTGATCGCCAGATCCTCCTGCCGCATCGGCAGCGGCTCCCCGGAAGCGACGCGGAGCTGCCATTCGACCAGATCGACGCCGGTAATCTCCTCCGTCACCGGATGTTCGACCTGCAGCCGCGTGTTCATCTCCATGAACCAGATGCGATCGGCGCGCAGGCCCGCCGAGGCATCGGCGATGAACTCGATCGTGCCGGCGCCGACATAATCCACCGCCTTCGCCGCGCGGACGGCGGCGGCGCAGATCGCCTCGCGGGTTTCCGCGTCCATGCCCGGCGCGGGCGCCTCCTCGATCACCTTCTGGTGCCGGCGCTGGAGCGAGCAATCGCGCTCGAACAGGTGGACGACATTGCCCTGGCGATCGCCGAACACCTGCACCTCGATATGGCGGGGCGACAGGATATATTTTTCGATCAGCACGCGATCGTCGCCGAAGGAGGCCGCCGCCTCCCGCCGGCAGGACAGCAGCGCATCGGCGAAATCGGCGGCGGCGTCCACGCGCCGCATGCCCTTGCCGCCGCCGCCGGCCACCGCCTTGATCAGCACCGGATAGCCGATGCCATCCGCTTCCGCCTGGAGGCGCGCGTCGGACTGGTCGTCGCCCAGATAGCCGGGCGTGGTCGGCACGCCGGCATCCTGCATCAGTTTCTTGGCGGCATCCTTCAGCCCCATGGCGGTGATGCTGGCGGGATCGGGGCCGACCCAGATCAGCCCCGCGTCGATCACCGCCTGCGCGAAGCCGGCATTTTCCGAAAGGAAGCCGTAGCCGGGATGGATCGCCTCCGCGCCGCTGGCCCTGGCGGCGGCGATGATGCGATCCCCCACCAGATAGGATTCGCGCGCCGGCGACGGGCCGATATGCACGGCCTCGTCAGCATGGCGGACGTGCAGCGCATCCGCATCGGCATCCGAATAGACGGCGACGGTGCGGATGCCGAGCCGGCGCGCGGTGCGGATGATCCGGCAGGCGATCTCGCCCCGATTGGCGATGAGGAGGGAGGTCAGCACAAACCCACCCCGTCATGCTGAACTTGTTTCAGCATCCATCTCTCCAGTTGTTTCATGCTATCCAGGGCAGAATGAGCCGCCAGCCCTGCGTCTACATCCTTGCCAGCGACCGGTACGGAACACTCTACATCGGCGTGACGTCGAACCTGCCTGTGCGGCTGCATCAGCATCGCACCGGCACGATACCGGGCTTCACCTCTCGCTACGGCGTGCATCGGCTGGTCCGGCTTGAGATGTTCGAGGATATGCAATCCGCCATAGCGCGCGAAAAGCAGCTCAAACGCTGGCATCGCGAATGGAAGATCAACCTGATCGAATCCGATAATCCCAATTGGATCGATCTGGCGATTGGCTTGGGATTTGAACCGGCAGGACGGCATATGCCGCACGATGGACCCTGAAACGAGTTCAGGGTGACGATTCAAGTTTGGCATCGTCCCGGCCATCACATCCGGAACACGCCGAACGCCGGGCGTTCGGGGATCGGGGCGTTGAGGGTGGCGGCGAAGGCGAGGCCCAGCACGTCGCGGGTCTGGGCGGGGTCGATCACGCCGTCGTCCCACAGCCGCGCCGTCGCGTGGTAGGGATTGCCTTCGTCCTCGTAACGCTGGCGGATCGGCGCCTTGAAGGCCTCGGCCTGCTCCGGCGTCCAGCTATCGGCATCGCGGTGGACGGTGGCGAGGACGCTGGCCGCCTGCTCGCCGCCCATCACGCTGATCCGGCTGTTGGGCCAGGTGAACAGGAAGCGCGGGGAATAGGCCCGGCCGCACATGCCGTAATTGCCCGCGCCGAAGCTGCCGCCGATCAGCACGGTGATCTTGGGCACGGTGGCCGTCGCCACCGCCGTCACCAGCTTGGCGCCGTCCTTGGCGATGCCGCCGGCTTCATATTTGCCGCCGACCATGAAGCCCGAGATGTTCTGGAGGAACAGCAGGGGCACGCGGCGCTGGCAGGCAAGCTCGATGAAATGGGCGCCCTTCATCGCGCTTTCCGAGAACAGGACGCCGTTATTGGCGAGGATCGCCACCGGCATGCCCCAGATCCGCGCGAAGCCGCAGACCAGCGTGGTGCCGTAGAGCGCCTTGAATTCGTGGAATTCCGATCCGTCGACGATGCGGGCGATCACCTCGTGCACGTCATAGGGCGCGCGCACGTCCGGCGGGATGATGCCGTAAAGCTCGTCCGCCGCGAACCTGGGCGGACGCGGATCGGCGATGTCCACGTCGATCGCGGGCACGGTGTTGAGCGTCGAGACGATATCGCGGACGATGGTGAGCGCGTGCTCGTCATTCTCGGCGACATGATCGACCACGCCGGATTTGCGGCCATGCGTCTCCGCCCCGCCCAGTTCCTCGGCGGAGATGATCTCCCCGGTGGCGGCCTTCACCAGCGGCGGGCCGGCGAGGAAGATGGTGCCCTGGTTGCGGACGATGATCGTCTCGTCCGACATCGCCGGCACGTAGGCGCCGCCGGCGGTGCAGCTTCCCATCACGCAGGCGATCTGGGGGATGCCCTTGGCGGACATCTGCGCCTGATTGAAGAAGATGCGGCCGAAATGATCGCGATCGGGGAAGACATCCGCCTGGTGCGGCAGGTTGGCGCCGCCCGAATCCACCAGATAGACGCAGGGCAGCCGGTTCTGCTCGGCAATCTCCTGCGCGCGCAGATGCTTCTTCACCGTCATCGGGAAATAGGCGCCGCCCTTCACCGTCGCGTCATTGGCGACGATCATCACCTGCCGGCCGGAAACCCGGCCGATGCCGGCGATCACGCCAGCGCCGGGCGCCTCGCCCTTATACATGTCGCAGGCGGCGAGCTGGCCGATCTCCAGAAAGGGGGAATCGGGATCGAGCAGCCGTTCCACCCGATCGCGCGGCAGCAGCTTGCCCCGCGCCACATGGCGCTGGCGCGAGGCTTCCGGCCCGCCCAGCGCGGCGGCGGCGACGCGCCCTCCCAGTTCCTCCACCAGCGCGCGGTTGTGCGCGGCATTGGCACGGAAGGCTTCGGAAGCCGTATCGACGGCGGAGGTGAGGACGGGCGCGGTCATGCCGCCACCCCGTCATGCTGAACTTGTTTCAGCATCCGTTCGCGCTCCCTTGCCATTGCCGATGTTGCGTCGATGGACCCTGAAACAAGTTCAGGGTGACGGGGGGAATTTGTCAGGCGACAGGGAAGGATCGTCATCCCCCGATCAGCTCCCGGCCGATCAGCATGCGGCGGATCTCGTTGGTGCCGGCACCGATATCGAGCAGCTTGGCGTCGCGCATGAAGCGTTCGACCGGCCAGTCCCTCGTATAGCCGGCGCCGCCCAGCGCCTGCACCGCCTCCAGCGCGACCTTCACCGCATTTTCCGAGGCCAGCAGGATGGCGCCCGCCGCATCGAACCGCGTCGTCTTGCCGGCATCGCAGGCGCGCGCCACGGCATAGACATAGGCGCGGGCCGAATTGAGCGCGACATACATGTCCGCCACCTTGGCCTGCATCAGCTGGAAGGCGCCGATCGGCTGGCCGAACTGGCGGCGGTCGCGCACATAGGGCAGCACCACATCGAGGCAGGCCTGCATGATGCCGAGCTGGATGCCGGCCAGCACGGTGCGTTCGTAATCGAGGCCGGACATCAGCACGCCGACGCCGCCGCCGACCGGCCCCATCACATTTTCCTCCGGCACCTCGCAATCGTCGAACACCAGCTCCGCCGTGGGGCTGCCGCGCATGCCGACCTTGTCGATCTTCTGCCCGATCGAGAAGCCGGGCATGCCCTTTTCGATGAGGAAGGTGGTGATGCCGCGCGATCCCTCGCCCGTCCGGGCATAGACGACGAGCGTGTCGGCATAGGGGGCGTTGGTGATCCAGAACTTCGTGCCGTTCAGCACGTAGCGATCGCCCTTCCTTTCCGCCTTCAGCTTCATCGACACGACATCGGAACCGGCGCCCGCCTCCGACATGGCGAGCGAGCCGACATGTTCGCCGGAGATGAGCTTGGGCAGGAACCGCGCCTTCTGATCGGGCGTCGCCCAGCGGCGGATCTGATTGACGCAGAGGTTGGAGTGCGCGCCGTAGCTGAGGCCGATCGAGGCCGAGGCGCGGGCCACCTCCTCCTGCGCCACGACATGCTCCAGGTAGCCGAGGCCGAGGCCACCGTCGGCTTCCTCCACCGTGATGCCGTGCAGGCCCAGCGCGCCCATTTCGGGCCAGAGATCGCGGGGAAACCAGTCCTCCGCGTCGATCCTCACCGCCAGCGGCGCGATGCGATCGGCGGCGAAACGCGCGGTCGTCTCGCGGATGGCATCGGCCATCTCGCCCAGCGCGAAATCCAGATTCTCGGCCAAGGCCCTCTCCTCCTCGATATCGCCGGTGCATCTACAGGCCATCGAACCTGCGACAAAATTGAAATCGCGCGGGCCATATCATAGACGGTATCTATGATAGACCGATATCTGCTGCGCTATTTCCTCGCCGTGATCGATCATGGCAATTTCAGCCGCGCCGCCGAACAATGCAATGTTTCCCAGCCGACGCTTTCGGTGGGCATCGCCAAGCTGGAACGCATGCTGGGGCGCCCCTTGTTCCACCGCACCAACCGGCGGGTGGAACTGACGCCGGCGGGCGCGCATTTCGCCGTCCATGCCCGGCGGATCGAGGCGGAGTTCAACCTGGCCGAGGCGGCCGTGGCCGGCCAGCGCGGGCGGCGGACGGTGCGGCTCGGTGTGCTGGCGACGATATCGACGGCGCTGGTCGCGCAATTCGCCAGCGTGCCCGGCGATGCCGACGAGCAGGTGGAACTGGTCGAGGGGCGCGAGCGCGATCTGCTCGACAGGCTGGCGCGGGGCCGCATCGACGCGGCGTTGACGATCCTGCGGCCGGACAATGACCGCTATGCCCGCGAGGCGCTGTGGCAGGAAGGCTATGGCCTCGCGCTGCCAGCCTCGCATCGGCTGGCGGGGGAGGAGATGATCGCCGCCGAGGCGCTGGCCGATAACGTCATGATCGTGCGCCGCCATTGCGAAGTGCTGGCCGAGACCAGCCACCATTTCACCACGCGCGGCGTGCGCCCCTTCTTCGCGGCGCGGACCACCAACGACGATCGCGCGCTGGCGCTGGTCGCGGCGGGCATGGGGGTGACGGTGATGCCGGATCGCCATGCCGCGCCCGGCGTGGTGCGCGTGCCGCTGGCGGGGTTCGATCATGTCCGCCGCATCGGCCTGCTGTTCGCCACCCATGCCGATCCGGCCGATCTGGGGCGGACCGTGACGCTGGCCGCGGTGCGGCGCGCGGCGGCGGCGTGATCCCCCGGTCGCCGGGCCCGCCCGCGATCAGCAGCGCCGCGCGCGGCCGGCGCGGCGGCGGCCCAGCATGATCCGGCTGACCAGCCACCCGCCCACCAGCGGCAGGACGATCAGCGCGACGCCCAGGCCTATCAGCATTTCCATGCTGATCAGTCCGAGCGATCCCAGGCTGCCGGCCCAATAGCCGGGCGCCAGCAGCGCCGGCACCCACACGACGGCCGAGGTGATGTTGGCGACCTGGAAGGCGCGGCCGTCCATCTGCATCACGCCCGCCACCAGCGGCACCGTGGCCCGCACCGGCCCGAGGAAACGGCCGAGGAAGACCGAGACGAAGCCGTAGCGGCGGAAGAACAGCCGCGCCCGCGCGACGGCGGTGCGATGGCCCTTCAACGGCCAGCGATGATAGACGCGCGGGCCGATCCGCCGGCCCAGCGCATAGGATATCCAGTCCCCCGCCACCGATCCGAGGATCGCCCAGAACAGCACCGGCGCCGGATCGAGCACGCCGCTGCCGATCAGCCCGCCCACCGCGATCATCAGCGCGATCGCCGGCACGAACATGCCGATCAGCACCAGCGATTCGGCGAAGGCGAACAGGCCGATCACCGGCCCCGCGATCGCCGCATTTTCCGAAATCAGCGCGATCAGGCGGGCAAGGGCTTCATCCATCGGCGGTCGCGACCTCAAGCCTGGCGGAACGGCCGCCGCGCATCATCGCCGCGGCCCTGCCGGCGCCGCGCGGGTGCGGCACGCACTGTTCATACACATGGACGACGGACGAAAGTATGTCATCCCAATGATACCCGTCGGCTGCATTGGCGGCGGCATGGCCCAGCGCCTCGCGCAGCAGCGGACGGCGGACCAGATCGGTCATCGCATCGGCGAAGGCCCCGGCATCCCCCTGGGGCACGAGCAGGCCGGTGCGGCCATGCGCGATCAGGGCGGATGCGCTGGGCACATCGGCCGATATCACCGCGAGGCCGGACGCCATCGCTTCCAGATTGACGTTGCCGAAGGCTTCGGTGACGCTGGGGTTGACGAGGATATCGGCGCTGGCAACCGCCCGGCCCAGCGCCGCCCCTTCGAGATGCCCGAGGAAATTGGCGTTGGGCAGCCTTTCCGCCAGCCAGGCCCGCCCCGGCCCGTTGCCGACGATCATCGGGCGGACGGCGTGGCCCCGCGCCCGGACGGCGGCGATGCTCTCCGCAAAGATATCGAGCCCCTTTTCCCGCACCAGCCGGCCGAAGAAGAGCGGCACGACATCGCCCGCCTCATAGCCGAGGCGGGTGCGGAAGGCTTCGTCGCGCAGGCCGGGATGGAAACGGCCGCGATCGACGCCGCGCCCCCAGATCGCGACCTTTTCGTTCCCGCACACCTCGCGGAGCATGGCGGCGATCGGCTCGGTCGGCGCGAGGACGCGATCGCAATCGCGGTAGAAGCGATCGAGATAGCGTTCCACCGGCCCGCGCAGGAAGCGGAGGCCGTAATAATCGAGATAGGTCTCGAACCGGGTGTGGAGGCTCGCCACCACGGGGATGCCGAGCGCGCGGGCATGCTTCTGCGCCTGGCGGCCCAGCAGGTCGGGCGCGGAAAGATGGACGATATCGGGCGCGAAAGCCGCCAGATCGCGCCGGATGGCGCGCGGCAGGCCGAGCGCGACCCGATATTCCGGCCGCCCCGGAATGCCGATCGACCTGACCGGGACCACCTTCCCCACCGACTTGAAGGCCGGCGTCGGCGCGGTGGGGGAATAGATGCGGACCTCCGCCCCCGCCCGATCGAGCAGAAAGGCGACCAGCCGGTTCAGCGCCTGGTTGGCGCCATCGCGCACGCAATCATAATTGCCCGAAAACAGCGCAACCCGAAGCCGGCGCCGCGAGGGGGCGGCAGGCGCCTCATTGTCCTGGAAGCCGGGGAGGATGGACGTTGCGGGGAGATGACGGGAAGGGGAAAGCGATACCATATCTGGTTTACGGCTTGCCCCGGCGGTTTATTCCATCGGCGATGCGAAAAGAGCCAAACCATCGGAAAGGCATGGCATGACGAGCCCGCGATCCAACCCCGCCACCGTGCTGCGCGGCCCGATGGTCTATCTGGTCGACGATCCGTTCCTGACCGATCCGGCGAGCGCCTTCGTGCACGAGCCCGACGGGGTGGTGATCTGCCGCGACGGCCTGATCGAGGCGGCCGGCCCCTATGACGCGCTGCGGGACGGGATTCCGGCGGATGCGGCGATCCACCATTATCCCGACGGGCTGATCTGCCCCGGCTTCATCGACACCCACGTCCATTATGTGCAGACCGGGATCATCGGCGCCTTCGGCCGGCAGCTGCTGGACTGGCTGAACGAATATACCTTCGTCGCCGAACAGGCCTTCGCCGATCCCGCTTATGCGGCGACGGTGGCCGGTATCTTCTGCGAGGAGCTGCTGCGCAACGGCACCACCAGCGCGCTGGTGTTCGCCGCCGTCTATCCCCAATCGGTCGATGCGCTGTTCGAGGAGGCCGGGCGGCGGAACATGCGGCTGATCGCCGGCAAGGTGATGATGGATCGCAACGCGCCCGCAGCACTGCTCGATACCGCGCAATCGGCCTATGACAATTCGCTGGCCCTGCTGGAGCGCTGGCACGGGCGCGATCGATTGCTCTACGCCATCACCCCGCGCTTCGCGGCGACGAGCACGCCGGCGCAGCTGGAAGCGGCCGGCGCCCTGTGGCGCGCGCATCCCGACGCCTTCGTCCACACCCATATCTCCGAGAATATGGGCGAGATCGATTGGGTGCGGCGGCTTTTCCCCGAACGGGCCGGCTATCTCGACATCTACGACCATTATGGCCTGGTGGGCCGCCGGACGATGCTGGCCCATGGCGTGCACCTGACCGAGGCGGAATTCGGCTGCTGCCACGAACGCGGCGCCGCCATCGCCCATTGCCCGACGTCCAACCTGTTCCTGGGCAGCGGGCTGTTCCGCATCGATGCCGCCAAGGACCCGGCGCGGCCGGTGCATGTCGGCCTGGGGAGCGATATCGGCGCGGGGACCAGCTTCTCCCTGCTGGCGACGGCGGGCGAGGCTTATAAGGTGGCGCAGCTGAACGGCTTCGCGCTCGATGCCGTCCGCGCGCTGTTCCTGGCGACGCTCGGCGGCGCCCGCGCGCTGGGACTGGACGATCGGATCGGGACGATCCGGGCGGGCCATGAGGCCGATCTGGTGGTGCTCGATCCCAGGGCGACGCCGCTGCTCGCCTTCCGCACCGAACGCGCGCGTTCGATCGAGGAGATATTGTTCGTGCTGATGACGCTGGGCGACGACCGGGCGGTGCGGGCGACCTATGTGGCCGGCCGGATCGCCCATGCCCGCGACGGGGCGTGACGATCCGCCTTCAATATTGCTTGGAGTAGCGCACCGTCACCGCCGGCCCGGTGACGCCGCCGGCCTGGCTCAGGATGCTGAGAGCGCGGGTGAGGGCAATGGTGAGCTGGGTCTGGGTGAAGCCCTTCGCGTCGGTCACCACCTCCACATAGATGTTGTTGGAAATATATTTGCCCGCCGCGATCGATGTGCCGCGCCCGGTGCTGTCGTCGGCGCCCAGCAGGCGCAGGCGATCGAGCCCGGTGGCCCCGCGCAGCTTGCCGACGGGGTTGAGGCCGCCCCCGCCGCCACGCAGCGAATTGAGCGCGGCGGCAAGCTGCACGCCCTGGATCGGCGTGAGCGAATCGAGCGAGGTGCCGAACAGCAGCCGCGACAGCACCTCATCCTGCGGCAGCGCGGGGGTGGAGGTGAAGGTGAATTGCGGATGCTGCGCGTTGCCGCCGATCTTGATGATCGCCGCGACGTCGTCGATCGTCGTGCTGGCGGTGATATCCAGATCGGGTTCCAGCAGCGGGCCGTTGAACCGGATCGTGCTGGCATCGTCCAGCTGCAGCTCGCGCCCGGCGAAGCTGTAGGTGCCGCGCACCACCTGCAGCCGGCCGATCACCGAGGGCTGGCCGGTGGTGCCGCCGATCCGCATGCTGGTGCGCCATTCGGATTCCAGCCCCATGCCCGATACGAAAAGCTGGTTGTCGGCCCGCAGGCGGATATCGAGCTTCCAGTTGCTGGGCGCCGGCCCTTCCTGCGCCACCGGCGGCGGGGCGCCCTTGCGGCGGACGCCGGTGAGGTCGGATATCTGGGCGCTGTCGTCCCGCACGATCTGGTAGCGCGCCTCGTGCAGGTTGAGATCGCCCTTGATCAGCCCGCCCGCCGCCTGCGAATTGGTGACGGCCAGCGTGCCCGAGACGCTGGCGCCCAAAGCATCCGACTTGGCGAGCTGGGCATGATCCAGCGTGGCGTTGAGATCGATGGGATAGCCGCCGGCCGCATCGAAGCCGACGAAACCGGAAGCCTTGATCGTCCCGCTGCCCGCCTTGCCGGTGAGGCTGGCGAGCTGGAAGCGGGACTGGTTGAAGCGCCCGTCGATCGCGATGCCGCTGATGGTGGTGCCGAACGCATCATTCTCGTAACGGAGCTGGTTCGCGCGGATCACGCCCGTCAACTGGGGCTGATCGACCCGGCCGGCGAAATCGGCGCCGATCGCGATCGGCCCCGAAAGCGTCTGCCCGCTGATCCCGGTCAAGGTCCACAGCACCTCGGCCGGGCCGTTATAGCGGACCCCGCCGGAAAGCGGCGCCGCCATCAGCCGCGAGGCCCAGTCCGCGCCGGGCGCCACCGGCCCCAGCTTCGCCTGCAGGCGGCCGACGGTGCCGGCCCCCCGCCGGATCAGCGCGCGCACATCGCCGCCGGCATCGCCCAGCGTGCCGAGCATCGCGATATCCACCGGATCGGAAACGACCAGCGCGCCGCTGCGGGTGAAGCCGGCAATGTCGATCCGCGCGCGCGCTTCGGGCAGGGCATCGCCGCGCATCGCCACATCGATGGTGCCGCTGGCCTTGCCGCCGAGGCCGAGCGTGGGCGCGAAAGCCTGCGCGATGGCGAGATCGACGCCATCCAGCACGATATGCCCGCGCGTGCCGGCGCCGTAACGCCCATCCACGCGCACCTGTCCCTGCGGCAGGACGACCGTGGCGGGCTGGAGCACATAATCCGCGCCTTCCTTCGTCACCACGGCGGGGTTCGCCAGCCGGAAGGCGATGCCGTTGGCCGATCCCTTCGCATTGGCGAGGATGCGATCCGGCGTGAAGGCGGCCTGCGCCGCCACGTCGAAAGGCACGCCGCTGGAGCCGGAGGCGGTGAGGCCGAGCTGCCCGCGCCCATCCTGATAATTGATCCGCGCCCGCGCCGAACGGACCAGCAGGCTGCCCTGCCGGACATCGACCAGCGCGGCCGACCCGTTGATCGACGGCCCCTTGGGCAGCATCACCAGCGTGCCCCGGATCAGGCCCGATCCGATGGTGATCGGCGGCGTGCCCGGCAGGCGCGCGCCATTGGCGGTGAGATCGAGATCGGCCTTCTGGTTGGCGCCGGCAGCCGCCAGCACGGCCTGGCCGTTGAGGCCCGAGCCGGCGATCGCGAGCCTGCCGGCGAAGGGACCGGCGGCCGTCTGCGCGATCGCCCCCTGCACGCCGATGCCCGCCACCAGAAGCTGGCGGATATCGATCGCCAGCGGCCCCTGCCCGCTGCGGATCAGGAGATCGGCGGTGAAGGGGCCGTAATCGGAGCCGCCCTTCGCCTTGACGGCATAGCCCGCCGCCGATCCGGTCAGCACCGCTTCCAGATCGGCCAGGCCGATGCCCACGCCCGGCCGGGCCGCGTTCAGCGTCACCACCGGCCGTTCCACCGTGCCCGTCGCGCGGACGCTGGCGGGGCCGTAGCTGCGGGACCAGGCATCGGCGCGGAAGCGGATCGCGCCATTGGCGGGATCATAGCCGCCCTCCCCGCCCAATATGCGGAAATCGGGCGCCGTCATGCGGAGATTGGCGATCGTCGCGCCCAGCTTCGGATCATAGCCGATATCGGCGGTGACCACGGCATTGCCGCCGAGCTGGCCGGCCAGCGCATCATTGGTGATCTTGCGGGTGAGGAGCGTGACATGCCCCTTGATGCCGAAGCCGCCGCCCGGCGCCGTCACCAGCTTGGCATCGGCGGCGAGGTTGATGCGGCCGAGCCCGGTCACGTCATAATCGTTCACCCGGCCCTTGATCGCGCCGGTATAGGTGCCCTTCGCCGGATCGGCGAGGATCAGCGCGGTGGCATCGATGCGATCGGAGCGCAGCCGCAGATTATCCGAAAGCAGCCGGCCTTCGCTGTAGGCGAGATCGCCGTCCAGCCGCAAATTGGTGACGAGCCCGCCCGCCGCCGCGTTGAGGCCGGTGACGCGGCGCGCGGTGGCGTGGACGGGGATGAGGATGCGCCTGGCATCGACCACCGCCTTGCCTTCGGCCACCAGAGCCTCCACCCCCGTGGTGCCGAAGGCGAGCGAGGCGGCCGACAGCCGGTAGGCGATGCCCGGCGTGGCGAACGGCCCGTCGAGCGTGGCGGTGAGCGCGACATCCCGGCCGGCAAGATTTTCCGCGATCGCGCCGGGGCGCAGCAGCTTCGCATCCACGCGGAGATCGCCGAAGCGGTTATTCCCGAGATCGACGCGGCCCTGCGCGCCGGCGGTGAAGGCCGGCGAGGCCAGGCGCGCCCGCAGATCGGCACGGCGCTGATCCAGCGCGGCCGATACATCCACCTGCACCGCCGGCTGCACCAGTTGCGCCATCTGCCCGGAAAGCAGCGGCGCCGGCCGCGCATCGCCGAGCAGGCGGAAGGTGCCGTCGCGCGCGGTGAGCGCGAGATCGGCGAGCGGCTGGCCGGCCAGCATGCCGGTGGCCCGGCCGTCCCACGCCTTCCAGTCGCCCTTGCCGGCCAGCGTGAAGGCCAGCGGCTTGCCGAGGTCGGAGAAGCTGTCCACGAGGCCGCCGGCGGGCGCATCCAGCTTCGCATCGATCTGGAGGCGGTTCGCGTCGGGCACCGCATCCAGGGCGAGGTGCAGCCTGTCCCCCCCGGCGACGCCGGGCGCGGCGACGGCGGCGGCATCGGCGAATATCTGGGCGCGGCGATCGGCGATGGCGGCCCGGCCCGCGATGCGGACGATGTGGCGGCGGCCGGTGACGGGCGGTTCGATGATGAAGCGATCGACCGCCAGCCGGCCCAGCGCCAGATCGATATCGGGAATGATCGGGGCGTTGGGATCGGACGGCACCGGCTTCAGCACCGGCAGCCGGCGGAGCGTGATCTCCTCCGCCGTCACCGACCGGAGATCGATCCGCGAACGGAGATAGGCGAAGGGCCGCCAGTCCACCGCGAGCGCGGGCGCGGAGAGGAAGGTGCCCTGCGTATCGCGCACCTGGAGCCCGCGCAGCACCATGCGGCCGTAGAGCGATCCGTCGATGGACGTCACCCGGACGTTGAGCCCGGATTCGGTGGTGTAGCCGCCGATCCTGTCCGCCAGGAAGCGCCGGCCCGGCCCGGTATCCAGCCCGAGCAGGATGGCGGCGCCGAGCAGCAGCAGCCCGCCGAGGCCGATCGCCGCCCAGCGCGCGATCCGGCGCCAGCGCGGCGGCGTTGCGGGCGCGGGGGCGCGGGCGGGCTGATCGTCCATATCCATCAGAAAGCCTGCCCGATCGAGATATAGAGCGTGAACCGGGACTCACCCGGCCGGCGGTCGATCGGCGTCGCGAGGTCCACGCGCAGCGGCCCGAAATTGGTGTAATAACGGCCGCCTATGCCGGCGCCGTAGCGCATGTGCGACAGGCCGGGCGTGGAATCCTGGCCCAGCCGGCCGGCATCGACGAACGGCACGATGCCGAAATTGCCGAAGCGATAGCGCGCCTCCAGCGCGAATTCGGTGGAGGAGAGGCCGCCGGTCGGATTGTCCTGCGCATCCTTCGGCCCGAGCTGCTGATAGCCGAAGCCGCGCACCGATCCGCCGCCGCCCACATAGATGCGCCGCGACGGCGCGATCCCTTCCAGCGAGGCGCCGACGATCGAGCTCACCATCGCCCGGCCGGCGACGACCAGCGAATCCGTGGCCGGCCAATAGCCGGTCGCCTGCCCGGACAGCCGGGCATAGCCGCGCAGCTTGCCCTGGAGCGAGGATTCGGGGCTGGCGCGGACCAGCAGCCTGTATCCCTTGCTGGGGTTCAGCAGATCATCCGACCGATCATATTGCACCTGCATGGGGAGTGCGCCGATCAGATAGTTGCGGCGCGGACGATCGCCATCGGGGGTGAGCGCGGCCCCCTTTTCGTTGGTGCCGATGATCTCCGCGCCGTAGGACCACGACCAGCGCTTCTGCCAGAGCGGGGTGCTCTGGCGGGACCAGTTGATGCCGACGTTCACGGTGTTGGCGTTGTAGGCATCGAAATCGGACCGGCGGAAACCCCCGGCGATCTGGAAGGTGCGATCGCGCTGGCCGGCATTGGCGCGGCGGAAGGCGACGCTGGCGCCCTGTTCCTGCGTGCCGCCGATCGCGGTGACGGTGAGCGATCCTTCGGGCGGGAAGATGTTGCGGTGGGTCCAGCTCGCCTCCGCCTTGATGCCCTGGCCGGTGCCGTAGCCGGCCGATCCCGCCAGCACCCGCCAAGGCCCCTTGCGCTGGGTGACTTCCAGATCGACGATCTCGCTGCCGTCGGGCGCCTTCTCCCCCGTCGCCACCGGCTGGACCGCGACGGTGGAGAAGATGCTGGTGGCGACGAGCGCCTGGCGCATGTCGTCCGCCAGCCGGGAATCGTAGAGCTGGCCGGGCTTGAAACGCGGGAAGACGGACAGATGCTCGATATCGAAGATATCCTGCCCCTTGGTGCGGAACCCGCCGAACACGGAGCGCGGCCCGGCTTCGAGCGGCAGGGTGTAATCGCCGCTATGGGTGGCATCGTCGAGCAATATGTCCCGCTGGCCCACCTTGGCGAAGGGATAGCCGTGCTGGGGCAGCGCCAGCACCACCTGCGCCTCGCGGCCTTCCACCACGATCGATCGGATCGGATCGCCCGTGCGCAGGCGCAGCGCCTCGCGCGCGATGGCGGTGGGCTCGGCATCCGCGCCGGTGACGGCGATGGCGCCGAAGCTGTAGCGCGGGCCGGGCGTGGCGCTGATCGTCACCAGAAGCTCGCCCGCCTTGTCCGCCGCCGGGACGATCGAGGAGGAAACGACGCCGTCATAATAACCTTCCGAACGCAGCAGCCGCTCGGCAAGCCCGACATCGACATTGGCGCGCGCGGCGACCTGGGCGCTGTTGGCGACATCCTTGCTGTCATTGGCGAGCGCGGAAAGGCTGCGGAAATCATCCTCCAGCCCGATCGGCTTCAGCCCTTCCACCGCGAGGCGGTAACGGATGCGGGGCGCGGCATCGGAAGGGACGCGGGCATTGCCGGCATCGGGGGTGGGATCGAAACCGGACAGCGGCGGCAGCGGGGCGGCGAGATCGGCATCATCGGCGGCGGCGGGCGCGGATGTCGCGGGCGCGGGCGTCGCGGGCGGCGCAGGCGTGGGCGCAGCGGCGGCCGGCGGGGTCCCGGCCGGAATTTCCTCCGCCGGCGGGGCCTGGATGCTGTCGAGCGGGGGCAGCGCCGCTTCGAAATCGGGATCGGCGGCGGGATCGATCGCCTGCGGGGGCGCGGGCGGCGCGGCCCATGCCGGCGCGGACAGGCCTAGAGCGAACAGGCAGGCGGCGACGCTGCCCCGCGCGAGGATGCGCGGCGACGGCGCAGCATGGTTCGACGGCTTGCCTGACTTCCCCCCTGACACGCGGACCCCTTTAGACCTTTTGGTCGAAAACGTCGCCACATAGCAGGAGTTCCCCGCCAACCCAGCCCCCAGCCCGGCCGCCGGGCAGCGCCGGCAAGCCGCCTCAGGGCAGATCCGGCCTCATTCCCCCCGCCATTGCGGCTTGCGCTTTTCGGCGAAGGCGCGCGGCCCTTCCTGTGCATCGGCGCTGCGATAGGCGCGTTCCCAGGCGTGGCGCGCGGCGCGCAGCGCGGCGGTGCGGCCCATCTCGGTGGCGAGGCCCACGGTTTCCTTGCCCGCCAGCACGGACAGGGGGGCGTTCTCGACGATCTCGGCGGCGAGCGCGAGCGCCTCGGCCATCAGATCCTCCGGCTCGGCCAGCTGGTTGACCAGCCCGATCTCATAGGCGCGGGCGGCGGTGATCGGCCTGCCGGTGAGGATGATCTCCATCATGATCCGCTGCGGGATCATGTGGATCAGCGGCGCGGCCCAGGGCGATCCCCGGCCCACCTTCGCCTCGGTGATGGCGAAACGGGCGGCGGTGCTGGCGACGCACAGGTCGCACGCCTGCGCCAGCAGCCAGCCGCCGGCGAAGGCGACGCCGTTCACCGCCGCGATCGTCGGCTTCGTCACCTCGATATTGTCGCCGGGCACGGGGAACATGCCGCGCGGCGGGACGGTGAGCCTGAGGTCGGCCATCTCCTTGAGGTCGCCGCCGGCGCAGAAGGCCTTGTCGCCCGCCGCCGTCAGGATCGCGACGCGCAGCGCCGGATCGCCCTCGAACCGGTCCCAGGCGGCGAACAGCCCTTCGCGCACCTCGCGGCCCAGCGCGTTGCGCGCATCGGGCCGGTTGATGGTGATGACGGCGATGCCATCGTCCCGCGCATCGAACAGCACCGCATCGCCCATCAATATCCCCTTCTCGCTATCTCGAACGCGGCGCGGTCCAGTTCCTCCCGGAAATCGGGGTGCGCGATGGCGACGAGCCGGCGGGCGCGCTCGGCGAGCGTCCTGCCCTTCAATTCGGCCGCGCCATATTCGGTGACGATCACGTCCGCCTCGCTGCGCGCGGTGGTGACGGGGCCGGACAGCGCCGGCACGATCCGGCTCGCCTTGCCGCCCGCCGCCGTGGCCGGCAGCGCGATGATCGATCGGCCGCCCGGCGATCGGGCGCCGGCGCGGACATAATCCACCTGCCCGCCCGTGCCGCCGATATAGGAAGCGCCGGTCTGCTCGGCATTGACCTGGCCGGTCAGGTCCACCTCGACCGCCGAGTTGATCGTGACGAGCCGGGGAATAGCCGTCAGCACCGCATCGGCATGGGTGAGCGCGGAGGAGCGCAGGCCCACCGCCGGATTGCGATCGGCGAAATCGTAGAGGCGCCGCGTGCCGATCAGCGCGCCGGTGACGGATATGCCGGTTTCGAACGGCTTCAGCGCGTTGGTGACGACGCCGGCCTCGACCAGATCGACCAGCCCGTCGCCGATCATGCCGGAATGGACGCCGAGGTCGCGCCGGTCGCCGATCAGGCGGGTGATGGCGTCGGGCACCGCGCCGATGCCGATCTGGATCACCGATCCGTCGCCGATATAGGCGGCGGCATGGGTGGCGATGGCGAGATCCTCCGCGCCGATCGGCGCGGGCTTCACCTCGACCGGCGGGCGCGACACCTCGACCAGATAATCGATCCGGGCGCGCGGCAGCAGCGCATCGCAGGCGGTGAAGGGCACCTGATCGTTGACCTCGGCCACCACCACCCGCGCCCGGGCGACGGCGGCCTGCACATAATCGTTGATGAGGCCGTAGCTGTGATTGCCGTCGGCATCGGCGGGGCTCACCTGCACGAAGGCGACGTCGCAGCCGATGATGCCGCCTTCGATCAGCGCGGCGATCTGGCCGACATGGCAGGGCACGATCCCCAGCGCGCCCGCCCTGGCCAGCGTGCGCAGCGCCCCGATCGCGCCCATGCTGGATATCGCGACATGATCGGCGATGTCGGGCGTCAGCAGGCCGGAAAAGCTGGTGCCCGCGAAAGCAGAAACGCCGCCCAGCCCAGCCCGCTGGGCGATCAGCGCCTCGACCAGCGTGGTGGGCTCGCCGCAGGCCTGCCCCCAGACGATATGATCCCCCGGCCGGAGGATGCGGGCCAGATCCAGGGCATCGGCCCGAAGCGTCTCCGTCATGCCGCCCCGATCCGCGCGAGCACGGCCCTTGCCCGGTTGAGGTGCGGCAGATCGAGCATCTCGCCCTTGTGGCCGATGGTGCCGAGGCCGGGATTGGCGGCGAAGAGATCGACGATCTCGCGCGCGGCCGCCACCTCCGCCTCGCTGGGGGTGAAGGCGCGGTTGATGATGTCCACCTGCGCGGGATGGATCGCCAGCATGCCGCGAAAGCCCGCCCGGCGCACATCGTTGGCCAGCGCCTCCAGCCCGGCCTCGTCGCGGAAATCGCCGTGGATCGTCTCGATCGCGGGCACGCCGGCGGCCGCCGCGCCGACCAGGCAGAGCGTGCGGGCGAGCTGATAGGGGAAGGCATAGCTGCCGTCCGCCTCGCGATTGGCGATCGCGCCGATCGCGGTGGCGATGTCCTCCGCCCCCCAGGTCATCGCCGCCAGCCGGGGCACGCCTTCATAGCTGCCGGTCGCCAGCATGCCCTGCGGCGTTTCGGTGGCGACGATGATGACGGCGGTGCTGCCGGGCGCGGTGCCGGCCGCCACCTCCAGCGCGCTCAGATAATGGTCCAGCGTCTCCACGTCCGCGCGGCCGCGCGGCTTGGGCAGCATCAGCCCGCCCGGCCGCGCGGGCATGATCGCGGCGAGATCGGCCAGCGCATGCGGGGTCTGCAGCGGATTGATCCGCACCCACAGCCGATCGCGCTGGTCCTGATTGGCGCGGAGGAAGGCGGCGACATTTTCCCGCGCGGCGGGCTTCGCCGGCTCGGCCACGGCATCCTCAAGGTCGATCAGCACGATATCGGCCGCGCCGTCGAGGGCCTTGGCCATCTTCCTTTCGCTGTCCCCCGGCGCGAAAAGCCAGGACCGCGCCGCGGCCGCCCGATCAAAAGCCGACATTGTCTCCACCCTTCAAAGCCAGAATCTGCCGTGCTTCATCGGGGGTCGCGATCTCCAGGCCAAGCCCTTCGAGAATTTTTCTGACGGTAAGCACCTGTTCGGCATTGGATTGCGCCAGGCGGCCGGGGCCGCCCCACAGATTATCCTCCAGCCCGACGCGGACATTGCCGCCCATCGCCGCCGCCATCGCCGCGATCGGCATCTGGCTGCGCCCGGCGCCCAGCACCGACCAGCGATAATTGTCGCCGAACAGCCGGTCCGCCGTGCGCTTCATGTGCATCACGTCATCGGGATGCGATCCGATGCCGCCGAGCAGGCCGAAGCAGGTCTGGATGAAGAGCGGCGCCTTAACCAGCCCTTCGGTGAAGAAATAATGGAGGTTGTAGAGGTGGCTGGTGTCGTAACATTCGAATTCGTAGCGCGCGCCCGTCTCGTTCAGGGTGCGCAGCGCATATTCGATATCCTTGAAGGAGTTGCGGAACACCAGATCGCGGCTGTTTTCCAGCATCTGGGGTTCCCAGTCATGCTTGAACTCCTTGTAGCGCCTCAGCATCGGGAACAGGCCGAAGTTCATCGATCCCATGTTGAGCGAGGCGACTTCCGGCCGCCACACCGTGGCCGGGCGGATGCGCTCGTCGATCGGCATGAAGGGCGATCCGCCGGTGGTGAGGTTCACCACCACGTCCGAACGCTGCTTGATGACGCGCAGGAACGGCTCGAACGCCTCCGGGCTCTGGTCGGGCCGGCCATCCTCGGGATTGCGGGCGTGGAGGTGGACGATCGCGGCCCCGGCCTCCGCCGCCGCCAGCGCCGCATCGGCGATCTCGCCGGGCGTCACCGGCAGATGCGGCGACATGGAAGGCGTGTGGATCGATCCCGTGACCGCACAGGTGATGATAATCTTCGCGGCCATCGCATCCTCCAAGCCCGGCCGGGTTGATCCCCGGTTCCGGGCTCGGAAAATGAACGTGATTCATCATGAAGTCCAGCCCTCGCCTGTCCGGGCATCCGGCTTTGCCGGATCATGGCCCCGGACAGGCGCCGAGGGCGCGTTTCCCGACCGGCTCCGCGCGCCGGGCTCAGGCGGCGAGCGGGGTTTCCTCCGGCAGCGGGCAATCGCCCGCCAGCCGATCGAGATCGAGGATCATCACCATCTCGCCCTGGATGGTGACGATTCCCTTCACCAGATCATGATCCCCATCGCGGCCAAGTTCCGGCGGGGCCTGCACGTCGGCGCTGTCGATGGTGGCGATATCGCTGACGGCATCGACGATCAGGCCGTAGGGCCGATCGCCGATCTGCATCACCATCACCACATGGCGCGGCGTGGGATCGCAATCCCCCCAGCCCAGCCGGGCCGAAAGATCGATCACCGGCAGCACGATGCCCCGCAGATCGAGCACGCCGCGCACGAAGCCGGCGGCATGCGGCAGCGGCGTGGTGGGCGACCAGGCACGGATTTCCCGCGTGGCCATGATGTCGACGGCAAGGCTCTGCGCGCCGATGCGGAAGGTGATGAGCTGGCGCATCATATCCTCCTTGCCCGCGCGTCAGAAATCGGACCAGTCGCCCTGCGCCGCCGGATCGGCGGCGACGGCAAGGTTGCCGACGACGCGCCGGCGCGGCCGGGCGCGGGACCCCTGCGCCTCCGTTCCGGCAACGGGCGAAGCCACGGGCCGGGCGGGCTGCCGCTGCCGCTTTTCCTGGCCGAGGCGGAAGCGGTGGACGAGCTTGGTCAGCTCCTCCGCCTCGCTTTCCAGGCTGTGCGCGGCGGCGGTGGTCTGCTCCACCATCGCGGCATTCTGCTGGGTCATCTTGTCCATGTCCGCGACGGCGTTGTTCACCTGCAGCATGTTGGCCGCCTGGGTTTCGGCCGAGGCCGAGATTTCGCTGGCGAGCGCGGCGATCTCCGCCACCTTGGTGACGATCCGTTCCAGCGCCTGGCCGGTCTGGCCGACGAGATGGACCCCGGATTCGACCTGCTTGGAGCTGCTGTCGATCAGGCCCTTGATGTCCTTGGCGGCATCGGCCGACCGCTGGGCGAGCGCGCGGACCTCGTTCGCCACGACGGCGAAGCCCTTGCCGGCATCACCCGCGCGCGCCGCCTCCACGCCCGCATTGAGCGCGAGCAGGTTGGTCTGGAAGGCGATGCCGTCGATCACGCCGATGATCTGGGCGATTTCCTGCGCGGACCGCTCGATCCCGTCCATCGCCTCGATCGCCTCGCGGACGACGCGGCCGCCTTCGGTCGCGTCGGTCTGCGCCTCGCCCACCGACGTATAGACATGGCCGGCGCCCTCGGCGGTTTCGCGCACCGATGCGGTGATCCGGTCCATCGCGGCGGCCGTCTCCTCGAGCGAGGCGGCCTGCTGCTCGGTCCGGCGGGAAAGATCGCTGGCGGCCTGGCTGATTTCGGTGGCGCCGGTGTTGATGCCATCGGCGGTTTCGGAAACCTGGAGCAGCGTGTCGCGCATCCGTTCCCGCATCGAGTTGAAATCCTCCACCAGCTTGGCGAAGCTTTCGGGCAGGCCGGTGAGCTCAACGCTGAAATCGCCCTGCGCCAGCCGGTCCATCGCCTCACCGACCTGGCCGATCACGGCCATCCGATCGGCATCGGCGGCGCGGAAATATGCGGAGAGCGCGATATCCATGTCGATCATCGCGCATTTCACCAGCGTGCCGATCACCCGCGACATCTGCCGCCCGCCGAGCCGGCTGAGCGGCGAGCCGGTGAGCAGGCTGCCGATCATCTGTTCCAGCACCAGCGCATAGCCGCCGATATACCAGGTCGGCTCCAGCCCGATGCGGGCGTGGATGTGGCCGATCTTCTCCGCCTTGGCGAAATAATCCCCATCGAGGCGGCGGGCGAACATGCCGCGCCAGTGATCGAGCTGCTTCGCCTTCGCGTGGTTCATCATCGCCGTCGACGAGAAGAAGGCCGCCGCCTCGGGCGTTTCCTGCACCTTCCTGTAGAAGCGGTCGAGCGCGGCCGGCGCCGCCTTCTCCACGGCGCGGGCGATCGCGGGGAAGGCATCGTAATTGGCCTGATCTAGATCGAAGAAGTTCACGCGACTCTCAATTCCGTGGTTCGTCTGATCCGGCTGCATCGGCTCTCCTCCATCGCGAAACGCACGAAACGCTACACAAGCAAGAAGACACGCAAACCGGTTAACATCGCGCAAGGCGCATGCTTGACTTATAGTACGGAATTTCCGCCAAACCGGCGGCGGCGGCGGAATTTTGCGCCGGTCAGTCCCGGAAGACGACGGTGGTGGCGCCGTTCAGGATCGCCCGCCCCTCGATATGGAAAGCGACCGCGCGGGCGAGCACGCGGCGCTCGATATCGCGGCCCTTGCGGACGAGGTCCTCGGGCATGTCGGCATGGCTCACCCGCTCCACATCCTGCTCGATGATCGGCCCTTCGTCGAGATCGGCGGTGACGTAGTGCGCGGTCGCGCCGATCAGCTTCACGCCGCGGGCATGGGCCTGGTGATAGGGCTTGGCGCCCTTGAAGCCCGGCAGGAAGCTGTGGTGGATGTTGATGCAGCGGCCGGAAAGCCAGGCGGCGAGATCGTCCGACAATATCTGCATGTAGCGCGCCAGCACGACCAGGTCGGCGCGGGTCTCGGTCACGACCGCCTTGATCCGGGCCTCCTGCTCCGCCTTGGTGGCGGCGGTGACGGGCAGATGGTGGAAGGGGATGCCTTCGAGATCGGAGGTGCGGAAGGTTTCGCGCGGATGGTTGGAGACGATGCCGACCACGTCCATCGGCAGCTCGCCGATCCGCCAGCGATAGAGCAGATCGACCAGGCAGTGATCGAATTTGGAGACGAGCAGCAGCACGCGCTGGCGATCGTTGCGGGCGCGCAGCCGCCATTCCATGCCCAGCGCATCGGCGATCACGGCGAAGTCGCGTTCCAGCGCCGCCACGTCGCGGGTGGGCGGCAGGGTGAAGACCACGCGCATGAAGAAGCGGTCGGTGGCGGCGTCGTCGAACTGGTTCGCCTCGCGGATGTCGCCGCCATGGGCGTGGAGCGCGGTGGAGACGCGGGCGACGATGCCGGGCTGGTTGCGGCAGGAAAGGGTGAGCAGGAAGCTGTCCGTCATGGCCGCGCCCTAATGGCAAAGGCGCGGCCGCTTATCCAGCGGATGTTGCGCATCCGGGCGGACCGGCGATCCGGGCGCGATGGCGGCCCCGGCCGATTTATGATTTAGCGACATTCTGACGAATGAAGGACCATGCATGGCAAATGCGGGATCAGCCTCTCGCCTTGGCCGGATGAATTACGATACACGAGGTCCGAAAATAAAAATGACCATCTGCATGGTTCGGGTAGCGAGAGGATTCGCAAAATGAATCGCATTTCCACTTTAGTGGTGCTTTTGCGCATTCGCCGCGAATCCGGCGCCCGTGGTGGAGCGCCTATGCGCTAGGCCGCCCGGCACCCCGCCGGAAACAGACCCAATCGCGAAACAAGAATGCCGGCCCCGACCGGACAACACCGCTTTTCGGGACTTCAGGAGAGGAAGAGAATGAGGATTGCCTATCTGGCCGCCGCATCGGCGCTGGCCATGGCCGCGAACGCGGCTGCCATCATCCCCGCCATGGCGCAGGACGCCGCCGCCGACGGCAGCGGCGGCGGACTCGAAGACATCGTCGTCACCGCGCAGCGCCGCGAGGAAAATCTGCAGAAGGTGCCGGTGGCGGTGACCGCGCTCAGTTCCGAAGCGCTGGACAATGCCCGCGTCGTCAACGTCGCGGCGCTGAGCGGCTATGCCCCCAACCTGCAGGTGACGAGCCAGGGCCAGCAATCCATCCCGCTGTTCCAGATCCGCGGCATCGCATCGGGCGCATCGAACAACGCGGTCGACCCCAAGGTGGGCGTGTATCTGGACGGCGTCTATATCGGCCGTTCGGTGGGCGCGATCTTCGACCTCGCCGATCTGCAGCGCGTGGAAGTGCTGCGCGGCCCGCAGGGCACGCTGTTCGGCCGCAACTCCACCGGCGGCGCGGTGAGCCTGATCAGCGCCAACCCGACCGGCGAGTTCGGCGTGCGCCAGCAGCTTTCCTACGGCAATTACAACGCCATGCGATCGCGCACCGTGGTCGACCTGCCCGCGCTCGGCCCGCTGAGCGTGAAGCTCGCCTACCTGCATGACGAGATGGAGGGCGATACCGACAATCTGATCGCCGGCAAGACGCTGGACTTCAGCCAGATCCGCCCGGATTTCGGCACGCTGAAATATGCCAAGCGGCTGGGCGGCAAGAATGTCGACGCCTTCCAGCTCGCGGCGCGCGTGGACGCTTCGGACGACCTGAAGATCGATTATCATTTCGATTACACCGATTCCCGGACGAGCGGGCGCGCGGTGCAGTATCTCGGCTCGCCGGCCGGCGGCGCGGGCGTGCTGGCCGGCGTGGTGGTGGGCTTCCAACCCCTGACCGGCGGCATCGTCAACGCGGGCAAGAAGCAGCTCGACGCCGTGGCCAACGCCACCAGCAGCGAGCATGTGATCACCCAGGGCCATAACCTGACCGCGACCTGGGACGTGAGCGACGTGCTGACGGTGAAGAGCATCACCGCCTATCGCAAGTTCCACCAGAAGCCGAATACCTACGACCTGTCGTCGAGCGGCGGCCTGCGCTTCAGCGGCGCGCAGCTTGGCGCGCTGCTGCAGAACGATATCCCCGGCATATTCGACGACGCCAACCAGCCCGGCCCGAACGACAGCTTCTTCGCGCTGCTGACCGCGCGCGAGACGAAGCAGAAGCAGTTCACCCAGGAAACCCAGTTCCTGTTCAACTGGGACCGGTTCGACCTGACGTCCGGCCTGTTCTATTTCCACGAAAATTCGCCGTCCACGGACGTGCTGGGCGTGATGCTGCCGGTGGCGAACGGCGTGGTGACGGCGACGCCGTTCGACGCGATCTTCGGCAACGGCGTGACGGAGACCCGCGCGGTCAACGACTCCATGGCCGGCTATGCCCAGCTCACCTGGCACGCCACCGACCAGTTCGACCTCGCCTTCGGCGGCCGCTACACGATCGACGATCGTTCGACCGACCTGATCAGCGTTTCCTCCGCGCAGGGCGGCGGGCTGGCGGCGGGCCAGACCTACAAGACCAGCTACAAGCGGTTCAACTATACCGCGATCGCCACCTATCGGCCGACCGACGACGTCACCACCTATGCCAAGGTCGCGACCGGCTATGTCGCCGGCGGCATCCTGGGCGCCATCCCCTACGACCCGGAAAAGCTGATCAGCTACGAAGCGGGCGTGAAATCGCAGCTGTTCGGCAACCGCCTGCGCGCCAACCTGGCCGCCTTCTATTCCGATTATAAGGACATGCAGGTCCAATCCTTCGAAAATGGCGTGCAGGCGTTCCGCAATGCCGGCAAGGCCCGGATCTGGGGCGTGGAAGGCGAGTTCGAGGCGGTGCCGCTGGACGGCCTGACGCTGAACGCCAATTTCGGCTACACCAATTTCAAATATAAGGAATATATCCAGAACGGCATCGACCGGAGCGACGAGATCCGCCCGACCTACACGCCGAAATGGACCGCGCGGCTGGGCGGCCAATATGACTTCCCGGAAATGGCGAACGGCGGCAATTTCTACGTCGCGCTGGATTCCCGCTATCGTTCGGGCGCGGTGATAACGGAATTCTCGTCCGGCATCCCGGAACTCGACCGGCTTTCCTACGTGAAGAAATATATCCTGGCCGATGCCCGCGCCGGCATCGCCTCGCTGCCGATCAGGGGCACCGAGATCGGCATTTCGGGCTGGGTGAAGAATGTCTTCAACGTCAACCGCGCCCCCTTCGGCCCCGAAGCCATCACCCAGGTGACGATCCCCGATCGCGGCCGCACCTATGGCATCGATCTGTCGCTGAAGTTCTGATCGACGGAACGGCGCCGGGGCATTTTCCGCCCGAGCGGATCATGCCCCGGACGCCCGACCTTCGGAATTTCCCGGCCGGCGGCATCGCCCGGACGGGAAATGCCCGGACCGCGGGACGCGCCTGAAGGGGGAGCGTATTCCGCGGTGCCCGCCTGCCACCCTCCCCCGCCGATCCGGCGGACGCCGGAGGGAGGCAGGCGGGCGCCCCCCGCGCCCGAGGCTTCACTTCACGGTTATCAGGATCACCGAGGAGACCGCCCCGAGCGCGATGATCGCCAGGGTGAGCAGCATCACCGAAACGGCGGGGGGACGAAATTCCTGCGACAGGAGCTGGGCGTGAATCGCGCGATAGCGGAACAGCGACCAGATCAGCAATATGATGCCGACGACGACCATGCCGAGGCCGAACTGCTCGGTGCTCCACATCCGCCGGGTGGCGATGCGATCGTCATAGCCCTTCCCTTCCGCCAGGAACACGGCGAAGCGATTGATGGTGATGCCGAAGCTCATCAGCGAAACGGCGGTGCGCACATAAGAGAGGTGCGTGCGCTCGTTGGAGAGGTGGGAGCGATCATTGGACAATTTGGTGCGATGTTCGGACATCTCCGTCCGCGCGTGGGACAATTCGGTCCGGTAATCGGAAAGGTCGGTCCGATGCTCCGAAAGGTCCGTGCGATGTTCGGACAGGCGGGTGCGGTGTTCCGAAAGGCCGGTGCGGAATTTGGAGAGGAGGGAGGAAACCTCCTCCTCCGACTTGCCGGCCAGCGCGCGGGCAAGCTCCGGCGGGAAATCATAAGGCGGGACGGCGCCGTGGGTCTGATCCAGCGGCTTATCCGCCGGGGGATCGTAGCGCCGCTTTTCGGGGCGGCCGCCGAGCAGTTCGGAAAGGGATATCATCGGCGCCTCCAGCCCGGCGGATCGCCCGGCGATAAGGCACGCAGCGGCGGCGGCCAATCAGGCGCAACCCTGATTTGCCACCGGATTATCCCCGTCGCGGACGGTTCAGCCCGGCCGTTCCACCGCCACCACATCGGGCGTGCGCCAGCCGAGATGCTGGCCGGAATCGACCGCGATCACCTGCCCCGTGACCGAAGCCGCGCCGGCCAGGTAGAGCACGGCATCGGCGATATCGTCCGGCGGGCTGGGCCGTTCGAGCAGGGTGCCCGCCGCCTCGCGCGCGAAGAGATCGGCATCCTGATGGCAGGAAGCGAGCACCGGGCCGGGCGCCACGGCGTTCACCCGGATCGCCGGCGCCAGCGCCTGCGCCATCATCTGCGTCGCCGTCCACAGCGCCGATTTGGTGAGCCCATAGGAAAAGAAGGTCGGATTGGGGCGGAGCACGCGCTGGTCGAGCAGGTTGACGATGGCGGCGCCCCGCACGTCGGCGGCCTTCACCTGCGCGGCAAAGGCCTGCGCCAGCACCACCGGCGCGCGCAGGTTCACCGCGAAATGCGTATCCCACAGGGCCGGATCGAGCGCGCCGAAGCTATCCTGTTCGAAGGTGGAGGCATTGTTGACGAGCAGCGCCAGCGGCCCGAGCGCTTCGACCGACCGATCGACCAGCCCGGAAACGGCGGCCTCGTCCGCCAGCTCGGCCGGCAGCACCGCCGCTCGCGCGCCGCGATCGGCGACCTCGGCGGCGACCGCCTCCGCCTCCTCCACGCCATGACCGCAATGGATCGCGACATCCCAGCCGGCGGCCGCCAGCCTGAGCGCGATCGCCCGGCCGATGCGCCGGCCGGCGCCGGTGACGAGCGCCACGCGGCGCGGGGTGGATCGGGAAAGGGAAGATGAGATGGAAGAAGCGGTTGCCATGACCCGGATTGTTAGGCGAAAGCCACCCTGCCCGGCAATTCATGGCGTGACCAATTAGGATGCAGGATGCATAGATTTATGGCCATGACGCCCAAGGACCATCGATGACCGCATCTCCACCGCCCGCCCCCAGCCGGGGCCGCGGCCGCCCGCGCAAGCCGGAGACCGACGCGACGATCATCGCCGCCGGCCGCCGGCTGCTGCGCGAAGGGGGCATCGACGCGCTGACCTTCGACGCCATCGCCCAGGTCACGGGGGTGACGCGGGCCACCATCTATCGCCGCTGGCCGACCAAGGCGCACCTGCTGAGCAGCATCGCCAACGAGGATGGCGGCGACGAGGTGCATTTCGTGGACGTGACCGAAGAGGAGGGCATGGCCGGCGAGGTGCGCGCGCTGATCGAGCAATCCTATCGCCGATACTGCCTGCCCGATATCAGCGCCGCCAGCCTGGGGCTGTTCGCCGCCATCCAGCGCGACCCGGCGCTGCGCCGCGAGTTGCAGCTTCCGATCGAAACCGCCGCCCGCGCGGACATGCGGCGCATCGTGAACGAGGGCAAGGCAAAGGGCATGGTGCGCGCCGACGTGGACCCGGACGCCTTTTTCGACGTGACGATCGGCGCGGTGCTATCGCGGATGCTGATGTCGTCCGTTGCGGCGGACGAAAATCTGATCGACGACATCACCGGCATCATCCTGAACGGGATCGCGCCGCGCGATTGACCCGGCGGGGCGCGTTCGCGACCGCCGGCCGCGACGACGATCAGCCGGCGACCGCGTCGATCTGGATATGCCGCGCGGCTTCCGCCTCCGCGCGCAAGGCCCGTGCCCTGGCGGCGAATTCCCGGGCGAGCTGGCGGTGCGAGGCTGCGGCTTCGAGGCAGGTGGCCTCTTCCGCCGCGCGCAATTCCTCCAGCGCGCGCCTTTCGCAGAAACTGGCGGTCATTCCGAACATCGAAGGCCTCCTTCGTGGCCCCCTCCCGATACCTCATCCTAGCCATGATCCTCCCGAATGGAAGACGGATGCGCCGAAGTGATGAGGCGTGCGGGAAAAGGCTTATTCCGTAGGCCGTTGTTCGAAACCGGCGGCGGTGGCGGGGGCGGTTTCCGTAACGTCCACCCGATCGACTCGGGCGGCGGGCGGGCCGCCGTGGCAGCGGGCCACGAAATCCGCGACGGCCGCCGCATCGCCCGTCACCACCGCTTCGACGCTGCCGTCGCGGCGGTTGCGCACCCAGCCGGAAAGGCCCAGCGCCCGCGCCGTTTCCACCGCCCAGCCGCGATAGAATACGCCCTGGACCCGGCCGTGGATGGCAAGGTGGCGGCTGACGGCCATCGCCCGGCTCAATCCACCCGGCGCGCAGTGATGATCTTCACCGGGGACGCCAGCATCTGCCCGCGCATCGCGCCTTCGCCCTCGGTGGGCGAAACCGGCGCGTCGAGGATGCGGTGGACGACGTCCATCCCCTGTTCGACACGGCCGAAGGCGGCGAAGCCCAGATTGTCGCCGGGTTGCGACGGGTCCGCATCCATCGTCGGCATCGCGCCGACGGTGATGAAGAAATCGCCGGTCGCGCTGCCCGGCGCGGCGCGCGCCATGGATATCGTGCCGTCCGCGTGGGTGAGGCCGGTCTTGCTCGTCGGCTCATGCGCGATCGGCGGCAGGGCGCGCCTGGGATCGTTGCGCGCGCCGCCCTGGATCAGGCCGAAGCCGGGCGCGACCCTGGTGGCGCGGTAGAAGCTGGTGCCGTCCAGCCTTTTCTGGTCGACATAGCGGAGGAAATTGGCGGCGGTGACGGGCGCGCGATCCTTTTCCAGCGCCAGCAGGATATCCCCCTCGCTGGTCTGCAGGCGGACATGGGCGAGCGCCGGCGCGGGTTCCGGCGGGGCAGCGGCTTCCTGCGCGAGAGCGGGAAAGGCGGCGGCGAGGCCGAGGGCGGCGAGGACGAATCGGCGGTGCATGGCCCGAGCCTAATCGCCCTCGCCTTCCATCAGAAGCTGTACTTGCCGGCGACCTCGATACGATCGAGCTGGCCGGTGGCGCCCGAGACCAGGCGCCGTTCCCCGCGCCGATATTCGACGCCGATGTCGAACTGCTTCACCGGCGAATAAAACAGGTTGGCCGCCGCGCTCCACGCGCTGTCATTGGCGTCGGCAGCGATGGCGAGGTGCGGATAATCCGCCGACTGGAAGCTGCCCGAGACGGTGGAGCGGAGCCGTTCCGTCCAGCCGATGCGCAGCGCCGCGAAACCGGCGGTGACGCCGACAGTGTCGAGCCCCGCCGCCCCCAATATCGCATCGGGCGCGAGGTTGAGGCCGACATAGCGGCCGATGCCCTGCCCGTGGCTGAGCATGAAGCGGATATCGTGGCGGCGGGCGGGGCCGAAGCCGATCTTGCCGGCGGCGGAGACGCCCCACGCGAAGGCATGATCGACGCCGCCCGCGCCATCGGCGGTGAGCTGGCGGGCAAGCCCCGCGAGCGACAGCTCCGCCGGCCCCGCCGCGAGGTTCAGGCGCGCCGTGAGATCGGGCACGCGATCCTGATCATATTCCACCATCGCGGAACTGCCGCCGGCCGCGAGCACGGTGGTGGCGGGATTTTCCGCCGCGATCGCCAGCGTCAGCCCCCTGGCCAGCCGGAAGGCGTAGCGGAACTGGGCCTGCCGGACGAACACGGTGCCTTCGCTGGGGCCGAGGAAATCGGTGGTCTCCGGCAGGGCCGAGACATATTGGAAGTTGCTCCATTCCTGCCCGATCAGCGCATCGTCGAAGGTGAAGAAGGCGCGGCGCAGGCCTGGATTATAGGCGTTGGTGATCCGCTGGTTGCCGGTGCCGGGCGAAACCTGGAAATCGACCTCGACCAGGCCCTTCAGCTCATGATCGCGCAGCGGCGTGGCGGTGCTGATCGCAAGCCTCGTCTGCTTGGCATTCGCTTCGAACGAGCGATCGGCGCGGCCGCCGACCGGCGTGGTGCCGGGCACGTAGAAATCCCGCCCGGTGGAGCCCGCCGGCATCGGCCCGTCATCATAGCGGCTGAAGGCGGCGACCGCCTTCACGAAGCCGCCGATCTTCACGGTGGTGCCGGCGACGCTGAACCCGTCGCGCGGGGCGGCCGGAGCGGGGGCCGGCGGCGCGGCCGGAGGAGCGACCCCGGCGGTGGCGACCGCCACGGGAGCCGCCGCCGCCGCAGAAGCCTGCGGCGCCGCATTGCCGGCCCGCAGCGCGGACAATTGCCCGCGCAGATCGGCCAGCGCGGCCTCCAGCTCGCCCAGCCGGCGTTCCAGCGCCGCTTCGCGATCGGTGGGCTGGGCCATGGCGGGCGCGGAGGCGCAGCCCGCCATGGCGGTTCCGGCGAGCATCGCCCGCCGGAGCCACTTCGTCATCATCAAACCTCTCCCGGAAAAGTCGCGGCGCCCCTGGCGTCGGATCAGAAGCTGGACCAGTCCTGATCGGCGAACACGTCCACGGCGGCCGATCCCTGCGCCATCGGCAGCGGGCGCGGCGCGGGGCGGGGCGGGGCCACCGATGCCGAGGCGGCAAGCCGCGGACGGGCCGCGACCGGCGCGCCCGTGCGGAAGCGCGAGGAGCGTTCGGACAGCGCCTCGACCTCGCCCGCGAGATTGCGCGCGGCGGCCGAGGTCTCCTCCACCATCGCGGCATTCTGCTGGGTGGACTGGTCCATGGCGCCGACGGCCGTGGTGATCTCGCTGATCGTGGCGGACTGGGCCTGGTTGTCCGACGCCATCGTCGCGACCAGCTTGTGCACTTCCTCCACGCTGCCGCTGATATTGGCGAGCGCGCCGTCCACCTTCTGCACGGCATCCACGGCCATGACGATATCGGACTGGGTGGCGGTAAGCTGCTCGCGGGCGCGCTTGGCCTCCTCCTCCGAACGCATGGCGAGCGCGCTGACGAGATCGGCGACGACCGCGAAGCCGCGCCCCGCCTCGCCCGCGCGGCCGGCCTCGACCGCCGCGTTCATGGCGAGAACGCGGGTCTGGAAGGCGATCTTGTCCAGCCCCTCGATCACGCTGTCGATGCCCTGCGCGCTTTCCGACACGCGGCCCATGGCGCCGACGGCCTCGTCCGCCGTCGCGCGGCCGGAGCCGACGATGGCGATCGCCTCGTTCGCCTGGCCCGCGGTGTGGACGGCGGCGGCGGCGGTGGAGCGCAGCCTTTCCTCCATCTGGCTGAGCGCGGCGGAGGTTTCCTCCAGGCTGGCGGCGTTCGCTTCGGTGCGGCGCGCGAGGTCTTCCGAGGCCTGGGCGATCTCGCCCGATCCGGTGCGGATCGCATCGGCCGAGTTGGCCAGCGCCGTCATCATGTCGCGCAGATTGCCGACCGCCGTGTTGTAATTGCCCTTGAGCGCGGCATAGGCCGGCGGGAATTCCTCGCTGATCGCGGCCGTGAGATCGCCGTCGGACAGGCTGGCCAGCCGATCCGAGACGACGGTGACGACGAACTGCTGCTCCGCATCGGCCTGCGCCTTTTCGGCCTCCGCCGCGGCCTTGGCGACGGCGGCGTCGCGGAACACGCCGAGCGCGGCCGCCATCTCGCCCACTTCGTCCCGGCGATCGAGACCGGGAATGGCGGAGCCGGTATCGCCTTCCGCCAGCGTGCGCATCCGCTGGGTGAGCGCGACCACGGGGCGCGAGATCGAACGGCTGAGGAACCAGTTGAGGCTGCCGACCGCGAGGATCACGGCGAGCACGGCGAGGCCCAGCACATAGGCCGCCTTCATCACGGCGGCGCGGATCTCGTCCACATAGACGCCCGATCCGATCATCCAGCCCCAGGGGGCGAACCCCTTCACATAGGATATCTTGGGCTGGGCGCCGTTGGCGCCGGGCTTGTCCCAGCTATAGTTGACGAAACCTTCGCCCCCGGCCTGAACCACCTTCACCATTTCGCGGAACATGTAGATGCCGTCCGCATCGGTGTTGTTGCCGACATCCTTGCCTTCGAGGGCGGGATTCATCGGGTGCATCACCATGCGCGGCTGCATGTCGTTGACCCAGAAATATTCGTCCTTGCCGTAACGCATCGCCCGGATCGCGGCCAGGGCGGCGGCCTGCGCATCGGCGCGCGGCATCGCGCCGGCGCTTTCCAGCTTCTGATAGTGGACGAGCACGCTGTGGGCGGTTTCCACCGTCTTCCGGGTGCGATCCGCGATATCGTCGCGCATCACGGTATCGAGCCGTAACAGGGAGAGCGCCAGAACCACGACCAGGCCGGTCAACGCCGCCAGGCTGACAAGGTTGAGGCGCCCGCCGATCTTCAAGCGGTGCATTGAAACCTCCAAAATTCGCATGGTGCATTATAGGAGGAGGCAAAGGGGGATCGGCGGCGACGCGATCTTCTATACGTATTTGCCGCAGAGGTTGACGCTACGTCACCGTGACTTTGACGGTGAAGTAGAACGTTACAAAACATCAAATAAAAGTCCGATCCGAACCTATATGCAGGCACAAGGGTTACGCCACGGCCCCAAAGCGGCTAACCTTGCCGGCCGCCATCCCCCCACGGGAACCCGAAGCGGCCTTCCCGCGTCCCTGCAGGGTGCCCCGCGTCCGCCGCGTTCCGGCACGCCTGACAAGACAAGAGGTTATCGATGAATCCAGCCGTGGACCGCGGCCCCCTGCCCCAGCCACCGCGCCTGCCCGAGCCGCCCGCCGGCCTGCTGGAGGGCGCCAGCCTGTTCATCGATTTCGACGGCACCCTGGTCGACCTGATCGACCGGCCGGACGAGGTGATCGCCGACGAGCGGCTGCGCGCGCTGCTGATGCGGCTGCACGACCGGCCGGAAGGCGGCATCGCGGTGGTGAGCGGGCGATCGATCGCCCAGCTCGATGCCATGCTGGGGCCGGTGGCGCAGCTGATCGCGCTTTCCGGCAGCCACGGCACCGAGCATCGCTGGAACGGGATCAGCGCCCATCCGGTGCGGCCCGAGACGCTGGACGCGGCCGAGACCGAGCTGCGCGCCTTTGCCGAGGCGCATCCCGGCGTGATGGTGGAAAGCAAGAGCTTCGGCGCGGCGCTGCATTACCGGCTGGCGCCCGCGGCGGAGGTTGCAGCCCGCAGCCTCGCCCGGCGGATCGGCGCCGAGACGGGGCTGGCCGTGCAGCCGGGCCATATGATGATCGAGCTGCGCGTGCCGGGCAGCGACAAGGGCGTGGCCGTGCGCGGGCTGATGGGGCGGCCGCCGATGGCGGGCACGCGGCCCGTGTTCATCGGCGACGACCTGACCGACGAGCCGGGCTTCGTCGCCGCCACCGAGCTTGGCGGCTGCGGCGTGCTGGTGGGCGCGCCCCGCGAGAGCGCCGCCCGCTATGGGCTGGCCGACAGCGCCGCCGTGCGCGCCTGGCTGGCGGGGGAGCACGCATGACCGCGACGCTGGACCTGTGGCCGATCGGCAATTGCCAGGTATCCTCGCTGGTGGACCGGCGCGGCCGTTTCGTCTGGGCGTGCGTGCCGCGCGTGGACGGCGATCCCCTATTCTGTTCGCTGCTGGATGCGAACCCGCCCGCGGCCGAGGGCGCGCGCGGTTTCTGGGAGATCGACCTGGAGGACTGCGCGGAGACGACCCAGCATTATATCCGCAACACGCCCGTGCTGGTGACGCGGCACGATGACGGGCGCGGCAATGTGGTGGAGGTGACGGACTTCTGCCCGCGCTTCACCCGCAACGGCCGCATGTATCGGCCGGTGGCGTTCGTCCGCATCGTCCGACCGATATCGGGCAGCCCGCGCATCCGCGTGCGGCTGCGCCCGGCGCGCGACTGGGGCGCCCATGCGGCGGCGCGCACGCGCGGTTCCAACCATATCCGCTACATCCTGGCGGAAAGCGTGCAGCGGCTGACCACCGACGCGCCGATCGGCTGGATCGAGGATGAGCGGCTGTTCCGCGTCGAACGGCCGCTGCATTTCTTCTTCGGCCCGGACGAAAGCTTTTCGGACGACGTGCGCCACGCCACCGAGCAGATGCTGGACCTGACCATCGCATCCTGGCGGCGCTGGGTGCGCGGGCTGGCGACGCCGGTGGAATGGCAGGAAGCGGTGATCCGCGCGGCGATCGCGCTCAAGCTCTGCCAGCATGAGGAGACCGGCGCGATCGTCGCCGCGCTCACCACCTCCATCCCCGAACATGCCGATTCCGGCCGTAACTGGGACTATCGCTACTGCTGGATACGCGATGCTTATTATACCGTGCAGGCGCTCAACCGGCTGGGCGCGCTCGACGTGCTGGAAGGCTATCTCGAATATCTGCGCAACATCGTCGACAATGCGAGGGGCGGCCATGTCCAGCCGCTCTACGGCGTCGGCGGCGAGGCGCTGCTGCCGGAGCGCGAGGCGCCCGCGCTGGACGGATATCGCGGCATGGGGCCGGTGCGCGTGGGCAACCAGGCCTATGAGCAGATCCAGCACGATGCCTATGGCCAGATCGTGCTTTCCAACGTGCAGGCCTTCTTCGACCAGCGGCTCTACCGCGTGGCGGGGCTGGAGGATTTCACCGCGCTGGAGCCGATCGGCGAGCGGGCCTGGGCGATGCACGACAAGCCCGATGCGGGCCTGTGGGAATTGCGCACGCGCGCGCATGTCCACACCTATTCCGCCGCGATGTGCTGGGCGGCGTGCGACCGGCTGGCCAATGCCGCCGAGGCGCTGGGGCTGGAGGACCGGCGCGCCTTCTGGCAGGCGCGGGCGGATGCGATCCGCGAGAAGATCGAACGATCCGCCTGGCGCGAGGGAACGGGCCGGATATCCGCCACCTTCGACGGCGACGACCTGGACGCCAGCCTGATCCAACTGCTCGACCTGCGATTCCTTCAGCCTGCCGATCCGCGCTTCCACGGCACACTCGTTTCGGTGGAAGAAGGACTGCGGCGTGGCAGCCATATGTTGCGTTATGCCACCGAAGACGATTTCGGCCTGCCCGAAACCGCCTTCAACGTCTGCACATTCTGGCTGATCGAGGCGCTGAACGCCACGGGCCGGATCGCCGATGCCCGTGCGCTGTTCGAGGAAATGCTCGGCCGCCGCACGGGGGCGGGGCTGCTTTCGGAGGATATCGATCCGGTGACGGGCGAACTCTGGGGCAATTACCCGCAGACCTATTCGCTCGTGGGCCTGATCAACTGCGCGGTCCTGCTGAGCAAGCCGTGGAGTTCCGTGCGATGAGCCGCCTGATCGTCATTTCCAACCGGGTGCAGCCGGCCGCCGACGGCGCGGGCAACCAGGGCGGGCTGGCGGTCGCGCTTTCGGCCGCGCTGCGGGAAAGCAACGGCATCTGGTTCGGCTGGTCGGGCGGGGAGACCGATCATTTCACCGGCCATATCAACTTCCAGCGGCACGACGGCGTCGCCACCGCCACCGTCGATCTGGAGCCGCAGGACGTGGAGGAATATTATAACG
The DNA here is from genome assembly GCF_003034225.1 of Edaphosphingomonas fennica. GTDB lineage: Bacteria > Pseudomonadota > Alphaproteobacteria > Sphingomonadales > Sphingomonadaceae > Sphingomonas_E > Sphingomonas_E fennica. The sequence goes on from NZ_PHHF01000081.1 coordinate 62,829, forward strand.
GCTTCGCCAACCGCACGCTGTGGCCGCTCTTCCATTATCGCATCGACGTGGCGGAGTTCGAGCGCGGCTTTGCCGAGGGCTATGAACGGGTGAATGCGCGCTTCGCCGAGACGGTGCAGCCGCTGATCGAGCCGGACGACATATTGTGGGTGCATGATTACCACCTGATCCCGCTGGGCGCGGAGCTGCGCGCACGCGGCGTGACCAACCGGATCGGCTTCTTCCTCCACATCCCCTGGCCGCCGATGCAGCTCCTGCTGGCGCTTCCCAACCATCGCGAGCTGGTGGAGGCGATGTTCGCCTATGACGTGATCGGATTCCACACGCGCGACTGGCTGGATTCCTTCCTCGATTATGTCAGCGCCGAGCTGCCGGGCGCCGTGATCGGCGCGGACGACATCATCACGCTCAACGGACGCAGCATCCGCGCCGTCGCCTGCCCGATCGGCATCGACACCCAGGCCTTCCGCGACAGCGCCAACCAGCCCAACGCGCTCAACGCCTTCCAGCGGATGCGGATCAGCGCCAACGGGCGGGAGATGATCATCGGCGTCGACCGGCTGGATTATTCCAAGGGGCTGCAGGAACGCTTCCTCGGCTACGAACGCTTCCTGGCATCGCATCCCGAGGCGCTGGGGCGGGTGTTCCTCCTCCAGATCGCCCCGCCCTCGCGCGAGGACGTGCAGAGCTATCGCGAGATACGCGCGGCGCTGGACGGGCTTTCGGGCCGGATCAACGGCGAATATGCCGACGTGGAATGGGTGCCGATCCGCTACGTCAACAAGGGCTATCCCCGCGACGAGCTGGCCGGCATCTATCGCGCCGCCCGCATCGGGCTGGTGACGCCGCTGCGCGACGGGATGAACCTGGTCGCCAAGGAATATGTGGCCGCGCAGGACCCGGAGGACCCCGGCGTGCTGATCCTTTCCCGCTTCGCGGGCGCGGCCGAGCAGATGGGCGAGGCGCTGCTCGTCAACCCGCACAGCGCCGAGGACGTCGCCGACGCCATCGCCCGCGCGCTCGCCATGCCGCGCGCCGAACGCATCCGCCGCTGGCGCGCGCTGATGGACGGCGTGGAGCAGGAGGACGTGCTGTGGTGGCAGCGCCGCTTCACCGCCCTTCTCGCCGCCCCCGACCCCGAGGCCCCGGCCGACCGCGCGGCGGCATGATAGCGGCATAATATCGGGGCGCCGAGATGCCGACGCATCGCGCCTCGGCAAGGATCGAGCGCCGCACGGGCTTAACCCCGGCCGCTGAACCGGCTATCATGCCGGCCGCGCCGAACAGGGAGGATGCGTTGACGGAACGGGATATCGATCGGCTCTATCTGCTGAAATATATCCTGACCTTCCCGCTGGTGCTGGCGACCTGGGCGCTGGGCACGGCGATCGCCGCGATCTTCCTGCGCCGCCGGGAATGGTGAGGGGCCGGCGCCTACCCGACCTGCCGGATTACGGCGCCCCGACCTGATCGCGGCGGAAGCAGGCGGCCGCGTGATCGTTGACGATGCCCACCGCCTGCATCCAGGCATAGACGATGGTGGGGCCGACGAACTTGAAGCCCCGGCGCTTCAGATCCTTCGATATCCGTTCCGATAGCGGGGTAGTGGCGGGAAAGTTCACGCCGTCGCCCATGAGCACGCGGCCTTCGGTGAAGGACCAGCAATAAGCGGCGAAATCCTCGCCCCGATCGGCCATGTCGCAATAGAGGCGGGCGGCGCCGATCGTCGCCTCGATCTTCGCGCGGGAACGGATGATGCCGGGATCGGCCAGCAGGCGCTGGACGTCCGCCTCGCCGAAACGGGCGACCGTGGCGGGATCGAAGCCGGCGAAGGCCCGGCGGAAGGCGTCGCGCTTGCGCAGCACGGTGATCCAGGCGAGGCCGGCCTGGAAGCCGTCCAGCATCAGCTTTTCCCAGAGCGCGCGGCCGTCGCGCTCGGGCACGCCCCATTCGCCGTCATGATAGGCCCGCATCAGCGGATCGCCTTCGGCCCAGCCACAGCGGTGCGGCGGATGCGATGTCATGAGGGGGGCTGCCTTTCCTTCTGCCTGCGCTGGGGAGAATGGCGAAGCGCGCGGCACCCGTCCATCGGCATGATCGGCCATCATGCGTTCATATGCTATGCCTATGCGCATCCCTTCCGGCGCGCGGCGCCGGCGGACCATTGGAGGCGGTTTTGGACGTTCTGCTGGTTGAAGACGATGCCATCCTGGCGAAGGACCTGGCCGCCGAATTGCGGGAATGCGGGCATCAGGCGCAGATCGTGGGCGACGGCCGCCTCGCGCTGCAGGCGCTGGTGGACCGGAAGTTCGACGCCGTCATCCTCGATCGCATGCTGCCCGAGCTGGACGGCCTTTCCGTCCTCAACCGGATGCGGGCCGAGGGCATGACGCTTCCCGTCATCATGCTGACGGCGCTCGGCAAGTCGGCCGACAAGGTCGAGGGGCTGGAACAGGGCGCGGACGATTATGTGGTGAAGCCGGTCGACGCGGCGGAGCTCAACGCCCGGCTGATGGCCGTCAGCCGGGGCCGGCAATGGAACATGCCGGAAAACGACACGATCAGCGCCGGCGACATCACCGTCAGCCCGCTGCGCCACCGGGCCTGGTACAAGGGCGCGCCGGTGGTGCTGCCCAAGGTGGAATTCCAGCTTCTGGCCGAACTGGTGCGCAACGCCGATCGCGTGCTGACCCGGGCGATGCTCTACGAACGGGTATGGGATTATGATTTCGAGCCCAAGTCCAACATCGCCGACATGTATATCCGCCGCCTCCGGCTGAAGCTGATGGAAGCCGGCTGCGACGATCCGATCGTGACCGTGCGGGGCATCGGCTACATGCTACGCGCCTGAGCGCATGCGCCCGCATTCGCTGCGATCCCTGTCGGCGCTGTTCCTGATCGTCTTCCTCGTCGCGACGATCCTGACGGGCGTGGGCACCCTGCTCGTCACCCAGCGGACCATCACCCGGCTGGTGGACCAGCGGATCGCCGGCGAGAATATGGAGGTTTCCGGCAGCGACCATCCGGCCGATCCGGCGCGGGTGCGCGCGCTCATCACGCTCTTTTCCCAGCGCCGGGACAAGGGCGACGTGGGCTTCCTGCTGACCGGCCCCAAGGGCCATTTCATCGCGGGCAACGTCCGGCTCGCCCGCGTGCCGCCGCCCGGCTATTCGACGCTGAGCGCGGCGGATCATATTCCCGGCCTGACCCATGGCCGCGCCTTCACCCGCGACATCGGCAACGGCATGATCCTGACGACGCTGGCCGAGACCGAGCCGATCCAGAACTATAATTCCGCGCGCGTCCGCATCTACGTGCTCGGCTTCGGATCGATCATCCTCATCGTCTTCGGCGGCATCGTGCTTTTCGGGACGCTGATAAGCCGGCGCATCCGCGAGATGCGCCAGACGGTGGATGCGATCATCGACGGCAATATGCGCCAGCGCGTGCCGGTCGATGGATCGCGCAGCGAGTTCGACCAGCAGGCCAGGGCCTTCAACCGGATGCTCGATCGCATCGCCGCCCTGATGGACGGCATCGCCAATGTTTCCAACGATATCGCCCATGATCTCCGAACACCGCTCGGCCGGCTGCGCGGCCAGCTCGCGCGGTTGCGGCGCGAGGCCGATACGCCGGCGATGCGGGAGGGGCTGGACCAGGCGATCGCCCAGAGCGACGCGCTGCTGGAAATGTTCGCCGCCATCCTGCGCATCGCCGAGATCGAGGGCGGCGACCGCCGCGCCGCCTTCGCCGCGCTGGACCTCGGCGCGCTGGCGACGGAGATCGGCGAGATGATGGCGCCGGTGGCCGAAGCCGAGGAGCACCGGCTGGAGATCGGCCCCTGCCCCGCCATCCCCGTCCATGGCGACCGCCGGCTGCTGAGCCAGGCGATCATCAACCTGATCGAGAACGGGGTGCGCCACACGCCTCCCGGATCGACCATCCGCGTCCGCGCCGCGCGATCGGGGGACGAGGCGATGCTGATCGTCGAGGATGACGGACCCGGCATCCCGGCCGAGCGCCGCGCCGATGCGCTGCGCCGCTTCGGCCGGCTGGACAAGGCGCGCAACCGTTCGGGCCACGGCCTGGGCCTGTCGCTGGTGGAGGCGATCGCCCGGCTGCATCGCGGGCGCCTCGCGCTGGAGGATGCCGGCCCCGGCCTGCGGGCGGTGCTGGCCGTCCGGGCGGACTGAGGCAATGGAAAGGAAAAAGGCCCCGCCGTCCCGCGAGGGGGACGGCGGGGCCTGATATCCGGTCAGGCCCGGCTTCGATCAGAAGCGGATGCTGGCCTCCAGCCCGTAGGTGCGCGGCTCGTTATAGTTGGCGTAATCGCCCAGCGTCGCCTGGTTGGAAGGATCGCGGCGATAGATGTGCGCCTCGTTGAACAGGTTGCGCGACCAGACCGAGACGGTGAGCTTGCTGCTGTCGTTGGCGAGGCTGATGTCGGCGAGCGACAGCCGGCCGTTGACGATGAAGGAGGAGTCCGCCTTCATCGCGAACTGATCGAACGTCTGGGTCGCCTGCGCATAATTGGCGTCCAGGTGCAGCCTGGCCGTCACGCCGCCGACCGGCACCGAATAATCCACCGCGCCGCTGGCCGTGTTGCGCGGGGTGAAGACGATGAACACCGGCTGCACCACGCCGCTGAACGGATTCAGCGTCGGCGGGATCTTGGTATAGGTGTAGGCATAGGCCGCGTTCAGCGTCAGCCCCTGCATCGGGCTCAGCGTCGCTTCCGCCTCGACGCCGCGGATCTTGGTGGTGCCCGGCGCATTGATGGTTTCCAGCGTGTTGCGCGTCGATCCGTTGGGCTGCGGCGTCACCAGGCTGAAATCGATCTGGCTGCCGGTGCGATCCATGATGTAGCCGGCAAGGTTCAGGCGCAGCATGTGATCGAACAGCTCGGTCTTGGCGCCGATTTCATAGGACTTCACCTTTTCCGGCCCGAAGGACCGATAGGTGAGCGAGCGCGAGCTGGCGCCGCCGGCGCGATAGCCGGTGGCGAACTTCGCATAGAGGTTGATGTCCTGCGTCGCATCCACCGCCAGCGTCACCATCGGATCGAAGCGGTCGTTCTTCTCCCGGAAGGTGAAGTCGGTGGGCGCGTTGTTCACCGTCGTCAGCTCGCCATGCTTGTTGTCATGGGTGTAGCGGCCGCCGACCGTGAGGTGGGTGATGCCGCCCATCAGGTCCGGCGTGTAGGTGAGCTGGCCGTAGGCGGCATAGCTCTTCGACCAGGCGGTGCTGGCGCGGTCGATCGAGCGATGGCCCCGGATCGTCGGCGTCGGATCGAGGATGGTGTAGCCGGTGCCGTCGGCATTCCACTGGTTGGAGCTGGGCGTCGAGGCGTCGTCGCTCGCCTTCTCGTTGAAATAATAGAGGCCGGCGACATAATCGAGGTTGCCGGTGCTGCCGACCGCCTGGAATTCCTGGCTGAACTGGTGCTGCCAGAGGCCGGCGAGGCTGTAGCGGCTGAAATTGCCGTTGGGCGCGAAAACGGGCACACGATGCGCGCCGCCACTATTGTCCCACTGCTCCACCGAAACTTCGCGGTAGGCGGTGATCGACCGCAGCTCCACCTCGGGCGCGACCTTCCAGCTGAGGTGCAGCGTGTGGCCGAAGGTCTTGTCCACGCTCGGCTGCTGCGGCACGCCGATATCGGCCACGTCCATGCGCTTGTCGCCCACCACCACGATCGGCGGCAGCGGCGCGATCGCCCCGGCCGGCTTGTTCAGCGGGTTGTAGTTGACGAGCTGGCTGTAGAAAGGCGAGTTGGCGTCATAGCCGTTGTCGTAGCTGTAATCGGCGGTGAAATCGGTGGAGGGCTGCCAGCGCAGCGTGGCCTTCACGCCGCGGCGGTCATAATAGTTCCAGCCGGTCTGGCCGGGCAGCGGGTTCTTGACCGTGGGGTCGCGATACTGGACGACGCCGTCCACCTTCAGGCTGAAATTGTGGAATTCCGGCAGGTCGAGATGGGCGTCCGCATTATAGGCGCCGTAATTGCCGATGCCGGCGGTGCCACGGAAACCGAACTCGCCGGACGGCCCCTTGGTGACGATGCTGAGCGCGCCGCCTTCGGTGTTGCGGCCGAACAGCGTGCCCTGCGGCCCCTTCAGCACCTCGATCCGCTCGATATCCATCAGCGCCGCGTTCAGGCCCTGCTGGCGGCCGAGATAGACGCCGTCGATATAGACGCCCACGCCCTGCTCGCGCGCGGGCTGGTTGGCGTCGAGGGGAACGATGCCGCGAATGCCGATGGTGAGCGCGGACTGGCGCGCCTCGAAGGTGGCGACGCGCAGGCCCGGAATGGCGCCGTCACCGAGATCGAGCAGGCTCTGGGCGTGACGCTCGGTCAGCGCCTTGCTGTCCATGACCGAGATGGAGATCGGCGTTTTCTGGAGATTGGTTTCCCGCTTGGTCGCGGTCACGACGATCTCGCTAAGGCCGCCGCTTTCGGGGCTGGCGCTTTCCGGGGCGGCGGCTTCCGCCGGCGCGACTTCCGCAGCGAGAGCGGGCACGGCCAGCGCCATGAAGGCGGTGCCGGCCAGCAGGGCGCGCGCAACCGAGCGCGTCAGACAGATATCATTTTGCATGCTTTCCCCCGAAGAGAATCAAAATCAGGACCGGGGGCGGCAATAGAATATTTATGAAGGCAGTTATGTTACAGGTGCAATAACCTAACTGTAATTATATATACATTTTCGTTACATTTTGGATTTATTCTTAGAACCTATCCGTCATTCCGACCTTATCTCACGTCACATCGGAAAGCTGGAAAGTATATTTCCCGACATATAGAAAAGATAATTTTCCGATCAATTTCGATTCTTCCGATATCGCCTGCCTCTTAACGGAGAAAGAACATGGCAGCGCCGGTCCGCGCCCGCGCGCATTGCCGGCGGTATCCTTCCGTGGGACGCGCCCCGCGACAGAGCCGCCGCCGCCCGCCGGGCGCGGAAATCCGCGCATATTTCACCGCCGACATAAAATGTTCGATCGGCCCGAATAGGGCGGGCGAAACAGATGAAACACGGGATTGTCATGGTCCGCCTGCCGCTTTTGCTTTCCGGTATCGCCCTCCTGCCAGCACTGGCCGCCGCCCAGGAAAGGGCGCCGGCCGAACCGGACAGGCATGGCCCCGCCCCCGATGCCGAGATGGCGGGGGACGAGGATATCGTCGTCACCGGCCAGCGCCCGCCGGGCAGCGTGATCGGCGACATCGCGCCCGAGCTGGTGCTGAGCCCGGCGGACATCCGCACCTATGGCGTAAGCTCGATCACCGACCTCATCGCCGAGCTCGGCCCGCAGACGACGAGCGGCCGGGGCGGCCGGCCGGTGGTGCTGCTGAACGGCAAGCGGATATCGAGCTTCGCCGAGATCCGCGACATTCCGACCGAGGCGATCCTGCGCGCGGAGATATTGCCGGAGGAAGTGGCGCTCAAATATGGCTATCGCGCCGACCAGAAGGTGGTGAACATCGTGCTGCGCCCGCGCTTCCGCACGACCACCGCCGAGCTGACCGGCGCCGCGCCGACCGAAGGCGGGCAGAGCAGCGCCAGCGCCGAGAGCAGCCTGCTCAGGATCAACAAGGAAGGCCGCTTCAACCTCGCGCTCAAATATCAGCGCAGCTCCGCGCTCTACGAGGATGAGCGCGATATCGTCGCCGATATGCCGCGTCGCCCCTATGACGTGACCGGCAACATCACCGCACCCGTCTATGGCGACGAGATCGATCCCGCGCTGAGCGCGCTTGCCGGCCAGCCCGTGACGGCGGCCGGCGTGCCTGCCGCCGCGGCGCAAGGCGCGCAGCCGCTTACCGCCTTCAACCGGCCGGTCAACACGACCGATACGGGGCGCTACCGCACGCTGCTGCCGCAGACCGACAGCGTATCGATGAACGCCGTGCTGAACCGCACCATCTTCGGCGACGTATCGGCGACGGTGAACGGCACCTTATCCTATGACGAGAGCGACAGCGCCCAGGGCCTCGCCACCGCATCGATCCGGCTGCCCGGCGAAAGCCCCTTCTCCCCCTTCGCCGGCGAGACGCGGCTCTACCGCTATCTCGACGAGATCGATCCGCGCACCCAGCAGAGCAAGACGGTGACCGGGCATCTCGGCTTCACGCTGAGCGGCGCGGCCAAGGGCTGGCAATGGAATGCCACTGGCAATTACGACCGCACCGAGATCAGGACGCGCACCCGCAACGGCGTGGACATCACCGATTTCCAGGCTGGGATCGACGCGCTCGATCCCACGCTCAACCCCTTCGCGCCGATCCCCGCGGCCCTGATGGGCGGCCCGCTGATCGACCGCGCGCGTTCGGTGGAGGGCGTGGGCAATATCCAGCTCGTCGCCAACGGCACGCTGGCGCGGCTGCCGGCCGGGCCGGTCTCCGCCACGGTGAAGCTGGGCGGCGAGTTCAACGACCTCGACGCCCATTCCACCCGCGCCGGCATGATGACGGACAGCGATCTTTCGCGCGACATCGCCAGCGGCCAGATCAGCCTGGACCTGCCGCTGGCCAGCCGGAAGCGCGGCTTCATCGGCCCGCTGGGCGAGCTTTCGGCCAATGTGAACCTGGCCTATGACCGTCTTTCCGACTTCGGCGGGCTGACCACGCTGGGCTACGGCCTCAACTGGACGCCGATCCCCGCCATCCGCCTGATCGCATCGGTGACGGAGGACGAGAATGCGCCCACCATGCAGCAGCTCGGCAACCCCACCATCGCGACCAGCGGCGTCCGGATATTCGATTATGTGCGCGGCGAGACGGTGGACGTCACCCGGATCAGCGGCGGCAACCCCACGCTCCAGGCCGACGACCGGCGCGTGTTCAAGCTGGGGGCGACCATCCGCCCCTTTACCGGCAACGACCTGACGCTGAGCGCCGATTATGTGAACAGCCGCGTGCGCGATGCGGTGGCGGCCTTCCCGACGCCCACCGCCGCGATCGAGGCCGCCTTCCCCGATCGCTTCGTGCGCGATGCCAGCGGCCAGCTCGTCAGCGTCGACAGCCGGCCGATCAACTTCACCCGCCAGAACAGCGAGGAGCTGCGCTGGGGGATCAATTTCTCGAAGCAGCTTTCCTCTCCGCCGACGGGCGCCGGCAACCGGCCGATGCTGCGGGAGCTGGCGCGCGATGCGGGTGACGGGCCGCCCGCCGAGCGCCCGGCGGGGAGCGACGCGGATCGGCCGCGCGGTGCCGGCTTCGGACCGGGCGGCGGCGGTTTCGGCCGCGGCCCCGGCGGGCGCGGCACGCGGATGCAGTTCGCCGTCTATCACACCGTCCACCTGCGCGAGGAAATCCTCGTCCGCCCCGACGGGCCGATGCTGGACCTGCTGGACGGCGACGCGATCGGATCGACCGGCGGCCAGCCCAGGCATGAGGTGGAGGCGCAGGCCGGCCTGACCCATAACGGGCTGGGCGCGCGCCTTTCCGCCGCGTGGCGCAGCGGCACGGACGTGAATGGCGGGCCCGACGGATCGGATTCGCTGCACTTTTCCAGCCTGACGACGATCAACCTCCGCTTCTTCGCGGATCTGGGCCAGCAGGCGAAGCTGGTGTCCGCCGTCCCCTTCCTGCGCGGCTCGCGGCTCACCCTTTCGGTGACGAACCTGTTCAACGAACGGATGCGCGTGCGCGACGCGGACGGCATCACGCCGGTCAGCTACCAGCCGGACTATCTCGATCCGCTGGGCCGTTCGATCCGCATCAGCTTCCGCAAGCTGTTCTTCCCGCCCCGGCCGTCCGGGCCGCGCTCCTGACCGCTCGGGCCGCGCGGGCGCCTCAATCAGGCTCGTATAGCTTCAGCTCCACGAGCCTGACGGCCCGGCCCGGCCGCTGGCGCATCAGGAGGCGGACCTTGCTGACGGCGGCGGCGGGCCAGCCGACATGGGTCACGCCGTTGGCGACCGGCCGGCCGGCGGGCGCGGCGAGATCGCGCCAGCCCTGCCCGGTCCAGGCCTGGATGCGATAACGCTCGGGCACATCGAAGCCCTTGCCATCGGCGAAGAAGGCGAGCTCGGCCCGCGACAGGCGCATGGGCCTGCCGAGATCGACGGCATACCATTGCTCGCCCCCCGCAGGCGCGGACGACCAGCCGTTGGGCAGTTCCGGAAAGAACCACAGCCGCCCGTCGATCGCGTCATGGACATTTTCGGGATCGGTGTTGCTCGATGCCTCGCCCCTGGGGAAATTGCCCCGGACGAGCTGGACGGCGCGGTTGACCGGGCGCGCATAGGACGGAGCCGGAGCGCGGGGCACCGGCACGGCCAGGCGGCCGATCGTGGCGCGCCGGGCGACCTCCCGGCCATCGACCTCCAGCGCCAGCCCCGGACCACGGCCATAATGGCTGCCGTCCTGATCCCAGGTCACCGCGATGCGATGGCCATGATAGGGCACGTCCTGCACGCGGAACCAGGGGAGGGCCTGGGCATCGCCCGCGTCCGGCAGCAGCGGGTTCACCTCCAGCATATCGTCCGCGCGCGGGCGGATGCCGACGAGGCCGGTGAGGATCAGATCGACATAGCCCGAATGGAAATAATGGTGGCTGCGATCGAGCCCGACGATCGGCCGGCCGGTCTCGGGATGATAGTCCTCCTCCAGATCGAGGCGGCGGTCCTTCCCGGCGCCCTGATAGTGAAGCGCGGTATATTGGCGCAGCAGGCGCATATAGTCGCCGCGCGTGACCGGGCCGTGATCGCGATAATGATCCAGCAGGTTGGCCATGCCCGTCAGCACCTGCGTGGTCTGATAAGGCCAGACCGGGCCGTTCCACTGGCATTCCGGCGCGCTGCCCAGATAGCGATACTGGCGCATATAATATGGGTAGGACGCCTCGACGGTGCGCATGCCCGCCTTGCCCGCCAGCGATGCGGGATCGAGCAGATGGCGCCAGGCCGCCGCATAGCGGGCCTCGTCCGGCGGTAGATCGAACATCCAGGGCAGATAGCCGACCAGCTCGCGATTGCGGATCGGCGACCAATATTTCACATGATCGTTATCGACCTGGTAGCGATCGATGAAATGGGCGAGATCGGGGCTCCACAGCGCATCGAGCACCCGCGCCCGAAGCGCGTCCGCCCGCTCCCGGAACTCGCCGGCCATCGCCTCGTCGCCGGCCATTTCGGCGAGCCTCGCCAGCGCACGGGCATTGGCGAACATATAGGCGTTGACCGAGGGCCGGAAGGAATCGCCGCCGCGAAACCCGTCCTCCCCGCCCGACGCATCGATCGAGGAGACGGTATATTCGGTCGCGTCCAGCAGCGGCTCGACGAAATAGAGGCCCTTCGCGAAATCGAACTTCTCGTCCCACAGGCGATAGATGTGGCGCATCACCGCCAGATGGCGCAGCGCGGCCTCGCGATCGCCATCGACCAGGAAGCGGCCATAGACCGAATCCGCCATATGATCGGTGAAGTGGCGGTCGTTGCCGCCGCGATACATGAAATCCACATAATCGCCGGCATAGCGGCGATCGTTCAGCCAGCGCCCTTCCGCCAGGTGGAAGCCGGTGGCGTCGTTGAGGCTGGCGAAGGGATGGCGCTGCCAATCGACATCGTCGAGGAATTCGGTGGAGATATAGCCTTCGGCGCCGAGGTCGCGCTGGTGGGCGCGGAACAGCGACCAGCGATAATAATAGACCGCATCGATCTGCGGATCGGCGGATTCGAAGAAGGGAATGCGGCCTTCATACCAGGGCGCATCATTGCCGAAGCGCTGCGCCGCGATGGCGTGCGTATCCATCGCCGGGCCGGGCGGCGCGGCCGCCGTCGCAGCGAGCGCCGCGCCCGCCAGCAGCATCCGGAGCCATGCGCGCATCCGCCATCCTCGCTCGAAAATTCGGCGGCCGCCCCGGGGACGTAGGAGAGGGATCCCGGAACGGCCGCCATATGCGGGATGCGGCAAGGAGAGGCCGCATCCCAGGGGAACAGAGGTCAGAAGCTGAAGCGGGCACCCAGCGCGAAGGTGCGCGCCAGCAGCAGGGTGCCGAGATTATACTTCTCGGAATCCCCGGCATTGCCGTATTTGTAGTAGCTCTGCTGCTTCGACTTGAGCAGGTTCACCGCATCGAAGGTCACGCCGATATTGTCGGTGACGTTCCAGGTGAGCTGCAGGTCGAGGCTCGATTCCGGCTTGTACCAGATGCCGATCGGGTTGGCGAAGAGCCGCGCCTCGTTGTTGTGGAGGAAGCCCTTGCGCCAGATGTAGGACAAGCGGGCGTTGAACGGCCCCTTATCGTAAGCCAGCGTCGTGTTGTACGACAGCTTCGACACGTTGAAGAATTGCGACTGGGTTTCGCCCGTGATGTTGCCGGCGGAATCCGTTTCCGGGATCGTCTGGTTCGAATCGAGAACCGTCAGGCTGCCCTGGAAGCCGAGGCCGTCGAGGATGCCGGGCAGATAGTTCGGATAGTAGGTAAGCCCCACTTCCACGCCCTTCAGCACGCCATCCGAAGCATTGACCGGCCGGGTGATCGCAAAATTGTCGGTCGCGCCGGCAACGATATCGTTGTCCGGGATATGCTCCATCACCGTCAGCGGCACGACCAGGCCGTTGATCTCGCGCCGGAAGCCGGTGACGTAGATCGCGCTGTTGCGTTCGAAATACCATTCGAGCGCGAGGTCGTAATTCTTCGAATGCGTGGGCTTCAGGTTCGCCGTGCCGGCCGTGCCGCTGCCATAGCCGACATTGGTGAGATCGCCGGTGAGCGAATAGTTCGGGTTGATATCGGTGAAGTTCGGACGCCGCAGCGTTTCGCCATAGTTGAAGCGCAGGCGCAGCCTGGGCGTGATCTCATAGCGCGCGGTGAAGCTCGGCAGGAACTTCTCGGCCGAGTTTCCGGCACGGGTCAGCTCGCCGTCCGCCAGGCGGTTGAAGAAGTTGGACTTGGTGCTCACCGCGACGAAGCGGACGCCGCCTTCCAGCTGGAGCGGGCGGCCGAGGATCGAGACTTCGCCGTCCGCCATCACATAGGCCGACATCGTCGTTTCATCGATGTCGAAGACGCGATCGAGCGAGAGCTGGCCGCTGGTCGGCAGGCCGTAGAGACCGCGCACATAATCCGCATTGCTGTGCAGCCAGTAGCCGTTGGCCAGCGTCCAGCTGGTCGGCACGTCGGCGCGGCCGTCGAAGAAACCGGAATTGGTGAACTGCGCGTCCTCGCCCAGCGACGAAAGCGGCGCGCCCAGATTGTTCGCGTCCTGCGTGCGGGTGAAGCTGGAAGCCTTGCGGTCGTCATAGCGCACGCCCGCCTTGACCCGGCGCAGGAAGCCTTCGTCCCAGGTGTAATAGCCGTCGAGAGTCAGCGTGACGGCGCTGCCCTTGTTCTTGTCGGCATTGTCGTAAAGCTGGGCGACGTTCCATACGCTGGGATCGGTCAGCAGGGAATCGTCGTCGAAGTGATAGGAGGGGACGCCGCCGCCGGCGTTGAAATCCGCCGTGATCTGCTGCGCCACGCGATCGGTGCGCATCGCGATGAACGAGGTCTTGTTGGTGCTCGTCTGGTAGGCGACGTCACCGATGATCTTGCCGCGATCGCCAAGATCCCACTGGCCGTTCAGGGCATAGACGAAGCTGTCGGTCTTGTTGGTGGCATAATCGCCGCTGTTGAAGCCGTAGACATCGTCCACGGTGCGCGCCTTGACGATGTTGGTGCCGTCATAAAGCTCGACCGCGCCCGGATTGCCCCACCAGTCGACGAAGCTGAACTGCAGCGAGTTGAAGGTGTTGCCCCGAAAACCGGAATAGAAGACCTCGGCGGTGTAGACGGAGCTGCTGTTCGGCGCCCACTGCACGGCCGCGTTGACCGACGGGCGTTCGCGCTTGCCGTAGAGATCCGAGCTGAAGACCGCGTCGCGCGACAGGACATAGGGCGTTTCCTGTCCGTTGATGTCCAGCGTGGACCCCGCCCCCGTGGGAAGGCCGGAATTGGTGCCGGGCGTCCAGATATTGCCGTTCGGGTTGGTGGGCGAAACCACGCGGCAGTCGGTGGGCTGCAGGCGCTCATAGGGCACCCAGGGCGCGCCCTGCGGGCAGGCGCCGGGCATATTGCTGGTCGTCACGCCCGGCAGGTTGCCGTCGGTCAGGAACGGCACCATGGCGCCGGCCGTGGTCGACATGTTGCGATATTTGGTGCGGCTCCACGAACCGTTCACCAGCACGCCGATATCGCCGATGCCGGTTTCCCAGCGATCGCTGACGAGCAGCGCGACGTTGGGATTATAGGTATCGGCCTGCTCGTTATAGATGCCGCGCGCCAGGCCCGAGATGGCGAAGCCGTCGAAATCGAACGGACGGCGGGTCTTGACGTCGATCTGGCCGGCAAGGCCGGTCTCGATCTGGTCGGCCGACCGGGTCTTGTAGACGTCGACCTGCCTGACGAGGTTGGCCGAGACATCCTGCAGCGCGAAGGACTGGCCGGCCGCGGTGAAGACGTTGCGGCCGTTGAGCGTGGTCAGCGGATCGGCGAGGCCGCGGATCGTGACGGTCGCGGCCTCGCCGCCGCCGCGATCGGTGACCTGGACGCCGGTGACGCGCTGGAGCGCCTCGACGACGTTATTGTCGGGCAGCTTGCCGACGTCCTCCGCGACGATCGAGTCGACGATCTGGATCGATTCCTTGCGGACGTTGAGCGCGCCGACGATGGAGGCGCGGACGCCGGTGACGACGATGTCCTCATTGCTCGCGGCATCGCCCTGCTGGGCGGCCGGCGCGGCATCGACCTGGGCATAGGCCGCAGTGCCCGCCATCAGCGAGAAAATGGACACGGAACACATGACAATCGGCTTGAAAGCCATCTCACCCCTCCCCTCGGCCGGCGACTTGCCGCGCCGCTTATTAACTCCGACTACTTATTTCCGACACCGGGGCAGCGCAAGGACAAAGTTGCGAATGGATGTCACCCGGCAAGCCAGCGTGGCAAGCGCGACACACGTCGATTAATATGCTGTTATTATTCATTATTTTGCGGATACGCCGCCCGTCTGGCGGACAGGCGAGGGCGGGAGACGCGCCGATCCGCAGGGATCGACCGCGTCTCCATCATCGCTTGATCCAGTCTCCGAATGCGGCCCGGATGACCGCACAAGTCCGACTTATCGAGTCGTATGCGTCGCTTATCCCAGCACCCAGGCGGAAGCGGCGTCGCCAGCGGACGCCAGCACGAGCGCGCCGTCGCGATGGGCGAGCGCCTTATCGGCGCCGCCCACGGGAGTAAAGCGCACCGCGCCACCCGGAGCCGGGCGACGGACGAAGCTGCTCCTGCGCAGGAAAGCGGCATCCGCCCCCGCTTTTTCGAGGCGAGCCGCGCCGTCCGGCCCGATGGCGATGCAATAGTCCGGCATATCGATCGGGCTCAGCGTAACGCTGCCGGCGACCCGCGCGGGCGACTGGCGGAACTGGGTCGTAGGCAGCGCCCCTTCGCCCACGAACAGGCGGGCGCCATCGTGCGCCAGGTGCGATTCCCGGCGATCGGCGGGCGACAGCCGATCGGGCAAGGGGCCGTTGCCGACGGGTATGCCGAAATCGGGCGTGCCGTCCGCCCGGTAATAGAGCCGCTGGATACGGGTGTGGCGGTTGGGATCGAACAGCGGATCGCCGCTGATCGCCTCATAATCGCGCCCGTGATAGACGAGGATGTCGCGCCCTTCCTCGTCGACGGTGAAGCTGTTGTGGCCGGGACCAAAGACCCCGGTCGCTTCCGAAGTGACGAACACCGGCTCGGGCGATTTCGCCCAGGCGCGGGCATCCATGATATCCGCATCGGCATCGGCGGTGAGCAGGCCCAGGCAATAGCGCGCATCGGTCGCGCTCGCCGAATAGGTCATGAACAGCCGCCCGTTGCGGGCGAGGATGGCCGGCGCCTCGGCCACCTTGAAGCCCCGCACCTCCCAGTCGAGCGTCGGCACGGTGAGGCGCGTGGGCTTCGCCGCCAGGGTCAGCGGCGTCGCCAGCGGCGCGATATAGAGGTTGGAATTGGTCTCGATCCCCGGCTCGCGCTGCGCCCATACGAAATAGCGGGTGCCGCGATGCTCGAACACGGTGGAATCGAGGTTGAAGCTGTCCCACGGCGCCTGGAACTGGCCGAGCACCGACCAGCCGCCCGTCATCGGGTCCGGCCCGTCGCAGACGATCGCATAGGTGCGGATGCGGAACACATCCTCGCCGCCGCCGCTGGGGCCGGCGGCGAAATACATGATCCAGCGCCCGTCGATCAGGTGCAGTTCCGGCGCCCAGATGAAGCCGGACAGCGGCCCGCTGGGAAGATGGCGCCACAGCACCCGCTCCTCCGCCGTCGCCAGCCCCGCCAAGGTGCGGGACCGCCGCAGCACCAGCCGGTCATATTCCGGCACCGACCCGGTCAGGTAATACCAGCCATCCTCGTGGCGGAAGACCTGCGCATCGGCGCGCTGGCGGACCAGCGGGTTCACGGGCGCGGCGGCCGGCGCCTCCGAAGAAGCGGCGCGCGCGATCGCCGGCACCGCGGAAAGCGCGGCCGTGCCGGCGATGAAGCCACGGCGGGACAAGATCAGGTTCATGGACATTCCTCCCGATGCCGCCCCGGAAAAAGGCGGCGCTTATCAGAAAGCATCGGGCGGCGCCGGGCCGCCCGGCGCATCAATATTCGGCGACCGGCCAGCCATCCGCGCCCCAGCGGACCGGCGCGATCCTGAGCGTGGGCGCGCCCTTATTCTGGCGATCATAGGCGTGGTAGACGACATAGTCCCTGCCGTCCGCGTCATGCAGCCAGCCGGCATGGCCGGGGCCGCGGAAGCGCTGCTGCTCCCGCAGGTCGGCGCGCAGGAAGATCGTTCCCCCGCCCTCCATCAGCGCGCTGCCGTCCTTGCCCAGATAGGGGCCGGTGATCGCCTTCGATCGGCCGATCACCGTGTAATAGGTGCTGTTCACGCCCTTGCAGCAATAATCGTAGGACAGGATCAGCCAGTAATAGCCGCCATGATCGA
The DNA here is from genome assembly GCF_003034225.1 of Edaphosphingomonas fennica. Taxonomy (GTDB): domain Bacteria; phylum Pseudomonadota; class Alphaproteobacteria; order Sphingomonadales; family Sphingomonadaceae; genus Sphingomonas_E; species Sphingomonas_E fennica. The sequence goes on from NZ_PHHF01000081.1 coordinate 79,797, forward strand.
CGATGAAGGGCGCCTCCACCGGGGCCGGGCCGCCGGCCGGTGCCGGGCGCCGGGCGATCGACAGCGGCTTCGCATCCGGCTTCAGCGGCTTGCCCGTCTTCGGATCGAGCTCGACCAGCTTGATGCCGCTCCAGAAGCTGCCGAAGGACAGCCAGTGCCGCCCCTCCCGATCGATGATGAAATTGGGATCGATGGCGTTGAAGTCGTCGGCCGGCGTGGACATCACCACCAGCCCCTCGTCCCGCCAGCCATAGCCGGGCGCCTTGGGATCGAGCGTCGGGCTGGTGAACAGGCCGATGGCGGAGCGGTTCGATCCGAAGGTGGAGACCGAATAATAAAGCCGGTAGCGGCCGTTCACATGGCTGATGTCCGGCGCCCACATGCCGTCGGTGCCCGGCACCGCCGCCTTCGCCCAGGCCGGGATGGTATCGAACAGCGGGGCGCCCGCCGTCCAGTGGACCAGATCCCGCGAGGTGCGGGTTTCGATGTAGCGGCCGCCATTGCCGGTGCCGAAGACATGATAGGTATCGCCTTCGCGGATGATCACCGGATCATGCGTCGGCACCAGATCGCCGGTCAGCCGGCTGTTGAGCGTCGCCTCCCCGCCCTCGGCCTCGGCCTGCTGCGCCGGGGCGGCCCCGCTTAGCGCCAGCGCGGCGATGCCCGCCGCCGCCAGCGCCGCTGTCGCGAACTTCCTCATCCTCTCCTCCCCGATAGGCGATGGGGCTTGCCGGCCGGTGCGCCCGGCCGGCGGCCGTTCATTGCAGGTCGAGCATCACCACCGACTTGGCCGGCAGATCGACGGTCAGCACGCGGCCTTCGATCCGGGCGCCGGTGAAGGCGGCCGGACGCACCACATCGGGCGCGTCGAAGCTGTTGTGCGAATTGATCGCCGGCGCGGTGAGGATGCGGCCGGAAACGCCCTGCGCGGCCAGGCCGTCGAACTTCACCGTCACCGTGTGGGGCTGGTTGGGATCGAGGTTGGACAGGCCGACATGGACCTTGCCGTCCCTGGCGCGCACCGCCGATCCGCTGACGGCCGGCATCGTCCACTTGTCCTTGGCATACCAGGGCGCATCGATGCTGACCGGCAGCACGGTGGCGTCCTGATAGGGCTTGTACATCTCGAAGACATGATAGGTGGGGGTCAGCACCATCTTGTTGCCTTCGGTCAGGATCATCGCCTGCAGCACGTTCACCATCTGGGCGATGGCGGTCATCTTCACGCGATCGGCATGCCTGGCGAAGATATCCAGGTGGATCGACGCGATCAGCGCATCGCGCAGCGTGTTCTGCTGGCGCAGGAAGCCGGGATGCGTGCCTGGATCCTGGGCATACCAGGCGCCCCATTCATCGACGGCCAGCCACACGCGCTTCTGCGGATCATATTTGTCCATGATCGCGGTGTGCCTGGCGATCAGATCCTCCATGTGCAGCGCGCCGGCCAGCGCATCGGCCCAGCCGGATTCGTCGAAGTCGACGGCCGGCGCGCGCGGCGGCCAGCCACCGGCGGGGTGGACGTAATAATGGAGCGAAAGCGCGTCGAGCTGGCTGCCGGCGACGCGCATCATCGTCTCCGTCCAGTTATAGTCGTCGACATTGGCGCCCGCGGCGATCTTCATGATCCGCGTGCCGGCGGGGGCCTTGATGAAGGTGGCGTAGCGGCGGGTGACGTCCGCCGCATATTCGGGCCGCATATTGCCGCCGCAGCCCCACAATTCGTTGCCCACCCCGAAATAGGGGACCTTCCACGGCTCCTTATGGCCGTTCCTGGCGCGCTCGTCCGCAAGGCTGCCGGCCGGCGCGGTCATATATTCCACCCACTCGGCCATTTCCTGCGGCGTGCCGTTGCCGACATTGCCGGCGATATAGGCCTCGGCGCCGACCTGGCGGAGCAGCTCGAAAAATTCATGCGTGCCGACGCTGTTGGGCTCCGTCACCCCGCCCCAATGGGTATTCACCTTCACCGGCCGCTTGGCCTTCGGGCCGATGCCCTCGCGCCAGTGATATTCATCGGCGAAACAGCCGCCCGGCCAGCGGATCACGGGCACGCTGAGGTTGCGGAGCGCGGCGACCACATCGTTGCGGAAGCCGTTGGTGTTGGGGATCGACTTGTCGTTGCCCACCCACAGGCCACCATAGATGCCGTTGCCGAGATGCTCGGCAAACTGGGTGAAGATGCGGCGGTCATAGACCGGGCCGGGCTTGTCCGCCGCGACCGTGACGGTCACGGGCTTCACCGCTTCGGCATGGCCGGCCGTGGCGGCGGCGATGGCGGTGGCGGACAGCAGCAGCGCGGTGGCGGCGCGGCGCAGGGTTCCTATCATTTCCTCTCCCCCTTCTATTCTCAATCGTGGAACGGTTCGGTGATCTCGCGCCGGCCGCGCAGGAAGGCATCGGCCACCAGGCGCAGCGGATCGGTATCGACATCGCTGCGGCCGCCGCGGATCAGCGTGGCGAAGCGGCCATAGAGGCCGGAATATTCGTGATCCTCGCTATGTTCGGTGCCGCTCGGGATCGATAGCACCGCGCCGCCGTTGGAAAGCTTCAGCGTGCCGGCATCGGTTTCGACGATGATGTCCCAGCTCTGCGGGCCGGTCTGGCGCCAGTCGAGGTCCATGCTGATCGGCGCGCCGGCGGTGTCGCGGAATTCGAGGTCCGCCGCGATCGGCGCCGCCCGGTTTTCGGGCAGCACCAGCGTGGCCGATTTCAGGAAGAAGGGGCGCGGCAGGATGTGGGTGATGATCGACAGCGCATTGATGCCGGGATCGAACACCCCCAGGCCGCCCGGTTCCCAGATCCAGGCCTGGCCGGGATGCCACACGCGGACATCCTCCCGCCAGACGACCGAAACCCGCTCCACCGTGCGTTCGGCAAGCCATGCGCGCGCCGGGGCGACACCGGCGGCGAAGCGCGAATGCCAGCCGGCGAACAGGGTGGCGCCCACCTTGTCGGCCCGCGCGCTGAGCGCCGCCACCTCGGCCAGCGTCGCGCCCGGCGGCTTTTCCAGGAACACGTGGATGCCACGCTTCAGCGCCATGGCGGCGAGATCGTAGCGGACCTGCGGCGGCGTGCAGAGCGCGACCGCGTCCACCGCCGGCCCTTCCTCCAGCAGCGCCTCCAGCCCGCGATGGTGCGGGATGCCGGCCATGCCGGGATCGTGCGGGCTGACGGTGGCGGCCAGGCTGAAGGCGCCGTTGCCGGCGATCGCGGGCAGATGCTGGTCGCGCGCGATCTTGCCCATGCCGACGACGGCGATGCGAATGGGGTCCATGTTCAAAGCGCCTTCACCGTGACGGTCGCCTCGCCGGCGCGCGCCAGCGGGTTGCGCAGCGGCAGGGTGAAGGGGGCGGCCGCGATCTCGAACACGTCGCCTTCCCGGGTGCGCACGCCATCGGTGAACGAAAGGGTGGCCGTGCCGTAGAAATGGACGTGAATGTCGCCGGGGCGGCGGAACAGATCATATTTGAAGTGATGCGCCTCCAGATTGGCGAAGCTGTGCGACATGTTCGCCTCGCCCGACAGGAAGGGCTTTTCCCACAGCGTCTCGCCATCGCGCAGGATGCGGCTGGCGCCGGCCACATTATCGGGCAGATCGCCAACCAGCAGCTCCGGCCCCAGGGCCGCCTGCCGCAGCTTGGAATGGGCCAGCCACAGATAATTGTGCCGTTCGGTCACATGATCGCTAAATTCGTTGGCGAGGCAGAGGCCGAGGCGGAACGGCGTGCCATCCGGGCCGATGATGTAGATGCCGGCCAGTTCCGGCTCCTCGCCGCCATCCTGCGCGAAGGCCGGCATGGTCAGCGCGTCTCCGGGGCCGACGAGCTGGGAGCCGTCGCCCTTGTAGAACCATTCGGGCTGCTGGCCGGTCTCGCCGGGCGCGGGCTTGCCGCCTTCCAGCCCTTCCAGGAACATCCGCATGGAATCGGTCTTGGTGGCGGCGGCAGCGGCCTCGCGGTGCATCTTGTCCCGCCCCTCGGCCGAACCGAGATGGGTGAGGCCCGTGCCGCTCAGGATCAGGTGGGCGGGATCTTCATGGTCGATCGGCGAAAGCAGGCGGCCGGCCGCCAGTTCCGCCGCGATGTCCACCGCGTCGCCGGTGCCGAGCGCGGCGACGATATCGGCAAGGCTCCTGCCCTCCCCGATCGCGCGCAGCGCCAGCGCGTGGATGCTGGTGGCGCCGGGAACGAAGGCGGCAGCAGCGCCGCGCGCGGCGATCACCGAACGCACGCCTTCAGCGCTGCAATGCTGCAGCAGACGAAATGCCATGAAAAACTCTCCCTTCAGGGCGCCGCCGTTGCGGACGCCGTCACATCTGCGATGCGGGCAGGCGCGCGGAAGGCGCCCGCCCGCCGATCCGGTCAGCCGGTGGTGAGCACGCCATCGACGAGGCGCGGCACGCCATCGCCCGCCGCCGCGTCGCCAAGCTCGGCCGGCAGCAGCGCCTGCGCCAGATTCTGGTAGGACACCGGCCGCAGGAAGCGATCGATCGCCAGGCTGCCGACCGAGGTGGTGCGCGCATCCGACGTCGCCGGGAACGGCCCGCCATGGACCATCGCATGGCAGACCTCGACGCCCGTGGGCCAGCCATTGGCGAGGATGCGGCCGACCTTGCGTTCCAGCAGCGGCAGCAGGCGGGACGCGATCGCCTCGTCCGCCGCATCCATGTGGAGCGTGGCGGTAAGCTGCCCTTCCAGGCCCGCGAGCACCGTGCGAAGCTCCGCCTCGTCGCGGCAGCGGACGATGATCGAGGACGCGCCGAACACCTCGTGGCCCAGCGCCTTGTCCGCCAGGAAGGCGGATGCCGTCGTCTGGAACAAGGCGGCCTGGCCGCGCGTGCAGCCATTGCCTTCCCTGCCCCGCGCCAGCGTCTCCACGCTGCCGTTGCCGGCAAGTGCCGCCGTGCCCTTTTCGAAGGCGTCGTGGATGCCGGTCGTCAGCATCACCTGCGCATCCGCGCCGCCCACCCCTTCCGTGGCGGCGGCGACGAAGGCATCCAGCCCCTCGCCCTCGATCGCCAGAATCAGGCCGGGATTGGTGCAGAATTGCCCCGCGCCCATGGTCAGCGAGCCGACAAAGGCCTGGCCCAGCGCCTGCCCGCGCGCCTTCAGCGCCTCGGGCAGCAGCAGGACGGGGTTGATGCTGGACATTTCCGCATAGACCGGGATCGGCACCGGCCGCGCCTGCGCCAGCTTCATCAGCGCCAGGCCGCCGCCGCGCGATCCGGTGAAGCCCACGGCGGCGATGCGCGGATCCTGCACCAGCGCCGCGCCCAGATCATTGCCGGGGCCGACGAGGTGCGAGAACACGCCTTCCGGCAAGCCGGAGGCCGCGACGGCGCGGGCGATGGCGGCAGCGACGAGCGCGCCGGTCTCGGGATGGGCGGGATGCCCCTTCACCACCACCGGGCAGCCGGCGGCCAGCGCCGAGGCGGTATCGCCGCCCGCCGTGGAGAAAGCGAGCGGGAAGTTGGACGCGCCGAACACGGCCACCGGCCCCAGCGGGATCATGCGCAGGCGGATATCCGGGCGCGGCAGCGGCTGGCGATCGGGCAGGGCCGGATCGATGCGCAGGCCGAGCCACGCGCCCGCGCGCACGACATTGGCGAACAGGCGGAGCTGGCCGGTGGTGCGGCCGCGCTCGCCCTCCAGCCGGGCGCGCGGCAGGCCGCTTTCGCGCATCGCGGCGACGATCAGATCGTCGCCGATGCCCATGATCTCGTCGGCGATTCGTTCGAGGAAGGCGGCGCGCTCTTCCCGGCCCGTCGCGCGATAGATATCGAAGGCGGCTTCGGCGGCGGCGCAGGCGGCCGCCACGTCGGCGGGGCCATGGACCGGAAAAGCCTCCCCTTCGGGTTGCCCCGTCTCAGCGGCAACGGAACGGAATCCGCCGCTTTCCGCGCGGTCGGACGAGATGGCTGCACCGGTCATTTGCGTCTCCTTATTACTCCGACATATTACAGCGAAACGGCGATGGCAATGTTTGCCGTTTCGTCATCGGCATGCCGCTGTTAATTGTCGGGCCGGAGGGGCAATTCATGGGGAACGCCAAAGTGGGGAATGACAAGGGCGCGGACGAGGCGAAACCGGCGGCCAGCACGCGCGGCCCCGGCCGGCGGCTGCATGGCGCCGTGGCGCACAAGCTGGGCACGGCGATCCTGTCCGGCAAATATGCGCCCGGCGATACGCTGTCGGGCGAGGTGGCCTTTGCCGAGGAGCTGGAAATCTCCCGCAGCGCCTATCGCGAGGCGGTGCAGGTGCTGACCGCCAAGGGCCTGGTCGAAAGCCGCCCCAAGGCGGGCACGCGCGTGCTGCCCCGCAACCGCTGGAACCTCCTCGACCCGGACGTGCTGGCCTGGGCCTTCGCCGGGGAGCCGGACGTCGAGTTCATCCGCAACCTGTTCGAGCTGCGTTCGATCGTCGAGCCCGCGGCGGCGCGGCTGGCGGCCGAACGTCGCGACAAATCCGACATCAAGGTGATGAAGGAGGCGCTTGCGGCCATGCGGCGGCACACCGTCGCCACCGAGGCCGGGCGCGCCGCCGACCGCGATTTCCACAACGCCATCCTGCGCGCCACGCATAATGACGCGCTGATGGCGCTCGCCGCCAGCATCGGCGCGGCGGTGAACTGGACCACCCAGTTCAAGCAGCGCGCCCGCGCCCTCCCCCGCAACCCGATTCCCGATCACGTCCGCGTCTATGACGCGATCGCCGCCGGCGATGCCGATGCGGCCAGCGATGCGATGCGCGCGCTGGTCGATCTGGCGCTGGAGGATACGCGCAGCTCCATGCAGGACTGATCTTCCCCGCCCGCCCCGAAATCAAGAAGGCCCCGCCTCCACCAGGGAAACGGGGCCTTTTCCCTCGGCCGGCTGGCGGGCCGGCGGCGGGAATTCAGCCGATCTGCTGATCGGGCAGCGCGTGGGTGGGGCGCGAACCCCATAGCGCGTAGAAGAGGACGTAAAGCTCGCAGGCGGCGGTCAGCAGGAACGAGGTCTGCAGGCCGTAATTGTCCGCCAGCCAGCCCTGCACGACCACCAGCGCGCCGCCGGCGATCGCCATCACCAGCAGGCCCGATCCCTCCTCGGTCAGCGGGCCGAGGCCGCGAATGCCCAGCGTGAAGATGGTCGGGAACATGATCGAATGGAACAGCCCCACCGAGATCAGCGCCCACATCGCGACATGGCCGGTGGTGGACGCCGCCGTCAGGATCACGACGAAGGCGCCGATGCTGGCGACGGCCAGCGCGCGTTCCGGCGCGACGTTGCGCATCGCGAAGCTGCCGATGAAGCGGCCCACCATCATCCCGCCCCACAGCAGGAACAGGTAATGCGACGCCTGCTCATGGGTGAGATTGCCGATCTGCGGCTGCGACACGAAATTGATGAACAGGTTGGAAACACCAATTTCGGCAATCAGATAGATGAAGATCGCCGGCACGCCGAGCACGAGGTTGCGATGCCGCCATAGCGAATGCTGCCGGCGCTCCTCCTTGGCGGCGCGCCGGGTGGCGCTGCCCATGGCGGGCAGCGGGAAACGGGCGATGACGATGGCGAGGATGACGAGCACGACCGCCACGATCAGATAGGGAAGCTGGACCGACTGGGCGTCCGCCAGCCGTTCCGCCTGGGTGAGCACCGATGCCCCGCCCTCCGCCGTGCCCGATGCCGAACGGCCCAGGATCAGATAGCCGCCGAACAGCGGCGCCAGCGTGGTGCCGAAGGAATTGAACGCCTGCACCAGGTTGAGGCGCGATGACGCGGTTTCCGGCTTGCCGACCACGGCGACATAGGGGTTGGCCGCGACCTGCAGCAGCGTGATGCCGCACGCGATCACGAAGAGCGCGACGAGCGTGACGCCATAGGAGGGGATGCGCGCCGCCGGGATCATGCCGAGAGCGCCGGCCGCCATGATGCAGAGGCCGACGACCAGCGACTTCTTGTAGCCGATCCGCTCGATCAGCTTCGCCGCCGGGATCGAGGCGACGAAATAGGCGATGAACCAGACGGATTCGATGATTGTTGTCTGGGTATAACTGAGGTCGAACACGCTGCGCAGATGCGGCAACAGCGTATTGTTGATGACCGTGATGAAGCCCCACATGAAGAAGAGGCTGGCCAGCAAGGTGAGCGCCGGGCCGTAGCTTGCGCCCTCCTGTCCCGGCTCTCCGGCCGGTGTTGCGGTGGTGATTATCGGTGCGGCCATGCCACCCTTCTCCAAAGTTGATCCCCGCCTGCGTTCATCGCCGTCACGGGTTGCGCTTGTTTATTTTGTCGGACTATATGTGCCGCAAGCATGCGTCAATGGGCGCGCATAATCCGGGAGGACGAGAATGCAAAGGCGGGGCAAGGCGGGGACGGCGTTGGGTTGCCTGGCGGCGATGCTGGCGACGGGCACGGCGGCGGCGACCGCGGCCGAAATCAGCCGCGCGCCGGCCGGCACGCTCGGCGACGGGACCGCGATCGAGGCGATCACGCTGAAGAACGGCCACGGCGTCGCCGCCACCGTCCTCACCTACGGCGCCACCCTGCAATCGCTGGTGGGCCCCGATCGCGCCGGCAAGCCGGCGGACGTGGTGCTCGGCTATGACGATCTCGCCTCCTATGTGGACCATCCCAATTATTTCGGCGTGACGGTGGGCCGCTATGCCAACCGCATCGCCGGCGGCCGCTTCGCGCTCGACGGCAAGTCCTACCAATTGCCCCTCAACGACAAGACCAACTCGCTCCACGGCGGCGGCAAGGGCTTCGACAAGGTCGCCTGGAAGGTCGTCTCGGCCAAGAGCGGGCCGGTCGCCACGCTGGTGCTCGCGCATACCAGCCCGGACGGCGACGCCGGCTATCCCGGCAAGCTCGACGCCACCGTCACCTATTCGCTCGACGAGGCCGGCGCGCTCACCATCGCGTTCGAGGCGAAGACGGACAAGCCCACCATCGTCAACATGACGAACCACGCGATCTTCAACCTCGCGGGCGAGGGATCGCCCGAAGGCGCCACCGGCCACCTGCTGACCATCCCGGCGAAGGCCTATACGCCGGTCAACGCCAGCCTCATCCCCACGGGCGAGCTGCGGCCGGTGGAAGGCACCGTGTTCGATTTCCGCGCGCCCCGCCGCATCGCGGACGGCATTCGCGACGGGCGCGACGAACAGATCCGCTTCGGTCAGGGCTACGACCATAATTTCGCGCTCGACAAGGGCCTCACCCGATCGCCGGAGCTGGTCGCCAGGCTGGAGGACCCATCCTCGGGCCGCGTGCTCGAAGTGCTCAGCACCGAGCCGGGCGTGCAGTTCTACACCGGCAATTTCCTCGACGGCACGTTCGTCGGCAAGCAGGGGCATCTCTACCGCATGGGCGACGGCATCGCGCTCGAGCCGCAGAAATTCCCCGATGCCCCGAACCAGCCGGGCTTCATCTCCGCGCGCGTCGATCCCGGCAAGCCTTACCGGCACGTGATGATCTACCGCCTGTCCACGACCCGTTGAACGGATAAACGATGACCGACACCGCACCGCCCAAGCTCCGTTCGCGCGCCTGGTTCGACAACCCCGACAATATCGACATGACCGCCCTCTATCTGGAGCGGTATCTGAACTTCGGCCTCAGCCTGGAGGAATTGCGCTCGGGCAAGCCGATCATCGGCATCGCCCAGACGGGCAGCGATCTTTCCCCCTGCAACCGCCATCATCTGGTGCTGGCCGAACGCATCCGCGAGGGCATTCGCGAAGCGGGCGGCATCGCCCTGGAATTCCCGGTCCACCCGATCCAGGAAACCGGCAAGCGGCCGACGGCGGGGCTCGATCGCAACCTCGCCTATCTGGGCCTGGTCGAGGCGATCTACGGCTATCCGATCGATGGCGTGGTGCTGACCACCGGTTGCGACAAGACGACGCCCGCCTGCCTGATGGCGGCGGCGACGGTGAACATCCCCGCCATCGCGCTTTCGGTCGGCCCGATGCTGAACGGCTGGCACAAGGGCGAACGGACGGGTTCGGGCACGATCGTGTGGAAGGCGCGGCAGATGCTGGCCGCCGGCCAGATCGACAATGCCGGCTTCATCAAGCTCGTCGCCTCGTCCGCGCCATCGACCGGCTATTGCAACACCATGGGCACCGCGACGACGATGAACAGCCTGGCCGAGGCGCTGGGCATGATGCTGCCCGGATCGGCGGCCATCCCGGCGCCCTATCGCGACCGACAGGAAGTGGCGTATCTGACCGGCAAGCGCATCGTCGAAATGGTGGCCGAGGACCTGAAGCCCTCCGACATCCTGACCCTGGATGCCTTCCACAACGCCATCGTCGTCAATTCCGCGATCGGCGGATCGACCAACGCGCCGATCCACCTCGCCGCGATCGCCCGCCATATGGGCGTGGACCTGCCGCTGAAGGATTGGGAGACGGAAGGGCACAAGGTGCCGCTGCTCGTCAACCTCCAGCCCGCCGGCGAATATCTGGGCGAGGATTATTATCGCGCGGGCGGCGTGCCGGCGGTGGTCGCCCAGTTGATGGGCCAGGGGCTGATCCGCGAAGCCGCGATGACGGTGAACGGCCGGACGATTGGCGATAATTGCCGCGACGCGACGATCGAGGACGAACGCGTCATCCGCCCCTTCCATCAGCCGCTGAAGGAGGAAGCCGGCTTCCTCGTGCTCACCGGCAACCTGTTCGACGCCGCGATCATGAAGACGAGCGTGATCAGCCCCGAATTCCGCGACCGCTACCTCTCCAACCCGGACGATCCCGATGCGTTCGAAGGGCCGGCGGTCGTGTTCGACGGGCCAGAGGACTATCACCACCGCATCGACGATCCGTCGCTCGGCATCACGCCGCAGACGCTGCTGTTCATGCGCGGCGCGGGGCCGATCGGCTATCCGGGCGCGGCGGAGGTGGTGAACATGCGCCCGCCCGCCTACCTCATCACCGAAGGCGTCAGCGCGCTGCCGTGCATCGGCGACGGCCGGCAATCCGGCACCAGCGGCAGCCCCTCCATCCTCAACGCCAGCCCGGAGGCCGCGGCCAATGGCGGCCTGGCCCTGCTCAGGACGGGGGACAGGGTGCGCCTCGACCTGCGCAGGGGCCGGGTGGACGTGCTGATATCCGACGCGGAGCTGGCCGATCGCCGCAAGGCGCTGGAAGCGGCGGGCGGCTATGCCTATCCCGCCTCGCAGACGCCGTGGCAGGAGATACAGCGCAAGATCGTCGGCCAGATGGATACCGGCGCGATCCTGGAAGGGGCGGAGAAATATCAGCGCATCGCCCAGACCCGGGGCCTGCCGCGCGACAATCACTGAGCCGACGCGCAAGGGGCGGAGCCGCCATGGCGGAATGGACGATCATCGGGCGCGACGTGCGCGACGAACTGGGCGAAGGCACCTTGTGGTCGGCGCGGGACAATGCCGTCTATTGGGTGGATATCCTCGCGCCTACGCTCAACCGGCTGGCGCTGGATACAAGCGAGATCCGCCGCTGGCCGATGCCCGAGCCGCTGGGCTGGGTGGTGGAGCGCGCCGGCGGCGGCTTCATCGGCGGTTTCCGGAGCGGCTTCGCCGAGATCGACCTCGATCCCGTCGCTATCCGCCCGATCGCCGATCCGGAGCCGCATCTGCCCGGCAACCGGATGAACGACGGCAAGGCCGATGCCCAGGGCCGCATCTGGTGCGGCACGATGGACATGGCCGAGGCGCAGGATACGGGATCGCTCTACCGCCTCGATCCCGATCGCCGCTGGACACGGATGGACGAAGGCTATCGCGTGCCCAACGGCCCCGCTTTCTCGCATTGCGGCCGCTGGCTCTATCATTCGGATACGGCGCGGCGCGTCATCTACCGCTTCGCCCTGGATGCGGACGGCGCGATCGCCGATCGCCGGCCCTTCGTCCGTTTCGCCGAGGCGGACGGCTATCCGGACGGCATGACCGTCGATGCGGACGGGCATATCTGGGTCGCCCACTGGGGCGGCGGACGGATCAGCCGCTTCTCGCCCGACGGCGAACAGGTGCGCACGGTGACGCTGCCGGCACGCCAGGTCACCAACATCACCTTCGCCGGCGCCGGCCTCGACCGCATGTTCGTGACGACGGCCGCGACCGGCCTCGCCCCGACCGAGCATGACGGCGCGCTCTACGAGATCGACTGCGGCACACGCGGCCTGCCCACCGGCATCTTCCCCGGCTGAATCGACGACGGCGGCCGCGATCCGGCGCCGATCCGGGCAGGCCCCGATAGCCGATCATCGCGATCGTCCAAGCTTTCCAGCCCAAAATGGGGAACGGCCGGGTATCAATAGCCAATGAGACTGATAACTTGTCTATAATCAACGCCGATGGAGAATATGCCGATTTTGGTGAATCGGTTTTTGCCTTTTCTAACGCGAACTGCGCTTCGGCTATAAGCGGGGTATCCACATGCAAGGTGCCGAACTGAAGGCCCTGCGAAAGACGGCAGGAATGTCCCAGGCCGAGTTTGCCGAGGCGATCGGCATGAGTCGGGAAACGATCGGGCTGATGGAGCGCGATCAGGAACCGATCGCGCGGCGCACGGCGCTGGCGGCCCGCTGGATCGCCGCCCATCCCGACCATGTCGAACATGGTCGAGCGTGAAGCGTCCGCCAGCATTCACTGTCCGCTTTTTCATCGTCCGACATCTTGCGCCTAACGACCCTCTGCTGAATAGAACGCGGCCGGGGAGTATCCATGGCTTCGAAAATCAGTATAGTGCATCGGCTTCGTAACTTTATACGCAACCTGAGCTGCCCGGACTGCCGCGAAGAACGATTAAGGACGCGCGACAAGTTGGCACGGTGCGACGACTGCTACGCCAACCGGTGGTGATTGCTCTACACCAGTCAGCGGCGATCGGACATGGTGCGAATGGGGCGGCAGCATGTCGGCGGTGGGCGCATCAAGGTCGTGCAACTCAAGACGCGCGCCGAGTTATGGATACCGATCCACCCCAGGCTGGCCCAGGCCATCACCGCCGTGCCGGCCGACCATCTTGAATTTCTTGTCACCCAATATGGGCGGCCGTTCACTGCCAACGGTTTTGGAAACTGCTTCCGCGATCGATGCGACAAGGCGGGCCTGAAGCACTGTTCCGCACATGGCCTGCGTAAGGCCGCGACGAGGCAGATGGTGGAGCTTGGCCTGAGCAATCAACTCATCAAGTCTATCACCGGCCACGTCACCGACCCAGAGGTTTCCCATTATGCGGAGGCAGCCAATCAGAAGCTGCGCGCCGACAAGGCGATGGCCGCATTGATCGAATGGGAAATAGCGAACCCAATCTCCGGGTTAGCCAAAAATAGCGATAACCATTTACAATGAAAAGAAAATATAGGGGCGTTGGTGGGCCCGGCAGGACTCGAACCCGCAACCTAGCCGTTATGAGCGGCCAGCTCTAACCATTGAGCTACAGGCCCCGACCAACGGTGCCCGGATAGCGGAGGCGGATAGCGGCTGGCAAGCGCGTTCGGCGCCGTGCCGCCGGCCTCTCGTTCAGCCCTGCCCCTGGCCCGAGCGGCGCTCCCCTTCCCGCACCGGCAGGCGCAGGTCGAAGCTGTCGGCGCGGATATCGAGGCCGCCGCGCGCCGAGACGGCGAGGTTGCGGATCAGGCGGAGCGCGAAGCCGAGGCCCAGCACCGGCGCATCCGGCCAATCGCCGTCGGGGCTGTAGCCGGGATCGAGCAGGGCATGTTCGTCCCGCCCGTCCAGCAGGCGCGGGCGCGAGACCGAGAGGCGAAGCTGGCCGCCTTCGCAGCGCAGGGTGGCGAAGATCGTCTCGCCGCGTTCGGCCAGGCCGATCGTGGCCGCGAGCAGCCGCGCGAACATGCGTTCCACCGTGACCGGATCGGCATCCACCGCCGGCAGCGACTGGGCGATGCGGAAGGCGAGCGTCACGCCGCGCGGACGGGCCACCGCCTCATAATCGTCGTGCAGCCGTTCGATCAGCATCGCGGCATCCACCGCGCTGGCGGCATTCTGCACGCGGCGCGATTCCAGCCGGGCGGCCATGTCGAGATCGTCCACGGCCGCCAGCAGGCGGCGCCCCTGATCGAGGATGTCGCCGGCGCGATCGCGGTAATCCGTGCCCGCCGGGCCGAGCATCTGCCGCTCGATCATCTCGGCGAAGCCGACGATGGCGTTGAGCGGCGTGCGCAGTTCGTGGACGAGCTGGCGCAGCGCATCGGGCGCCAGGCCGGAGCCGTAGAGGCCGGCGGCGAAGGCGGGCTGGGCCGCGATCTCGTCCGCGCGGGGGCGGCGCGCGGTGCCGCGATAGCCGGTGAAGCGGCCGTCATGATGATCGAAGAAGGGCACGGCCGAAATCCGCCATTCGCCCGATACCGGCCCCTCGCCCGGCACGCTGAGCCGCGCGTCGCGGAACGAGGCGCGGCGGCGGAAGGCGCCGGCGGCATGGCCATCGACGCCATGGCCATATTGTTCGGCGGCGACCGCGATGACGATGCCGACCAGCGGGCCGCGATCGGCCCCCTCCACCCAGCGGATCATGCCGTCGGGGCCGGTTTCGAAGCGGAAATCCTCGATCCGTTCGCCGGCCGCGGGCGTGGCGGGCGGCGTTACCTCGGCCCGGTCGCGATAGGCGGCGATGCGATCGAGGAGATCGCGGATCTGGGTATCCCCATCCGGGGCGTCGGCGGGCGGCGGGGCGATGGCGGCGGCGGGGATTTGCGCGAACGGCGCCGGGCCGGCCAGCGCGGCATCCTCGGCCAGCATCACCTCCATCGCGGGCGATGCGGGCGCCGGCTGGGCGGCCCGATCCGCGCCCAGCGCGAAATCGGCGGGGCCGAAGCTGTCGAGCGCGATGCGGACGCCGTGGGTGAGATCGCGGCGATGGCGGAGCAGGCCGCGCGCCAGCGGCGAAAGGGCGGGAAGCAGGCCCAGCCATTCCTCCTCGCCAAGCTCCGCCGTGGAGAGCAGCCCCGCGCATACGGCCGCCGGCTCCTCCGCGATGAAGGCAAGCAGGACGGGGCTGACCCGGCGGCTGGCGATGGCGGCCACGCTTTCGGCCCGCACCGCCTGCGGCACATCGGCGCGGATGCGGCGGAGCAAGGCGATGGCGGCGCGGCGGAGATCGGGATCGATCGTGGCGTCGCGATCCTGCGCGAGGATATCGACGATCTGCCGCCACGCGGCCGTGCGCGCGCCGGCATCGGCCACCGGCCGCGCCAATACCGTCGCGAGCTTGTCGTCGAAGCGCACCCCTGATCGCCTTCCCTGAACAGGCCGGGCTGGCCCCTTGTTGCGATCTCCCCCGTTACCGCCCCGCGCGCATCCGGGAAAGACGATTTTATGCGTCGTCGCATAGTGGGACAATTGCACGGCCGCGAAATATTCTTATGTTCGCGACACATCATCTGGAAGGATATGCTGTGACTGCGCGGTTTCCGCTCGATTCCATCGACCGCACCATCCTGTCGGCGCTGCAGGAAGAGGGCCGTATCACCAATGTCGACCTTGCCCGCCAGGCCGGGCTGACCGCCCCGCCCTGCCTGCGCCGCGTGCGCGCGCTGGAACAGGCCGGCGTGATCGAGAGCTATCATGCCCGGCTGAACGCCCCGGCGCTGGGCTATGGCATCATGGTGTTCGCGCTGGTGAGCCTGAAGAGCCAGGCCGAGGACGATCTGCGTGCCTTCGAGGAGCATATGGCCAAGCTGCCCGAGGTGCGCGAATGCCACATGCTGAATGGCGAGATCGACTTCATCCTGAAGATCGTCGCGCACGACCTGCAGGCCTTCCAATCCTTCCTGACATCGCAACTGACCCCCGCCCCCAACGTGGCGAGCGTGAAGACGTCGCTGACGATCCGCACATCCAAGGACGCGCCGGGGGTGCCTGTCGACCCCGAGTGACGACGGCTGGCGCGATTTCCGGGCGACCGGCATCGATCGCCGTTGGGTAAACCGCCGAATGATCGTTGACGCGGGCTATGGCCGGAAGCTCTCTCGGGAAACCCGGCCCTTGCCGGCATCGGCCTTGAGCCCTCTCCCGCCTTCGCGGGAGAGGGTTGGGTGAGGGCCTTCTTCTTCTGAACAAACGCAGATTTGCGCAAGCGTCAGTTAAAAACCCAGAATAGCCTTACCGTGGAAACAGCCGTCCTCGATTGGGCCGATAGCTTCCGACACAATGGATTCCCGCCTTCGCGGGAATGACGGGTTTTGGTGGGTCAGCGGAATGACGATTTCCCTGACAGCGCCGCGCCCGGATTTCTGACAATCGTTTTTTCCGCGCTTCTCACTGAATTCCTGCTGGCCCGGACACGCCGGCAAAGCAGGCATAGCCTTGCACGGAAATTCCATCGTCACCCCGGTGCGCGGCGACAACTACGATGGCCGGTTGAGCGGCGACTATGATGGCCGGTAGGATCGGTTGTCTGGTCTGATCGTAGG
>NZ_PHHF01000075.1 GCF_003034225.1 Edaphosphingomonas fennica
CGATCTCTGAAGCGCTATTCTTGGCAGGAAGGAGAGAAGCGTTGGGCGACAAGTTGCCGCTGGACCGCGATCTCTGAAGCGCTATTCTTACCAGCTCCACCGTCAATTCGCCTGGACGGGTTGCCGCTGGACCGCGATCTCTGAAGCGCTATTCTTGCGCGGTGCCGACGCGAGACGCTCGTTGGAGTTGCCGCTGGACCGCGATCTCTGAAGCGCTATTCTTGGATGTGTGGTTATCTCGTTGATTGGAAACGGGATAACCACCGTCCTGAATGGACAGAAATACCCGGAATCGTCAGAATAATGCGAGTTGGTCGGGATTTTTGCGCTGGCGTCGGCGGCGTTGGCCGGAGAAGCGGACGATGTTTTCATATTGCCGGTCGGTGAAGGACAATATGTGGATATCGCCCTTTTCCGGCAAATGCGATTCGATCCGCCGCATATAGGCTTCGAACTGTTCCTTGCCGTTGCAGAAGCGCGCATAGACGGAAAACTGGCTCTTTTCGAAGCCTTCGTCCAGCAGGAATTCGCGGAACTTGGTGGCGGCGCGCGATTGTTCGCGGGTCATCACCGGCAGATCGAACATCACAAATATCCACATCAGCCGATAGCCGCTGAGCTGCGTCGCCATCGCTTCACGCAAGCAGCAGATCGAGCCCGGCGAGCTCGGATGCCGAGGGTGGCGGCGGGAGAATGAGATCCGCGGCGCGCCCGTTCTGGAAGCAGGCCGCTAGCGTCTGCGCGGCGCGGGTGGCGGCGCCGGAAACGGTGGTAATGCCGTTTTCGCCGGGAAGATCGAGAGCGATCATGCCGGCGAAAGCGCGCTTGGCTGCCGGCGTGACGCTATCAATGCCCTGCGCGAGAAGGCGGATGGTGAGTGCATCGGCAAGCGGGCGGAACGGCTCGATCAAATCATCCGCGAGCGCGAAGGGGTTGCCGCGATTGGCATGGTGCACACCGATCGACGGGTGAAGCCCCGCGGCGACCACCGCCCGCGCGCACATCGAGCGCAGGATCGCATAGCCGTAGTTGAGCATCGCGTTGACGCCGCCAGCATCGCGATCGCGGCGGAAATCCTCCCCCATCAACAGCGGCCAGTAGCGCCGCGCCGCCTGCGCCTCGACATTTTCGGGGTCGCCCGACCCTACACGGCGGGCAAGCAGATCGAAGGCGGACGCCGGCTTGCCGTTCGCGGTGAGCACCGCCGCCTGCCAGCCGATCTTGGCGACGACCAGACGGCGCCAGAGCTGCTTGGCGAGCGGCCTGCCCGCTTCCCATTGCGCCCGCATCCGGCCGTTCTGGGCGTGATGCCCTTCGAGCGGCAGACACACCGCCACCGGCGCGTGGTTCGAACCGCACAGCAGCAGAATCGCGCCGCGTTCCGCCAATGCTACGACGAGGTTGGTCGACCAGGTGACGCCATGGGCGTGGACGACCACCGCCGCGACATCGTCGAGCGGCACACGGCCGACCTCCTCGCGATCCTCGGATACGATCAGGAAACCGCGATAGGCCGAAAGATGCCGGCCATCGGTGGCGATATCCACGATACGCTCCACGCCACCGCCCTTTCCGCTTCAGCCGCGAGTCCGTCGCCGTGCCGTGCGGGCCGGGAAGCCGGGATCGACGATGCGGCCCAGTTCGTCGACACGAACTTGCCGCGCCCGCGCCCGCTTGAGCCCGCCGCAGGTAGGCGCGAAATATTTGAAGGGGTCCTGATCGTTCGGCATCGCATCGCGCCGCTTGAGGTCGCCCGCCTGCTGTGGCTCGGCCAGCGTGATCTGGCCGTTCTGGCCGAATTTCACGACACGCATCAGTTTGCGTTCCTCACCTTCGCGTTCGATCGCCAGCAAATCATTCTGGTGCAGGCTCAGCACCTTGCGCGCGGCGGGGTGCGGACGGGGCTGACCCTGAGACTGATGGGCATCGAACATCGAAACAATGCTGGAAAGACTATTACCGTCTTTGTCTTTCCAGTTCGTTACCCATTTGCCGTCAGGCAGTTCCCACACATCATAGCGATAGTTGGAGTCACCCTTATAACCTTTGTATATACGCCCTTCGCGATCCCGGATTGGAATGACTGTGAGCGGTTCGACCACACGCACGCGGCGGATGCCACGGAAGGGCAGAGGCCCGCGCGTCGAGAATTCGTGGATCGCCCGCTCGAATAGCTTACCCTCCAACCCACGGGCGAAGTCGCCGAGCGCAACCCTGAGCTCGGGATCGCGCACGCGATCGATATCCGCCGGCTTCTTCAGGCTACCGAGCGGCACGCGATGGACGACGATATTGTTGCCGCGCGCATCCCTCTCACCGGTCAGGCCATAAGCGATATCGTTGTGGAGCCGGCCGGCGGTGGCATCGAGCCCCTTGGCGAGGCCGGCTTTGGCGGCAGTTCCGTGATCCGCACGGTGGCTGACGATGATGCTATTAATCGCGATGCGGAGATCATCGCGAAACCCTTGCCACGGCTCCGGGATGATGATGCGTTCGCGGCCCTCGGCGCCCTCCTGGCCCGATGCGCGCGCGATCTTCTGCAGCATCGCGCGATCGACGATCGCCACCACCACCGCATCGATCGCATGATGACGGTGATCGAGCCGGTTCTTGGCCTGATCGCCGCCGGCATAATTATGATCCGGCAGCAGATCGTTGAGGCCCAACTTGCGGCGGACCATCTCGGTCAACCGGCCGGGTGAAACCCATATATGGCCGCTGCCCTCGCCGGTTTCGGGATAGAGCGATGCGAGATATTCACGGGCGAGGCGGGCAAGATACTGGGTATCCACGAGATGCCGGGCCAGAAAGCCTCCGCCGTCCCTGAAGCGCTCCATGGCGTCCGGTTCGAAACGCCAGCGCTTGTTGCGGGGAAGCTGCGCCGCCCGGGCGGCGATCTCCTCCCACTGCGGCATATGCCCCCACGCCTCGTAGGGCGATCGCTTGCGCTTGGCCCGGTTCGCCTCGCGCATGCAGACGATCTTGTTGGCGTTGCTGTCATCCAGCGTGTCCGAGAAGGGCAAGATGTGATCGATATCGACCGCGCCGGAAAAGAGCATCTCGATCGATATCTGCTGGCCGGTATAGACACAGCGCCGATCGAGGACATTGCCGGGGTTCAACTCCTCCCACAGCCTCAGCAGCGCGCGATTGGCGCCGGTATCCGGCTGGCCTATCGCCATCAGCTTCTCCGATCGGCGTTCGGCGGCCAGGCGGTTCTCGTTATTCTCGCGGTTCAGCCGCTTCTTGTCGTCATCGGTGAGCTTCAGGTCACGCGCCAGTTCGATCGCGATCTCGGCGGGCGGGCCATAGATGCGGATCAGCCGATTGACGACGCGGCGAAGCTGGTTGAGGCCGATATGCACGGTCGGGTTGGTCAGCCGGCCGATGCGCATCTCCTCCGGGTCCGAAGGCTCGCCGGTGCCCGGCATGATGTGCCGTTCCAGCACGGCGCCATAATAAGGCAGTTCCACATGCACTGCGCCGGTGCGGAAATCGCTGTGATGGCCAAGGCCGGCCCGCTCTACCGCCTCGCTATAGACGATGACGCGGCCGTCGACGTTCGCTGCATCGCGAAGTGCGTCGATCAGCCTTGTAGTGGCGGTGAGGCCGAACCGGCCATAGCCCTGCGGCAGATGCGCGGCGGCGACAGCCTTTGCCTGATCGGGGGAAAGGCCGTGAGCGGCGATGAGCCATTCGCGGAAAACGCGATCATCCTCGTCGCTTTCAACGGCGCCCAGCCGTTCGACGACCTCCCATTGCGCCTCGGCCGAAAGATGCGCCCAGAGATTGCCGAAACGGGCTTTCGCCCCCATCAGCGCGGCGACCTCATCCCCCTTTAGATCAGTGCGGTTCTCGCTTTCCTTGTTGAAGCGCGCGTCGGGATCGAGCTTCAGCAGCTTGCGCAGGCTGGCGAAAGCGACCTTGCCCTTGTCCTTCAGCTTGAGAAGCAGGAGATCGCGCTCCTCGCGCGTCAGCCGTTCGGCCTTTTCGCCGGGGCGGACGATCATCAGCGCGTTCAGTTCTTCCAGCAGGCGACGGCGCTGGAATAGCGGGTGGGCCTTGGGCAGCCGCTTCTCGCCCGGAACCAGCGTGCAGGTGCCGACTTGGGGGGCCTTGAGCGGGCGCTGGTGAAAGACGATCTCGAACAAACGCTTATAGACATCCCGCGTCAGGATATCGGGATGATGCGGCGCCTGCGCATCCCATATCTCCCGGAACTCATGCTCGATCAGGGTGCGGCCGGGATAAAAATCATAGCCATCGCCCTTCGCGCCCTCGCCGGTTTCGGGGCGCAGGCGCGCGCGGACGCTAGGGATCGCATTGGGATCGCTCGCCGCGGCGCGGCGGCGGTGGAGAAATTCCCCAAAAGTGCGCGCGCCGCTTTCAACGATGGCGTCGCGCAGGCGATCGATGCCGATCGCGATCTTGCCGGCATCGTCATCCGCCCGGCGATCGGTCTTGCGATTGGACTTGAAGCCGCGCCGCTGGTTGAGATGGAAGAAGGCGCGACCGATATGGTGGAGCGGCAGTGCCTCATCGAGCGCGCGGGCGCGCAGTTCGAAGGGGTCCAGCCTTTCCAGCGTCTTGCGCCCCGCGATATCCGCCGGGAACAACCCGTCACGGGTGAGATGGTCAAGCAGAGCCCGCTGCCGCTGCTTGAAACGATCGCGACGACGACGCATGGCACGCGCGTCACGGCGATCAACCGCGAGCGAGGCGCCGGATTTGGGATCGCGGCCGTCGCTAAAGATGCGAGAACCGGCAGCGAGGATGGTGCAAGGCTTACCCTCCTCATCGAGGCCGATCGCCGCCCAGCCGAACGAATTGGTTCCGAGATCCCCACCCAAGCGCCATTTCATATGCAATTCCCCTGAACTTGAAATGACAGCAGGAGATTCGGCATGATTCAAGACATGATCGTGAGGCGTTATGAATTTTATACCTCACTTCTGAAAATACTCTTGACCGCACTAATAGGCAGGCTTATTCACAAATCTTCAGAGATCGTGGTCTGGCGGCTAACAAGCAGCTAGTCCGCACCAGATAAAGGCGGCGCTGCGGCGCCGCCTTTTTAACGCCCTGCAAGGACGTTCAGAGATCGCGATCCAACCACAGCCCACCCCGATTATGCCACCCTGCGTAACGCACGTGCCGCTCTCTCCAGGGTCGTCCGCACCACAGCCCACCCCGATTATGCCACCCTGCGTAACCGATAGCCGCCCTGCTCCACGGCGACATGGCCCAGGCGCGCCAGTGCGGCGAGGGTCGCCTCGATGCGGGGCACCGCCTTCCGGCCCTGGGCGTAGCGGCTGGCAAGGTCGGTGGCGCTCCAGGCGCGGCCATCGCGCAGGCTCTCCAGCACCGCCGCCGTCTGCCCGATCGCATCGCGCGGGAAGGGGGGCTTGCCAGCCGCCGCGGCAGCCAACTCCGCCTCGATCTGCACGGCCGCGGGCTTGGGCGCGAGCATTTCCACGCCGCTGCGGGCAAGCTGATATTCTGGCCGGAGCCAGCGCACGCGGCCGGACTGCTCCTCCCGCGCGCGCTCCGCATTGAGCGCGACGAGGCGGGCGACGACTTCTTCGTCGGACAATGTGGCCGGCCATCCATAAGCGGCCGTCACGGCCAGATCGAGCCGGGCATGCAGTTCGGCGATGATATCCACCCGGCCGCGTATGCGCTGCCCCTCCTCGGCCGCGTTCAGCGTCCCGCCTGCAACGATCCTGTCGCGCAGATTGTAAAGGCCGGTCAGGGTGAGATCCCCATGCTCGGCCAGCACGGCCTTGCGGGTGGCATCCAGTTCCTCCGCGAGGTCGGCGATTGCCTTGCGGCTCGCCCGATCGGCTTCCGGGAAGGGGAAAGGATCGAAGACCCTGCTCTTCACATACACCGAGTCATTGCCAACACCCAGCCAACCACCCGCGCGAAGCGACCAGGCTATATGATACGACGACGACAGAATCCCGAGGATGTAGGCATCATCAAGGGCGATGGAGAGCAACTTGTTATCCGGAAGGATTTCCGCATCCAGAAACTGGAAAACGCGATGCTTCGCCGTCTCCACAGTGGCGATATAGCGCAACAGCCCCTCAAGCGCAGGACGCAGTTCACGGCGCGGCTCTCCGAAGGCCCACCAATTATCGCGATACGTAGCCCGGTTGTTTCGATCGCGCTCAGGCTTCACCGTGCGAAGGAGGTGGCCATAGGCTTCCGGAAAGCGCCGGCGGACATCCCCTTCCTCGAGACCGAAGAAATCCATTACCATCGCGCCGCGCGCCCGCGCGGTGAGATCGCGACCGTTGCGATAGGGGCGGATATGCCGATCCAGCCCCTCGCGCCGACCAAGGCCGAGATATTCCCCCTCGGCTGGCGTGACGATGAAGCCCGCGCCATGCAACTTCATGCCCGGCGAACTTAGCCCCGCATTGGCGCGCAGCGGGCGCGTGAGCGTGACATCCGCCCCCACCGTCAGATCCGGATGAATCCGCCCGCGCGCTTCCATGAAGGCGATGCGCGGCTGATCGCTGTCGAGCCCGGCTTCGCTCGCGACCTCGTAGAGCACGCCCTCCCCTTCGCCTGGCGCCACCACCGTCATGGCGATGCGGACAGCGGCGGAATCGGGCGTCGCCCTGGTCCAGGGATGATCGGGAACGGCCATTTCCAGATGGAGCGGCGATGGCCCGTCCAGCCGCTTCGCCATGACGCGGCGGCTGAATTCCTGGGTGACGGAATTGGTGGTGACGAAGCCGAACCGCTTGAGGCGGGAACCCCTGGCCGCCAGCAGCGCCGCCGCGCGATCCCACCAATACATCACGAAATCGGCGGATTTGTTGATATGCGGATGCGCCTTCCACAAGGCCTCGGCATAACCTTGCGGCAACCGCGCGCGCAGGTCCTTGCCGCCGATAAAGGGCGGATTGCCGATGATGTAATCGGCCTCCGGCCAATCCGGCCGCCGGGGATTGGGGCGTTCCGTCCCGGTGCGATCGGCATTGGGGCGTTCGGGATCATGCGCCAGCACCGCATCCATCGTGCGGATATTGCCGAAACTCTGGAGCACCGGATCGGAGATGCCGCCGCCATTGCGCAGATGCCATTGCAGGTAGCCCAGCCAAAGCACCAGTTCGGCGATGGCGGCAGCGCGCGGATTGACCTCCAGCCCCAGGAAATTGCGGGGATCGACACTCATCGTTTCGAGCGCGAGAGCCTCCTGCCCGCCGAGCGCGGCGAGCGTTTCCAGGACCTCGCCCTCCAGCTGCTTCATCAGTTCCAGCGCGACATAGAGGAAGTTGCCGGTGCCGCAGGCCGGATCCAGTATCCGGGTGGCGGCGAGGCGGGCGTGGAAGTCGCGGACGAGGGCGATCGCCTCGCCGGGCTTGTCCAGGCGCAGGCGCTCGACCGTGCCGAGCACCAGCGCCTCCCACTCCTCGCGCAGCGGCGCGATGACGGTGGCCACCACCAGCCGCTCGACATAAGCGCGCGGCGTATAATGGGCGCCGAGCTGACGACGCTCGTCGCGATGGAGCGCCTGTTCGAGCAGCGTGCCGAAAATGGCCGGCTCCACCTCGGTCCACAGATGGCGGGCGGCCTCGTATAATTCGCCAATCTCCTCCCGGCGCAGGGGAATGGCGGCCGCGTTGGCAAAAAGATTGCCGTTGAAATAGCGCACCTTGCGACGGAGCACCGGAGATATGCCGCCCGTGTTCATCGTCCGCCACAGATCCTCAAGCATCGGCGCAAAGGCCTCGGGATTGTCGCGCGCATCGGCGAGCATCTCGGTAAAGCTGCCGCGATCGAGCA
Organism: Edaphosphingomonas fennica; assembly: GCF_003034225.1. Classification (GTDB taxonomy): domain Bacteria; phylum Pseudomonadota; class Alphaproteobacteria; order Sphingomonadales; family Sphingomonadaceae; genus Sphingomonas_E; species Sphingomonas_E fennica. Next base: position 7,801 of record NZ_PHHF01000075.1, read on the forward strand.
GCCCGACATCCTCGGAGAACATCGTGAACAGGCAGCGCATCAGGAAATGGGCCACCTTCTCCGGCTGGTGGCCGCGCCCTTCCAGCGATTTGCTCACCGTCGCAAGCCGCCCGGCAATATCGCGGGTGACGGCGGCGGAACGACGGGCGGGATCGAGGCCCTGGGGATCGAGCCAGATCGCGCGCAGCAGATCGCGAACCTTGGCGTCCCTCAGATCCTCCAGATAGATGCGGAAACCGGTTCGATCGGGGAACTGGCGGTAATTCTTACCCTGGCCGGAAAAGTCGGCATACAGCTCCAGGCAATGGCCGACGTCGCAGACGATGAGAAAGGGTGGCCAGCCATGCTCGATATCGAGCGCGCGGGCATAGCGCTCGGCCTGGTCGCGAGCATTGCGCATCAGCACATCCCAGTCGCGGCGCGCGCTCCTGCGGCCGAGAAGCTCGGGCTCGGCAAAGCCGGGCGATTGCGGCTTTTCAGCCGGCAGCGATATTTCCTTGCCCTGATCCCGCCAACGGCTCTGCTTCGCCTCCAGCACGAAACAGCCCCGGCGATACAAGTCTATCCGGCCGGTGCGGATGTTGCCTTCGGCGTCGGCATCACGAACCGCGCGTTCGAATACATAGTCGTTATTTTCATGCGTTGCTCCGGCCGGATCAGGGTGCGGCAGCTCCAGCAGGTCGACAAGTTCCACGAGGAACATGGCGTAGTTCGCCCGCTCCGCCCCACCTTCACCGCCCCGCCAGCGCGCAATGAATATTTCGGTCGAATCCCCATCTTCCATACCGGAAAAGATGATTCTGAATCAGTTAACATATTCTTTGTCTCATTATTCTCCTTAAACTTCGGCAATTTTGATGACAATGTACCAACATTGTTTGCACGAAATGATATGCAAGCCCCATCCCGCCATCGCCCCGGACCGGGCGATGGCGGGATCGAGGCGACGCCCTCAGCGCACGGTTTGTGTTTCTCCCGCGAATCGCTGGCGGAAGTCCGTCAGTTCCAGCGAGAAATCGTCCTCGCCGTGGAAATCGGCGTCGCTGAGCTGCGGCTTTTCCTGCTGCTTGTACCAGGCGGCATAGTCGGCCGTATCGACGCTCAGGCTCTTATAGTGGGTGGAATAGGTGCGGACCTTGATGGTCGGCACGGGGGCGGCCATGTCGAAGGTCATCAGCCGCAGCCAGCCGTCGCCGATCCCCACCGGCCATTCGGATTTCACGCCCGCATCCTTGGCGGTCTGGCCGCGATCCTGATAGTCGGCGAGCACCTGGTGCACCTTGTGGCCGAAGCTGTTGGTGTCGGTGCGCACCGCCTGGCCATGTTCGTGGCCGCACAGCACCAGGAATATCTGGTCGTGCCGGCTGATGAACTTGTCCCAGATCATCTGGGGGCTGTTGTCCTGCGGATCGGCGGCATGGCCGTCGATCATCGGGTTGGGGATGCGGTGCGCTTCCTTGTCCATATAATCGTGCATCGTCACGATCGTCGGCAGGCCGGGATATTTCTTCACGATCGAGGCCGCCCATTCCAGCGAGGCGTTGGGGGCATCGAACTGCAGGCCGATGTGAAGGAACCTGTAGCCGCCGGCGGTGAAGATCTGGGCGCTGTCCGCCCCGCCGTCATGCGAGGCGACATACCAGGGCTGGCCCTTGAAGAAGGGGGACTGATCGCCGAACACGCTGCGGAAATTGTTGAGCCCGCCGGGATGGAGCATGCCGAGCGACGCCATGTCCTTGGGATCGAACTTCGCGGCCGGCGGGAATTTGGAGTCCGTCCACATCGCGTCATAATCATGATTGCCCGGCACGACGGAGAAGGGAACCTTGCCGGCGAGCAGCATATAGCCCGAGCGCGCGGCGGGCATCTCCACCGACTTCACCTTCTCGGTCGGCGCGAAATGGGCGTCGAGCATGGGATTAGCCGCCCGCTTGAAACCGCGCTTGGCATGATCGGGGTCCATGGCGATCGTCTGGTGCTGCCACACGTCGCCCAGCGCCGTCACGAAGGCGATGTCGCCGCCCGCGCTCTCCACATTGTCGGCGACATATTGCAGCTGCTGCATGAACATGTCGCGCGCGTCGAAGGGAAAGCCCTCGGCGGTCTGGTGCGTGTAATCGACATAATTCTGCGTGTCGGGGATCACCGCGATGGTGAAGCTGCCATCCTTGGCGGCGAGCGGCGCCGTCGCCAGCACGGTGGCGATCAGGGCGCAGCCGCGGAACAGGCGCATATATCGGGACATCATGCTTTCTCCTTGCAGGGAAATCAGAAGGTGACGCCGAATTCGGCGCGATAGGTGCGGCGCGATCCGGCGATGAAGGTGGGGATGCCGAAATAATCGCCGGTATTGCCGGCATCGACGAGGAACTTCTTGTCGGTGAGGTTGTCGCCGACCAGCGCGAAGGACCATTTCTTGTCGCGCGGGGTGAAGGTGATCCGCGCGCTCAACAGGCCGTAGCCGTTCTGGAATTCATCGACAACGCGATCGGAATAGGCCGCCGGCACGCGCTGCTGCAGATCGAGCCGGTCATTATCCTCGAAGAAGAACATCTTGGACTGCCAGCTGTAGAGCGGCGCGAAGGCGACCGTGCCGCCCTTCAACGGCGCCTCGAAATTGCCGCCGATCGCGAACTTGTGATCGGGGCTGTTGCGGAACATGTTGCCGTCATAAAGGCCGGCGCGGAAGCGGGCATGGTTATAGCCGTAGCTGCCGAAGACCGAGATGCCGGGGGTGAGCTCGTAGCTCAGCTGCGCCTCGAAGCCGGTGGCGTCCGCCTTGCCGGCATTCACCGTGGCGACGATGCCGTCCTTCAGGCCCAGCGTCTGGAAATTCTCATATTCATAATGATAGACCGAGGCATCGCCGACCAGGCGGCCGCCCAGCAGGCGGAACTTGACGCCCGCCTCCGCCGATTTCAGCGTCTCCGTGGGGATCAGTTGCGCCGGCGTGGTGGGGTTGAGCTGCAGCACCTCCGGCCGCTTGCCAATGCCGTAGACCGCGTAGAGATTGACGTCCGGCGTCAGCTTGAAGCGCAGGCCCGCGCGGCCGGTGACGTTGCTGGAGCTGTTGCTGCCGGTCAGCACCGCGTTGCCGGGCGTGGGCTGGAGCAGCAGGCCGCCGCCGGTGAGGCTGGACGGCCCGAGCGGGGTGAGGCCCTGGAGGGTGAGATCCTTCTTGTCCCACGTCGCGCGCGCGCCGGCGAACAATTCCAGCCGGTCGGTGAGGTGGGCGGTCACATCCGCGAAGATATCGTAGGTGGTGATCTTGGCGCCGGTGATCTGCTGATCGAGCTGGAACGCCTTCAGCACATTGGCGGCCGGCCCGAGCAGGGCGTTGATCTCCGCATTGGTGAGGCCGCGCGGGGCGAGATTCTGCAAGGTGCCGCCCAGCAGCAGCGCCATCGCACGCTCGTCATATCCCATCTCCATGCTCATGCCGTTATTGGCATGGAACACGCTGCCGCCGATGAAGCCTTCGAAGATGCCGACATCCTTGAAGTTGAGGCGCAGCTCCTCCGAATATTGCTTGCCGTCGTTGCACTGATGATAGGCGATCAGGTTGGTCGGCGTGCCGTCATTATCGCCCGACTGGCAGGCATCGAACCAGCGATAGCCGCTGATCGAGGTGAAGCTGAGGCGATCGTTCAGGCGCCAGTCCGCCGTGCCGCTGATGCCGACGATCTCGCGATGGAAATAAGGCGAGGGCAAGGTGCCGAAGGTATCGAGGTGGGTGGGCGTCCAGAAGCGAAGATCGCCGACCACCGCGCCGGTCGCCTGATCGAGCGGCAGGAAGGTGCGCGACTTGAAGGGAACGCCGCCCTTGGTGTCGTCCACGTCATAGGTGGCGATCAGGTTGAAGCTGAAATCGCTGGTCGGTTCCCACTTGCCCGCGAAGCGATAGGCCTGGGCGTCGAGCGCGTTGTAGGTGCCGCGGCCGTCGCTGTCCTTGACGAAGCCGTCGCGCTTGCGCTTGAGCGCGCCGAAACGGATGCCGAGCGTGTCGCTGACCGGCAGGTTCACCACGCCCTGCAGGCTGTAATAATCATAATTGCCGCCGCCGGCCTTGAGCTCGACCGAGAGATCGTCGGTCGGCCGCTTCTGGAAGATCGAGACGCCGCCGTTGAGCGCGGAGCGACCGTGGAGGGTGGATTGCGGCCCCTTCTCCACCTCGACGCGGTCGATGTCGAACAGCTCGCCATAGGCCGAGGCGGTCTGCACCACCGCGACGCCATCCTGGAACACGGCGACGCGCTGTTCCGCCTGGGGGGAGAATTCGTTGGAGGTGATGCCGCGCACGGAGAAGCCGGGGGCGAACTTGTCCTGCAACTGGATGACGAAGCCGGGGGTGATGGCCGATATCTTGGAAAGCTCGGTGCCGCCGATCTGGTCGAGGAAGCCGGAGCCGTAAGCGCTGATCGACATGGGAACATCGGTGATTCGCTGTTCGCGCTTCTGCGCGGTGACGATGATGTCGCCGCCCATCGCATCCGGGGCGGGAGCTGCTTCCGGCGCGGCGTGAGCCTGCGCCGCCGCCAATATCAACAGGCTGGAAGAAAAAAGGAACTTGCGCACGACCCGATCTCCATGGACCATTTACGAGACGGGCGTGTATCGTTATTCTATGACAGATTTGCTGCACGAAAGCTGCACGGAAATGGCGAGCGAAATAATGGATGCAGGCATCACGCGCGGCCGCGGCCGGCCGCGCGACACGCAGAAGGATGCGACGATCCGGGACGCGGCATGGCGCGTCCTGGCCGACAAGGGCTATGAGGGGCTGACCTTCGAGGCGATCGCCGAGCTGGCCGGGTGCAGCCGCGCCACCCTCTATCGGCGCTTCGCTTCCAAGGACGAGCTGATCACGGCGATCCTGCACGAAACCTCGCGAGCGATCGAACCGGGTTTCGCCGCCGGCGAATCCCCCCGCAATATCCTGATCGGCCATGCCAGCGCAGCCGCCGACTATCTTTCGGGCGAGCGGGGCCAGGCGATCCTGAAGCTGGGCTTCACGATCGCGCACCTGCCCGATCTGGCGGCGGCGATCGGCCGGCATGCCGATCAGGAACGGACCTTCTACATCCGCGAGTTCCGGCGGCTGGCCCCGGCCGCCGCGCTGGCGGACATCGAATTCGCCTGCCACACGCTGATCGGCAGCGTGACCTACCATGTCGCCATCCTGCGACGCCCGCTTCCCCCGGCGCGCATCGCCCAGCTGGTCGATCAGGCGATCGCGCTGGTTGCCGATCGAACCGGAAGCCGCTGACCGGCAGCCCGAGGCGAATGGGATGGGGGGTGCGGCTGCCCCATCCCCGGTCGCGCGCCATTGCGATGAGGCGCCGCGCGTTCTAGCGGACGGGCATGCCTGCCATCGTCCGCTCCGCCCGCCGCCTTGCCTTTCCCCTGCTCGCTTTCGGTTTCGCCGCATCGGCCCTGGCCGATCCCGCCGCGCATATCGGCAATGTCACCATCACCCGCGACGATTGGGGGATCGCCCATATCGACGGCAAGACCGATGCGGACGCCGTGTTCGGCATGATCTATGCCCAGGCCGAGGACGACTTCAACCGGATCGAGACCAACTATCTGGTCAATCTCGGCCGGCTGGCGGAAGCCGAGGGCGAAAAGGCGATCTGGCAGGATCTGCGCCAGCGCCTGTTCGTCGATCCCGAACGGCTGAAGGCCGATTATGCGCGCAGCCCGCAATGGCTGAAGGCGCTGATGCAGGCCTGGGCGGATGGCCTCAACCATTATCTCGCCACCCATCCCGATGTCCGCCCCCGCGTGATCCGCCGTTTCGAGCCGTGGATGGCGCTGAGCTTCACCGAAGGCAGCATCGGCGGCGATGTGGAGCGGGTGCCGCTGAGCCAGCTCGAAGCCTTTTACGGCAGGAAGCAGATCGCCATGACGGCCGACGAGAAGGGCCTCCTCTATCGCGAGCCGCAAGGATCGAACGGCATCGCCATCGCGCCCGGCCACACGAAGGACGGCCACGCGCTGCTGCTGATCAACCCGCACACCAGCTTCTTCTTCCGCGCCGAGCAGCAGGTGAAGAGCGGCGAGGGGCTGAACGCCTATGGCGCGGCCACCTGGGGCCAGTTCTTCATCTATCAGGGGTTCAACGACCGGATCGGCTGGATGCACACGTCGAGCGGGATCGACAATGTCGACGAGTTCGCCGAGACGATCGTGCGCCGGCCGGACGGCGGGCTCGCCTATCGCTACGGCAAGGCGCTGCGCCCCGTTGCCGAAAGGACGATCCGGCTGGCCTATCGCGTGGCGGACGGGACGATGGCCGAGCGCAGCTTCACCACCTATGCCACGCATCACGGGCCGATCGTGCGCGAGGCGGACGGCAAATGGATCGCCACCGCCCTGATGAACCGGCCGGTGCCGGCGCTGGAGCAGAGCTATCTGCGCACCAAGGCGCGCGATTATGCGGGCTTCCTGAAGGTGGCCGAACGCAAGGCCAATTCCTCCAACAACACGCTGTTCGCGAGCGCCGATGGGGACATCGCCTATCTCCATCCCCAGTTCGTGCCGGTCCGCGACGATCGCTTCGACTATCGCCGCCCCGTGGACGGCAGCGATCCGGCGACCGACTGGAAGGGGCTGCACAGCCTGGCCAGCCTGCCGCAGGCAGTGAACCCGAAGAATGGCTGGGCCTTCAACACCAACAACTGGCCGTGGACGGCCGCCGGCAAGGACAGCCCCAGGGCGGCGGATTATCCCCGCTACATGGATCAGGTGGGCGAAAATCCGCGCGGGCCGCATGCCGAGCGGGTGCTGAACGCGCAGGCGCGGTTCACGCCCGAAACGCTGATCGCGGCCGCTTACGATCCCTATCTCACCGCCTTCGCGCGGCTGATCCCCGGCCTGGTCGCCGCCTATGACCGCGCGCCCGATCCGGCGCTGGCCGGGCCGATCGGCCTGCTGCGCGGCTGGGACCATCGCTGGGGACTGGAGAGCGAGGCCACGTCGCTGGCGGTGTTCTGGGGCGAGGCGATGTGGGAGCCCGCCGCGGGCCCCGCCAAGGATGCCGGGCTTTCGGTGTGGGATTATATGGCGACGCGGGCGAGCGATACGGAGCGGCTGGCCGCGCTGCGCGCCGCCGTGGCGCGGCTGACGCAGGATTTCGGCGGCTGGCGGGTGCCGTGGGGCGAGATCAACCGATACCAGCGCAACGACGGCGCGATCGAGCAGGTTTTCGACGATGCCAGGCCCAGCATCGCGGTGCCCTTCACCGCATCGCAATGGGGATCGCTCGCGGCGTTCGGGGCGAAGCGCTATCCGGGGACGAAGCGCTATTATGGCACGCGCGGCAACAGCTTCGTCGCCACCGTGGAATTCGGCCCGCGCATCCGCGCCTGGGCGGTGAGCGCGGGCGGCGAGAGCGGCGATCCGGCATCCCCGCACTTCGCCGATCAGGCCCGGCTCTATGCCGAGGGCAAGCTGCGCCCGGTCTATTTCTACCCGGACGAGCTGGCCGGGCATATCGGGCGGCGTTATCGCCCCGGCGAGTGAAGCGGGGGCGGCGCGCTCAGCCGAGGCGGGCCAGCACCGCCCCTGCCCGCATCCGGGCGACGATATGCCCTTCCCGTTCCGCCGGATCACGGGAGAGGTGGAGCATGCCGAGGCCGATCGTCCACAGGGACAGGAAGTGCGAGAGCAGGTCCTCATTGGGCGTGGCGCCGGCATCGTCGCGCACCTGCCCGCGCGCCAGCCGCATCGACCAGGCCTGGTGGGCCAGTTCCGGATCGCGCCAGCCGGCCAGGAACAATTCGCAGGATGCGAGGACGAGCGGAACCTCGCCGGCCATCTGCCGGGTGATCATCGGCGGGAACATGGCGACCACCCGGTCGACCAGCCCCGCGCTCTCCAGCCGGCCGGCGGGGACCGATCGGGTGAAGCGGCGATGGATATCCTCGTAGATCGCCATCACCAGATGCTGGCGGGTCGGGAAATTGTAGAGCACCGATGACGGCGCGACCGCCGCCCGCGCCGCCACCTTGCGGTAGCTGAGCGCGTCGCCGCCCGATTCGGCCATCATGCGGATGCCGGCATCCAGCACCGCGCGGGCGACATCCCCCGAAACGGCGCGATCGGCGTCGCCCGGATCGCGCCGCTTTTCCCGGTCGCGGAAGGCGCGCAGCCAGCCGCCGGCATCGGCATCCCGCCGGCCGAAAACGAAGAGGAGCAGCTCGCGATCGAGCACGTCCTTCTCGACCCGGAAGGCATGAGGCGCGCTCGCCAGCGCCACCCCGACGATCAGTTCCAGCACGAAGCCCGCCATGTCCGCCGGCAGGCCCGCTTCGCCGGCCATCGCGGCGACCATGCGGGCCTCCCAGTCGCGCGCCATCGGCGCGTAGGTCCCGTCGCGCGCCGCCTGGGCCAGCAGGTGGAGGATGCCGGCGGTCGCTCGCTCCGCTTCGCCCAGCCAGGTGCGCAGCAGCGCGATCGCCAGCTCCGTATCCGGCACGGGCAAGGCGGCGAGGCCCGCAAAGGCCGAAAGGGCCGTGGCCGTGGCCGCGACATGCCGGTCCGCCGCGCGGGCGTAGATCGCCTTCAGCAGCGCCTGCTTGCTGGCGAAATGATGCTGCAAGGTCGCGGCGGGCACGCCGGCGCGATCGGCGATGCCGCGCACGCTCGCCCCTTCCGGGCCGGCTTCGGCCAGGACCGCGAGGCCCGCATCGAGAATCAGATCCACCGTCGTCACGATCGCCATCGGCCGCTCATAGCAGGCGGGCGGAACCGGCTCCAATAATCAATACGATCGTATCTTTCCTAATGCCACTCCCCGCATATCGAGTCCCGATTGACTTATGAATGTCACATATATGCAGGATTTTCTCTCTATCGGAAGCGCCGAGCTTCCAAACGGGGATTGATACAAATGTATTGCCATGACAGGTTCCGTCCTCATAACGGGGAGAGAGAAATGACTGAGGGGACGAAGGCGCCGAGGCGCCTCGGAATGCTGCTGGGCGGGTGCGCGGCGATGCTGCTGGCAAGCGCGCCGGCCGCGGCGCAGGTAGCGAACGCGGACGGCGGCGATGGCGGGCAGGCCGCCCGGGAAAATGCGGCGGACGAGATCATCGTCACCGCGCAGCGGCGCGAGCAGGCGATTACCGAGACCTCCGCCTCCGTCACCGCATTCTCGGCCGAGCGGCTGCAATCGATCGACGCGCAGGACGCGCGCGACCTGACGATGTTCGCGCCCAGCCTGACCTTCATCAAGAGCGCGCAAATCAACCAGATCGCGATACGCGGCCTGGGATCGCCGGGGCTCGACGATTTCGAAAGCGCGGTCGGCTTCTACAATGACGGGGTCTACACTTCGAAATCGCGCAACGCGCTGACTCCCTTCTACGACATGGGCGGCATCGAGGTGCTGCGCGGCCCCCAGGGCGTGCTGTTCGGCAAGAATGCGCTGTCGGGCGTCGTCAGCCTCCGCACCGCCGATCCCTCCCATGATTTCGGCGGCTTCGTAACCGCGCAGGGCGGCAGCCTGGACCTGTTCGAGGCGACCGGCGCCGTCACCGGCGGGATCAACGACGATGTGAGCTTCCGCCTGGCCGGCATGGTGCGCCGGCGCGGCGGATATCTGGACGATCTGGCGCCGGGCAAGAGCGACGGCGGCAAGCAGCGCACCTATGCGGTCCGCGCCAAGAGCACCATCGACCTGGGCGACACCACGCGGCTGAAGCTGAAATATGAATGGTTTCAGGATGATGAGCATGGCTACACCCGCCAGCTCACCTCCGTCGGCCCGGCCGATGCGGTAAACCCCGCCTTCAACGGCATCGAGACCGAGCTCGACGATCGCGTCTATTCGGGCCAATCGGGCATCTACAATGTCGATGCGCTGGTCGGCACCCGCGCGCATATCGCCACGGCGGATCTGGAGCAGGAGATCGGCAATGGTGACACGCTGTCGATCATCGCCGGCTACACCAATTTCCACCACGTCCTGCGGCGCGGCGATGCGCTGCCGATCGACACGCTGCTGCAGGCCAACCCCACCCGTAACGAGGCGGCGACGCTGGAAATCCGGCTGACATCGGCCGACGACCGGCCGTTGCGCTACATCGTCGGCGCCTATGGCGACATGACCTGGACCAAGCGGCGCGGCTATTCCGCGCTGAACTTCACCGGGGTCGGGCAAGGCGTGCGCGCGGCCCTGATCGGCAACGGCATCCCCGCCGCGCTGCTCCCCTCGCCGCAGGGTTTCGACGAAGCCAATACTCTGATCCTCGCCAGCCCGTTCGACCAGAAGGGCAAGAGCTGGGCGGCCTTCGCGGAGCTGAGCTACGACCTGACGAGCAAGCTGAGCGTGACGGCGGGCCTGCGCTACAGCTGGGACAGGAACAGCATCCGGCGCGGTTTCGATCGATCGCTGGACCTGAACGGAAATATCTTCGCCTCGGTCGCAAGCTATGCGGCGGTCGTGCCCGTGCCCGGCTTCCAGATCGCGCCGGGGCTGACGGTGGAGCAGCTGCTCGCCGGCACCATGCAGGGCGTCTACGGCGCCTTCCTCGCGCTGCCCGGCACGCCGGCGGACGATGGTTCGATGAGCGACGGCAACCTCCAGCCCGCCGGCCGCATCGAATATCGCCCGTGGGACCGGGTGCTGCTCTACGGCACGGTGCAGACCGGCACCAAGCAGGGCGGCTTCAACGCCTCCAGCCTGCTGCCCGCCACCGCCTTCGGCAAGGAGAAGGCGCTCGCCTTCGAAATCGGCGCCAAATATGATTTCGGCATCGGCTATGCCACGCTGGCCGCGTTCCGCACCAATTTCGACGACCTGCAGGTTTCCGCCACCAACACCGCCGGCGCGGTCGACACGATGAACGCCGCCAAGGCGGTCTCGCAGGGCTTCGAGGCGGAGATATCGGTGCAGCCCATGCGCGGCATGCGGCTGGGCGCCTCCTACGCCTATCTCGACGCGCATTATCGCCGCTTCGTGAATGCGCCGTGCACGGTCGACCAGCTCCACGCCCAGCCCAACGGCTGCTCGCAGGATCTGACCGGGCGGCCGCTGCCCAATGCGCCGGCCAATTCCGCATCCGTCTATGCCGACACCGAAATTCCGTTGACCGACCGGCTGAACCTGAAGGCATCGGCCAATATCGGCTGGAAATCGGATTTCTATACCGAGATCACCGATACGCCGCAGCAGAAGGCGGATTCGCTGGCGATCGTGAACGGACGGATCGGCGTGGAGCTGCCCGACACCGGCCTCACCGTCTCCCTGATCGCCAAGAACCTGTTCGACGAGCGCGGCGCGCTGATGCGTCAGCGGGCGTCCAACGCCCGCGATCCGGGCACCATCCTGTCGCTGATCAACGAGCCCCGCACCTTCGCGGTCGAAGCCCGCTTCGCCTTCTGATTCCCCAAAACATGAGAAGAGATGCCATGATCCGATCCTCCCTTCTGGCCGCCGCCGCGCTGCTGGCGGCAACAGCCGCCACCGCCGGCCCGCAGCCCGCCTTCCAGCCGGACATGCCGGACAAGGCCAGCCCGGCGCCGTGGACGCAGGCGCCCGCCACCCGGCCGGATGCGATCCGCTTCGCCGTGATCGGCGACCGCACCGGCCTCGCCCGGCCCGGCGTGTTCGAACAGGCGGTGAAGCAGGCGGACGGGCTGAAGCCCGAATTCCTCATCAATGTCGGCGATCTGGTCGAAGGCTATACCGCCGACGCCGGGGAGCTTGCCGAGGAATGGGGCGCGATCGAAAAGGCGATCGGCGAAATCCGCATTCCCTTCTTCTACGTCGCCGGCAATCATGACCTGGGCAATCAGGCGATGCTGGACGTGTGGCGCGCCAAGCGGGGCGAGCCTTATTACGCCTTCACCTATAAGGGCGCGCTGTTCCTGATCCTCGATACCGAGGATCCGCCCCGCGACATGTCCCCCGAATTCGCCGCCCAGTTCCACGCGCTGGCGGCGCAGATGAAGACCGATCCGGCCGGCACCGAGGAGAAGCTGAAGGCGGCGCTGGCCGGCGTGAACGCCAAGCGGACGGCGGGTGAGACCGATCCCGCCATGGCCGCGCTGGAAGGCGCGCGCTTCAGCCAGAAGCAGGTGGACTGGGCGCTCGATACGCTGAAGCGGCACAAGGATGCGCGCTGGACCTTCGTGCTGATGCACAAGCCGGCGTGGAAGCTCCATTCCGCCGAATTCGACCGGATCGAGGCGGCGCTGGGCAGCCGCAACTATACGGTGATCGCCGGGCACAACCATTATTATGCTCATGAGGTCCGCAACGGCCGCGATTATCTGACGATGGGCACCGCCGGCGCGGTTTCCCACCAGCACGGGCCGGGCGAGATGGACCATCTCGCCTGGATCACGCTGGACGAAGGCGCGCCCTCCATCTCCCTGCTCCGCCTCACCGGCATCCTCGACCGCAAGGGCGAAAGCGGCCAGCCGCTCGCCAAGTAAGCGGGCATCGCCGATCCTGATGCCGGGGGGCCGGGCGACGCGGCGGCCCCCCGGAAATGGCGGGCAGGCAAGGGAGCCCCGAGGCCCGATCCGGTTCGGCCTGAACCGGATCGGGCCGCTCCTCATATCTGGACGAGGTGGGCGACTTCCGCGGCCGTCTCCGTCGCCGTGCTGCCGCGCCCGACGATGCGCCCGCCCTGCATCGCGCAATAGCCGTCGGCGAAGCGCCAGACGAAATCCAGATATTGCTCGACGATCAGGATCGTCATGCCCAGCGTGTCGCGCACGGTGCGCAGCGCCGCCTCGATCTGCTGCACGACATTGGGCTGGATGCCCTCGGTCGGTTCGTCCAGCAGCAGCAGGCGCGGCGCGCCCGCCAGCGCGCGGCCGATGGCGAGCTGCTGCTGCTCGCCGCCCGAAAGGAAACCGCCCTTGCGATCGCGAATGGCGTGCAGCTTGGGGAAAAGATCGAAGATGTGCTGCGGCACGCGGGCATTGCCGCCAACCCGGCCGCCGCCGGCCGAAAGGCCGGTTTCCAGATTCTCCATCACCGTCAGGTGGGGAAAGATATGGCGCCCCTGCGGGACATAGCCGATCCCCGCGCGCGCGCGCCGATAGGCCGGCAGGCCGGTGATGTCCGCGCCTTCGAAGACGATCCTCCCCGCCGTCGCGGATCGCGTGCCGGCGATCGCGCCGAGCAGGGTGGACTTGCCGACGCCGTTGCGCCCGATCAGCGCCGTCGCGGTGCCGGGCGCAAGCTCGATCCCGACATCCCACAGCACCTGGCTCTGGCCATAGGCGCTGGCCAGCCCCTCCGTCGAAAGCAGCGCCCCGCTCATGCCGCATGCCCCAGATAGACGGCCGCGACCTCCGGGTCGGCGCGCACCTCCGCGACGCTGCCCTGTTTCAGGAACCGGCCCTGGTGCATCACCGTGACGGACGCGGCGAGCTGATCGACGAAGCTCATGTCATGATCGATCACCAGCACCGCGCGGTCGGCGCCCAGATCGCGGATCAGATCGGCGGTCCGGCTGGTCTCCGCCGGCCCCATGCCCGCCGTTGGCTCGTCCAGCAGCAGCAGCTCGGCCCCCGTCGCCACCACCATGCCGATCTCCAGCCACTGCTTCTCGCCATGGGCGAGCAGCCCCGCCATCACCGCCCGCCGGTCCGCCAGCCCGATCAGGTCCAGCGTCTCTTCCACCATGGCCCGCTCCCCGACCGGGATGCCGAAGCCGAAGCTCTTCCACCAGCGCCGGTCGCGCCGCGCGGCCAGCGCCAGATTGTCCGCCACGCTCAGATTGGGCAGCACGCCCGGCGCCTGGAACTTGCGGCAGATGCCGCGCGCGACGATCTGCTGCTCGGGCAGGCGGCCGATATCCTCGCCGCGGAAGAGGATGCGGCCGTCGGTGGCCCGGACGCGGCCGATGATCGTGTCGCACAGCGTGGACTTGCCGGCCCCGTTCGGGCCGATCACCACCCGCGTCTCGCCGCGCTGGAGCGTCAGGCTGAAATTATCGAGCGCCTTGAAGCCGTCGAAGTCGACGGTCACACCATCGACCGCGAGCAGCAGGTCCGCCACCGCCGATCCGGTCATGCCCGTCCCTCCCCGCCGAAACGCGCCCTGGCGAAGCCCGCGAGCCCGTTGGGCAGCAAGGTCACGACCAGGATGAACAGCGCGCCGATCAGGTAGAGCCACAATTCGGGCATGGCGCTGGATATGCCGTCGCGCGCGAGGTTCACGGCCAGCGCCCCCAGGATCGCGCCTGCCAGGCTGTATCGCCCGCCGATCGCCACCCACACGACCATCTCGATCGACGGCACCACACCCACCAGCGCGGGCGCGACGACGCCGGCATGGAGCGTGAACAAGGCCCCCGCGACACCGGCCAGCAGCCCCGCGATCGCGAAGGCGACCACCTTGAACGGCGTCGGGCTGTATCCCAGGAAACGCGCCCGGTTCTCGCCGTCGCGCACCGCGCGCAGCAGCATGCCGAAGCGCGAGGCGAGCAGCAGCCTGAGGCCGATGAAGGCGAGGCAGAGGATCGCCAGCGTCACCCAGTAAAGCCCCTTCGCCACCGCCGGGCGCGAGAGGCCGAAGCCGAAGACGCTGTAGAAATCGGTCAGCCCGTTGAAGCCGCCGGTCACATCCTGCCGGCTGGTCAGCAGCGTCGCGAAGGCGAGCGCCAGCGCCTGCGTGATCAGGGCGAAATAAGTGCCGCCGACGCGCCGGTGGAACACCGCCCAGGCGAACAGCGCCGCCACCAGCGCGGGCACGATCAGGATCGCCGCCAGCGTGAAAGCGGGGCTGGCGAAGGGCTGCCACCAGAAAGGCAGGCTTTCCCGCCCGCTCCACACCATGAAATCGGGCAGCTCGCCCGCCGGCAGATCGGCCAGCTTCATGTGCATGGCGATGGCGTAGCCGCCCAGGCCGAAGAACACGCCTTGCCCCAGGCTCAATATGCCGCCATGGCCCCAGATCAGCACCAGCCCCAGGGCGAGGATCGCCATCGCCATGAAACGGGCGAGCAGGTTGAGATTATAGGCCGAAAGCAGGAAGGGCGCGGCAATGGCGAGCGCGAGGAGCGCCCAGGGGACGAAGCGGCGGAGCCGCGCGCCCGGCAGGCGGCGCTCCGTCGCCCGTGGCGGGATGGCGATCGCGGCGTCAGGCATCGAGCGCCCGGCTGCGTATGGCGATCACGCCCTGCGGGCGCGCCTGGAGGAAGAGGATCACGAACAGCAAGAGCAGCACCTGCGCCATGCTGACGTCGACGAAGATCTGCGCGAGCGCGGAGAACAACCCCAGGATCAGCGCCGCCACGGTGGTGCCGACAAGGCTGCCGAGCCCGCCCATCACCACCACCAGGAAGGCGGGAATGATGTAGCTCTGCCCCACATTGGGCGTGACGGGCCCGAGCAGCGCCAGCACCACGCCCGCCAGCCCGGCGATGCCGGAGCCGAGGCAGAAGACCATGAGGTCGACGCGGCGCACATCTATGCCCACCGCGCCCGCCATCATCCGATCCTGGTTCACCGCGCGGACGAGGAGGCCGATCCGCGATCGCTTCAGGAGCAGCGCGATCCCGGCGAGCACCGCGATGGTGACGGCGATGATGAACAGCCGCGTCGAAGGCAGGTTGACGCCGCCGACCGCCATGCCGCCCCCCAGCCAGTCCGGCGCCCGCACCTCCACGCCGATCGCCCCGAATATGTCGCGCGCCGCCTGCTGCAGGATCAGGCTCACGCCCCATGTCGCCAGCAGCGTATCCAGCGGGCGCTGGGCCAGCCGGCTGATGAGCGCCGTCTGCACCACGCCCCCCATCAGCGCCGCGCCGGCGAACGCCACAGGGATCGCGATCAGGATGGCCAGCGGCCCCGGCACCACGATCAGGGTGAGATAGGCGAGATAGCCGCCCAGCATCAGCATCTCGCCATGGGCCATGTTGATGACACGCATCAGGCCGAAGCTGAGCGCCAGCCCCAGCGCCGCCAGCAGGTAAAGCGACGCAACCGAAACGCCGTTGAAGAGCTGTGTCAGGAAAAGCAGGCTGTCCATCGCCGCCTCCGATCGAGCCGGCCGGTCAGAGCTTGCACGTCTTGCCGGGGAAGGCGAGCGGGTCATAGGGCTCGGGCGCGATGTCCGCGCCGGAATCGGCGATGATCTCGAACTGGCCGTCGCCCTTGAGCTTGCCGACATAGGCCTTCTGCACCAGGCTCTGGTTGGGCGCGAAGCTCACCTTGCCCATCGGCGTGTCGAAGCCGCCGAGCGCCGCGGCCGCCTTGCGCACCGCTTCCGGATCGAAGCCGCCGGCCTTCTCGGCCGCCGCCTTCCACGCCCAGACATTCAGATAACCGTGCACCATCGGATCGGTGATCGCGGCATCCGCGCCGAATTTCTTGCGATAGGCCTCGATGAACCGCGCATTGTCCGGCAAGGCGAGGCTCTGGAAATAATTCCAGGTAGCGTAGCTGCCCTCGACCAGTGCCGCGCCCATCGCCTGCGCTTCCTGCTCGCCGATGGAGAAGGACATCACCGGCAACGTCTTGGGGCTGAGGCCGGCCGCCTGCATCTGCTTGAAGAAGGCGACGTTGCTGTCGCCGTTCAGCGTGTTGATGACGATCGCAGGCTTAGCGGACTGGATTTTCGCGATCACGCCCGAAAAGTCGGTCCCGCCCAGCGGCACATAGGCCTCGCCGGCCACCGCCATGCCGCCCTTCTCGATATGCTTCTTCAGGATCAGGTTGGCGGTGCGGGGATAGACATAGTCCGATCCCACCAGGAAATAGCTCTTATATCCCTGCTTCACCGCCCATTCGAGCGCGGGCAGCGCCTGCTGGTTGGGCTGCGCGCCCGAATACATGATGTTGGGCGAACATTCATTGCCTTCGAACTGGACGGGATACCAGAGCAGGTTGCCGGTCCGCTCGAACACCGGCAGCATCGCCTTGCGGCTGGCCGACGTCCAGCCGCCGAAGACGGTGGCGACGCCACCATCCTCGATCAGCTTCGACGCCTTCTGGGCGAAGGTGGAAGGGTCGGAGGCCCCGTCCTCCACCAGCGCCGTGATCTTCTTGCCCAGCACGCCGCCGGCGGCATTGATCTCGTCGATCGCCAGCATTTCGGCATTCTTCACGGTGATCTCGCTGATCGCCATCGTGCCGGTCAGCGACTGAAGCACGCCCACCGCGACGCCATCGCCCTTGGCCGCGCCATCCGCGCCGCCGCCCGAGCAGGACGCCAGCGCCAGCGCGAGGCCCGACACGGCGAGAGCCAGGATCTTGGACGATTGAAAGGCCATTTCGCTACTCCCTAAGCGCACCGCCGGATGGCGGGCACACCCCCTGCCGGGATGGCGCGAACGCTAGGAAAGGGCGGGCTCCGCTCGATATGCGTCATTTGACGTAGGCGGCCGCCCTGCCGACCTCGATAGGATCGCCCCGACAAGCGCCGACGCCACCGGAAAACCGGGCGCGAAGGTGGCATTCGAACGGGGGCGCAACCTTGATAGCGACCGAGCAGAAGCAGGATGGCACCGCCGCACGGGTGACGGGTCCGCCCTGGCCGGACCCCGCGGGACTGCGCCGCAGGATGGGCGCGATCGTGCGCGATCCGCTCTTCGCCTTCCTCATCGTCGGCGGCGGCTTCTTCGCCGCCTATCACGCGATCGAGGCGAGCCGGAAGGAGCCCGTCCACTACAGCCGCGAAATCCAGGCCGCGCAGGTCGAGGAGTTCGAGATGCTGGCCGGCCGCAAGGCGAGCGAGGCGGACAAGGCGCGGATGCGCGACAATTTCATCGCCGACGAACTATTGTTCCGCGAGGCGATCGCCCGCGGCATGCACCTTACCGACAGCCAGACCCGCAAGCATCTGACGGACAAGGTGCGCTACCTCATCGCCGGCGCCCCGCCGGAGCCGACCGAGGAACAGCTCGTCGATTATTATTCGGACAATCTGAAACGCTATCAGGCGGAGCCGAAGATCAGCTTCTCGCAGGTCTTCTATTCCGCGGCGCCCGCCGATCCGGCGGCGGTGCTGGCCGCGCTCAATGCCGGCCAGCGGGTCGGCGGCGACGATTTCTGGCTCGGCCGCGATTATCCCCAATATGGCGAGAGCATGGTGCGCGGCATCTTCGGCCAGCCCTTCGTCGAACGGCTGCGCAAGGCGCCCGACGGCGCCTGGTTCGGCCCCGTCCGCTCGCCGCGCGGGTGGCATTTCGTCCGCAAGGATCGGAGCTTTGCCCCGTCGCTGATGCCCTATGCCCAGATCCGCGATCAGGTGCGCCAGGATTTCATGATGGCCGCGACCAATTCGGTGGTCGATCGCGAAGTGGCCAAGCTCAAGGAGAAATTCGATGTTCGGATCGATCGCTAGGCTCGCCGCGCTGGCGTTGGCGGCCGCGACGATCGCGGCCGCGCCGGCCCGCGCCGATATCTTCCTGTCGGGCGAGTTCAGCCTCGCGCGCGGGGAGGAGCCGGACAGCTACGAATTCACCGCCGCCGTTCCCGAAGCCGTCAGCTCGCCCGCCCCGGTGATCTGGCCCGAAGGCTGCAGGCAGGCTTCCTCCAGCCGGCAGACGGCGGGCGGACGCGCGCGCTACTCCTTCGAATTCACCTGCGACCGGGCGATCCGCACCACCGATGTGATCCAGGCACCGTGGAAGGTCGATGGCGCCAGCTTCGTCACCAACATCATGGGCGCGCAGGTCGATCGCAGCCTGACCGGCGATGAAAAAGGCGTCGCCGTGCCCATCGGCGAAACCGCCGCCACCGATCGCCCCGTCATGGAGATCGCGCGCGGGTTCCTGGCGCAGGGCGTGCTGCACATCTGGCTGGGATGGGATCACCTCGCCTTCGTGCTCTGCCTCTGCCTGCTGGCGCGCGGCCGCGAGCTGATCGGGCTGGTGACGGCCTTCACCCTCGGCCACTCCGTCTCGCTGGCCATGGCCTTCTTCGAACTGGTCAACATCCCCATCCCCCCGGTGGAGGCCGCGATCGCGCTGTCGATCGCCTTCATGGCGCGCGAGGCGCTACATGCCAGCGGCCATATCCCCTCCCCCAGCGTGCTCCGCCGGCACATGACGGTGGTGTCGCTGTTCGGCCTGCTCCACGGCCTCGGCTTCGCCAGCGCCCTCGGGGAACTCGGCGTGTCGCGCGGCGAGCGGGTGCCGAGCCTCATTTTCTTCAACATCGGGGTCGAGGCCGGCCAGCTCATCTTCGTGGCGGCCGTCACCGCGATCATGGCGGGGCTGCGCACCGTCTCGCTCAGCCAGCCGGTCCGCAAGGCGGCGCTCTATGGCGTCGGCACGCTCGGCGCCTTCTGGATGGTCGAACGCGCGACCGGCTTCGGCCTCGCCTGACCGCCTTTCGCCCATTCCCCATTCGGCAGGAGCAGATGCACATTTCCGGTTTCCTGAAAATGGCCTCGCCCGCGGCCATGGTGCTGGCGATCGGCCTCAGCGGATCGCCGGCCATCGCAGCGGAGACGGCACCCCCGCAGGAAAGCGCCGAAGCCATCGTGGTCTGGGGCCGCGCCCAGGCGCAGATCGGCATCGCCACCGCCGGATCGCAGGGCGTCGTCGGCTATGCCGATTTGGAGAAGCGGCCGATATTGCGCGTGGGGGAGCTGGTCGAAACCGTGCCCGGCGTCATCGCCACGCAGCATTCCGGCACGGGCAAGGCCAACCAATATTTCCTGCGCGGCTTCAACCTCGATCATGGCACCGATTTCGCCGGCTTCGTCGATGGCATGCCGGTGAACATGCGCACCCACGGCCATGGCCAGGGCTATCTCGACTACAATTTCCTGATCCCCGAGCTGGTCGAGCGCGTCGATTACGCCAAGGGCCCCTATTCGGTGGACGCGGGGGATTTCAGCGCGGCGGGCACGGTGCGCTTTTCCACCTATCGCCAGCTCGCCCGCCCCTTCGTGGAGGTCACGGCAGGCTCGAACGATTATTATCGCGGCCTCGCCGCCCTCAGCATGGATGACGATGCCGGCGGCACCACGCTGGTCGGCATCGAAGGGCTCGCCTCGCGCGGGCCGTGGGTGCTGGACGAGAACCACCGCAAGGCCAACCTGCTCGCCAAATACAGCCGGGATGACTGGTCGGTGACGGCGATGGCCTATCATGCCCGCTGGAATTCGACGGACCAGATCCCGCTCCGCGCCGTGGAGGACGGGTCGATCCCCCGGCTCGGCTATATCGATCCCGATCTCGGCGGCCGGACGACCCGGCTCTCGCTGTCCGGCGATGCCGAGATCGGCGACGGCACCTCGGTCAATGCCTATGCCATCTACTATCAGATGCGGCTGACGTCGAACTTCACCTATTTCGCCGCCGATCCGGTGAACGGGGACGAATTCCAGCAGCGCGACAAGCGGGGCATCTTCGGCGGCGCCATCCGCCATCATTGGGATGGCGCGACGGCCGGCATCCCCACCATCTTCCGCCTGGGCGCGGACACGCGCTACGACCTGATCGGCCGGGTGGGGCTCTATCCCAGCGTCGACGGCCGCCGCCGCGATCCGATCCGCCAGGACAAGGTCGATGAATATAGCGTCAGCGGCTATGGCGAGGCGGAGCTGGCGCTCGGCGGCGGCGTGCGCGCCATCCTCGGCCTGCGCGGCGATTTCTACGGCTATGATGTCGATGCCGACATCTCCGCCAACAGCGGCTCGGGCACCGACGCGCAGCTCAGCCCCAAGGTCGCGCTGGCCTGGGCGGCGGCGAAGGGGCTGGAATTCTACGCCAATTACGGCGAGTCCTTCCACAGCAACGATGCGCGCGGCGCCGCGATCAGCATCGATCCGGCGACCGGCGATCCGGTCGACAGCGTCGACCTCCTCGTCCGCGCGCGCGGCGCGGAAATCGGCGCCCGCGTCGAAGGCGCCCGCTTCAACGCCTCGCTGGTCGGCTTCTGGCTGAAGCTCGGATCGGAACTGGTGTTCGTCGGCGATGCCGGCACCACCGAGCCCAATGACGCATCGAAGCGGCTGGGCATGGAATTCAACGCCTTCTGGCGCCCCGTCGATGCCGTCAGCTTCGATCTTTCCGCCGCCTACACCCGCGCCCGCTTCAGCGGCACGCCCTCGGCGGTGGATCGCATTCCGGGATCGGTGGGCTTCGTGCTCGGCGCGGGGGCGGCGATCGATCTCGGCGACGGGCTGTCCGCGGCGCTGCGCGTCCGTCATTTCGGCAGGGCCCCGCTGATCGAGGACGGAACCGTGAAATCGCAGCCGACGACCCTCGTCAACCTCGGCGGCTACAAGGCGCTGGGCCCCTGGCGGATCGGCGTGGACATCTACAACCTGTTCAACGCCCGCGACGCGGACATCACCTATTTCTACGAATCCCGGCTCGCCAACGAGGCGGAGCCGGTGGAGGACATCCATTTCCATCCCGTCGAGCCGCGCCAGTTCCGCGTCTCGCTGCGCCGCAGCTTCTGATCGGATCGGCATGGCGGCCGCCCTTCCCCCGCCCGATTTCACCGCCGCCCGCGCGGCGCTGGCGGCAGGCGACCTCAACGGCTGCGCCGGGATCGCGGCGGCGGCCGTCCAGTCGCATCCCCATCTCGCCGAAGGGCATTTCCTGTTCGCGATGGCGCTCGGCGAAGGCGGGCGGATCGCCGCCGCGCTGCAGGCGATCGACAGGGCCACGGATCTGGCGGCCGACAACCCCGAATATCAGGCGCAGCGCGCCCGGCTGCTCACCCTCGCCCGGCGCGAGGCGGAGGCGCGGGCAGCGGCGGATCGGGCGGCGGCCTCGGCCGGCGCGGCGGACGCCCGCACGCTGGACACGATCGGCTGCGTCTATGCGCGGCTCGGCGACCATGCCGCCGCCCTTCCCCTGTTCGAAGCCGCCGTGGCCATGGCGCCCGATAATGCCGAATATCGCTTCAACCTCGCCGCCGCTTACGGCTTCTTCGATCGCAAGGCGGATGCCGAGGCGCAATATGAGGCCATCCTCCGGCGCGATCCCGCCCACGGCCGCGCCCACTTCGGGCTGGCGGGGCTCCGGCGGCAGACGCCCGCCGCCAACCATGTCGAACGGCTGGAACGGGCGCTCGACGCCGCGCGCGATCCGCTCGATCGGCTGCGCATCCATTATGCGGCGGCCAAGGAATATCAGGATATCGGCGAACATGACGCCGCCTTCCGCCATCTCGACACCGGCAATCGCGCGCACAAGGCGCGGACCGGCTTTTCGATCGATGCCGACGCGCGCAACGCCTTCGCCATCCGCACCGCGTTCGACCGCTCCGGCTATTTCACGGGCGCAAGCAAGGTGGAGGACGCGCCGATCTTCGTGACGGGCCTGCCGCGCACCGGCACCACGCTGGTC
Organism: Edaphosphingomonas fennica; assembly: GCF_003034225.1. Lineage (GTDB taxonomy): Bacteria > Pseudomonadota > Alphaproteobacteria > Sphingomonadales > Sphingomonadaceae > Sphingomonas_E > Sphingomonas_E fennica. The sequence goes on from NZ_PHHF01000075.1 coordinate 30,084, forward strand.
GATCGCATCCTTTCCTCCCACCCGGAAATCGCTTCCGCCGGGGAGCTTCAGGCCATGCCGCTCGCGATCAAGCGCCTGGCGAAAACGCCGTCGCGGCTGGTGCTGGACATGGAGACGATCCTGGCCGCGGCCGGCCTCTCCCCCGATGCCGTGGGGCGGGATTATATCGACCGCGCCCGCCAGCATGAGGGCGCCCGCCACGGCCGCTTCGTGGACAAGCTGCCCCTCAACTTCCTCTATATCGGCTATATCGCCCGCGCGCTGCCCAATGCCCGGATCGTCTGCCTCCGGCGCAACCCGATGGACAGCATCTGGAGCAATTTCAAGAATCTGTTCGCCACGACATCGGCCTATTACGGTTATTCCTACGATCTCGTCGATTGCGCGCGCTTCTATCTGCTGTTCGATCAGCTCATCGCTTACTGGCGGGCAAAGCTGCCGGGCCGCGTGCTCGAATTCAGCTATGAAGGGCTGATCGACGATCAGGAGGGCCAGACCCGGCGGCTGCTCGATCATTGCGGGCTGCAATGGAACCCGGCTTGCCTGGATTTCCACGCCAATGCCGCCCCCGTGGCCACCCCCAGCGCCGCGCAGGTGCGCCGGCCCCTCTATCGCGACGGCATCGGCCAGTGGCGCGCCTATGAACGCCACCTGGCGCCGGCGCGCGATTTCCTGATCGGCCAGGGCATCGCCATAGACTGAAATCCGGCTGCGGGAGGCGCGGGATATGCGCGCGCTGGGGCCCCATTTCCCCACAAAAAAGCGGCCGCTCCGTGGGGCTGGAGCGGCCGCGAGGTTGAAGGGGAATGCTTGCGCGGTCAGAAGCGGAAGCGCGTCTCGATACCCACGGTGCGCGGGCGCACCACGGCATGCGAGTAATAACGAAGCGCCACGCCGTCATTGACGCCGATCTGCTCGGTCGACTGGCCCACCGAGGTAACGGCGTAATTGTCGAAGATGTTGTTGGCGAACAGGCTCACCTCCCAATCGTCCATGCCATAGGTGATCGAGGCGCGATGCAGCGTGTAGGAGGGCAGCTTCTCGCCGAAGCCCCGCGCGCCGATCCGCGTCACCACGTTGCCGCGATAGACGGCCGTCCAGTTGAGCTTGAGATCGGCGCCGCTGTCGAACGGCACGGTATAGGTGGCGCCGATCGTGCCCGCATTCTTGGGCGTGCCGGGCAGGCGGTCTCCCGGCTCGCCATCGAAGCGCCCGTGATGGGTGGTCACGATCACGCCGGGCGCGACATCCGTCAGGTGCACGTCATTGTAGGAATAGGTGCCGCTGATCTCCAGCGCGGAGACCGGCCGGCCGGTGAAGCTCAGCTCCACGCCCTTCGACACCGCCTTGGCGCCGTTCACCGTGATGCCGAGCGCGCCGTTCACCGTCTGGCTGCCCACCTGGATGCCGTCCCAGTCGATATGATAGCCGGCGACCGATCCGACCAGGCGCCTGTCGAACAGCGAGAAGCGGACGCCGATCTCCTTGTTTTTGGTCTTGTCGGGACCGTAAATTAGCTCGTCCGGCAGCGCGCAGACATTCTGCCCCGGCTCGAGCGGCAGCACGCAGGGCGGGTGGCGGTTGACGCCGCCGATGCGATAGCCGGTGCTGTAGGTCGCATAGACCATCAGATCGTCGGTGAACTTGTAGGAGGTGTTGACCTTCCACACCGTGCCGCTGTCGCTGGTATCGCCCGAACGCACGCGGCTGGGATCGAACTGGATCGCCGGATAGGGCGTGCGCCGCCGCCCGCCGCCGGTCAACGGCAGATCGGTGCCGCCCGTCACCTCGGCTTCATATTTGAAGTAGCGGATACCGCCCGTAACCTGCCATTTCGGCGTAATCTCGAACGTCGCCTCGCCGAACACCGCCTTTTCCTTGGTCTTGGAATTGACGAAGGAGATATATTCGAGGTCGTCGGGCCGGTAATCGATGCCCGCCCAGGCGGTGTAGCCCGGCACATATTCGTTGCGCCACTGGCTGGTGCGGAAATTGTTGTAGAAGCCGCCGATCACCCAGCTCAGCGGGCCGCCATGGGCGGAAACGAAGCGCACTTCCTGGTTGAACTGCTTATATTTGTTCTCCGACGGCGCGTAGGAGGAGAAGCCGGGGAACAGCTCATAATCATAATCTAGATCCAGCAGCAGATCGGTATTGTCGGTATTCCCCGTCACCTTCTGCCGGGTGAGCGCGGTGGACGTCACGAGCTGCGCGAAATCGAACAGGTTGGCGTTGATCTCCAGCGAAACGAGATGCGCCTCGCGCCGCGACGGCTCCAGATAGCGGGATGCGCGCTCATATTTTCCGGTGCCCAGCACGCCCGCGCTGTTGGACTGGTAGCCGTCCGTCTTGGAAAGCTGGTAGGCGTAGGTCAGGAACGCCTTCAGATCTTCCGAGGTCTGCACCAGCAGCGTGTTGCGGGTAGTGAAGGTGCGCTCGAAATCCGCATCCTTGTGCCGCTCGAAATTCTCGGCCTGCTGCGCCGGCGTGCCGAGATCGAGGCCGCCCGGCTGCGGCAGCGATATGCCAGGCTGCTTCAGGACATAATTATAGTCGATGAACCCCGGCTCGAAATAATAGCCGAACACCGATCGCAGCGCGATATGATCCTGGACGATCGGCACGTTGAACGCAGCATCCCCGATATAGCCGATATCGTCGCTGTGCGCGACGGTGGAGGCGCGAAGATGGGCATAGCCTTCCACGTCGTTCACGTTCGGGCGCTTCGGCATGTAGCGGATCGCCCCCGCCAGCGTGCCCGAGCCGTAAAGCGTGCCCTGCGGCCCCAGCAGCACCTCGACCCGATCGATATCGATCAGCTTGAAGTCGAGATACATGGGCACTTCGCCCAGATAGGTGGCCACCGAATTTTCGGTGTTGCTGCCGCCGATGCCGGTATCGTTCGCGGAAAGGCCGCGCAGCACGATCTTGCTGGCGCTGCGCGCGCCGGTATCGAGCACCGTCACGCCCGGCGTGAAGTTGGCGAGGTTGCGGATATCGGTGATGCTCTGGGCTTCGAGCTGCTCGGCGCCGACGGCGGTGATGTTGATCGGCGCGTCCTGCACCGAAACCGAACGGCGCGTGCCGGTGACGATGATGTCGTCGGCGGCGTTGGCCGCCGCCGCGGCTTCGGCCGCCTCGGCGGCATGGGCGATGCAAGGCAACAGGCCACCCAGCGCGGTCGCCGACATCAAGGCGAGGCTGGTGAGAGATCGGCGCTTCATATTACCCCCTTCTTTTTGGTTCTCGTGCCGCCAGCATCCGATGCCCCCGGCGGCCCGCTTCTGACGGTGCCGCGCGACCCGGCGCGCGATGGTGGCGCGCATCCGACCCGGAGCATGAAAAGGGTATGAGGGGCGCCGGGCCGGCCCTATGGGGCGTTTGACGTAGGACCGGAATTGCAGTCAAATATTTGATATTTAATAATATTATGGCGAGTAACATGCACGCAATTGGCCGCGCGGCGCATGCGGTGCTATGACGTCGGCACCCCGGCGATACAGATCGGGGAAAGATGCAGGAGATCAGGATGCGAAATCACATCATGGCGGCATGCGCGCTTGCATGCCTGCCCGCCATGGCCATGGCCGCGCAGAATCCCTTCGCCGCCCCAAGCGCCACGGTGCGCACGGACGGCCTCGATCTTGCGAGTCCCGATGGCCAGCGCCGGCTCGACGCCCGCCTCGCCGATGCCGCGGAGGCGGTGTGCGGCCGATCGGTCAGCCACATCCATCTCGCGATGGCGAAGAAGGCCAGCCAGTGCCGGGCCGAGGTGATAGCCGAAGGCCGCGCCCGCCTCGCCGCCGATCGCTCCACGGAGCTGCGCGGCACCGATTGAAGCCAGCGGCCCGCACACGGGGAAGCGGCGTCCGGCCGCTATCCCGCCAGCATCTCCGCCGTGATCGGCAGTGAGCGGATGCGCTTGCCGGTCGCGGCGTGGATCGCGTTGGCCAGCGCCGGAATCACAGGCGGCAGCGCCGGTTCGCCCAGCCCGCTCGGCGGATTGTCGGTAATCACCCATTCCACCACGATCTCGGGCACGTCGCCGATGCGCGGGATCGGCGCGTCGTGGAAATTCTCCTGCGTCACCGCACCCGCGACCTGGGTGATCGCCTGCCCCGACAGCGCATAGCCCAGCCCCTCGATCACCGATCCCTGCACCTGGTTGATCGCGTTCACCGGATTGATGATCTGGCTGCCGACGTCGCCCGCCACCCAGACCTTGGCGACGCGCGCCTCGCCTTCGGCCGATACGGCCACGTCCACGATCTCCGCGAAATAGCCCATATGGCTGAAGTAGAAGCCGAAGCCCCGGCCGCGTCCCTCGGGCAGCCGCGCGCCCTTGCCCCAGCCCGCCATGGCGCACACCTTGTCGATCACGCCGCGCGCGCGGCCGGTGTTGAGCGCGGGCGCGTTGGGCAGCCAGGGCAGGTCGCGCGGTTCGCCCAGCAGCTCGATCATCAGATCGGGCAACGTCTTGCCGGCGGCGACGGCCACCTCGTCCAGGAAGGACTGGAAGACGAAGCCCAGCGCGTTCGAACCCGGCGCGCGCAGCCAGCCGGTCGGCAGGTTGGTCGCCAGCAGCGACTGGCCATAAGCTAGATTGGGTACGCAGCCGGCCGGAAATTCAAACGGGCTCATCTGCGCGGAACGGATGGGCTTGCCGTCCTGGCCGAAGGTGATGAAATGATCTTTGAAGCCGGTCAGCCGGCCCCGCCCGTCGATCGCGGCGGCGAAGCGGTGCCAGCCGCCGGGACGATAGAAATCGCGCCGCACGTCATCGGTGCGGGCATAAAGCAGCTTCACCGGCGTGCCGGGCACCTGCGCGGCGATGGCGGCGGCGCGGACCATATAATCGTTCATCAGCCGCCGGCCGAAGCCGCCGCCCGATCGCGTCATGTTGATGCGGATCGCCTCGGGCGGAACGCCCAGCGCCTCGGCCACCAGCTTGCGGCCGGGCTCGGGATTCTGCGTGGGCGCCCAGATCTCGACCTTGCCGTCCTTCACCAGCGCCGTGCAGTTCTGCGGCTCCAGCGTGCCATGGGCGAGGAAGGGATAGCTGTAATCGGCCCGCACCACCCTGGCGGCGGCGGCGAAGGCCGCCTCGACGTCGCCATGGCGGGCAAGCTCGGCATCGGGCTTGGCGCCCATCCTCGCTGCGGCCTCGGCCGCATAGCCATCGGTGGAAAAGCCTTCGAGGCCGGCCGTGTCCCATTGCAGGTCCAGCGCCTGCCGCGCGCGATCGGCCACCCACCAGCTTTCGGCCAACACCGCCACGCCGTCGTAGAGCGATTCCGCCTGGCCGTTGCCCTTGATGACGATCACATGGCGCACGCCCGGCATCTTGCGGACCTCGTCCAGATTGCCCGCCCTGAAGGTGCCGCCGAACACGGGGCATACCTCCAGCGCCGCGTGCAGCAGCCCCGGCATCGCGACATCGATGCCGTAAAGCGGCTTGCCCGCGACGATCGCCGGCACATCCACCCCGCCTATGGACCTGCCGATGATGCGGAACGCCGCCGGGTCCTTCAGCTTCACATTTTCGGGGTCGATCGGCGGCAGCGCCGCGGCGTCCGCGGCGAGATCGGCATAGCGCGCCGTGCGGCCGCTCGCCTCGTGCGTCACCACGCCGCCCGCCGTCGCGAGGCCCGCCGGATCGACGCCCCATTTCCGCGCCGCCGCCTGCACCAGCAGGCTGCGCGCGGTGGCGCCCACCCTGCGCATCGGCAGCCAGTTGACGGGCGTCGCGCGGCTGCCGCCGGCAACCTGCGGGCCGAACAGCCTTTCCGCGGCATGGGTCTGCTCGATGCGGACCTGCGCCCAGTCGACATCCAGCTCCTCGGCGATCAGCATCGGCAGCATCGTCTTCACGCCCTGCCCGATCTCCGGATTCTTGGCGCCGATGGTGATGCTGTTGTCGGCGGCGATGCGGATGAACGCATTGAGGGCGACGGGCGCCTCCCCCGCCGTCCCGGCCAGCGCCACGCGCGCGTCGATGGCCAGCGCGCCGCCGGCAAGCAAGGTCGCCTTCAGGAAGGAACGGCGTTCGATCGCGATGTCAGGCACCGGCGCCTCCCGCCCCGGCCGCCTGCCGGATCGCGGCGCGGATGCGCAGATAGGTGGAGCAGCGGCAGAGATTGCCGGCCATCGCCCCATCGATATCCTCGTCGCCGGGATGGGGCGTGGCGGCGAGCAGCGCCGTGGCGCTCATGATCTGTCCCGCCTGGCAATAGCCGCATTGCGGCACGTCGAGCGCGATCCAGGCATCGGCCACGCGGCGCCCGGCGTCGGTGGTCGCGACCGCCTCGATGGTGACGATCTTCATCGCGGCGGCATCGGCGATCGTCGTCTGGCAGGATCGGATGGCGGCCCCGTCGGCATGGACGGTGCAGGCGCCGCACAGGCCCGCGCCGCAGCCGAACTTGGTGCCCCTGAGGCCCAGATCCTCGCGCAACGCCCAGAGCAACGGCTTTTCCGGATCGGCATCGATCGTGCGCGCCTGCCCGTTGATGTTGAGGGTGATCGTCATGAAGCCTCGCGCCTCCCGTGCGCCGCGCACAGACCTATCCGGCCCCGCCATAGACCAGCAAGTCCTTCGGCGCGCCGCATCTGCGGATCAGATCGTTCACCACCTGGCGGCGATGCGCGAGCAGCGGCACGTCGGTCAGCGGGCGGGCGCGGATCGCGCGCACCTCCTCGCCGGTGAACGGTTCCGCCCCGTGCGGGGCGGAGCCCTCGCCGAGGTCGAAGGCGACGAAATTGAGTACGGCGGCCAGCCGCGCATCGTCCAGCAGCGCGCGGGCGACGTTGGGAACGCGCACGATATATTCGCGCCCTTCCGGCGTGCAGAGGAACCACCCCGCCCGCCCGCGCAGCACCGGCACCGATTTCGGCGGCGAAAGGCCGGCCGTGCCATGGCAACCGCCGCAGCGGAGGAGGAACTGGCTTTGCGCGGGATTGAGCACCGGGGCGCCCGCCGTGCCGCTGTCCGCACGGCCAGCCACCACGCCCGCCAGCCCGATCGCCGCCGCCGCGGCGAGAGCCAGCGGCCGCGGGATCACGGCACGATCCCCGCAGTGGCCAGTCGTTCGCGCTCCTCGCCTACCTTGGCTGCGGGCAGCTTCGGCGCGGCGCGGACGGCCGCCACCTCGGCCGGGGTGAACGGCCGGGCCTTGGCCCTGGCGCCGGCGGTGGAGATATAGGTCAGGATGTCCGCCAGATCCTTGTCGGCCAGGCGGGCATAGGGAAGCATCGCGCCGCTCAGTGGCTTGCCGTCCACCATGATCCGTCCGGTCTGGCCGTGGAGCAGGACGGCGATCAGGTATCGCCGCCCATCCTCGCTGGCCGCCACCTTGTCCATCCGGCCCGCGAGCCGGGGATAGACGCCGGGCACGCCCTGCGCGGCGGACTGGTGGCACATCTGGCAATTGGCCTTGTAGGCCTGCGGCACCGCCTGCGCATATGCCGCCGCCGGCGACAGCAGCAGGGCAACGGCCGCGATCCAGGCCCGTGACATCAGCTCGCCACCCCGACCAATGCGGCCGTCGAGCAATGATAGGCCATGGAGGATGTGCCGAAGCACCAGATGATCTCGTTATTCCCCGATGGCCGGTAGGCGGGCGTCGCCTCCTCCGTATTGTCGCAGCGGCAGCGGCCGCAGCCGCTGGTGCCGCAGCAGTCGCGATAGGCGATCAGGTAGAGCCGCTTGTCGTCCGGGTTGAGGCAGGTGCCGACCCAGGAGGTGAGCGACGGCTGCGTGCCCGGCGGGCACATGCTGGTCGTGCCGCCGCAGCAGGTGCAGAGCGATCCGTCGATGGCGCAATAGCGCCAGTAATTGCACTCGGTATCGTCCTTGGTCTGCGCCTTCTTCTGGAAATCGCTGCGCGTATCGGGTTCCGCCGGCTCGGCGGCATGCGCCTTCATCCGGTCGACCGGCAGCAGCGGGAAGAGCGGCGCCGCGACAAGCGCCGTTCCCACGCGCGATATCATGCTCCGCCGCGAGGTGCGGCCGGCCAGCCTGCGGGCAAGCTTCTCGCCGATGCCGTCCATGTCCGATATCTTCATGGCACTATCCCCCGTTCGTTCACTTGCCGCCGCCGGCATGCATGCGGACGACCTTCTCGTCGCCCGCCGCGCCGCGTTCGCGCAGATAGTCCTGGGCCGATGCGAAGCCGGTCTCGCCCGCCACGATCAGGCTCTCCAGATGCTCCCGGCTGTTGACGAGGCCCTTGGCGACGATGCTGCCGGCCGCGCTCACCAGCGCCGCCGTGGGCAGCTTGCCCACCTGATAGGCCAGCCCGATCTGCGGGCTCAGCGCGAAATCGAACCCTTCCATGCGATGGCGCCGGGCCATGGCGGCATAATCCTCCGCATTGCCGTCGCCCACGAACACCAGCCGCAGCTTCTCCGCGCGGGCCAGCACCATCGCGATGGGGATGATCTTCTTGCAGATCGGGCAATCGGGCGCGACGAACAGCAGCAGCGATGCCTGCCCCGAAGCGTCCGGCCCGCCGACATTGACGATCCCGCCCGCCAGGCCGGGGGCCGCGATCATCGGCGCCAGGTCGCCGGCCTTGGGGCCGCCGTCCGTCACCAGCGCGCCCATCGGCGCGATCCGTTCGTGCAGCACGCCGATCTGGCGGGCGAGCGCCACGACCGCGACCACCAGCAGCGCCACCACGATCCACAGCAGGAATGTCGATGCGATCAGCATGATCAATAGGCTCCGTTGGGCGCGCCGGTGGATCGCGGCGCGAAGGAATGGAGGATGGCGATGGCGCGGAACAGCGCGTAGACGCCCGCGCCCGCCATGATCGCCAGCAGCCGCGCCGGCAGGCCCGCCCCCGGCCCGGCCGCGATCCCGCCCAGCAGGATGCCGGCGAGCGCGACGTTGCGCGCAACCATGGGCCAGCCGATCGGCCGGGGCCGGCCGCGCGGATCGCAGCCGCAATCGATATGGCGCCGGCCGCGCAGCAGGTTGACGGCGATGGCCGCCGCGAAGGCCAGCAGCAGCCCCGCGCCGGCGATCACGCCCGCGGCACCGCCAAGGCCGGTGACGATCAGGATCGCCACGGCCAGCTCGGCAGCCGGCAGCAACGCCGCCACGCCGCCCATCAACGGACCAGGCACCAGCCGATAGCCGGCGAGCGCAACCAGCCAGTCGTCGCGGGCGGCAAGCTTGGCCAGCGCGCCCGCCGCCAGCATCGCCGCGATCGCCGATGCGGCGGCCAGGTGGCCGATCGCCAACAGGGCGGATGCGTCCATGACGCGATCAGAAACCCGTGACCTGGATCATCCCCGGCCGGCGGATCTCGCTCATCTGGCGGACGATCCTGCCATTTTCCGGGTCCATCACCCAAAGCCAGTCGCCCTCGCCCGCCACATAGAGCAACGGCTTCTCGTCCTGGCTCACGCCGACGACGCGGCCGGCGGTGGGCACGCGGAACCGCCCCTTCACCTGCCGGGTGGCGACGTCGATCGCCCACAGCTCGGTGCCTTCCGCCTTCTGCGTCCAGGGCTTGCCTTCATGCATGAGGGCGAACAGCGTGCCGCTCGCCATGTGGATCGCAAACGGCCGCCGCCCGCCGGGCCGCCAGGTCTTGTGCTGCGGCTCGGTCGTCGCCGGGGAAAGCCCGGCCGCCGCCTGCAGGCTCCACGGCTCGCCGAACACCGGCTCGCCCCCCAGCTTCACCGGGTGGACGAGGCCGTTATAGGTGATGAACCAGGCTTGGCCCGTCTTGCGATCGACCAGGCTCTCCTCGAACACGGGGTCGGTCTCGGCCTCGAAGAATGGCTGGCTCTGCCGGATCGTGCCCTTCGCCTTCGCATCCACCGTCACCGTCGCCAGCGAACCGTCGGCGCAGAGCGAGGCGAAGCCCTCGTCGCGATAGGGGAAGATCAGGCCGCAGCCCGGCACCTCGATGGTGGAGAGGAACTTCTTCTTCTCCAGGTCCACAACCTGCACCGAGGTCGCCGGCTCGAGGTTGAAGACATAGCCGCGCGTGCCGCTCGCGCTGATCGAGAAGAAGGGCATGCGCCCCGATGCGATCAGCCGGCCGGGCAGCTTGATCTCGTTCACCAGCTTCAGGCTGGCGCTGTCATAGACGGAAACGAGGTCGACCCGCTCGCCGCGATTGTCCCGCGACCAATAGCTTTCGGAAACATAATAATGGCCGTTGTCCGGCGCGACGGCGAGCACGCCGGCCCGGCCGCCATGGATCGTCCCTTCCACCTTCGCGGTGTCGCCATCGATGATGGTGAAGCCTTCGCCGGCGGCGATGTAGAGGCGGTGCGCGCCCGCCGGGCCGAGCGTCAGCGTGCCGCTGGTCTCGGCCTCCAATATCGGCGGCGGTGACGATGCGGGCGCGGGCGGCGGCGTATCGGCGGCCGATGCGATGCCCGCCCAGGCGATGCCGGCGGCGCAGACGCCTCCCCTCAGCCACGATCCGAACTGCAGCCCCATATCCCGTTCCCCACAGGTTGATCGATGGGCGGCAGCATTGGATTGCGGCGATTTGCCGGGCCATGGGGCGTTTGACGTAGGGGCCGCGCCGCCCGCCCGATGCTAGCTCCGGCACGGCCCCCTGGAGGGACGATTCCGTCCGCGCCGGTGCCTGGGGCCGATGGCAAGAACAGGGAGGTCGCGGCGTGGGACTATCGAGGAAACTCGGCATCATCGCCTTGTCGGCGGCGGCGGGCATCGCATCGCTCGCCATCGCGCAGAGCACGGAAAAGCGGTTCGCGCCCGAGATCGAGGCCAAGCTCGACAAGCTGACGCCCGAGCAGGCGAAATTCCTCCGTTCGAAGGAAACCGATCGATTCGTTTCCGTGGAAGGCGAGCTGGAGCGCCGGCTGGCGGCCAAGTCGCCGGAGGAGATCCAGGCCTATGTCGCCGCGATGATGGAGGTGATCGAGGCGAGCAAGTTCAACCCCAAGACCGACATGGCGTCGATCCCCCTCAACCCGGAGGCGAAGAGCTTCAACAGCTGGAAGGTGCTGCGCCCGGCGGAGCTCGATCCGAAACGCGAACCCGGCCCCTTCTCGCTCAGCCGCTATGTCGAAGGGCGCAGCGGCATTCCCACCTTCTTCGGCCTGCCCGTGGCGCTGCGGCCGGACGACCTGACCGCCGGCAAGGTCGATATCGCCATGGTCGGCATCCCGCTCAACATGGGTTCGGGCACGCGCGGCGCGCATCTCGGCCCCACCGCCATGCGCACCGTCCGCATGGGCGCCGGCAACGACATGTATACGATGACGTCGCCGCGCGCGGTGCTCAACATGGTCGATTATGGCGACGTCGCCGTCGACAATATGAGCACCGAGCGATCGATGGGCCATGTGCGCGAACAGGTGGCCTCCATCGCGAAGACGGGCGCCATCCCCTTCATCGTCGGCGGCGACCACAGCCTTGCCTATTCGGACATCGCCGGCGTCACCGACGTGCTGGGCAAGGGCAAGGTCAGCGTCATCCACTTCGATTCGCATTATGATGCGGGTCGCGGCCGCGCCCACCTGATCGATCATGGCCAGCCGGTCTATCGGCTCATCAAGGAGGGCCATGTCGCCGGCCGCGATTACATCCAGGTCGGCCTGCGCGCGCAATCGCCCGATATCGAGACCTTCGAATGGATGCGCGAACAGGGCTTCCGCTACCACACGATGGTGGAGGTGGAGAAATCCGGCTGGGACGTGGTGGTCAGCCGCGTGCTCAAGGAAGCCAAGGAAAACGGCAAGCGGGTGTTCGTGTCGTTCGACATCGACGTGCTCGACCCCGCTTACATGGTCGGCACCGGCACGCCGGTTCCCGACGGCCTCACCATGCGCGAGGTGGTGCCGCTGATCCGCCGCATCTGCGCGGAGACCGACCTTGCCGGCTTCGAGCTGGTGGAGCTCGATCCGACGATGGACCCCACCTACCGCTCCGCCCAGAACAGCGCCTACATCATGCACGCCTGCATGGCCGGCATGGCAATCCGCAAGAAGGGCATCACCCAGGAACATTATCTGAGCCCGCTCAGCTCCGAATGGCAGAAGCCCGCGGAAAAGAAGGGGCGCCAGAAGCCCACGACCTGATCCGAAATCCAGCGTGGACCTGGGGGCGGCGTCGCAGGATGCCGCCCCTTCTTGTTACAGATCAGTATCTTGCCCTGCTACGTCAATCGCCCCATATCGGCCCTGCCCCGCCGCCCCTAGCGTCCCGCCCCGACAGGATTTCTTTTGCCGGGGGCTGGATCATGAGGCTGAAACGGATCGTTATCGGAATGCTGCTGGCGGGCGTGGCGATCACCGCGACCGTGGCCGCCGGATCGGACAAGGTGGCGCCGCCCGCCTGGCTGGAAGCCAAGATCGCGAAGCTGCCCAAGGAGAAGCGCGATTTCCTCCTTTCCGAGAAGGCGGAGGGCATGGCCGGTTCCTACGACAAGCTGTTCCAGCGCCTCGAGAAGAAGAGCCCGGCGGAGATCGAGGCCTATATCGACGGCATGCTCGCCGTGGTGGAGGCGAACAAGTTCCACCCCGACACCGACATGGCGTCGATCCCGCTCAATACCGAATCGCCCATGTTCAACGGCTGGAAGACGATGCGCCCGCGCACGATGGACCCGAAGCGGGAGCCGGGCCCCTTCAGCCTCAGCTATTACATGAACGGCCGTGGCGGGGGCGTCTATGGCGGCGGCATCGCCACCTTCGCGGGCGCGCCGGTCGCCATCTATCCGGAGGATCTCGTTGCCGGCAAGGTGGACGTCGCGATCGTCGGCGCGCCGCTGGACATGGGATCGGGCTATCGCGGCGCCAAGTCCGGCCCGTCGGCGCTCCGCAACCAATATGGCGCGGGCGGGATCGACATGTTCACCATGGTCGATCCGTCGAAGGAGCTGAACATCGTCGATTATGGCGACATCGCCGTCGACAATATGAGCACCGAGCGCACCGTCCACCATGTGCGCGAGCGCGTTGCCGAGATCGCCCGCACCGGCGCCATCCCCTTCATCGTCGGCGGCGATCACAGCCTGGAATATTCGGACGTGGCGGGCCTGGCCGACGTCCACGGCAAGGGCAGCTTCGGCGTCGTCCACTTCGATTCCCACTTCGATGCCGGCCAGGGCGGCGTCCACTTCATCACCCATGGCGCGCCCGTCTATCGCGCGGTGAAGGAAGGCCATGTCCTCGGCCGGAACTATATCCAGGTCGGCCTGCGCGGGCCGTGGCCGGAGGCGGAGGGCTTCGAATGGATGCGCAACAACGGCGTGCGCTACCATGCGATGCCGGAAATCGAGAAGAATGGGTGGCAGGCGACGATGGAGCGCGCGCTCAAGGAAGCGCGCGAAAGCGGCAAGAAGATCTTCATCAGCTTTGACGTCGACGTGCTCGATCCCGCCTTCGCGCCCGGCACCGGCACACCCGTTCCCGGCGGCCTCACCATGCGCGAGGCGCTGCCGATCGTCCGCCGGCTGTGCGCGGAGAACGAGCTGGTCGGCTTCGAGATCGTCGAGGTGGCGCCCCAGCTCGATTCCACATACCGCACCGCGCTCAACGCCAATTTCGTGATGCACGCCTGTCTCACCGGCGTCGCGATGCGCAAGAAGGGCATCACCCAGGCCGGCTACCTTTCCGACCTCACGACCGAGCATCAGCAGCCCTCGGCCGGCCAGAAGGGCGAGCGCGACGGCAAGGTGGAAAAGGTCGATCCCGATTATGGCTGGCGGCCGAAGAAGCGCCCGACCACCTGACCGGCGGGGCGAGGTTCTCCCGCCCCATACGTCAAATGCCCCATGTCGATGCGTCCGTGTCCCCCGCACAACCATCGGCATGGAGCATGGCCGATCCGCAGATGCCGTCATTCATCCGCTGGCGCCGCCGCCATCGGCGCAGCGCCAGCAGGCGGCACTGCAACGGGTGGATGGCGAGGCGCGCATCGCCTTCGCCGCGCGCGGCGTGGCGGATCTCTACCAGCGCGCGCCCTGCCGGCTGCTGTTCCCCGATGTCGCGGCGGGCGATTTCCCGCAGGCCGTATCGATCACCACCAGCGGCGGCCTCACCGGCGGCGATCGCGTCGCGCTCGATATCCGGGTCGAGCCCCATGGCCGCGGCACCGTCACCACCCAGGCGGCGGAGAAGCTCTATCGCGTGCGGCCGGGCGATCCCGACATCCGCATCGAGACGCGGATCGAAATCGCCGAGGCCGGGCGCTGCGAATGGCTGGCGCAGGAAGCGATCCTGTTCGATCGCACGCGGATGCGCCGGCGCCTGCATGCCCATCTGGCGGAGGATGCCCGGCTGCTCGCGGTCGAAACCATGCTGTTCAGCCGCGCCGCGATGGGCGAGCAGTTCACCCGTGGCCTCGTCCATGACGAATGGCGCATCTGGCGGGCCGGCCGGCTGCTGTGGGCCGACGCGCTGCACATCGCCGGGGATTTCGCCGCCACCGCCGATGCGCCGTTCGGCTTCGGCGGCGCGCGCGCGATCGCGACGCTGGCCTATGCCGGCCCCGATGCCGCCTGCCACCTCGATCTCGCCCGCGATCTCGCCGGCGCGCCGGATGGCGGCGCCACCTGCCTCGACGGCCTGCTCATCCTCCGCCTGATCGACCGGGACGCGCGGGCCTTGCGGGATCGCGTGATCCGCGCGACCGCCGCGCTGCGCGCCGCCACGCTGGGCCTGCCCCCGCGCCTTCCCGCCGTCTGGTATTGCTGACGATGAACCTCACGCCCCGCGAAAAGGACAAGCTTCTGGTGGCGATGGCCGCGATCGTCGCGCGCGGCCGGCTCCAACGGGGCGTGAAGCTCAACCATCCCGAAGCGATCGCGCTGATCACCGAACATGTCGTCGAAGGCGCGCGCGACGGCCGCAGCGTCGCCGATCTGATGGCGAGCGGCGGCCATGTGCTGACCCGCGATCAGGTGATGGAGGGCATATCCGAGATGATCCACGACGTGCAGGTGGAAGCCACCTTCCCGGACGGCACCAAGCTCGTCACCGTCCACAGGCCGATCCGGTGACGGCGGTGCCCGCGCCCTCCACGCCCCACATCCGTCATGCCGGACTTGATCCGGCATCCATTGCCGCTGCGCTGGAATTTCGGACGGAGCGGCAATGGGTCCTGACTTTCGTCGAGATGACGGAAATGGCGCGCGGGGCCGCCGCATGATCCCCGGCGAGATCATCCCCGCCGAAGGCGACATCGTCCTCAACGCCGATCGCGTGGCCATCACCCTTGTCGTCGCCAATAGCGGCGACCGGCCGATCCAGGTCGGCAGCCATTATCATTTCGCGGAAACCAATCCCGCGCTCGCCTTCGATCGCGCCGCCGCACGCGGCCACCGCCTCGATATCGCGCCCGGCACCGCCATCCGCTTCGAGCCGGGGCAGAGCCGCGAGGTGGCGCTGATTCCCTATGGGGGCCGCCGCATCGTGATCGGCTTTCGCGGCGAAGTGATGGGGGGGCTCTGAATGCCGGTCACGCTCACCCGCCGGGCCTATGCCGGCATGTTCGGCCCCACCGTCGGCGATCGCATCCGGCTGGGCGATTCCAGCCTCCTCATCCGCGTCGAGGAGGACCGCACCGTCCATGGCGAGGAGGTGAAGTTCGGCGGCGGCAAGGTGATCCGCGACGGCATGGGCCAGAGCCAGGCCAGCCGGGCCGAAGGCGCCGCCGATACCGTCATCACCAATGTCGTGATCCTGGATCATTGGGGGATCATCAAGGCCGATGTCGCGATCCGCGACGGCCTGATCGCGGCGATCGGCAAGGCCGGCAACCCCGATACCCAGCCCGGCGTCGACATCGTCATCGGGCCGGGGACGGAGATCATCGCCGGCGAGGGCCGCATCCTGACCGCCGGCGCGATCGACGCGCACATCCATTTCATCTGCCCGCAGCAGGCGGAAGAGGCGCTGAACGCCGGCGTCACCACCATGCTGGGCGGCGGCACCGGCCCCGCGCACGGCACGCTCGCCACCACCTGCACCCCCGGCCCCTGGCACATGGAGCGGATGTTCCAGGCGCTGGAGGCGATCCCGATGAATTTCGGCCTGTTCGGCAAGGGCAATGCCAGCCGGCCCGATGCGCTGGTGGAGATGATCCTGGCCGGCGCCTGCGGCCTCAAGCTGCACGAGGATTGGGGCACGACGCCGGCCGCGATCGATTGCTGCCTGTCGGTGGCGGACGACATGGACATCCAGGTCACGCTCCACACCGATACGCTCAACGAAAGCGGCTTCGTGGAAAGCACGATCGCCGCCTTCAGGGGCCGCACCATCCACGCCTTCCATACCGAGGGCGCTGGCGGCGGCCATGCGCCGGACATCATCCGCGTCGCCGGCCTGCCCAACGTGCTGCCTTCCTCCACCAACCCGACGCGCCCCTACACCGTCAACACGCTCGACGAGCATCTCGACATGCTGATGGTGTGCCATCATCTCGACCCCCGCATCGCCGAGGACGTGGCCTTCGCAGAAAGCCGCATCCGCAAGGAGACGATCGCCGCGGAGGATATCCTCCACGATCTCGGCGCCTTCTCGATGATGTCGTCGGACAGCCAGGCGATGGGCCGGGTCGGCGAAACGATCATCCGCTGCTGGCAGACGGCGGACAAGATGAAGGGGCAGCGCGGCCCCCTTGGCACCGACGATGCCGATGCGGACAATTTCCGCGCCCGCCGCTACATCGCCAAATATACGATCAACCCGGCGATCGCCCACGGCATCAGCCACATCGTCGGATCGATCGCGGTGGGCAAGCTCGCCGATCTGGTGCTCTGGTCCCCGGCCTTCTTCGCGGTGAAGCCCGATATGGTGATCAAGGGCGGCAGCATCGCGGCGGCCCCGATGGGCGATCCCAATGCCAGCATCCCGACGCCGCAGCCCGTGCATTATCGGCCGATGTTCGGCGCGCTCGGACGGGCCAACACCTTGTCTTCGCTCTTCTTTGCGTCCGGCGCATCGATCGATGCCGGAATTCGCAATCGATATGGCCTTTCGCGCCCCTTTGCTGCAGTGCACAACACCCGTGGGACCATCGGAAAGGGGGCTATGATCCTGAACGACGCAATGCCGCATATCGAGGTCGATCCCGAGACCTACGAGGTCCGCGCGGACGGCGAGCTGCTGACCTGCGAGCCGGCCCGCACCCTCCCCTTCGCCCAGCGCTATTTCCTGTTCTGAAAGGATCGTGATGCAGACGGCGGAACGGATCATCGCACGGGGGGAGTGGGACCCGGCCAGCGCGTCCGATCATATCGCCCTCGATCATGACGAGCGGCACCGCCGCCGCTTCCGCTATGTCGCGAAGGGCGGCACGGCCTTCCTGCTCAACCTGCCCCGCGCGGCGGTGATCGGCCATGGCGACGCGATCGCGCTGGCGGACGGGCGCCTGATCGCCGTCACCGCCGCGCCCGAGCCGCTGATGGCGGTGCGCGCGGGGCCCGGCATCGGCCTGGTCCGCCTCGCCTGGCATATCGGCAACCGCCACCTGCCGGCCGAAATCCAGGCCGACCGCATCCTGCTGCGCGAGGATCATGTGATCCGCCACATGCTGGAGGGGCTGGGCGCATCGGTGGATGCGGTCCACGCGCCCTTCACGCCCGAACAGGGGGCCTATGCCGGCGGCGGGCACGGCCACGACCATCATCACGGCGACGGCCACCATCACGATCATGCCGCGCCACCCGGACGGGAGCGCCACCACCATCACCATGCTCACTGACGGCGCCCTTCAGCACCTGCTTGCCTGGACATCGCCAGCCTATCCGGTCGGCGCCTTCACCTACAGCCACGGCCTGGAAACGGCGGTCGACGATCAGCGGGTCCGCGATGTGGCCGGCCTCGCTTTTTATATCGAGGCGGTGCTCGCGCGCGGCGGCGGCTGGGTGGATGCGGTGCTGTTCGGCCATGGCTGGCGCACCGCCGCCGATCCGCAGGCCTTCGATGAGGTGGCGGCGCTGGCCGCCGCCTTTCGCGGCAGCAGCGAAACCGCGCTGGAAAGCCACCAGCAGGGCCGGTCCTTCCTCACCGTCACCCGCCGCGCCTGGCCGCATCCCGCGCTCGACGGTTTCGCCGGCCGCTGGGGCGATCGGCCGATCGCCCATGCCGTGGTGCTGGCGCTGGCCTGCGCCGCCCACGGCGTCCCGCTGGAGCCGGCGCTCCATGCCTATCTGCACGGCACCGCCGCCAACCTCGTCTCGGCCGGCGTGCGCCTCGTGCCGCTCGGCCAGACGGACGGGCAGATCGCCACCGCCCTTCTCGCCCGCAGTATCCCGCCGATCGCGGCGCGGGCCATCGCCACCCCGCTCGACGATCTCGGCACCGCCGCCCCGCTGCTGGAACTGGCGTCGATCCACCACGAAACGCTCTACACAAGGCTGTTCAGATCATGACCATGGCCGCCCTCGCCCCACAGGGCCACGCGCCCCGCGCCCCCCATGTCCACGGCCCGCTCCGCATCGGGATCGGCGGCCCCGTGGGATCGGGCAAGACGGCGCTGACCGACCGGCTCTGCAAGGCGATGCGGGACGATTACGATATCGCCGCCATCACCAACGACATCTACACGCGCGAGGATGCCGAATTCCTCACCCGATCGGGCGCGCTCGTCCCCGAAAGGATCATGGGGGTGGAGACCGGCGGCTGCCCGCATACCGCGATCCGCGAGGATGCCAGCATCAACCTCGCCGCCGTGGACCAGATGGCGGCGCGCTTCCCGGGGCTGGAGGCGATCTTCATCGAAAGCGGCGGCGACAACCTGGCCGCCACCTTCAGCCCGGAGCTTGCGGACATCACCATCTACGTGATCGACGTTTCCGCCGGCGACAAGATCCCGCGCAAGGGCGGCCCCGGCATCACCCGATCCGACCTTCTGGTCATCAACAAGATCGATCTCGCCCCGCTGGTCGGCGCGAGCCTGGAGGTGATGGACCGCGACGCCCGCAAGATGCGGGGCGCCCGCCCCTTCCTGTTCACCAACCTCAAGGACAATATCGGGCTGGACGAGATCATCGCCTTCATCGTCCAGGCGGGCGGGCTGCCGGCAAGGCGGGAGAGCCGATGAACCAGCCCGCCTACATCTACCGGGAAAAGCGCCTCTACAACAAATGGGCGGCCAGCCAGACGCTGGAGGATTATGCGCTGCGCTACACGGCGGACAGCGCGCGGCGCTGGTCGGCGGGGCGGGTGGCGAACACGGCGATCGGGGCGACGGCCTTCCTGGCCTGCGAGGCGATCGGGGCGACGATCACGCTGGCCTACGGCTTCGCCAACAGCGTCGCGGCGATCGCGGCGGCGGTCGCGCTGATGTTCGTGATCGGCTTCCCGATCGCCTATCAGGCGGCGCGGCGCGGGCTCGACATCGATCTCCTCACTCGGGGCGCGGGCTTCGGCTATCTGGGCTCCACCATCACCTCGCTGATCTACGCCTCCTTCACCTTCCTGCTCTTCTCGGTCGAAGCCAGCATCATGGCGGTCGCGCTGCGCGCCATGTCCGGCATCCCGATGAGCCTGGCCTATGTGCTGAGCTCGCTCGTCGTCATCCCGGTCGCGCTCTACGGCATGAGCGCGATCACCCGCTTCCAGTTCGTCACCCAGCCCATCTGGGTGATGCTGCAGCTCGCGCCCATCGGCTACATCCTCTGGCTCGGCCGGCCCGCGCTCGATGAATGGAGCCGCTTCGCCGGCCAGTTCGGCGCGCCGGACGGGGAGGTCAGCCTCCTTTATTTCGGCCTGGCCTTCTCCACCCTCCTCTCGCTGCTGCCGCAGATCGGCGAGCAGGCGGATTATCTGCGCTTCCTGCCCGCGCGCGAGAAAACGGGACGCACGCGCTGGTGGCTGGCGATGATCGCCGGCGGGCCGGGATGGACGCTGATCGGCGGCGCCAAGCTGCTGCTGGGCTCCTTCCTCGCCGATTATGTGCTGCGCCACGGCGCGACGGCCGCGCAGGCGGCCAGCCCGACGGACCTGTTCCTCACGATCTTCACCGCGATGACGAGCCATTCGGGGCTGGCGCTGGTGCTCACAGGCATCTTCGTCATCACGTGCCAGCTCAAGATCAACGTCACCAACGCCTATGCCGGGTCGATCGCCTGGTCCAACTTCTTCGCCCGGCTCACCCACAGCCACCCCGGCCGCGTCGTCTGGCTGATCTTCAACGTCGTCCTCGCGCTGATCCTGATGGAGATCGGCATCCTCGACGCGATCGAGGGCATCCTGATCCTTTACGCCAACATCGCCGCCGGCTGGATCGGCGCGCTGGCGGCGGACCTGATGATCTCCAAGCCGCTCGGCCTCTCGCCGCGCGGCATCGAGTTCAAGCGCGCCCACCTGTTCGACATCAACCCGGTGGGCGTGGGCGCGATGACGCTGTCGATCGTCGCCTCCACCGTCTCGCATGTCGGCCTGCTGGGCCCGCTGCCGCAGGCGTTCGCGCCCGCCATCGGGCTGGCGATCGCCTTCGTCGCCGCGCCCGCCATCGCGCTCGCCACCCGCAGCCGTTATTATATTGCGCGCCGATCGACATTGCCGGCCAAGGCGGAACGGCGCTGCATCATTTGCGAAAACAGCTTCCAGCCGGACGACATGGCCCATTGCCCGGTCTATTCGGCGCCGATCTGCTCGCTGTGCTGCACGCTGGAGGCGCGCTGCCACGATCGCTGCAAGGATCGCAGCCGCGCGACGGAGCAGGTGTCCCACTGGCTCGAACGCTTGCTGCCGGCATCGCTCGCGGCGCAGGTGCACACCCCCGTCGGCCATTTCATCGGCGTGCTGGCGCTCATCAACCTGTGCAATGCGCTGGTGCTCGGCGTCATCCACCGGGAGTTCGCGCGGCGCATGGCCGATGGCGGGGCCGCCATCGCGCCGGTGCTGCTCGCGGTGTTCTTCGCCTTCGCGCTGCTGGCCGGCATCGCCGCCTGGATCATCGTCCTCGCGCACGAAAGCCGCCGCGCCGCCATGCAGGAAACCCAGCACCACATGCAGAAGCTGGTCGAGGAGATCGCCTCCCACGACGTCACCGACCGCCAGCTCCAGAAGGCGAAGGAGGCCGCGGAGGCCGCCAACGCCGCCAAGAGCCGCTACCTCGTCAGCGTCAGCCACGAAATCCGATCCCCGCTCAACTCGATCTACGGCTATGCCCAGCTTCTGGAGCGCGGCAGCGACGTGCCCCCCGTGGAGGCCGCCCGCGTGATCCGCCGCAGCGCGGAGCATCTCACCAACCTGGTCGAAGGGCTGCTGGATATCTCGCAGGTGGAAAGCGGCATCCTGCGCGTCAGCCGCGATACGGTGCGCCTGCCGCCCTTCCTCGATCAGCTCGCCAACATGTTCCGCCCGCAGGCGCAGGCCAAGGGCATCGCCTTCGTCTACGAACGGCCGGAACGGCTGCCCGAATTCGTCCACACCGATCAGAAGCGGCTGCGCCAGATCCTGATCAACGTGCTGTCGAACGCGATCAAGTTCACCGAAGCCGGCAAGGTCGGCTTCAAGGTCAAATATCGCAGCCAGCTCGCCACCATCGAAATCGCCGATACCGGCATCGGCATCGATCCGCGCGATCTGAAGCGCATCTTCGATCCGTTCGAACGCGGCAGCAATCCCGGCGCGCACCGCCAGCAGGGCGTGGGCCTCGGCCTGTCGATCACGCAGGCGCTGGTGCAGATATTGGGCGGGGAGATCACCGTCAGCAGCGAACCCGGCAAGGGCACCCGCTTCGTCATCCGGGTGATGCTGTCCCAGGCGGCGGCGGGCGCCGCGCTGCCCGACAGCCCGAGCGGCGACACCGTGACCGGCTATGTCGGCCCGCGCCGCTCCGTCCTCCTCATCGATGACGATCCCACCCAGATCGCGGTGCTGCGCAACCTGCTCGAACCGCTCGGCTTCCCGGTCTATACCGCGCTCGACGGCGAAAGCGGCACCATGCTCGCCGCCCAGGTCCGGCCCGATCTCGTGCTGCTGGACATCACCATGCCGGGATTGTCGGGCTGGGAAACGGCCCGCCTGATTCGCGAGGCGCATGGACCGGCGATCCGCATCGTCATGGTTTCCGCCGACGCGCACGAATATCGCCGCGGCGGCGACGGGCAGGATGCGCACGACATGTTCCTGATCAAGCCGGTCGAGCTCAACACGCTGCTCGATACCATATCCGACCAGCTCGATATCGAATGGACGAGCGGCACCCCCGCACCCGCCACGGCCGACACGGGCGAGGGCGGTTCGGCCGATGCCCTGCCCGAAGCGGCGCAAGCCTATCTGGTCGAGCTGGAGCAACTCGTCCGTATCGGCCATGTCCGGGGGATAGAAAGGAAGATACAGGAATTCGAGGCCGCCGTGCCCGAGGCCCGGCCGATGACGGGGCATTTTCTCGCCTCGCTCGACCGTTTCGACCTCAAGGGGCTGGGGGCGATGATAAAGACAAGGTTGAACGATGGTCGCTGATCTTGCCCATGAAACCGTGCTCGTCGTGGACGACACGCCCGAAACGCTGCGCTTCCTCACCGACACCATCGATCGGGCGGGCATGACGGCGCTGATCGCCACCAGCGGCGAGGGCGCGGTCGATCTGCTCGCCCATGTCACCCCCGGCCTGATCCTGATGGATGCGGTGATGCCCGGCATGGGCGGCTTCGAAACCACCCGCGCGATCAAGCGCAACGCCGCCTGGGCGCATATCCCGGTGATCTTCATGACCGGCCTCACCGAAAGCGAGCATGTCGTCCATGCGCTCGACGCCGGCGGGGTCGATTATGTCCGCAAGCCGATCGTGGTGGAGGAACTGCTCGCCCGCGTCCGCGTCCACCTCGCCAACGCGCGGATCTCCCATGGCAGCCAGATCGCGCTCGACGCCACCGGGCGCCACCTCCTCGCCGTCGACGAAGCGGGCGGCCTCGCCTGGGCGACGCCGCAGGCCGGCCGGATGCTGGCCGATATCGATCCCGCGTGGGACAAGGAGGCCGGCGCCCTGCCCGATCTCCTCCGCCCCGCGATCGCCCGGCTGCTGGCGGACGACAATGGCAGCGGCGCCGGCATCAAGCTCGATCTGCCGGGCGCCACGCTCGAACTGGTGCTCGTCACCCGCGCGCGGCGGGACGAGACGCTGATCCGCCTCAACCTGATCCGCGACGGCGCCGATATCCAGCGCCTGCAGGATCGCTACGCCCTCACCCAGCGCGAGGCGGAGGTGCTGCTGTGGATCAGCTACGGCAAGCCCAATCGCGTGATCAGCGAGATCCTCAGCATCAGCCCGCGCACCGTGAACAAGCATCTGGAACAGATATTCGAAAAGCTCGGCGTCGAGACGCGCGCCGCCGCCGCCGCCTTCGCGGTGCGCACGATCGGCAACTGACCCGCGCGGCGGCAGTCAGGAACCGCTCCGGGACACCTCGTCCGCGAGGCGCCTGCTGTCGGCCTTGAGCGCATCCATGGCCACCCGGTGCAGCGCATCGACCCCGACCACGTTCAGATCCTGCGCCAGCCCGGCTGAGCACCGATCACCCGGACCCGGTGCGAGGCCTACATCACCTCGAACAGGCCGGCCGCTCCCATGCCGCCGCCCACGCACATCGTCACCACGACATGCCGGACGCCCCGGCGCCTGCCTTCGATCAGCGCGTGCCCGACCATCCTGGCGCCCGACATGCCATAAGGATGCCCGATCGCGATGGCTCCGCCATTCACGTTGAGGCGTTCGTCGGGAATGCCGAGCGTGTCGCGGCAATGGAGCACCTGCACCGCGAAGGCCTCGTTCAATTCCCAGAGCCCGATATCGTCGATCGCAAGATCGAACTTCTCGAGCAGCCTAGGAACCGCGAGGACCGGGCCGATCCCCATCTCATCCGGCTTCGTCCCCGCCACGGCCATGCCGACATAGCGGCCCAGAGGCTGCAATCCGCGGCGCTCGGCGGTGCGCGCCTCCATCACCACGCAGGCCGATGCGCCGTCCGAAAGCTGGCTGGCATTGCCGGCCGTGACGGTTCCGTCGGGGAAGACGGCCTTCAGGGCGGACAGGCCCTCGATCGTCGTATCGGGGCGGTTGCCCTCGTCCCGTTCCAGATGCACCTCGCGGACGCTCGTTTCGCCGCTGGCCTTGTCCACATGCCGCATGGCGGTGCGCACCGGAACGATCTCGGCATCGAAACGGCCTTCCGCCTGGGCACGCGCCGTGCGCTGTTGCGACTGGAGCGCGTAGGCGTCGCATGCCTCCCGCGGGATGCCGTAACGCGCCGCCACCGTCTCGGCGGTCTCGAGCATCGACATATAGATGTCGGGCTGGGCGGCAGCCAGCCTGGGGTCCTGATCGACGCGCAGATCCGGGGTCTGGACCAGCGAAATCGATTCGACGCCGCCGGCGACCACCACGTCCATCCGGTCGACGATCACCTGCTTTGCCGCCGTCGCGATCGTCATCAGGCCGGAGGAGCATTGGCGATCCAGCGTTATGCCGGACACCGAGACCGGCAGGCCAGCGGCCAGCGCGGCCGTCCGGCCGATGGTCTGCTGGAAGCCCTGGGGCAACGAACAGCCGAGGATGCAATCCTCGACCGCCCCCGGCTCCACGCCCGCCCGCTCCACGGCCGCCGCAATGGCATGGGCGGCAAGGGTCGGAGACGGCGTGGCGTTGAAGGCGCCGCGATAGGCCCGGCCGATCGGGGTGCGGGCGGTGGAAACGATGACGGCGTCGCGCATCACTGGCGGAGCGCTACGACGAGGTTTTCGTTGCCCGCGCTGGCAAGCTCGCGTTCCGCCTGGAAGAAGCCGTAGGGGGGAACCATCTCACCCGTGCGATCGGTGACGGCCTGCCAGCCCGAAAGCAGGTGATCACCCGCATCGGCCCCGGCACCGACATAATGGCCGCGCGTAAGCGTGATGTTAGCCGCGGCGAAATGGCCGGCGCCCGCGCAGAGCACCGTGCGCGTGGGCGCATCCTCGCCCGCCAGCGCCAGAAGCGCCGGGCTCACCAGCGACGGATCGAGAAGCTCCAGGCTGTCATCGGAAAGAACCCCGTGCGTCATTTGGGTTGCCGCCGTCGGCGCAAGGGCGTTTACCCGGATGCCATATTTCTCGCCTTCGATGGCGAGCGTCTGCATCAGGCCGACCTGGGCCATCTTGGCGGCGCCATAATTGGCCTGCCCGAAATTGCCATAGAGGCCCGAAGACGAGGTCGTCATCACAATCCGCCCGTAACGCTGCGCCCGCATCGGCTCCCATACGGCCTTCGAGCAGATCGCGGCGCCCATCAGATGCACGTCGACGACGGCCCTGAAGTCATCCATCGTCATCTTCGCGAAGCTCTTGTCGCGGAGAATGCCGGCATTGTTGACGAGAATGTCGACGCGGCCCCAGCGGGACAGAATATCTTCGACCATGGCGAGAATGGCCGCCTCGTCCGTGACCGAAGCCGCGACCGGCATCGCCTCGCCCCCGCCAGCCGCGATTTCCGCAGCGACCTTGCCGGCGCTTTCCTGCGACATGTCGTTGACCACGACCTTGGCGCCGAGACGCGCGAGGTAAAGCGCATGGGCACGCCCCAATCCCCCACCCGCGCCCGTGACGATGGCAATTCGACCCGCAAGATTCATGGCACTCTCCCTTCTTGCGGAAGGGATTAGCGCATGGAATATTCACTATCAAGTGAGCGAATGAAATTCACGCCGCTCGAAACGCCGGTGCCGCTTCCTCGCCTGCCCTTATCGCCCCTGGCCGCAGATTTGCAGGAAACCCGCCGCCATGAAGGAAGCCATGCGTTCCTTCACGGCGACGAAATCGTCGGATTTGCACAGGCCGTGGGAGAGCTTGTCGATACGCCCCGTGCGCGCGAGCGTGAGCATGAGAGCACCGGTAACGAACTGATACCCCCAGAAAATATCCTCCTCGCTGCAATCGGGCAGCGCCTTCTTCAGAAGGTCGATCAATCTGAGCACGACGGGATCGAAGTGGGTGTCCATCAGCTCGGCGCCCCATTCGGGCGTATTCGCCACCTGCGCGCCCAGCGCGGCGTAGTTTTTCCACGCCTCGCCACCCTCGATATAGAGGTCGAGGTCCGTATCCAGAAAGGCGCGGAGCGCGCCTTCCACGGTCGGCCTGTCGCCGCACGCTTTCTCATATTGATCGAGCGCGTTCATGCGCCGCTCGCTCGTCACGACGGCGCGACGGGCGAACACGGCATGGAAGAGCTTGTTCTTGTCCTCGAAATAATAATTCAGCAGCGTGTGATGGACGCCGACCTTCTTCGCCACGTCCTTCAGCGTGACCCCGTAGAGCCCATGTTTCGAAAAGAGATATTCGGCAGCATCAAGGATCTGCTCGATTGTCTCGGCGCGTTGTTCGGCCTTCTTCGACCGCTTAGGGGCTTTCACATTCTCTTGCACGAGAATGTTCTTCGGGGATAGGCGCGCAGGCGTCAAGGCTGGAGAACAAGGCGGGAAAGTCAGGCCCCGCCATATTCGCTTTGGAGACGCAATTTATCGATCTTGCCCGTTGCGGCCAGCGGCATGGCGGACAGGCGGACGACCGCGTCGGGAATCCACCAGGGCGCAACCCGGCCGACAAGCGCGCCCAGCAGCTTTTCGTCGGAAACCTGCTGATCATCGCGCATCTCGACCAGGAGGATCGGGCGCTCGCCCCATTTCGGGTCCGGCCTGCCGATGACGGCCGCGAGCGACACTTCAGGCAGGGCGCCCACGACCGCCTCGATTTCCGCCGGATTGATCCACTCCCCACCCGATTTGATGAGGTCCTTGGCGCGGCCGGTGATGATCAGCTCGCCATCGGCGGTCAGCTTCGCCAGGTCGCCCGTGGCGAACCAGCCGTCGGGATCCGTGGCGGACCGGTCGTGGCCGAAATAGCGTTCGATCACCGCTGCGCCGCGGACGCGAAGATGCCCCTCCGTTTCCCGTTGCGTCGGAAGCGCCCGTCCCTCCGCATCGGTGATGAGCAGATCGACACCGATCGCCGGCTTGCCCGACGCCGTCGCCTTGCGCGCGGAATCGCCCGGCACGGCCACCGTGCCGGAGGGAGAGAGTTCCGTCATGCCCCAGCTGGTCTGGATTTCGACACCCAGCCGG
The DNA here is from genome assembly GCF_003034225.1 of Edaphosphingomonas fennica. Lineage (GTDB taxonomy): Bacteria > Pseudomonadota > Alphaproteobacteria > Sphingomonadales > Sphingomonadaceae > Sphingomonas_E > Sphingomonas_E fennica. The sequence continues at coordinate 57,125 of NZ_PHHF01000075.1, forward strand.
CGTTCGAGCCGCTCCATGAGCGCGGGCGCCATCGGCGCGCCGCCGACGATGATCCGTTCGAGGCTCGGCAAGGCGCCGCCTTCGGCCTCGAGATGCTCGAGCAATCCCAGCCAGACCGTCGGCACCCCCACGCCGATCGTGACATCCTCGGCCGCGATCAGCCGCGCGAGGCTGGCGCCGTCGTTCCGCCGTCCGGGCAGGACCAGCTTGCCGCCGGTCGCCGGCAAGGCGAAGGGAAGGCCCCAGGCATTGGCATGGAACATCGGCACGACGGTCAGAACATTGTCCCGCCCCGATATCGCCATCACATCGGCCTGCAGCAGCCGCAGCGTGTGCAGGAAGCTGGAACGGTGCGTGTAGGTCACGCCCTTCGGCGATCCGGTGGTGCCGGACGTGAAACAGAGACCCGATGGCGCCGTTTCGGCGAAGCCGCCCCAAACGACATTGCGCGGCGCCCCCTCGATCAGGGATTCGAGGTGGGAAATTCCGGGCGCGTCCCCGCCATCGCCATCGATGACGAGGATATGCTGCAGGACCGGCGCGCGTTCGGCGATGCGGGCCGCCAGCGGCAGCAGGTCCGCGCTGGCGATCAGCAACGACGCTTCCGATTGCGCGACCATGGAGGCCAGTTGCGGCGCGGTAAGGCGCGGGTTGAGCGTGTGGCACACCGCCCCCATGCCCATGACGCCATACCATGCCTCGACATGCGCGCGGCTGTTCCACGCGAGCGTGGCGACCCGATCCCCGAAGCCGATGCCGAAGCCCGCCAGGATCGAGGAGACCGCCAGGGCCCTGTCCCTGACCTCGGCATAGCTCAGCCGGTCGATCGTGCCGTCGTCGCGCGCCGTGACGATCTCGCTCTCCGGGTGCCATTTGGCGGCATGATCCAGGAACTTGTCCAGCGTCAGCGGATAGTCCTGCATGCTCCCCTGCCTCACTGGCAATCTCCGCTCTTGGCCGGGAGGACGGGGGAGGCAACGCCGGTATTCCAGTTCCAGGCGAGATTGCCGGCCGCGCGCCGACGGCAGACCGTGGCCTCGTGCAGAGCATACATGCTGGGGAACAGATAGGTGCCGGGCTGCAGTTTTCCGGCAAAGGCCATATAGTGCGCGCCGTCGCCATAAGGTTGCCAGTCCGGCTGGCCCGGCGCCGTGGGGCGGCCGGTCGTGGCGAAGGAGGCCCAATAGGCCATCATCGCATCGGACAGGCGGCGTTCCGCCAGCGTGTCGGGAATCTTCGGCCAGAAAGCCGGCGTCTGGCGGGCCGTGCCGAATACATAGGGAAGCTCGGCCGCATGGAAGGCGTGCATTCCGTTCTCGTCCGCCGCCGGATAGCCGTGATCGAACAGATAAAGGTAGGAATCCGCGCCGGCCCTGGCCTGCTTGATGGCGAGCCGGGTCGAGGTCCAGCCGTAGAGCGCGTCCCGCGTGGTGGCCAGCATGCTTTCGGCCACCGATGTCGCGGGATAAAGCCGCAGGAACGGATCGGCGAGATCGCCATATCGGCCGCGGATCGCCTCCTCATAGGCCGCCGCATCGGCGGGCGCGGGCGGCAACAGGAAGCGCAGCGTCCGGATTTCCCCGCTGTTGAAGCCCGCCATCAGCGGGACGCGCGCCTGCTCGCCGCGATCGAAGGTGTCGACGAGCTGGCGGGTCAGGATCTTGCCGTCCACCACGCCCCACGGCCCATAGCCGGCAAGGATGGCGGCCTGGGTCAGCTTCTCCGCCTCCATGGCGCGCAGTCCGGCGAGGCTAGGCGCGCCGAGCGCCTGCATGACCTGGGTGCCGGCCGCCTCGGCCGAAGGGGTGCCGTGGCGCTCCGCCTTCAGTTCGGGCGTCGTGATCATATAGGCGCTCTCGGCGATCGCCTTGTGGAACAGGCCCCGGGCCCGCGGGCTCGCCATCAGATACATCACGCTGAGCGCGCCGGCGGATTCGCCGGCGATGGTGACGTTGGCGCCATCGCCGCCGAAGGAAGCGATGTTGCGCCTGACCCATTGCAATGCCGCGATCTGATCGAGCAGGCCGTAATTGCCCGAAATGCCCTCGCCGGATTCGGCGCTGAGCTCGGGATGGGCGAGATAGCCGAGGATGCCGAGGCGGTAGTTGATCGATACGACGATCATCCCCTTGGCCGCGAGCCGGGCGCCGTCATACATCGGCTCATGGCTGTAGCCCGTGGTCAGCGCGCCGCCGTGGATCCACACGAAGACGGGGAGGCCGCGCGCCTTCTGGGGCGCCCAGATGTTGAGGGTCAGGCAGTCTTCGCTCATCCGTTCGGGCGGATTGGCATAGATGCTCTGCGCGCGGGGCCGGGGCTGCACGCAGGCCGGGCCGAAGGCGCGCGCATCGCGCACGCCCTGCCATGCCGGCAGCGCCACCGGCGCCTTCCAGCGCAGATCGCCGATCGGGGCGCGGGCATAGGGAATGCCACGGAAGACATCGACCTTGCCGGCTTCCATCCCTTCGACGGCGCCGTCGGGCGCCCGCACGACGGGTCCGGCATCGGCCGCGCCGGCGAGGAGAAGAGCGCCGAGAAGGAAAATGGGGGCACGCCGAAACATGCGCATCAAAGGTCTCCGGCTTCTTGCGCGGCGCGGCGGATGGCCCGCGCCAGCATGAAAAAGAGCAGCACCGCCAATCCGTAGAATGGCACGAGGGTGAGGAAGGCGAGCTGCAGCGAATTTTCGGGATGGGCGGCGCGGAACCAGTCGCTGGCGGCGCCCAGATAGGTCGGGCCGAGGCCCAGCCCGATCAGGTTCATGACGAGCAGGAGCAGCGCGCCCGCCATCACGCGCTCGTTGGGGCGCACCTCTTCCTGCACCAGCGCGACGGCCGGTGAGAGGTAGAAATAGTTGAGCGCCATCGGGATGACCGCCAGCAGCATCGCCATCCGCCAGCCCGGCGCCAGCACGAAACCGACGAAGAACGGTACCGCGAGGATCAGCCCGACGGCCGGGATGAGGGCGTAGGCCCGCTTGTCGCGCGACGCCAGCCGATCGACCAGCCGGCCCGAAAGGAAGATGCCGCCCCCCATGGAGACGAGGATGAGCAGCGAATACCACAACGCCACCTCCTCCATGGTCATGCCCTTCTCCTCCATCAGGAACAGCGTGGCGAAATTGGCGGTGGCATAGGTGATGAACTGGTTGGCTCCCGTGGCGAGCGCCACCAGCCGCAGCACCGGATTGGCGAAGAACATCCGGCAGGTCGCCATGAACGGCGCCATGGATTGCGGGCCCTGCCCGGCGGCGGGAGCATCGAGACCGCCGCGCACCGGCTCGCGAACCGTGAGCCACACGATCAGAGCCGTCACGACACCGACCGCGCCAAGCACCAGGAAGGCGTCGCGCCAGCTATAGGCGGCGGCGATCGACGCGCCGAACGCGACGCCGAGCGCATTTCCCAAGGGCGGGCCGAGATTGTAGAGGCCGAGCGCCGTGCCGCGCGTGCCGGGGCGGAAATAATCGGAGATGATCGCATAGGAAGGCGGCACGCCGCCCGCTTCGCCGATGCCCACCGTCATCCGGGCGATCGCCAGTTGCGGATAGGTCGCCGCGAACCCGCAGGCGACCGTCGCCGCGCTCCACAGCGCGCAGGCGAAGGACAGGACGCGCACGCGGTTGGAGCGATCGGCAAACCAGGCGACCGGGATCGAGATCAGGCAATAGAAGAGCGCGAAATAGAGCCCGCTGATCAGCCCGATCTGGCCGTGGCTGAGGTGCAGCTCCTCCCTTATCGGCTTCGCCAGGATCGACAGCAGCTGCCGATCCAGGAAATTGAGGACATAGACGAAGCAAAGCGCCGCCAGAACGAACCAGGCGCGAGCGCCCGGCTGCGTTCCGGCGGCGCCCCCGACCGGGTTTGCGACCCCCAGGGATTCAGATGCGCCGGCCGGCATGGGGATCAGAGCCCGTATCCGAGGCGGATGCCCACCGTTCGCGGCCGCAGCGTGCCGACCCGGCTTGCCATGAAGGCTTCGGGATGGATGTAGACGGCCGAGTGGTTGTCGAACAGATTCTCGACATAAAGCTGGGCCGACCAGGCCTGCCGCTTCACGCCCAGGCTCATATTGACGTTCACATATTCGTCGGTCTGGCCGAAGGTCGCCAGCGGCAGGTTGGGGTTGCCCGGCGTGTTCGGGAAGGTGTTGTTGTACGATCCCACATATTGCACGTTCACGGCCAGGTTCGCCTTCATATCATCGGCAAGGTCGAAGCCGTAATTGCCATAGATCGCCCCCTGAAGTCGCGGCGCGGACAGGCGGTGGCCCAGCACCGCGCCGGAAATGGCGGCTTCCTCGGGCGTCAGCTTGGTGATCTTCGAATCGTTATAGGCGGCGTTCAGGCCCAGATAGACGTCCTTGGCCGGGATGATGCCCATCTCCACCTCGAAGCCCTTGCTGCGGGCCGCGCCGACGTTCGTCGCGAACTGAACCGAATCCGAAACGCGGTTCGCCTGCGCCTGGATGTTGCTCCAGTCGATCAGGTAGAAGGCCGCGTTGATGGTGACGCGGCCGTCCAGCCAGCGGCCCTTGGCGCCAAGCTCATAGCTTTTGAGATCGTCCGAAGTCGCGCCGTAGGGAATGATGATGTCGTTGGGGTCCACCAGGCTCGGCCGGCCCGCGAAAGCATTGACGATCGGCGCGCGGAAGCCGGTCGAGAAGGTGGCGTAGGTCGTCAGCGTCTCGACCGGCTTGAAGGTGGCGCTGGCCTTCCAGGAGGGTTTCGATCCCTTGGCCTTGACCCCGGCGACCGCTTCATAAGGCGTGAACGTGTCGAAATGCCCCGGAATATTGTAGAGCGCATAGGTGAAATAATTGTAGCCGGCCGCCGTGGCGAGATAGCCCCCGGCCTCGGTGAAGCCCTGGGCCGAAATGCGGCCGTAGCGCATTCCCCCGGTCAGCCAGAAGCGATCGGAGAAGCGATAGGTCAGCTCGCCGAAGCCTGCGAGCTCCTCGCTGATCTGGTGCGTATACTGTTTCTGATAATATTGGTCCGGCAGCCCCGTCAGGTTGCGCTCCGCGAGAAATTCGAGCGACGAGCGATACAGATAGTCCACGTCGCGGCGACGGTGGAGGTAGAAGCCGCCGAGGACGAACTGGAACGGGCCGTCGAGGGTCGAGGCGAGGCGCGTTTCCTGGACGAACACCTTGTCATAGGCATTGGCATCGAGGCCGAAGGCGATCGGCGCGCCCGGATAGCTGCCCGCCGGGAACGACCCGGACAGGTCGGCGTAGAAGCGCTGGTCGAAATCCGAATAGGTGCTGGAACTGGTCAGCTTGGCGAAATCGAACTCATAGTCGATCGTCGCGTTGAGGATCGTCTGCTTGCCGGTGAAGCGATCCGGCTGATCGGAATAGCGCTTCTCCCGGCCCAGCGTCGGATCGGTGAGCGACGAATCCTTGGGATCGCTATTCTCGTAGGAACCCAGCAGGCGGATGGAGAGGCGATCGTCCGGCCTCCACAGCACGATCATGCGACCGCCATAATCGACCAGCGTGTTGGAGTTGTGGACGCCCGTCCCGACATTGTCGAGATAGCCTTCCTCGTGCCGGTAGAAGCCGACCGCGCGAACGGCGAGCTTGTCGCTCACCACCGGCACGTTGAGCATCATGTTATAGCGCTGCCGGATGGAATCCGATCCGGTCAGGCCGAGATCGACCAGCGCCGAGGTCTCGAAATCCCCGAGGTCGGGGCTCTTGGTGAGGATCCGCATCGCGCCCGACAATGAGCCCGATCCGAAAAGCGTACCCTGCGGGCCGCGCAGGAACTCGACGCGCTCCACGTCGAAAAGATTGGGATCGACCACGGTGGTGTTGCCGATCGTCGATACCGGCAGCTCGTCGATATAGACCGCGACCGAGCTTTGCAGGTTAGCGTTATAGCCGTTGGTGGCGATGCCACGCGCGGTGAAATTGTTGAAATTCTGGGTCGGGCGGTTGAGGATGACGCCGGGCGTCTCGCGGGCGATGCCTTCGAAGCCGACGATCCCCTTTTCCGTCAGCTGGCGCTGCTGGAAGGCGGTGACGCTGACCGGAACGTCCTGGAGGCGCTCTTCGCGGCGGGTTGCGGTGACGACGATATCCTCGGCCCGGATAGCCTGATCGCCGTTGTCATGCGCCAATCCCGACGCGGCACGCTCCGCCTCGGGCAACGCATCCTGCGCCCATGCCGGAGACGCAAGCAGCGCGACGGCGACCGCGGAAACCGACACTAAGCTTTTGGTGTACATGCTTTTCCCCTCCCCTTGATGCCGTCGCTTGCCGGACGGCTTTCGATGGGAGGCACTATGCGTTGCGACCGTCAGCCTGTCAATATTCACTCTCTCGCGTGTGAATATTGACAGGCTGACGGTGTGAATCCCTATCCACGCACCGGCCAATAGGTGCAGGAGCCGGCGTTCGGCGTGCGAGGCAGGAAGCTCACCGAAGGAGACGCAAGGCCATCCGGGCAAGCGAGGAACCCAACACGGTTCCGGCAACGCGATTCGGAAAGGTTGACGCGGAAACACGCCGCGTAAGGGCCTGCCGGAAGATCAGCGGCCCTGGGCTTCGGCGTGGTGAGGATGACGCTCGGACCGGAAATGAAACCGCTTAGGGGCGCATGGGCGAGGCTAGGGCACATGCCCGCAACCGATCATTTTCGAGGCCTATCACCCTGAAATAAGGCGATGATCAATCTGGCTGGGGCGGCAGGATTCGAACCTGCGAATGCCGGTACCAAAAACCGGTGCCTTACCACTTGGCGACGCCCCAGCATCACAAGCGGGCGCCCTTATAGCGGGCGATCGCGGTCTGGGAAGGGGGTTCGATCAGGGGGTGAGCGATGCCTTGAAGGCGGCCAGTTTTTCGACCAGCGCCTCCGCTCCGGCGCGGTCGCGGGCGAAGTGGAGGGGGAAGAGCTCGATCTCGGTGACGCCGGCTTCCACCATCGCGCGGGCATTATCGAGCGTGCGGTCCATGTCGGGACGGCCGTTGGCGCCCTTCGCCGCGCGGGGCACGGCGCGAATCATCAGGCTGGCGGGATCGCGGCCGCGTTCCGCGAAGGCATCGCGCAACCGGGCGATGCCTTCGGCGATCGAGGGCACGTCCGCCTGGATCGGCAGCCAGCCATCGGCATGGTCGGCGATGCGCGCGACGTTGCGTTCGCTGGGTGCGATGCCGAGCATGATCGGAATGCGCTGCTGCACCGGGAAGGGCCGGCTGTGGATGCGATCGAAGCTGACCGTCCTGCCATGATAGGCGGCCGGCGCATCGCGCCACAGCGCGCGGGCCACCTCGATCTGCTCGATCATCAGGCCGAAGCGCCCCTCCCACGGCACGCCGCTCGCCTCATATTCCTCCTTCTGCCAGCCGACGCCGAGGCCGATCGAGACGCGCCCGCCCGACAGCACGTCCAGCGTGGCGAGCTGCTTGGCCAGCAGCACAGCCGGGCGCAGCGGCGAGATGAGGATCGCCGTCTGCAGCCGCACCCTCTTGGTCGCCTGGGCGATGGCGGAAAGCAGCGCGATCGGTTCCCACCACGGCCAGTCGAGCGGCATGGGAAAGGGGCCGTAGGGATAATTTTCCAGCGCCTCGCCCATCACGACATGATCGGTCAGCGTCACCCCGTCGATGCCCATCTCCTCCGCCACCGCCAGCCAATCGATCGCGGCGCGGATATCGCCGCCGAACAGGGTTTCGAGGCCGATCAGACCCAGGCTGACGCGGATGTCGCGCTTCATATATTTGCCTTCGCGATGTGGCGCGCCGCGCGGCGGCCGGAAAAGACGCAATCCGCATAGGACAGGCCGGAGACATAGGTCTGCGAGGCGATGCCCACCGCCGTGCGGCCGGCGGCGTAGAGGCCGGGGATCGGCCTGCCCTCGCCATCCAGCACCTGCCCCGTATTCTCCTCCACGCGCAGGCCGCCGAAGGTGATGACGGGCAGCGGCAGGAAGCGGCTCGCGATCGAGATGTCCATCGCGTAGAACGGCCCGGTGGCGATCGGCTGCATGTCCTCCGGCTCCTTCTCGAAGGGGTCCGGCTCCTGACCCGCGGCCGCGCGGTTGTAGCGCGCGACCGTCGCCGCCAGCGCATCGCGATCCACGCCGATGCGATCGGCCAGCGCCGCCAGCGTCGGCGCCTTCTTGTAGTTGAATAGCAGGTTGAGCAGCGTCACATCGCGCTGGAAGGGCACCAGCACCGGATCGAAGGCCTGGCGGAAGGCCTGTTTGCGCGCGGCGGCATCATAGATCAGCCAGCCGGTGCCGCCATGATGATCGACGATATGCTCGCCCATCGTCGCGCCATAGACGGTCTCGTCGACGAAGCGTTCGCCCTTGGCATTGACGACGATCGCGTCGGACCAGGCCTTGGGCGGGTTGATGAAGCGCCAGGCGGAAACCTTGCCCATCAGCGCGGTCGATCCGCCGGCCGTCATCCCCATGACGATGCCCGATCCCTGATCGCCCAGCGTGCCGTTGGGCATGCCCGCCGCATAGGCCGGGGCATAACGCTGCACCATCTTCGGGTTCATGATGAAGCCGCCGGTGGAAAGCAGCACGCCTTCCCTCGCCCGGATCCAGCGGGTTTCGCGGCCATGCGCCTCGATGCGCATCGCCTTCTTCAGATAATGGTTGCCGATGCCGATGGTGATCGCGGCAAAGGGGATGGACGGCGGCAGCATCGCCAGGAAATGGTTGGCCCGGCGGATATATTTGGTGAAGGCGGCCGCATCCTTCGATCCCGGCGGGATCGAGAGCACCTTGAGGCCGACGACCCGGCCCGAGGCATCGATGGCAAGCTGCCGCGCCTCGGTGAGCGGGCGGAACTTCAGCCCCAGCCGAAGCGCGGAATCGCGCAGGGGATTGTAGATGCCGATGCCGACGCCCCATGCCTTCTTGCCGTTGGCGATATGGGCGCGGTGGCCGCGCGCGGCGGGCTTCGCCACCTTGCGGTAGCGGGCGACCAGCGAATTATCGGGGTGGTAGAGGAAGCGATCGAGCGGCGGATAGCTCGCCTTCTTCTTCCACACCGCGCTGTTGAGCTTGCCGCCATGGTGGAGCAGCCAGTCGACCGTGGAGACGCTTTCGTCGACGAACTTGCGCAGCGTGGAATCGGCGACGACCTCGCCCGCCTCCATCTTGAGATATTTGTACATCTCCTCGGGGCTGTCGTCCTCGCCGGCCTCCTTCTGGATCACCGTGCCGCCGCCCGCATAGAAGATGCCGCCATTGGCGGCGGTGGACCCGCCGCCTTCATAACGATCGACGGCGATGACGGAGACGCCGCGTTCCAGCGCCTCCACCGCGGCGGCGACGCCGGCCCCGCCGAGGCCGGCGATCACCAGATCGGCCTCCTCATCCCATGCGTGGGAGGAGACGTCGTCGAGGATCAACGGATCCTCGACATCCAGGCCGACTTCCTGCGCCTTCGCCGCGACCGCCATTCCGATCAGACCCCGAAGCCGCCCGAGACCGAGATCGTCTGCCCGGTGACGTAGCGGGCGCGGTTCGATGCGAAGAACACCGCCGCCTGGCCGATATCCTCCGGCTGGCCCCAGCGCTTCAGCGCCAGCAGCTTGTGGGTCTCCTTCACCCAGGCTTCGTCGAACACGCCCTGCTTGGTCAATTCGTGGAACATGCCCGCGTCGATCACGCCGACCAGCACCGAATTGGCGCGGATCTCATATTTGCCTTCTTCCTTGGCGATGCCCTTGATCAGGGCCTCGTTGGCCGCCTTGGGCGCCACCGAAAGCCCGTCCATCGCCGGCCACCAATCATGCCCGGCCGAACCGAGATGGACGAAGGAGCCGCCGCCATTCGCGCGGAAATGCTCGATCAGCACCTGCGATGCGGTGAAGAAGCCGAACACCTCGACCTCGATGGCGTTGCGATAATGATCCTGGGTCCATTCGGCGATGTGGATCTGCGGCACCAGCGGCCCGGCGCCCCACACCATCGAATGGACGCGGCCATGTTCCTTGGCGGCGGCGGCCACGGCGGCCTCGACCTGCGCCTTGTCCCGCACGTCGACCTGGTGGATCGACGCCTTCACGCCATGCGCGCGGATCGCCTCCGCCGTCTTTTCCGCCACGTCCTTCTTGGACCGGTAGCAGATCGCGACGTCCGTGCCCGACTTCGCGAATTCCACGGCGACGCCCTGGCCGATGCCGCCGCTGCCGCCGAACACCATCACCGCGCCTTCGGGAAAATCCTTGCTCATCCTTGTTTCTCCTGCGTTCGTTTCAATTCGCCTGGGCGATCACGCGCTCGGCATAGCGGCTGATCGCATCCTTCTTGACCTGCAGCTCGCGGAAGTCGGCGCCGTCGTCGGTGAAGCGTTCGACATCCCACGGCGTCGGCAGCCAGGGCATGGCCGAAAGATGGCCGCCCACCGCGTCCAGCGCCGCCACCGCGTCCGGGGTCAGCGGTTCGGCCAGCGACAGGATCGGGGTGAAGCCTTCGCGTGGCAGGCCCTGCTCGGCGCGAAGCGCAAGCATCCGTTCGACGATGGCGACATTGTCCGCCAGCGTCATCGGCAGGCCGAGCCAGCCGTCGTTGCGCGCGGCGCGGCGCAATGCGGGCGGCGAGGAACCGCCGCACAGCACGGGGATGGGCGATGCCGGCGCGGGCCGCATGAGCACGTCGCTGAACTGGAAGATATCCCCCGCGTGGCTCACGCTTTCGCCGGTCCACAGCTTGCGCATCACCGCGATCAGCTCGTCCAGCCGCTTGCCGCGCGTCTCGAACGGCACGCCGACCGCATCATATTCCTCCTTCAGCCAGCCGGCCGATACGCCGCACAGCACGCGGCCGGGCGCGAAGGCATCCACGGCCGATATGGCGCGCGCGGCGGTGAAGGGATCGCGCAACGCCGCGAGATAGATGTTGGTGGCGAGCTTGATCCGCGATGTGGCCCCGCCGATCACGCCCAGCGTGACCCAGGGATCGGGCCAGGGCGTCTCGATCGGCCAGAACCATTCGCCATTTTCCGAATAGGGATATTTGGTCGCGAACTTCGTCGGCATGACGAGATGGTCCGCAACCGTGACGCCGTGGAAGCCGCAGGCCTCCGCATGCTGGGCGAGCGGCACGAGTTGGTCCACCTCGGCCACGCCCATCAGCACCAGCCAGAACTTCATGGCCGCACTCCGCCCGCATCGCGGGATCGCGTCAGCGGCCTTCCGATCTTTTCCATGCGCCTCTCCCCCGGCATGCGCCTTTGCGCACTTCCGACATCCGAACGATGCGGCTTTTGTCGTCGAGGGTCTAGAGGAGAGGCGGCTTGCGAAAAAGAAGGGACGCCAGTTTGCGAAAAGCGATGGCCCGATCCGTCAATTCGGGCATCCCCGCCAAGCCCCGCGGGATCAGCCGGTGATGCCGTTGCCGGGCTTCACCGCCTTCAGCTCCGTCCAGTCGATCAGCAGCGTGCGCGCCGCGATCTTCCAGCGGCCGTCCTCGCGGCGGAACGCATCCTGATAGCGGATCGCCCACATGTCGTTGGTGGCCGTGCCGTCGGCATTGACGGTGATGTGGTTGGCGTAGCTCTTGGTCTCGCCGGATGCGCTGTCGCCCACGATCGTCACGGCCTGGGACGTGACCTGATGCAGCGTGCGCGCGAACATCTGGCCCAGCATCGCGGGAATGGTGCGGATGCTCGCCAGCCCTTCCATCCGGTTGAACGGGGTGACGATCACCGCATCCTCGGTGAACAGGCCGGCAAAGCCCGCCTCGTCCCCGGCATCGCCGAAGTTAGTGTAGTTTTCGACGAGCGCGCGGATCGCGGCGCGATCCTGTTCCTGCGTATCGGTCATGGCGGGCATCCCTTTTCGTTTCCCGCCATCTTCCGGCCGATGCCCGCCGAGGCAAGCGCCTCGGGCCGCATATGGCCCGATCGCCGCCGAATGAATGGCCCTAATCAGATAGAGTGATAGGCGCGATACCAATCGACGAAGCGCGGCACGCCGACATCGATCGGCGTGGTCGGCGCATAGCCGAGATCGTCGCGGATGGCCGAGATGTCCGCGTAGGTTTCCTTGACGTCACCCGGCTGCATCGGCTGGTAATCGCGGATCGCGGGGCGACCGCATGCCGCCTCGATCACGTCGATCAGGCGGCCCAATTCCTCCGAGCGGTGATTGCCGATATTGTAGAGGCGGTGCGGCGCGCGGCTGCCCCCGGCCTTGGCCTGGCCATCGTCGGGCGGCGGATTGTCCAGCGAAGCGACCACCCCGGTCACGATATCGTCGATATATGTAAAGTCACGCCGCATATCGCCGCCGTTGAACACGCGGATCGGATCGCCCGCCAGAATGGCGCGGGTGAACAGCCACACCGCCATGTCCGGCCGCCCCCACGGCCCGTAAACGGTGAAGAAGCGCAGGCCCGTGAGCGGGATGCGATAGAGATGGGCGTAGGTCTCGCTCATCAGCTCGTCCGCCTTCTTGGTCGCGGCATAGAGCGAGACGGGGTGGTCCACCCGGTCCTCGACCCGGAAGGGCAGGCTTTCGTTCGCGCCATAGACCGAGGAGGAGGAGGCATAGACCATCGGCACGCCGGGCCGCTCGCGCGCCACCTCCAGCATGTTGAGATGGCCGACCAGATTGGACTGCGCATAAGCGCGCGGATTTTCGATCGAATAGCGCACGCCCGCCTGCGCGCCGAGATGGACGATGCCCGATATCGCCGCCCCCGCCAGCGCGCGCGCCAGCGCCTCATGATCGGCGAAGTCGATCTGGGCGAAACGGAAGGCATCGCCGAAGCGGGTTTCGAGATCGGCGATCCGATCTTGCTTCAGCGCTACCGGATAATAATCGTTGAGATTGTCGATGCCGATCACGCGATCGCCGCGCGCCAGCAGCCGGGCCGCCACCTGCTGGCCGATGAAGCCCGCCGCACCCGTGATCAATATCGTCATCGCCGCTCCGTCCCAAAGCTTCGCCCCTTCTAGGGACGGGACGGGCGCGGGCGCAACCAGCCGGTTGGACAGGCGGGATATTCGCGATACTGTGCCCGCGCCGTAACGATCCGGCCGATGGCCTCGGCCATAGACTTCGGGAGGACGAAATCCATGAAGTTCACCGTCTACAAGGACAAGGCCGGCGAATATCGCTGGCGGCTCGTGCATGCCAACGGCAACATCCTGGCGACCGCGAGCGAGGGCTATTCCGCCAAGGCCTCCGCGCTCAAATGCATCGAGAATGTGAAGAATTCGGCCAGCGCCGAAGTGGTCGAGGAATCCTGATCCTCAGCCGAACCGGGCGGGGGAATAACGCTCCGCATCGATAGCGTGCACGGCATCGGGAACGGCGCCGCCGGTGAGCAGCGCCGCACCCAGCCATGCCGCCGCCGGTGCCGTCTGAATGCCGAACCCGCCCTGCCCTGCGAACCAGAAGAAACCGGGTGCGCGATCGTCGAAGCCGTAGACCGGCGCGCGATCGGGCGCGAAGCTGCGCAGGCCCGCCCAGGCATGCTCGCGCGCCAGCACGCGGCCGATGCCCAGCCGCTCGAAGCGATCGATCGCCACCGCAACGTCGATCTCCTCCGGCGCGGCGTCGCAGGGCGCGCTCGGCACCTCGTCATGCGGCGAGAGCCATAGCCGCCCGCCCGCTTCCGGCTTGAAATAGAATCGGCCGAGCGCGTCGATCACCAGCGGCAGATCGGCGGAGGCCGGCGGATCGATCGCGATCTGCACCATGGTGCGCCGGAAGGGCGTGATCGCGATTCGCCGGGCGCCGGCCATCGCCGCCACGTCCGTCGCCCAGGCGCCCGCCGCATTGACGACGATATCGGCCAGCACGGGCCCGGCGCGGGTTTCGATCCGCCAGCCGCCCTGCACCCGATCCATCGCCCGGACGGCGGCATCGGCCAGCAAGATTGTGCCCGCGCGGCGCGTCCGCGCCAGATAATCGGCATGCAGCGCCGCCACGTCGATATCGGCGCAGGTCGGTTCGGCAAGCCCCGCGTCCCAGCCGGGCGCGAGGCCGGGCAGGACGGCCGCGAGCCCGGCGCGATCCACCGGGTCCAGCGCGACGCCGGTGCCCGCGAACGCCGCCGCCATGCGCGCAAGCTCGGCCGCGCCCTCCCCGTCGGCGATATGCAGCGCGCCGCGATCCCGGAGAAAACCGCCGTTCCAGAGGTAGGCGCCCGATGCCGTGGTCAGCGGCTGCACCGCCGGCCCGCCATAGGTTTCCGACCAGAAGGCGGCCGACCGGCCGGTCGCATGATAGCCCGGCCGGCTTTCCGCCTCGATCAGCACCACCCGCCTTCCCCCGCCGCCGACTTCGGCGGCAAGCGACGCGCCCGCCATGCCCGCGCCGATGATGGCGATATCGGCCCGGATCATCGCGCATGCTCCGCGAGGAAAGCGTCGATCATCCCCAAGGCGGCCCGGCGGATATCGTCCCGCTCGCGCAGCAGCTCATGCGCGGCCGCCGGGAACCAGCGCAGCTCGGCATCCGGCATGCGGGCGGCGGCCCTGGCGATCGCGCGCGCATCGACCAGCCGGTCCGTGGGCGTCGCCAGGATCAGCGTCGGCGTCGCCACGCCTTCCAGCGTGCCGGGCGCGGCCAGCGCCGCCATCGATTCGGCCCCGGCGCGCAGCCACCCCCAGCTCGGCGCGCCCAGCGCAAGCTCGGGATGCCGATCCCGCCACCAGAGTTCATCCGCATATTGCGCAAGATCATGGGTAAGGTTGCGCTGCCGGTGGGAGGGGCCGTCGCCGTCACCCAGCCTTTCCGTCCATGCCGCACGTCCGGCAAGGCCCAGCCGGCAGGCCGCGCCCGCGATCCAGCGGACGGCCCAGCCCGGCAGCGGCCCGGCGGCATAGCCCAGCATCGGCGCCAGCAGCACGGCGGCATCGATCTGCGGATGCCGTTCCGCCAGCAGCCTGAGGAGGAGATGCCCGCCCATCGAATGGCCGACCAGCACATGCGGGCCGGGCGTGCCGGCAAGCCATGCCGCCACGAATCCGTCCAGATCCTCCACCCAGCGATCGAAGCTTTCGGCATGGCCGACGGCCGGATCGGCAAGGAATCGCCCCGATCCGCCCTGGCCGCGCCAGTCGAAGCCGGTGACGGCCCAGCCGCGATCGTGCCAGTGGCCGATCGCCTGCAGATATTTCTCGATGAAGTCGCCCCGGCCGGACTGGAACAGCAGGCTGCCGCGCGCGGCCCCGCCGGCGGGCGCCGGCCAGTCGAAGCAGCGCAGCGCCCAGCCGTCCGATGCCCGCCAGGAATCGATCCTCATCCCCACGGGCAGGCTCCGCCGGCCGCCGCTGTCGATATTCCGGGGCGCATCCATCGGCGCTGGTTACGGTTTGGCAAGGGTCCGCGTCTAGCCTCTTGGCCATGGGGGTAACGGGAATCATCATCCTTGGCGCGCTGGCAGCAGGGCTGCTCTACGCCGCGTGGGGCGACATCGCCGCGCGCACCATCCCCAATTGGCTGAATGCCGCGATCGCCATCGGCGCGCCGGCCTGGTGGCTGGCCCAGGGCCTGCCGTTCTGGCCGGGCATGGCAATCCAGCTGGGGCTCGCCCTGCTGGTCTTCATCGTCTTCGCGGGCTGCTTCGCGCTCAACATGATGGGCGGGGGCGACGTGAAGCTGCTGGGGGCGCTGGCGCTGTGGCTGCCGCCGCTGCCGCTGGTGCGCATGCTGGTGGCGATGGCGCTGATCGGCGGGGTGCTGACGATCGCGATGGTCGTCCTCCACCGCGCCCGCCGCGCGGAAGGCCAGCCGGAAATCCCTTATGGCGTCGCGATCTCCCTCGCGGCGCTGTGGGTGATGGCCAACGATATCTTAACCACCCCCGTTGCATGACGGGGCACCGTAAAGGGCCGAAGGGATCACGGGCGTCATGGATGTGAAGAAGCTTGCACTGCTGATCGGTGCGCTCCTCCTGGCAGGTGTTTCGGCCTTCGCGGCCAAGACCATGTTCACCGGCGCCGCCGCGCCGCAAGCCGCTGCGGCCATCGCTCCGCAGCCGACCGGCCCGGAAGTGCTGGTCGCCACCCGCGCGCTGCCGGTGGGCACGATCATCGAACCGGACAGCTTCCGCTACCAGCCCTGGCCGAAGGACCTGGTGGAGAAAGCCTATTTCATCAAGGGGCAGAGCGATCTCGCCTCGCTGACCGGAACGGTGGTGCGGGTGCCGATCACGGCCGGCGCGCCGATCACCCAGGGATCGCTGGTCAAGCCCGGCGATCGCGGCTTCCTGGCCGCCGCGCTGGGGCCGGGCATGCGCGCCGTGACCGTCTCGGTCTCCGCCTCCTCCGGCGTCGCCGGCTTCGTCTTCCCCGGCGACCGCGTCGATCTGGTGCTGACCCAGGACGTGACGGGCGGGGGCGACGGGCCGCCGCTCAAGGCGTCCGAAACGATCATCCGCAATCTGCGGGTGCTGGCGACCGACCAGCGCACCGACAATCAGGTGGGCGATGACGGCAAGACGGTGGTCGTCACTTTCTCCACCGTCACGCTCGAGGCGACGCCCAAGATCGCCGAGAAGATCGCCGTCGCGCAGACGATCGGCCAGCTCTCGCTGTCGCTCCGCTCGATCGCGGACAACACCTCCGAACTGGAGCGCGCCATCGCCGCGGGCGAGGTGAGCGTGCCCGAAAATGCCGATCCGAAGGCGGAAAAGCAGATGCTGCTCGCCATCGCCAACCGGCCGATCGATACCGACACCACCGTCACCGTCGGCGCAGACGTGTCGCGCTTCCAGCGCCGCACCGTGCCCGCCAAGGCCGATTCCGGCCAGCAGTCCGGCGGCCAGCCTTCCGCCGGCGGCAATTATGCGCCGCGCGTCGCGGGGCCGGTCGTGCGCGTCGCACGCGGCAACACCGTCACCGAAGTTCCCGTGGGGGGGAAATAAGATGCTAATTTCGAAGAGCAGCCACCACGCGGTGGGGCTGGCGCTGGCCGCCATGCTGGCCGCAGGGCTGGCGCTGGCCGACGCGACGCCGCTGGCGGCCGCGCCGTCCGCCACCGCGCCCACCGATCGGATCACGCTTTCGGTCGGCACCGGGCAGATGGTGAAGCTCGCCGGTCCGATGACCGACCTGTTCGTCGCCAATGACTCCATCGCCGACGTGCAGGTGCGCTCGCCCACCCAGCTCTACATCTTCGGCAAGGGCGCGGGCGAAACCACGGTCTACGCCACCAACAAGGCGGGCCAGGTGGTCTATTCCACCAATGTCCGCGTCGGCGCGAACTTCTCCAACGTCGGCCAGATGCTGAAGGTGGCGATGCCCGACGCGCAGATCGCCGCCATGCCGATGAACGGGATGGTGCTGCTGACCGGCACAGTCGCCACGCCGGGCGATGTCGAGGAGGCGCAACAGCTCGTCCAGGCCTTCGTCGGCAAGGACACGCAGGTCTTCAGCCGGCTGAAGACGGCCACGCCGATGCAGGTGAACCTGCAGGTCCGCATCGCCGAGGTGAATCGCGAATTCGCGAAGAGCGTGGGCATGAACCTGCTGAGCCGCGACAGCTCCGGCGGGTTCCTGTTCGGCATCGGCCAGGGCAAGCCGGGGACGATCACGACCATCACCAAGCCGGACGATCCTTCCGGGCTTCCGATCGGCAGCACATCTTACACCTTCAATTACAAGGACACGGGCACCACGCTCGGCTTCGCCGGCCACCTGCTGGGCCTGGACCTGCTGGGCACGCTGGATCTTGCGGAAAATGACGGTTTCGTCACCACGCTCGCCAATCCCAACCTGACGGCGCTTTCGGGCGAGACGGCAAGCTTCCTGGCGGGCGGCGAGGTGCCGATCCCGATCAGCCAGGCGCTGGGCACCGTATCGGTGGAATATAAGCAATATGGCGTGAGCCTGGCCTTCACGCCCACCGTGCTGTCCGACGGGCGCATATCGTTGCGCGTGCGGCCGGAAGTGTCGCAGCTTTCGGCGGCGGGTTCGGTGATGCTCAACAATTTCAGCATTCCGGGCTTCACCACCCGGCGGGCGGAAACCACGGTCGAGCTCGGCTCCGGCCAGGCCTTCATGATCGGCGGCCTGCTGTCCAACACCAGCAACAATTCCATCGACAAGGCGCCCTTCCTGGGTGACCTGCCGATCCTGGGCGCGCTGTTCCGTTCCAACTCGTTCAAACGCAACGAGACCGAGCTGGTAATCATCGTCACCCCCTATCTGGTGCGCCCGACCTCCGCCAGCGAGGCGCGGTTGCCGACCGACGGCCACAAGGCGCCCACCGATGCCGAACGGCTGCTCGGCTCCCAGACCTTCATGGGCAAGAGCGGCGAGCCGCGGCCGGGGCCGGTGCAGACGCCGCCCGTCACCGTGGCGCCCGGCGTCGGCGGCAACCCCGCCGCCCCGGCCGTCTCCGTCCGCCCCGGCGCTTCGGCAACGGGCTCCTCCCGCAAGAGCGCCGCGGCCCCCGCGCCCGGCTTCTCGTTCAATTGAGGCCCGCGATGGAAGGCAGAACCATGCGTCACATCCTTGCCACCGGCCTGCTCTCGCTGGCGATCGCCGGCTGCGGACCGGTCAATCGCGGCGTCGAATCGGTGAACCAGCCGGTCGTGAGCCGCGCCGATTATGTGTTCGACGTGAACGCCGATGGGCTGGCGTCGCCCGATAGCGCCGAAGGGCGCCAGCTGGACGCCTGGTTCGCCGCGCTCCGGCTGGGCTATGGCGACAGCATCGCGCTCGACGACCCGGCCCCTTATGGGCATGAGGGCGCCCGCGCGACGATCGCCGCCATCCTCGCGGATCATGGCATGCTGCTGGGCAATGCCGCGCCGGTGATGCCGGGATCGCCCGTCGCCGGCTCCATCCGCGTCGTCGTCAGCCGGTCCCGCGCCGAGGTGCAGGGCTGCCCGAACTGGAGCCGCCCCTCCCAGCCGGAATTCGCCGCGTCCACCATGTCCAACTATGGCTGCGCGGTGAACGCCAACCTCGCGGCCATGGTCGCCAATCCGGAGGATCTGGTGCGCGGCCAGGAAGCGTTCGGTTCCGATGCCCGCAGCGTCACCAAGGCGATCCAGTCCTACCGCCAGAAGGCCCCGACGGGAGCCGAAGGTCTCAAGTCCGAATCGACGACGAAAGGCAGCAAATAATGAACGCGCCCTTCCACGCCCGCGGCAGCGCGCTACGCGATCCCTTCTCCGCCTTCGTCTGCGACGAGGCCACGGCCGAGCTGCTGCGCCTCGTCGTCGCCGAAATGGGCTGGGCGCCCGAAAAGGTGAACAAGGGCGGGCTGCGCAATGCCGTCCAGTCGCTCTCCGTATCGGCCAGCCCCGGCATCCTCTTCGTCGACATGACGGAATCGGGCGATCCGCTGAACGACATCAATTCGCTGGCCGAGGTGTGCGAACCCGGCACGGTGGTGATCGCCGCCGGCCAGGTGAACGATGTCCGCCTCTATCGCGATCTCGTCGCCTCCGGCATCCAGGATTATCTGCTGAAGCCGTTCAATCCGGACCAGCTGCGCGATGCCTTCGCGCAGGCGCAGATGACGCTGGCCGGCCCGCGCGGCGGCGAGCAGGTGGTCGATCGCCCGCATCTTTCGGCCGCCGTGATCGGCGTGCGCGGCGGCGTCGGCGCCTCCACCCTCGCCTCCTCGATCGCCTGGCTGTTCGGCGAACGCTCCGGCCGCACCACCGCGCTCCTCGATCTCGACGTCCATTTCGGCACCGGCGCGCTCGCGCTCGATCTGGAACCGGGCCGCGGCCTTACTGACGCCATCGAAAATCCCAGCCGCATCGACGGCCTGTTCATCGAACGCGCGATGGTGAAGGCCAATGACAAACTGGCCGTGCTGTCGGCCGAAGCGCCGATCACCCAGCCGCTGCTGTCCGACGGATCGGCCTTCCACCAGTTGCAGGAGGAATTGCGCGCCGCCTTCGAATGCACCGTGGTCGATCTGCCGCGCGCCATGCTGATCCAGCATCCGCACCTGATCCACGATCTGCAGGCGGTGCTGGTGGTGACGGAATTCACCCTCGCCGCGACGCGGGATACGATCCGCATCCTCGCCTGGCTGAAGTCCAACGCCCCGCAGGCGCGGGTCATCCTCGTCGCCAATCGGGTGCCCACGGTCGGCGTGCCGGAAATCGCGCGCAAGGATTTCGAAAGCTCGATCGAGCGCGCCGTGGATTTCGTGCTGCCTTACGACCAGAAGACGGCCGCGCAGGCCGCCAAGCTGGGCAAGCCTCTCGCCGAGGTCGGCAAGACCGCCAAGATCGGCCCGATGGTGAACGAGATCGCCACGCGCCTGATCGCGGTGGTCGACGGCAAGGAAGCCGCCGACCAGCCATCCGGCAAGTCGCTGCTCGGCAAGCTGGGCGACATCAAGTCGCTGCTGCCCGCCAAGAAGCAGAAGCAGGGCTGAGCCCGATGGCGCTGGCGCCGATCCTGATCTTCGCGGCCGGCATCGCCGGCGTGCTGCTGCTGCTCTTCGCGGCCTTTTCCGGCCCGTCGACGGCCAAGGCGCAGACCCGCCGGCTGGCCGAGATCCGCGATCGCCACAACAAGAGCGGCGCCGGCGCGGTCGAAGCCCAGATGCGGCGCATCATCGCCCAGCGCGAAACCAGGCTGGACCTGGCCTTCAGCCGCTTCATCCCCAATCCGGCCCAGCTCCAGAAGCGGCTGGACATGACCGGCAAGGCGTGGACCGTCGGCAAATATGCGCTGACCTCGCTCGCCATCGCCTGCGTGGTCGCGCTGCTGATCCTCACGCGCGGCGCGCCGATCCTGCTCGCCATCTTCGTCGGGCTGGTGGTGGGCCTGGGCGTGCCGCACATGCTGGTGGGAATGCAGATCAACAAGCGCGTCGCCGCCTTCAACGCCAAGTTCCCCGACGCGATCGAGCTTCTGGTGCGCGGCCTGCGCTCGGGCCTGCCCATCTCCGAGACGCTGGGCGTGGTCGCCAGCGAGGTGCCGGGGCCGGTGGGCATCGAATTCCGTTCGGTCTCCGACAAGATGAAGATCGGCCGGACGATGGACGCCGCCCTCCAGGAAACCGCCGACCGGCTGGGCACGCCCGAATTCCAGTTCTTCACCATCACGCTGCAGATCCAGCGCGAAACGGGCGGCAACCTTGCCGAAACGCTCGCCAACCTGGCGGATGTGCTGCGCAAGCGGGCCCAGATGAAGCTGAAGATCAAGGCGATGTCGTCGGAATCCAAGGCATCGGCCTATATCATCGGCGCGCTGCCCTTCATCGTCTTTGCCCTGATCTGCTACATAAATTACGATTATATGGGCAAATTCTTCGTCGACGAGCGGCTGATGATCGCGGGCGGCGGCGGCCTTATCTGGATGAGCATCGGCGCCTTCATCATGCGCCAGATGATCAATTTCGAAATCTGATCGGGGAAGCGGGGACATGGAAGCGCAAGGCCCGACGCTGATGGGGGTGGATGTCTACATGGTGGCGACCCTGCTCGCCGCCGTGGCCACCTTCGCGCTGCTCGTCGCCATCTATGCCGCCACCACGGTGCGCGATCCGATGGCCAAGCGCGTCAAGGCGCTGAACGAGCGGCGGGAGCAGCTGAAGGCCGGCATCACCGCTTCCACCGGCAAGCGCCGGGTGAAGCTGAACGCCACCAACGAAACCGCCGATCGCATGCGCAGCTTCCTCAATTCGATGAAGGTGCTGCAGGACGAGCAGCTCAAGCAGGCGCAGATCAAGCTGATGCAGGCCGGCATCCGATCCAAGGATGCGGCGATCGCGGTGATCTTCGGCCGGCTGGTGCTGCCGGTGGTGATCGGCGGCGGCGTGTTCCTGGCGATCTACGTCTTCGGCTGGCTGGGCGATTGGAGCCCGTTCAAGAAATCGCTGATGGCGGCGGGATCGCTGCTGCTCAGCTACAAGGCGCCCGATCTCTACGTCCAGAACAAGATTTCCAAGCGCACGGCCGCGATCCGCAAGGGCCTGCCCGACGCGCTCGACCTGCTGGTGATCTGCGCCGAGGCCGGCCTTACAGTGGACGCCGCCTTCCACCGCGTCGCCAAGGAGCTGGGCAAGGCCTATCCCGAGCTGGGCGACGAATTCGCGCTCACCGCGATCGAGCTCGGCTTCCTCACCGAACGGCGCGCCGCCTTCGAGAATCTCGCGATGCGCGTCGATCTGGATTCGATCCGCGGCGTCGTCACCACCATGATCCAGACGGAGAAATACGGCACGCCGCTGGCCTCCGCGCTCCGCGTGCTTTCCGCCGAATTCCGCAACGAACGGATGATGCGCGCCGAGGAAAAGGCCGCCCGCCTACCCGCGATCATGACGGTGCCGCTGATCTGCTTCATCCTGCCGGTGCTGTTCGTCGTCATCCTCGGCCCGGCGGCCTGCTCGATCTCGGACAACCTCATCAACCGCTGATATGGGGAACCCGGCGGCGGGGCCGTGCGCTCTGCCGCCGGGAACCAGACCAGGCGGAGCGCATCCCGTGCCATCGATCCATGACGCCGCCGCCCGTGGCTATTCGGCGCGGGCGGAAACCTATCGGAGCGGCCGGCCCGATTATCCCGCGGAGGTCGCCGGCTGGCTCCGCGACGTGATCGGCCTCGCGCCCGGCCGTGTCGTCGTCGATCTGGGCGCGGGCACGGGCAAGTTCCTGCCATGGCTGCGCGGGACCGGGGCGCGGACCATCGCGGTCGAGCCCGTGGCGGCGATGCGGGACAAGCTGGCCACCGACAATCCCGACGTCGAATGCCTCGCCGGCACCGCCGAGGCCATTCCCCTGCCGCCGGCGTCGGCCGACGCGGTGATCTGCGCGCAATCCTTCCACTGGTTCGCCAATGCCGCCGCCCTGGCCGAGATACGCCGCGTGCTGGCGCCCGGCGGCATGCTGGGGCTGATCTGGAACGTGCGCGACGAAAGCGTGGACTGGGTGGCGCGGCTGAGCGCGATCACCGATGCCCATCAGGGCGATGCCCCCCGCTACAAGTCGGGCGCGTGGCGCAACCTTTTCCCGGCCGAGGGATTCGCCGCCGTCGGCGAGGCGCATTTCCGCCACGCGCATATCGGCCCCGCCGATCAGGTGGTGCTGGACCGCACGCTTTCTACCAGCTTCATCGCCGCCTTGCCGCCCGCCGGGCAGGAGGCGGTGGCCGCTCGGGTCCGCGCGCTGATCGCCTCGACACCGGCCCTGGCGGGAGAAGAAACCGCCTTCCCCTATGAGACCGCCGCCTTCGCCTTCCGCAAGACGGACTGACCGCGACGGAACGTCGGACGGCGGCAGCCGTTGGCCTCCACACGATCAGGAGAGGCGATGACGATGCTCAGCTTTTCGCCAAATCAATGGGCGGTGCTCGCGCTGGTGCTGGTGCTCGGCTGGCTGCTGGGGCTGCTGTCGCGATCCGGCGGCGCGAAATGGCGCCATCTCTACGAACAGGAACGCAGCGATCACCAGGCGACGATCGCCGATCGCGATGCCCGGATCGCGGCGGCCAACGCCCTGATCGCCGAGCTGGAACGGACGGCGCCCGCCATCGGCGCGGGCACGGCCGGCGCCATCGCGGCCGCCGCGCGCGGCGGCGTGGACGACCTCACCCGCATCCACGGCATCGACCGCAACGAGGAAGTTCGCCTGAACGAGGAAGGCTATGCCCGCTTCCGGGACATCGCGCGGATGAGCGATGGCGACGAAGCCGCGCTCGAAGGCCGGATGGGTTATGAGCCCGGCCGCATCGCCCGCGAAAACTGGCGCGGGCAGGCCGCCGCCCTCGCGGAGGGCCGGGCGCCGGAATATCGCCAGGCCTGAGGACCGCCCCTCCCCGCCCGCCGATCGGACGGAGAGGGGCGGCGCATCTCAGCCCTTCTTCTTCAGCGCCGCTTGCGCGGCGGCAAGCCTTGCGATCGGCACGCGATAGGGCGAGGCCGACACGTAATCGAGGCCGGTTTCCTCGCAGAAGGCGATCGACGCGGGATCGCCGCCATGCTCGCCGCAGATGCCCAGCTTGATGCCGGGCCGCGTCTTGCGGCCGCGCTCCGCCGCCAGCTCGATCAGCTCGCCCACGCCTTCGACATCCAGGCTCACGAACGGATCGCGGGCATAGATGCCCTTGTCGACATAGGTGGTGAGGAAGCGGCCGGCGTCGTCGCGGCTGACGCCCAGCGTCGTCTGCGTCAGATCGTTGGTGCCGAAGGAGAAGAATTCGGCGACCTCGGCGATCTCGCCGGCCTTGAGCGCGGCGCGCGGCAGCTCGATCATCGTGCCGACCAGATAGTCGATGGTCCGGCCCTTCTCGGCGAACACCGCCTTGGCGGTGCTGTCGATCACGTCCTTCATAAGCTCCAGCTCGCGCTTCGTGGCGACGAGCGGGACCATCACCTCCGGGATCGGCGCCGCGCCGCTCTTCTCCGCGACGGCGACGGCCGCCTCGAAGATGGCGCGGGCCTGCATCTCGTAGATTTCGGGGTAGGTGACGCCGAGGCGGCAGCCGCGATGGCCGAGCATCGGGTTGAATTCATGCAGCTCCGCCGCGCGCCGCTTGAGCGCCTCGACGCCGACGCCGGCCGCCTCGGCCACCTCGCTGAACTCCTCCTCCGCATGGGGCAGGAATTCGTGCAGCGGCGGATCGAGCAGGCGGATCGTCACCGGCAGGCCGGCCATGATCTCGAAGATCTGGACGAAGTCGCCGCGCTGTTCGGGCAGCAGCTTCTCCAGCGCGACGCGGCGGCCCTTCTCGTCCTCGGCCAGGATCATCTGGCGCACCGCGGTGATGCGCGCGGCATCGAAGAACATATGCTCGGTGCGGCACAGGCCCACGCCTTCCGCGCCGAAGGTGCGCGCGGTCTTGCAGTCCAGCGGCGTTTCCGCATTGGCGCGGACCTTGAGGCGGCGCACCTTGTCCGCCCAGCCCATCAGCACGCCGAAATCGCCGGCCAGTTCCGGCTCCACGGTCGCGACCTTGCCCACCATCACCTCGCCGGTCGATCCGTCGATGGTGATGACGTCGCCTTCCTTCACCTCGCGCCCGCCGACGCGGAACAGCCGCGCCTTGGCGTCGATGGCGAGGCTGCCCACGCCCGACACGCAGGGGCGGCCCATGCCGCGCGCCACCACGGCGGCGTGGCTCGTCATGCCGCCGCGCGCCGTCAGGATGCCCTTGGCGGCGTGCATGCCGTGGATATCCTCCGGCGAGGTTTCGACGCGGACGAGGATCACCGCATCGCCCAGCTCGGCGCGATGCTCGGCGGTGTCGCTGTCGAACACGGCGATGCCGGATGCCGCACCCGGCGAGGCGGGCAGGCCCTTGGCGATCACGTCGCGCGGGGCGTTGGGATCGAGCGTGGGGTGGAGAAGCTGGTCGAGCGCGGCCGGATCGACGCGGGCGACGGCCTCCTCCTCGCTGATCAGCCCTTCATTGGCCATGTCCACCGCGATCTTCAGCGCGGCCTTGGCGGTGCGCTTGCCGTTGCGGGTCTGGAGCATCCAGAGGTGCCCGCGCTCCACGGTGAACTCGATATCCTGCATGTCGCGATAATGCGTTTCCAGCAGGTCGAACACCTTGGCGAGCTGGCCGTAGACCTCCGGCATCGCCTCTTCCATCGACAGCGGCTTGGCGCCGGCGGCCTCGCGCGCGGCCCTGGTCAGATATTGCGGGGTGCGGATGCCCGCCACCACGTCCTCGCCCTGCGCGTTGATCAGGAATTCGCCATAATAAGCCCGGTCGCCCTTGGAAGGATCGCGGGTGAAGGCGACGCCGGTGGCCGATGTGTCGCCCATATTGCCGAACACCATCGCCTGCACGTTGACGGCGGTGCCCCAGTCGGCCGGGATGTCGTTCAGCCGGCGATAGACCTTGGCGCGTTCCGACTGCCACGATCCGAACACCGCGCCCACCGCGCCCCAGAGCTGCTCATGCACGTCCTGCGGGAAGGGCTTGCCCCACTGCTCCTCGACGATCGCCTTGTAGCGCTTGACCAGCGCCTGCCAGTCGGCGGCCGAAAGCTCGGTATCGAGGCTGTAGCCCTTGTCCTCCTTGGCGATCTCCAGCGCTTCCTCGAACGCGCCGTGATCCAGCTCCAGCACCACGTCCGAATACATCTGGATGAAGCGGCGATAGCTGTCCCAGGCGAAGCGATCGTCGCCGGAAATCGCGGCCAGCCCGGCCACCGTCTCGTCATTGAGGCCGAGGTTGAGCACCGTGTCCATCATCCCCGGCATGGAAGCCCGCGCGCCCGAGCGGACCGACACCAGCAGCGGATCGGCGGCGACGCCGAACTTCTTGCCCGTCACCGCCTCGATATGGGCGATGCCGTTCGCGACTTCGGCCCTCAGGCTTTCGGGGAAGGACTGGCCCTCCTCATAATAACGCGTGCACATCTCCGTCGAGATGGTGAAGCCCGGGGGCACCGGCAGGCCGATCGAGGCCATTTCCGCCAGGTTCGCGCCCTTGCCGCCCAGGAGGTTGCGATCCCCCTTGCCGCCATCCGAAACACCGCCGCCGAAACGGTAGACGTATTGCGTCATCAACTCTCACCCTCGTTGAGCCGCCGCCGAAGTTGAGGAAGTTGAGGATTGCGATTGCGCTTCCTCAACCTCCCCCGGCGGAGGCGCTTCAGCCCTCGATCCTCGAGAAATCAGCCACTTCATGCACCGCCGCGCGGATGCGTGAGAGCAGCCCCAACCGTGCCGTCCGTTTGGCGGGGTCGGCATCGTTCACCGTCACCTTGTCAAAGAAGGCGTCGATCGGCCCGCGCAGGCCGGCCAGCGCCTGCATCGCGCCCTCGAAATCCTCGGCCGCGATCGCGGCCGCCGCCTTAGGCTCGGCCACGTCGAGCGCGGCGACCAGATCAGCCTCTTCCTTTTCGGGCGTGTAGGACAGCCCCTTCCCATCCGTCATGCCAGCGAAGGCTGGCATCTCGTGCGGCCGAACGCCCGCGCCTTCGCCCGAGGCCCCAGCCTTCGCTGAGGTGACGGGCAGGGATTCAACCCCCTCCTTCTTCAGGATGTTGGCCGCGCGCTTGTAGCCGGCCAGCAGGTTGCGCCCATCCTCGGTGGAAACGAACGCTTGCAGCGCCTTCACCCGGGCGAGCAGGCGGACGAGATCATCCTCCCCGCCGAGCGCGAATACCGCGTCGATCAGGTCATGCCGAACGCCGGCCTCACGCTGCTGAACCTTGAGGCGGTCAGCGAAGAATGCACGCAATTCACCGAGAACTTCATCCGGGAGGATGTCAAAGCGAATGAGCTCTCGCTGAGTTCGCTCAGTTTTTTCATCGGACAGAAGGGTGCTGCTTTCCTTCCAACGATGGGTGATGCGGGCACCCTTATCAATGGCGCGCCACACCGTAAGCTCGGCTCCGCTTTTGTCGCTGATACCATAGACTTCGCTAGGATTCCCTGTTTTGGTTATCCAAGCGGCCAGACCGCCAGCGAGCATCGATTTAACTGGCAAGCGTATGTCGCTGGTTTGAAGCGTACGAATAACACCCAGACCAGCACGTCGAATCGCAAAGGGGTCTTTAGAGCCCGTAGGCTTTTCACCCAAAAACCAGAACGCAAGTGCTGTATCCAGCTTGTCTGCAAGGCTGACGGCCACCGTCACCGGCGCGGTGGGCACTTCGTCGCCCTGCCCGACCGGCTTGTAATGGTCGCGGATCGCATCGGCCACCGCATCGGGCAGCCCCTCGGCGCGGGCGTAATAGCCGCCCATGATGCCCTGAAGCTCGGGAAACTCGCCGACCATGCCGGTGACGAGATCGGCCTTGGCGAGGCGCGCGGCCTGTTCGGCGAGGTCGGCCAGCGCCTCTTTCGTCATGCCAGCGGAGGCTGGCATGACGACACCGGATTCCACCAGCCAGCGCGCCAGCTTCGCCACGCGATCGACCTTGTCGGCGACGGTACCGAGCTTTTCGTGGAAGACGATCTGGTCGAGCTTCTTCGCATTTTCGGCGAGCGGGACCTTGAGGTCCTGTTCCCAGAAGAAGCGGGCGTCGGAAAGCCGCGCGGCAAGCACCTTGCCGTTGCCGGCGGTGATCGCGGCGCCGCCATCCTTCGCATCGATATTGGCGACGCAGATGAAGGCGGCGGCGAGCCGGCCGGCCTGATCGTTCAGCACGAAATATTTCTGGTTGGTGCGCAGCGTGAGCTGGATCACCTCGCGCGGGACTTCCAGGAAGGCCGCGTCGAACCGGCCGAGCAGCGGCACCGGCCATTCGGTGAGGCCGGCATTTTCCGCCACGAGCCCTTCGTCCGGCACCACGGCGAGGCCGGCCTCCGCCGCCAGCGCGGCGGCACGATCGCGGATGATCGCCTGCCGTTCCTTCGGGTCCAGGATGACATGGGCGGCGCGCAGCTTGGCGGCATAATCGCCGGCATTGCCGATCGTGATCTCGCCCGGATGGTGGAAGCGGTGGCCGAGCGTCGCGGCGCCCGAACGGATGCCATCGACCGCGCAATCCACCACATCGTTGCCGAACAGGGCGACGATGCCCTGCAGCGGCCGCACCCAGCGCAGCGATGCGCTGCTGGCCGATGCCGCGCCCCAGCGCATCGACTTGGGCCAGGGGAAGGCGGCGACGATCGCGGGGATCGCCTCGGCCAGAACCTCGGCGGTCGCGCGGCCGGGCTTGTCGATCACCGCGAACAGCACGGCATTGCCCTTGGGATCGGTGCGCTCGACCAGCTGGTCGCGGGTGAGGCCGGTCTTCTTGAGGAAGCCTTCCAGCGCCTGCGCCGGCGCATCGGCGCGGGGGCCCTTCAGCTCCTCGCTCACCGCCGCCGTTTCCACGGGCAGGCCGCGCGCGATCAGCGCGAGCCGGCGCGGCGCGGCATAGGTTTCGATCCCATCGGCCTTGAGGCCGGCCCTGGCGATCTCGCCCTCGAACAGGCGGGCGAGATCGGCGCAGGCCTTTTCCTGCATCCGCGCGGGGATTTCCTCGGAACGAAGCTCAAGCAGGAAATCCATCATGCCCGAACTCCCTTTTCCGCCACCCCGGCGAAGGCCGGGGCCTCGTGCGGCCCGCGCTCCGAGAGGCGGAGGGAAATGCCAGCCGGCGCTGGCATGGCGCGATTGTGGAAAGCCATCCTCACGCCTCCCACCCGTTGTGGCGCATCCACGCCTCGCAGCAGCCCTTCGCCAGATCGCGCACCCGGCCGATATAGGCCTGCCGCTCCGCGACCGAGATCACGCCCCGCGCCTGCAGCGTGTTGAAGATGTGGCTGGCCTTGATCGCCTGGTCGTAGGCCGGCAGCGGCAGCGGCTTTTCCCGGTCCAGCAGCGCGCGGCATTCGTCCGCCGCCTGGGTGAACTGGCGAAACAGCACCTCGGTGTTCGCCGCCTCGAAATTATAGGCGGAGAATTGCCGTTCATTCTCCAGGAACACGTCGCCATAGGTGACGCCGTCGTCGTTGAAGGCGAGGTCATAGACCCGGTCGACGCCCTGGATATACATGGCCAGCCGCTCGAGCCCGTAGGTCAGCTCCCCCGCCACCGGCTTGCAGTCGAACCCGCCGACCTGCTGGAAATAGGTGAACTGCGTCACTTCCATGCCGTCGCACCAGACTTCCCAGCCCAGCCCCCAGGCGCCGAGCGTCGGGCTTTCCCAGTCATCCTCGACGAAGCGGATGTCGTGCAGCAGGGGATCGATGCCGATCGCCGCCAGCGATCCCAGATACAGCTCCTGCAGGTTGGGCGGGCTGGGCTTCAGGATCACCTGATACTGGTAATAATGACCCAGCCGATTGGGGTTTTCGCCATAGCGGCCGTCGGTGGGCCGGCGGGAGGGCTGCACATAGGCCGCCTTCCACGGATTGGGGCCGAGCGCGCGCAATGTTGTTGCGGGATGGAAGGTGCCGGCGCCCATTTCGACATCGTAGGGCTGGAGAATCACGCAGCCCTGCTTGCTCCAATAATCATGGAGCGTCAGAATAAGCCCTTGAAAGGAAAGTTTTTCCGGCATTGATCCCCGATATTTCTTCGCATCTGCAAAAATCGCGGCGGACCCTAGCGGCGCGAAGGCATAGCGGCAAGCTGCTTGACCCCGGCTTGCGGGCGGCCCGCCGACACCGGATAAGGCGGGCCATGACGCTCATCTCCAGGCTGCTCTCCGCCGTCCTCGCCATCACGCTCGCCGCCTGCGGCCCCGCCGCCAGCCCGCCCGCAGCCGCGCGGGTGGCGCAGGAAGGCCATCCGGCGCTGTGGAAGCTCGCCGACGAGGATACGACCATCTACCTGTTCGGCACCATCCATGTGCTGCCGGCCGGCTATGAATGGCGCGATGCAGCAATCGACGCGGCGATCGACCGGTCGGACGCGCTGGTGATCGAGGCGGTGATCGACCGGACCGATCCTGCCAAGGCCTTCGCCCTGCTCAGCCGGCTGGGGACGACGCCCGGCCTGCCGCCGCTGCTGGATCGCGTGCCCGCCGACAAGCGCGAGCAGCTTGCCGCGCTGATCGCGCGCAGCCGCCTGCCCCAGCCCTTCCTCGACGGGATGGAGACGTGGAGCGGCGCGCTGATGCTGATGCCGGTGCTGATGAGCGACCTGGGCCTCGACGGGGGCATGGGCGTGGAGGAGCAGCTCGAGGCGCGTTTCAAGGCGGACGGGCGGCCGATCGAGGGGCTGGAGACGGCCGAGCAGCAGCTCCGCGTGCTCGATGGCCTGCCGGAGGACGTGCAGCGCCAGTTCCTGGTCGCGATGATCGACGACGGCACCGCCCAGAAGGCGGAGTTCGATGCGATGCTGGCCGCCTGGTCGCGCGGGGACGAGGCGGCGATCGCGGCGACCTTCGACAAGGACGTGCGCGTATCGCCCGAGCTGCGCGCAGCCCTGCTGGTCCGCCGCAACGCGGCTTGGGCGGATTGGCTGAAAGCGCGGCTGGACCGGCCGGGCACGATTTTCGTCGCGGTGGGCGCCGGCCACCTCGCCGGCCCGGATTCGGTGGTGCGGATGCTGGAGGCGAAGGGGCTGAAGGTGGAGCGCGTGCAATAAAGGGCGGCCGTCCCGTCCGCTTTTGACTCTTGCCCCCCGCTCGGCTATGCGCGCGCCTCCCGTTCCGGTCATCCCTGGAGGCGGTTCGGGCAGATTCAACCCAAGCGAACTGGAGACATGATATGAGCGACACGCTCACGCTGTCGGCCGAGACGCGCGACCGGGCAGGCAAGGGAGCCTCCCGCGCCATCCGTCGTGAAGGCCGCGTCCCCGCCGTTATCTACGGCAACAAGCAGGAACCGCTCTCGATCCATCTGGAAGAGAAGGTGCTGGTGAAGGCCCTGCATACCGGCCACTTCATGAACAGCGTCGTGCTGATCGACGCCGGCGGCCAGCAGATCCGCACCCTGCCGAAGGACATCCAGTTCCACCCGGTCACGGACCGTCCGCTCCACGTCGATTTCCTGCGCATCGGCGAGCACACCACCGTGCACGTCAACGTGCCGGTGACGTTCACCGATGAAGATGCCGCCCCCGGCATCAAGCGCGGCGGCGTGCTCAACATCGTCCAGCACGAGATCGAGCTGATCGTCGACGCGGCCGAGATCCCCGACGAGATTTCGATCTCGCTCAAGGGCCTCGATGTCGGCGCCTCGATCCACATCTCCGAAGTCGCGCTGCCCAAGGGCGCGAAGCCGGCGATCGCCGATCGCGACTTCACCGTCGCGACGATCGTCGCGCCGTCCGCGCTGAAGAGCCAGGAAGGCGACAACGAGACGCCCGCCGAAGGCGAAGGCGAATAACGATCGAGCCGGCGCGGCCTTCGTCCGATCGCATCGGGCGAGCCGCGCCGGCAAATCGGCTTGCGACATTTTCCTGCCCGTCGGATGATGCGATCCGACCGGAAAATGATCCTTTCAGGAAGCGGGAGAACAGCATGCGCGGTGCCAGGATTGCTTTGGGGGCCGCG
This sequence comes from Edaphosphingomonas fennica, assembly GCF_003034225.1. GTDB lineage: Bacteria > Pseudomonadota > Alphaproteobacteria > Sphingomonadales > Sphingomonadaceae > Sphingomonas_E > Sphingomonas_E fennica. Next base: position 88,923 of record NZ_PHHF01000075.1, read on the forward strand.
TGCCTCGCCCTCCTGCCCCAGACGCTGCTGAGCGGAACCGCATTGGCCCAGGCCAAGCCCGCGCCCGCCGCCAAGCCCGGCGATCGCGACGCCTTCTGCTTCATCGCCACCGCCGCCAGCCTTGCGGCGATGCGCCAGAACGAAGCCAAGCTGACCGAGGACAACAAGAAAGCGCTGCCCGCCCTGGTGCAGGCCGTGCCCTTCTTCGCCGGCCGCGTGACCAAGCGGGTTTCGGGCGATGCCCTCACCAAGGTGCTGCGCGACGAGGAAGCCACCTTCCGCGCCAGCAATCGCGGCGTGGAGGCGGTGAACTGCCTCAACATCTTCAGCAGCGGCATGAAGACGATCATCGAGGCGACCCAGCCCGGCGCCACCAAGGCTTCCCCCGCGCCAGCGCAAAAGAAGTAACGGCCGCCCCCGCGCGGCCGACGATCGCGGAATTCCACTGATGCCACAATTATGGGTCGGCCTGGGCAATCCCGGCGCGCAATATGCGATGCATCGCCACAATGTGGGCTTCATGGCGGCGGACGCCATCGCCGAAACCCACGGCTTCGGCCCGGAGAAGAAGGGCTTCCAGGGCTGGGTGCGCGAAGGGCGGATCGGATCGCACAAGATCCTGCTGCTGAAGCCCGCCACCTTCATGAACGAAAGCGGCCGCGCCGTGGGCGAGGCGATGCGCTTCTACAAGCTCGATACCGGCGACGTCACCGTCTTCCATGACGAGCTCGATCTCGCGCCCTTCAAGGTGAAGGTGAAGACCGGCGGCGGCACCGCCGGGCATAACGGCCTGCGATCGACCGAGGCGCATATCGGCAACGCCTTCCGCCGCGTGCGCATCGGCATCGGCCACCCCGGCCACAAGGATCGGGTGACGGGCCATGTGCTGGGCAATTATGCCAAGGCCGAGATGGACGACCTGGCCGGGATGCTGGGCGCCATCGCCGGCGAGGCGCGCTGGCTGGCCGATGGCGACGACGCCCGCTTCATGAGCGAGATCGCGCTGCGCCAGCAGGATTGAGGAAATATCGATGCCCAGCCGTTCGCTGTTCGCGACCCGCTTCTACGAGGACAATATCGGCGACGACGCGCTCGTCGCCGAGCTGGAGGATGCCGTGCGCGCGCTGGCGGCGGAGGATGCGGCGGGGCGCCGCTGGTCCCGCGAGCATGGCTATCGCGGCTATACGAGCTACGCCTCGCTCGCGGATCTGCCGCTGCGCGATCCGCGCTTCGCCGATCTGGTGCGCATCCTCAATCGCCACGTCGCCCGCTTCGCCCTGGATTGCGCCTTCGATCTCGGCGGGCGCAAGCTGAAGCTGGACAGCTTGTGGGTGAACCTGCTGAAGCCCGGCGGCATGCATTCGGGCCATATCCACCCGCACAGCGTGGTTTCCGGCACCGTCTATATCGCCATCCCGCCCGGCGCGGGCGCGCTGAAGCTGGAAGACCCCCGCCTGCCCATGATGATGGCCGCCCCGCAGCGCACGGCCGACGCGCCCGAGGATCTGCGCACCTTCGTGCGCGCCGTCCCCGCGCCGGGCACCATCTTCCTCTGGGAAAGCTGGTTGCGGCACGAGGTGCTGGCCGGCGACGGCAAGCCCGACCGGATCAGCATCAGCTTCAACTATCGCTGAGCGCCGATCGCCGCCGGCCCTAGCGGGCGCGCGAGGCTAGCGCCGGGGATTGCCGAAATCGGTGGCTCCGCCCTGGGCGCCGGCGCCGCCTTCATGGCTGGCCTCGCCGCCGTCCACGGCGCCAGCCCCGGTCCTGCGGCGGATGGCGGCGCGTTCCGCTTCCACCCGTTCCTCGATCAGTTCCTCTTCGGCGCTGGCCGGCTTCCTGCTTTCACCCATTTCATGCTCCTGCATGGCTGGAACGCCCCTCAGGCGACCAACGAAACAGGGTCCGGCCCGTTCCGGCGATGCGGCGAACGGTGACGGAAGCTGGATTTCGCGCCGCGAACCGCCTATCGGCTGTCGCGATCCTCGGGCCGATCCCGGCCCCTTCCAAGACACAAGGTATCTCCATGGGTTTCCGCTGCGGCATCGTCGGCCTCCCGAACGTCGGCAAGTCCACCCTGTTCAACGCGCTGACCGAGACGGCGGCGGCGCAGGCGGCCAATTATCCGTTCTGCACGATCGAGCCCAATGTCGGCCAGGTCGCCGTGCCCGATCCGCGCATGGCGGAAATCGCCAGGATCGCCGGATCGGCCAAGATCCTGGAGACGCAGCTCGCCTTCGTCGACATTGCCGGCCTGGTGCGCGGCGCATCCAAGGGCGAAGGGCTGGGCAACCAGTTCCTCGCCAATATCCGCGAGGTGGACGCCATCGTCCATGTGCTGCGCTGCTTCGAGGATGGGGACATCACCCATGTCGAAGGCAAGGTCGATCCCATCGCCGATGCCGAGACGGTCGAGACCGAGCTGATGCTCGCCGATCTCGAATCGCTGGAAAAGCGGGTGCCCGCCTTCGCCAAGAAGGCCGCGCAGGGCGACAAGGAAGCCAAGGCCGCGGCCTCGGTGCTGGGCCAGGCGCTGGACCTGCTGCGCGACGGCAAGCCCGCGCGGCTGACCGAGCCGAAGGACGAGGATGAGAAGCGCATCTTCGAGACCGCGCAGCTGCTGACCGCCAAGCCCGTGCTCTACGTCTGCAATGTCGAGGAAGCGTCCGCCGCCAACGGCAACGCGCATTCCGCCCGCGTGTTCGAGAAGGCGGCCGCCGAAGGCGCCAGGGCGGTGATCGTATCCGCCGCGATCGAGGCGGAGATCGTCGGCCTCGACCCCGCCGACCGGGCCGATTTCCTGTCCGACCTCGGCCTCCAGGAAACCGGCCTCGCCCGCGTGATCCGCGCGGGCTACGATCTGCTCCACCTCATCACCTTCTTCACCGCCGGCCCCAAGGAAACCCGTGCCTGGACCGTGGAGAAGGGCGCCAAGGCCCCGCAGGCGGCCGGCGTGATCCATACCGATTTCGAACGCGGCTTCATCCGCGCCGAAACCATCTCCTATGCCGATTACGTCGCCTACAAGGGCGAGGCCGGCGCGCGCGAGGCCGGCAAGCTCCGTTCCGAAGGCAAGGAATATGTGGTGCAGGACGGCGATATCATGCTGTTCCGCTTCAACGTCTGATCCCGAACGGGCATATCGCGATGATGGCGGCCGCCGGTGCCGTCATCATCGCGTCGCATTGACGCGTCACAGCCCAGCCCATGTCCATGAAATCCGTTCGTTTCCTGCCCGCCCTTGCCGCCTCCCTCGCTCTCGGCCTGCTTTCGGCCTGCGCCCATGTCGCGGCCGGGCCGGTGCCGGTTGCCGCCGCGATCGAGGAACGGGCGCCCGTCACCATCCTGGTTTCGATCGACGGGTTCCGGCCGGACTATCTCGATCGCGGGCTGACCCCGAATCTGAACGCGCTGGCGGCGGGCGGGGTGAAGGCGGCGATGCGGCCGTCCTTCCCGTCCAAGACCTTCCCCAACCATTATGCGATCGTCACCGGGCTGCGCCCCGATCGCAACGGCATCGTCGGCAACAAAATGGAAGACCCGCGCCGGCCGGGCGTGACCTTCACGCTGGGCGACGCCAAGCAGGCGCTCGACCCCTTCTGGTGGGATGAGGCCGAGCCGATCTGGGTGACGGCCGGCGCGCAGGGCGTGCGCACCGCCACCCTGTTCTGGCCGGGATCGGAAGTGGCCATCCACGGCCGCCGGCCGGACGACTGGTGGCGCTATGACGAGAATATCCCCAACAGCCAGCGGGTGGATGCGGTGATCGACTGGCTGCGCCGCCCGGCGGCGAAGCGGCCGCGCCTGCTGACGCTCTATTTCGACACGGTCGACACCGCCGGCCACGCATATGGGCCGGCGGCGGCGGAGACCGACGGGGCGATCGCCGAGGTCGACCGGCGGATCGGCGATCTCGTGGCCAATCTCGCCGCCATCGGCCAGCCGGCCAATATCGTCGTGGTTTCCGATCACGGCATGGCCGCGACCAGCGACGACCGGGTGATCCGCATCGACCGCATCGTCGATCCCGCCACGATCCGGCTGGTGGCGGACGGCCCCTATGCCGCGATCGATCCGGTGGCCGGCAGCGACGCCCGGTTGGCGGGCGAACTGCTCAAGCCCCACGATCATATGCAATGCTGGCGGAAATCGGAGATTCCGGCCCGTTTCCACTTCGGCGCCAATCCGCGCGTGCCGGCCTATCTGTGCCTGGCCGATCCGGGCTGGCTGATCTTCGCCGCCCAGCCCGCATGGCCGGCCAAGGGCGGCAATCACGGCTATGACAGTGACGCGCCGGACATGCGCGCCACCTTCATCGCGGCAGGACCCGGCATCGGCGGGCGCGGCACGCTGCCCGTTTTCGACAATGTCGACGTCTATCCCCTTCTCGCCCGCCTCGCCGGCATCCGCCCGCGCGAGACGGACGGCGATCCCGCGACGCTGGCCGGGATCGTGGCCGGGCGCTGACGTCCCTTCCGGGGGGACTTTCCTCCGTAACGCATCGCCCGCATGATGCCGCCTCCATCGATCGATGCGAGGAGACAAGCGATGAAGATCGTAAGGCAGGGTTCGGCCGCCTGGTCGGGCGGATTGAAGGACGGGCGCGGCGCGATCAGCACCGAAAGCGGCGCGCTGGATGCCTATCCCTATGGTTTCGCCTCCCGCTTCGAAGGGCAGAAGGGATCGAATCCGGAGGAGCTGATCGGCGCCGCCCACGCCGCCTGCTTCACCATGGCGCTGTCGCTGATCCTGGGCGAGGCCGGGCTGACGGCCGAGAAGATGGAGACCAGCGCCAAGGTGACGCTGGAGAAGCAGGATCAGGGCTTCGCCATCACGGCGAGCGCGCTGACGCTCAAGGCGAAGATTCCCGGCGCCAGCGACGCGCAGTTCCAGGAGCTCGCCGCCGCCGCCAAGGCCAATTGCCCGGTCTCCAAGCTGCTGAAGGCGGATATCAGCCTGGAGGCGACGCTGGAGGGGTGATCCCGGATCGCCGGGCGGAGTCGGGATGGCGCGCCGCTCGCGGTGGCGCGCCTCGACTGCGCTCGCGACGATGCGGCTGTCAGGTCAGGCGCTTCCGCCTGACCTGAGCCGGCCTCAGTGGCGGAAGTGGCGCATGCCGGTGAAGACCATGGCGAGGCCGGCCTCGTCGGCCGCCGCGATCACCTCCGCGTCGCGGATCGATCCGCCCGGCTGGATCACGGCGGTGGCGCCCGCCTCCACCGCCGCCAGCAGGCCATCGGCAAAGGGGAAGAAAGCGTCGGAGGCGACGGCCGAGCCGATGGTGCGCGGTTCCGCCCAGCCGGCCTTCTCGGCCGCGTCCCTGGCCTTCCACGCGGCGATGCGCGCGGATTCGAGGCGGTTCATCTGGCCCGCGCCGACGCCGGCGGTCGAGCCGCCCTTGGCATAGACGATCGCGTTCGACTTCACATGCTTGGCCACCGTCCAGGCGAACAGGCAATCCTCCAGCTCCTGCGCGGTCGGCTGGCGCTTGGTCACCACCTTCAGCATGTCGCGCGTCACGCGGCCATTGTCGCGCGACTGGACGAGCATGCCGCCGGCGATCGACTTCATCGTCAGGCCGGGGCGCGCGGGATCGGGTAGCTCGCCGGTGATGAGCAGGCGAAGATTCTTCTTCCGGGCGAAGACGGCGCGCGCCGCCTCGTCGGCGGCAGGCGCGGCCACCACTTCGGTGAAGATGCCGGAGATCGCCTCCGCCGTCGGCCCGTCCAGCGGGCGGTTGACGGCGATGATGCCGCCGAAGGCGGACACGCTGTCGCAGGCGAGCGCGGCTTCATAGGCCTCGATCAGCGTATCGGCGGATGCGACGCCGCAGGGATTGGCATGCTTCACGATCACCACGGTGGGCGGGCCGTCGCGGAATTCGCTCACCAGCTCCAGCGCGGCATCGGCATCGTTGTAATTGTTGTAGCTCAGCTCCTTGCCCTGCACCTGCTCGGCCTGGGCGATGCCCCGCGCGGACGGGCCGGTGGGGAGGTAGAGCGCCGCCGACTGGTGCGGATTCTCGCCATAGCGCAGCTCCGCGCCCTTCTTCAGCGGCACCGACAGCGCCTGCGGGAAGGATTCGCCCAGATCGGCGAAGGCGAACCAGGAGGCGATCGTCGCGTCATAATTGGCGGTCGCGGCGAAGGCGGTCGCGGCGAGGCGGCGGCGCAGCGCGAAGGAGGTGGCGCCGGCCTTCTCGCCCATCTCGGCGATCAGCGCGCCATAATCGGCCGGATCGGTGACGATCGCGACGAAGGCATGGTTCTTGGCCGCCGAACGGACCATGGACGGGCCGCCGATATCGATATTCTCGATCACCTCGTCGCGTTCCGCGCCCTTCGCCACGGTCTGCGCGAAGGGGTAGAGGTTGACGACGACCAGATCGATCATGCCGATCGCATGGTCGGCGGCGGCGGCCATGTGCGCGGCATCGTCGCGCACCGCCAGCAGGCCGCCATGGACCTTGGGGTGCAGCGTCTTGACGCGGCCGTCCATCATCTCCGGGAAGCCGGTGAGGTCGGAAATGTCGCGCACCTCCAGGCCCGCCTCGCGCAGCGCCTTGGCGGTGCCGCCGGTCGAAACCAGCTCCACGCCGTGGCGGGCGAGCGCGCGGCCCAGATCGGCGAGGCCGGTCTTGTCCGATACGGATAGGAGGGCGCGGGTGATCTTCACGTCGGTCATGGGGCCAAGAATCCTGATGGGGAATTTGGCGCACCCGTTACGGCAATGGCGGCCGCGATTCCACCCGAGTCTTGCCCCGGCGGGGCTGAATCAGCCCGCGCGCTTGAACTGCCAGCTCACCGTGGAGCCGCCGGCGGCGGCCTGCCCTTCGATCACCAGCTGGTGCGTCGGGCAGGGCTGGCCGGTGGGATCGATCCACAGGCTCTCCTCCAGCGTCAGCGTGCCGCCCCGGCAGCGGAATTGCCACGGGCGGCCATCGCCCACCCGCAGCAGGGCGCCGAGGCCGTCGGCCGTCTGCGTCACCTCGATCCCCGGCGCGAGGTGGAAGCGGACGGCGAAATGGGCGGCCGCCCCGCGCCGCCGCCGGCCGGCGGGCAGCAGCACGTCCTCGCCGCGCAATTCGCGCCCGTCGGCGGCCAGCGCAAGCTGGCGCTGGTGGACGAAGCCGAAGCGGCGGACATAGCCGTCATGGCTGGCCTCCACCCGGCTGCCGCCGTCATTCTCCTGCCGGTCGAGCTCCACCTCGCCGACCCCGCGTCCCAGCGAGCCATCGGCATGGATGGCCGTGGAATTGCTGTCCGCCATCACCAGCGTAGAATGGGCGGCGGTGGACCGTAGCGCCTCGGCCAGCGCATCCGGCAGGCGCTGGCCGCCCCGGCCGCCGCCGCAATTGACGATCAGCCGCTGGCCGGCATCGGAAAATTCGAAGCCCAGCGTGGAGGCGCAGCCGCCCTGCGCCAGCCGCGACACCGGCGGCGGCGCGGCATCGATCACCACCACCGCCTGGCCGCAGGCGAGCCGCTGATAGCCCCAGTCCCGCGCCTGGCGAAGCGGGCGGGCGCGCACCGTGGAGGCTTCGACCGCGGCGGAAATGCGCTCGGCGGAAACGGGGGCGCCGCCCTGCCAGCTGGAAAGCGCGCCATCGCCCATGACGACGCCAAGCAGCGCCGGCACCGCGCGCGCCAGCGCATCCTCCACCAGCGGCGATACATCCCGCCGGCGGGCGAGATAGACGCTGCGCAGGTGGGAAAGCAGCTCGATCAGTTCGAGCTGGGCGACCGGCGAGCGGTTGGCGAGGCCGCCGTCGCCATAGAGCGCCTGCGCCAGCGCGCGGCCCAGCCCCGCCTCGCCATGCGCCAGCCGCTGCTCGCCGCCGGGAATGAGGAGGCCGGCCGCGACGACGCCGCACCAGGCGGCGATCCGCGCCGGCCCCTGCGGCGCCTTGTCCGCCCCGCGATCGAGGTGGCGGGCGCCCCGCGCCAGGCTGTTCAGCACCGCCGATCGATAGACCAGATCGCCGCTGGAAAGGATGAAGGGCGCGTAGGACGCCCAGAACAGGATGCGCCGCCCCCACAGGTCCGCGCGCCAAGCGGGCTCGGCGACATGGTTGCCGAAGGCGGCCAGCCACTGCTTCAGCAACTGCTCCGCAACCGGCGCGCCGCGTTCGCGCGGGGCGGCGGCGGCCAGATCGCGCAGCCAGGCGAAGCTGTGGATGTGATCGGCGAAATCGGCCGACACGCCGAGGTTGGAGAAATCGAGCGAGGCGAGCGCGATCGCCTCGCCGCGATGGAGGATGCCGCCTTCCAGGATCGCCTGGCCCGCATGGGCATCGCCCACGATCGGATCGGCGGGCACGGCCAGCAGCTTCAGCGGATAGCGGCCGCGCAGGCGGAGCGCGTGGAGCGGCGTTCGCCACGCCAGCTTGTGCAGGCGATTTGCGAGACGTTCTGCCAAGGAAAGCCCCTGATCACCGGCCACGCGGATAAGCCGCTTGCCGGGTTCGATCCCGTCCTGCCCGTCGATCGCGGGCGGATCGATCGGGCGGGCCCTGCTCACGCCGCCTTCAGCGCCGCGATGTTGGAGGCGTAGGCCGATGGCCCGCCCCGGAAGGTGGCGGTGCCGGCCACGAAGACATCGGCCCCGGCATCGCGCGCCGACCGGATGGTGCCGACGTCGATGCCGCCGTCCACCTCCAGGTCGATCGGCTTGCCCAGCTTGTCGATCATCTTGCGGATCGCCTCGATCTTGCGGAGCTGGCTGGAAATGAAGCTCTGCCCGCCGAAGCCGGGATTGACGCTCATCACCAGGACGAGATCGATCTCCTCCAGCAGATAATCGAGCATCTTGGCCGGCGTCGCGGGATTGAGCGAAACGCCCGCTTTCTTGCCGAGCGCCTTGATCCGCTGGACGGTGCGGTGCGTGTGCGGGCCGGCTTCGGGATGGACGGTGATGATATCGGCGCCCGCCTCGGCAAAGGCATCCAGATAGGCATCGACCGGAGAGATCATCAGGTGGACGTCGAACGGCTTGGCCGAATGGGGGCGCAGCGCCTTCACCACCGCTGGGCCGATGGTGATGTTGGGCACGAAATGCCCGTCCATCACGTCGACATGGATCCAGTCCGCCCCGGCCGCGTCGATGGCGCGGACCTCCTCGCCAAGCTTCGCGAAGTCGGCGGACAGGATGGACGGAGCGATACGGACAGGCGCGGTCATGGGCATATTCGCTTAATGACCCCGGAGCATCGGGGCAAGCGGCGTCGCTGGCGCCTGCCGCCCATCCGGCAAGGTTGACCCGATCAGCCCGGCGCCAAGCAGCAGCAGCAGCTTCACGTCCATCATCACCCTCGCGCGGCGGCGTTCGGCCACGAAATCCGAGACCTCGTCCAGCGGCACGCGGTGGACGACGATATTCTCGCCCTCCACCCCGCCGCCGGGGCCGACGCGCACCAGATCGCGCGCGACAATCAGGGTGAAGGTTTCGGAAACCATGCCCGGCGAGGCGGCGAAGCAGCCCGCATTCTCCAGCCGGCCGGCGCGATAGCCCGTCTCCTCCTCCAGTTCCCGCCCGGCGGCGGCCTCGATCGGCTCGCCCGCCACATCGTCGCCCACCAGCCCGGCGGGCAGCTCGAGGCAGGGCGCGCCCAGCGGCACGCGATATTGCTCCACCAGCAGCACATGGCCGTCGTCCACGGCCAGGATCACCGCGGCGCCGATGCCCCGCGCGCGGCCGACATATTCCCATTTTCCCTTGCGGCGCGCCTCGATGAAGCGGCCCTGCCACAGGATTTCCGCGGGCTGATCGGCATCGTCCGGCCGCGGATGTCCGGCAGCAGAATGTTTTTGGACAGGATCGTGATTCATGCTTCGATCGTTAGGCGAGCGGCCATGCCGTCGCAACGGCGGCCTTGCCATGACGGCACCGAAACGGGAAAGTCGATCGACCAGCAGGGAGACGGGTTCATGCTCAAGGAATTCAAGGCATTCATCAATCGCGGAAACGTGCTCGACCTCGCGGTCGCGGTGATCATCGGTGCCGCGTTCAGCAAGATCGTATCGTCGCTGACCGACGACATCATCATGCCGGTCGTCGGCAAGCTCTTCGGCGGGCTCGATTTTTCGGGCTATTTCATCCGCCTTGGTGAGATTCCCGCCAATTTCGCCGGATCGGCCAACAGCTATGCCGATCTCAAGAAGGCCGGCGTGCCGCTGCTCGGCTATGGCGAGTTCATCACCGTCGCCGTCAATTTCCTGATCGTCGCCTTCATCATCTTCCTGATCGTGCGCGCCGTGAACCGCGCCATCCCGCTGGAAGGCCCCGCCGACACGCCCGACGTGGCGGTGCTGAAGGAGATCCGCGACGAGCTGAAGAAGCGGCCCTGAAGCCTGCCGGAACAATCCGGTCCTGCCGCCCGCCGGGCCTTCTCAACGCCATCGCGCCGCACTATATGGGTGGTGCCGGGTTCGCCCGGCTATGGCGATAAATGATGTCGTGGAATAGATGCAGCGGACCCGGGGGCGGTACCCGGCGGCTCCACCAGAAACCCCTCGCCGATCCGGCAAGGGGCTCCTGACGGGGCCGAACTAGGATCGACGTGTGTTCAAAGACGATGTTTTTGCCCGGCCTGAATGCGCCGTAAAACCGTTCAAACCTACAAGTGCCAACGACAACGAGGCGCTCGCGATTGCCGCGTAACCTAGTCCTCACGGACGAAGTTACAAAGCTTTAGCGCGGTTCGGTCCGCACCGGGCAACAGAAGCGGAATCCAGCGGCACGGGGAGCGCCGGGCAACAGAAGCTCCCCACTTCCTATCCGGCGGCATTCCTCGCGCCGATTCCCCTTTATATTTCAGCGGCTCTCCCGGCGCTTTCGCCGGCGCCCGCCAACGTCCCATCCGGCTTTCCGCAACGCTTCGTCGCGATTCCGGGAACTGCGCGCGCTTTCAACGCTTACATCCTTTCGTCGCGCAACGATGCCGCGGCGAAACGAACGGCGGCCGACGGCCCCGTTCGGACTTTTGGTGTCGCGATTGCGCGTTGCAGGAGGCGCAACCGGAATCGCGCTGGGACGAAGCAGGGGATTTGCATGAATCGCATGATCAAGCTCACCGCCATCGCGGCTTTCGCCGCGCTTGCCGCCTGCGGTGGCAAGGGCGATGACTCGTTGGCCGCCAATGTCGAGCAGGCCTATGACAACCAGGCCGACCAGCTCGATGCGATCGCGGACAACACCACCAACGACGCGCAGGCCGATGCCATCGAGGATCAGGCCGACACGCTTCGCCAGGAAGGCGATAACCGGGCCGACGCGATCGACGCGGCCGATGTGAACGCGGCCGCCACCCACAACGGGCTGTAACCTTCCCCGCAATTCCGGGAACGGACCGGCGGAAACAGAAAAGGGGGCCGATGGCCCCCTTTTCCATATTCCGATCCGGGAAAGTGGATCAGTCGTCGTCGCGCTTCAGGAAAGCGGGCGCGAATTCCGGCGCGGGGCCGTCATCATTGTCCCGCTCGCGGCGCGGACCGCGATCGCCGCGATCCCGGCGCGGGCCGCGATCGCCACCCTCGCGGCGGCGGTCGCCACGATCACCCCGATCGCCGCGATCACCCCGGTCGGCACGCGGACCGCGATCGCCGCCTTCGCGCGGCTCGCGCGCGGGGCGGGTATCTTCCAGTTCGGCGCCGGTTTCCTGATCGACGACGCGCATCGACAGGCGCACCTTGCCGCGCTGGTCGACTTCCAGCACCTTGACCTTCACTTCCTGGCCTTCGGACAGGACGTCCGACACCTTGGCCACGCGCTCGTTCTTGATTTCCGAGACGTGGACCAGGCCGTCGCGGCCGCCCATGAAGTTCACGAAAGCACCGAAATCGACGAGGTTCACCACCTTGCCGGTGTAGACCTTGCCCACTTCCGGCTCGGCGACGATGCCGATGATCCAGTTCTTCGCGGCCTCGATCTTGTCGAGGTCGGACGAGCTGATCTTGACGGTGCCGTCATCCTCGATGTCGACCTTCGCGCCGGTCTGGGCGACGATCTCGCGGATCACCTTGCCGCCGGTGCCGATCACGTCGCGGATCTTCTCCTTCGGCACGGTCATCGTCTCGATGCGCGGGGCATGGGCCGAAAGCTCGGTGCGGGTGTGATCCAGCGCCTTCGCCATCTCGCCCAGGATGTGGGCGCGGCCGTCGCTCGCCTGGTGGAGCGCGACCTTCATGATCTCCTCGGTGATGCCGGCGATCTTGATGTCCATCTGCAGGCTGGTGATGCCTTCGGACGTGCCGGCCACCTTGAAGTCCATGTCGCCCAGATGATCCTCGTCACCCAGGATGTCGGACAGGACGGCGAAGTCCTTGCCTTCCAGGATCAGGCCCATGGCGATGCCGGACACCGGGCGCTTGATCGGCACGCCGGCATCCATCAGCGCCAGCGATCCGCCGCAGACGGTGGCCATCGACGACGAGCCGTTGGACTCGGTGATGTCGGACGTCAGGCGGATCGTGTAGGGGAATTCCTCCTTGGTCGGCAGCACGCCATGCAGCGCGCGCCACGCCAGCTTGCCATGGCCGACTTCGCGACGGCCCGGCGCGCCGAAGCGGCCCACTTCACCCACCGAATAAGGCGGGAAGTTGTAGTGGAGCATGAAATGCTCGTAGCGCAGGCCGTTCAGCCCGTCGATCATCTGCTCCGCATCCTTGGTGCCCAGGGTGCAGGTCGAGATCGACTGGGTTTCGCCGCGGGTGAACAGCGCCGAGCCATGGGCGCGCGGCAGGAAGTGCGCTTCCGCCACGATCGGGCGGACGGTCTTCGTGTCGCGGCCGTCGATGCGGCGGCCATCCTTGAGGATCGCGGTGCGGACGATCTCCGCCTCCAGCTTCTTGACGAGCTTGGAAGCGACCATCTGGTCCTGCGGGCTCGCATCGGCGAAGGCTTCCTTGGCCTTGGCGCGCGCCGCGTTGAGCGCGTTCGAGCGATCGGACTTGTTGATCAGCTTGTAGGCGGCCGCGATATCCTTGCCGACGAGCTTCTTGAGCTTCGCCTTCATGGCGCTGGTATCGGGCTGGGCGGCCAGTTCCCACGGGTCCTTGGCGGCGGCTTCGGCGAGATCGATGATCGCGTCGATCACCTTCTGCATCTCGCGATGGCCGAACATGACGGCGCCGAGCATCACGTCTTCCGAAAGCTCCTTGGCTTCGGATTCGACCATCATCACCGCATCGTGGGTGCCGGCGACGACGAGGTCCAGATCGCCCTCGGCGACCTGCGCGTCGGTCGGGTTCAGGATATATTCGCCATCCTTGAAACCGACGCGGGCGGCGCCGATCGGGCCCATGAAGGGCACGCCGGAAAGGGTGAGCGCGGCCGACGCAGCGATCATCGCCAGGATATCGGGCTCGTTCTCGCCATCATAGCTCAGCACCTGGGCGATGACGTTGATCTCGTTGTAGAACCCTTCCGGGAACAGCGGGCGGACCGGGCGGTCGATCAGGCGGGAGACCAGCGTCTCCTTCTCGGTCGCGCCGCGTTCACGCTTGAAGAAGCCGCCGGGGATGCGGCCCGACGAGAAATACTTCTCCTGATAATGGACGGTGAGGGGGAAGAAATCCTGCCCTTCCTTCACGCTGCGCGCAGCCGTGACGGCGCAGAGCACAACGGTTTCGCCGAGGGTCGCGACCACCGCGCCGTCGGCCTGGCGGGCGACACGGCCCGTTTCCAGAGTGAGCGTCTGGCCGCCCCACTGGATTTCCTGCTTCTTGATGTCGAACATCTCTTTTCCTTCCTGCCGCCGGCCCTATGCCGGCGGGGCCTGTAGCGGGGCCGGCATCCGGCCCCATGGTCGGGCGTCCTGCCCGAAACCGGATCACGGCCGTATGCCGGATCCGGGAGGATGTTCCGGGGCGAAATCCTGATCCCCGAAACGAGAAACGGCCCCGCGAGGGGGCCGTTCCGGTCAGTGGCTTCAGCTCACTTGCGAAGCCCGAGCTTGGCGACGATGTCCGCGTAGCGGCCCGCATCTTCCCGCTTGAGGTAGTCGAGAAGGCTGCGACGCTTGTTGACCAGCATCAGCAGACCACGACGCGAATGGTTGTCCTTGGCGTGGGTCTTGAAGTGCTCGGTCAGGTTGGCGATGCGCTCCGAAAGGATCGCGACCTGGACTTCGGGGCTGCCGGTATCGCCTTCGCCACGGGCGTGGGTGGCAATCAGCTCGGCCTTGCGTGCAGCGGTAATCGTCATTCAATTCATCCTTCGACATCGCGAATGTTGAAGCCGCGCACCACCCGTATCTCCGGGCCGGAAACCTCCACGAGGGCGACGGGGACTTGGCCCGATACCGCCAGATGAAGGCCTTGGTGCTTGGCGATCCCGATCAACTTCCGCCCCTCGCGGAGCGCCCTTGCCTGATCGGGACTGACCGCGAGAGCCGGGATGTCGTCCAGCCCCGCCGTCAATGGCAGGAGTATGTCTTCAAGCGCGTGGCCCTTAGCGGATTCCTCCAGCTTGTCCAGCGAAATCGCCTGATCCAGGGTGAATGGCCCCGCCTTGGTCCGCCGCAACATGGTGACGTGGCCAACGGTATCAAGGGCATAAGCGATATCGCGGGCGAGGCTGCGGATATAGGTGCCCTTGGAGACGCGGGCGGAAAGCGTGGCGCCCGCCCCGTCCCATGCCGAAAGCCGGAGATCGTGGATCGTGACGGCGCGGGATTTCAGCACCACCTCCTCGCCGGCGCGCGCCAGATCATAGGCCCGCGCCCCATCCACCTTCAGCGCCGAGAAAGCGGGCGGCACCTGATCGATCGGACCGGTGAAGCGCGGCAGCACCGCCTCCGCCGCCGCGCGCGACGGCCGGACATCGGAGGTGGCGATCGCCTTGCCCTCGGCATCCAGCGTGTCGGTCTCCGTGCCGAAGCCGATGGTGAAGTCATAGGCCTTGTCGGCGTCCAGCATCCGCCCCGAAAGCTTGGTCGCCTCGCCCACCGCGATGGGGAGCACGCCGGAGGCAAGCGGATCGAGCGTGCCGCCATGGCCCACCTTGTGCTTGCCATAGCCGCCCTGGCGCAGCACCCGCTTCACCGCCGATACCACCTGCGTGGAGCCGATGCCCACCGGCTTGTCGATTATGATCCATCCGTCCATCGGCGGGCGTCTAGACCATTTTCCGCGCGCGGGGACCGGAAAATGCGGTTGGCGCCGTCAGCCCTGATCGTCCTCGGGCGGATCGCTTTGCGGCGCCTTGCCGCCATGATGGTGCGCATGGGTCTTCCCGCGCGCCGGCGGGGGCGCCGGGCTGGCGACGAGGCTCTTCAGCGGACAGCGCCGGCCACGGACGACGATGGTGGAGAAGCGATCGAAGCTGCTCGTGCCGCCGGTGTCGAAGCCGATCACCTCCGCCAGATCGAGATCGAGGCAATTGCCCATCAGCTCGGCCTTATACCAGCGGCCCCGTATATCCTGGATGTAGAGCGTATCGCGCCCTTCCACCCGATAATCGTTGATCGATTCCGATCCCAGGAACGGGATGGCAGCCTCACGCGCGGCAGGCGCCGCCTCCGGATCGGGCGCCTGCCCCGCCATGGCGGGGGACGCCAGCATCAGCGCGAGCAGGGCGACGGTGCAAGGATGCCGTGTCATATCCTTCCTCCGGCGACCCGCTTATCGCGGCCGTCATGAACCGGCGGTGAAACGGGCGCGCCATTCGTCCGCGAGGATCGAGTAGAGGACGGTATCACGCAAATGGCCGTTCCAGGTGATTCGTTCCTGGCGCAGCACGCCTTCCTTCACCCCGCCCAGCTTCTCCACCGCCGCCATCGACCGGCCGTTGCGCGCATCGATGCGGAATTCGATGCGGCGGAAACCGCAGGCGATCGCATGATCGATCATCAGCCGCTTGATCCGGCCGTTGAGGCCGGTGCCGCGCGCGGCGGGCGCGATATAGCTGTTGCCGATCTCCAGGAGGCCCTTGCCCGCATCGACGCCCAGATAGGCGGTCATGCCGATCACCGCATCGTCCTGCAGGATGGCGAAGCCCAGCCGCGCCGGATTGGCCATCAGCGCATCGAAGCTCGCATCGAAATGATCGGGATCGTAGGAGACGTTGTAAATCGCCCAGATGTCCGCATCGGCCGCGCAGGCCGCGCGCAGCGCCTCGCGGTGGCGTTCCTCCAGCGGCACCAGCCGCGCATCGCCCTCGACGAGGGGAACCAGCAGGCGGGCGGCGTCAGCCATTGCGCATCCTTTCCATGAAGTGGCGGCGGCAGAGCGCGACATAACGGTCGTTCCCGCCGATCTCGGTCTGCGCGCCCTCGCGCACCGCGCGGCCCATGGCGTCGGTGCGCAAGTTCATCGTCGCCTTGGCGCCGCACTCGCAGATCGCCTTGATCTCGACCAGCGCATCGGCCAGCGCGAGCAGATGGGCGCTGCCTTCGAACAGCTCCGCCCGGAAATCGGTGCGCAGGCCGTAAGCCAGCACGGGAATGCCCAGATCGTCGCAGATCGAGGCGAGCTGGAACACCTGATCGCGGGTCAGGAACTGCGCCTCGTCCACCAGCACGCAGGCGAGCGGGCGGCGCGCCAGCTCGCTTTCCACCTCGCCGCGCAGGTCGGTCGCGACATCGAAGGGGAAGGCTTCCGCCTCCAGCCCGATCCGCGAGCTGATCCGGCCCGGCGCATAGCGATCGTCGATCGCGGCGGTGAACAGCATGGTTTCCATGCCGCGCTCGCGATAGTTGAAATCGGCCTGCAGCAGCGTGGCGGATTTCCCCGCATTCATCGAGGCGTAGTAGAAATAGAGCTTGGCCATCGCGCTGCCCTTAAAGCGGTTTCCGCCCCTGCGAAACCGGCCAGATGGCCTGTCCCGCCCCGGCCCGTCCGTCGCAAAACTGCAACCCCGCCGTCATCATCCTTATCCTTCCGCCATGGCAGAAGGGCGCGGGGACGAAGAACAGGGAGGCAAGGGACATGATGTTGTTGGAGCTTGCGCGCCGCATCCGGCTCATCATCACCGCGACCGGCGTGGTCATCGGCTGGGCCGCCGGCGCGCAGTGACCGGCTGACCGCCGGGCACGGGGCCGGGCAAGGGCCGGGTCAGCCGTCCCGGTCGGCCTCGCCGTCGCCGCCGGCATCGTCCGGGTCGAGATCGCGGGCGATTTCCGGCCGGCGCAGCAGCGCATCGATGTGGCTGCCCTCGTCGAAGCTCTCGTCCGCCAGGAATTTGAGCTTCGCGGCATATTTGGTGTTCACCCGGCGCGCCACCTCGCTCTGGAGATAGGCGGTGTTGGTGCGCAGCGCCTTCAGCACCTTCTCCTCGTCCGCGCCCAGCAGCGGCTTCACGAAGGCGGTGGCGTGGCGCAGGTCGGGCGACATGCGCACCTCCGTCACCGATACGGTGTGGCTGGCGAGCACATCGTCATGCACGTCGCCGCGCATCAGGATGTCGGCAAGCGCATGGCGCACCTGCTCGCCGACCCGGAGCACGCGGACGGACTTGCCTTCGGGGGTTTCGTTGCGGCGCATGGCGCGGCCTTTTCACAAGCTGGGCGCCGGCCCGGCGCGAACCGGGCCGGCGCGAACGATCACAGGGTGCGCGCGCGTTCCTCGACCTCGAACGTCTCGAGGAAGTCGCCCGGCTTGATGTCGGTCGATCCTTCCAGCGTGACGCCGCACTCCAGGCCGGCGCGGACCTCCGGCACGTCGTCCTTGAAGCGACGCAGCGAGGCGATCGAGCCGTTGTAGATGATGACGTCGTCGCGGGTGAGGCGGGCGCGGAGCGCCTTGCGGATATAGCCTTCCACGACGAGCAGGCCCGCCGCCTTGCCATGCTTGCCGGCGGAGAACACCTCGCGGACCTCGGCGCGGCCGACGACCGTCTCGAAATATTCCGGCCCGAGTTGGCCGGCCATCGCGGCGCGGATCTCGTCCAGCAGATCGTAGATCACGTCATAATATTTGAGCGCGACCCCATCCCGCGTGGCGATTTCCCGCGCCTTGGCGTTGGCGCGGACATTGAAGCCGATGATCGGCGCCTTGGAGGCGGCGGCCAGCGTGACATCGCTTTCCGTGATGCCGCCGACGCCCGAGTGCAGGATGCGCACCTGGATATCGTCGGTCGAGATCTTGTTGAGCGAGCCGATGATCGCTTCGACCGACCCTTGCGTGTCGGCCTTCACCACCACCGGATATTGCTGGGCCTGCTTGTCGCGCAGCGCCGAGAACATCGATTCCAGGCTGGCCGGGGCCGCCGTCGTCCGCTTCTGGTGGATGACGCTGGCGCGATAGGCCGCGACCTCGCGGGCGCGCGCCTCATTCTCGACCACCGAGAGCGGATCGCCCGCGCCCGGCACGCCGGAAAGGCCCAGCACCTCGACCGGGGTCGAGGGGCCGGCTTCCTTCACCTGCTGGCCCTTGTCGTTGACCAGCGCGCGGACCTTGCCGCTTTCGGCGCCGACGACGAAGATGTCGCCCACCTTCAGCGTGCCGCGGCCGACGAGGATCGTGGCGACGGGGCCGCGGCCCTTGTCCAGCTTGGCTTCCACCACCGTGCCTTCGGCCGGGCGATCGGGATTGGCCTTCAGCTCCATCACCTCGGCCTGGAGCTGGATCTTCTCGATCAGCTCGTCGAGGCCGGTGCGCTTGAGCGCGGAGACTTCCACCTCCTGCACGTCGCCGCCCATGCTTTCGACCTGGACGTCATATTGCAGCAGGGCCTCGCGCACGCGCTGCGGATTGCCGCCCGGCTTGTCGACCTTGTTGATCGCGATGATCATCGGCACGCCGGCCGCCTTGGTGTGGTTGATCGCCTCGATCGACTGCGGGCGGATGCCGTCGTCGGCGGCGACCACGATCACCACGATATCGGTGATGTTGGCGCCGCGGGCGCGCATCTCGCTGAACGCCTCGTGGCCGGGCGTATCGAGGAAGGTGATCTTCGATCCGTCCTTCACCGTCACCTGATAGGCGCCGATATGCTGGGTGATGCCGCCGGCCTCGCCCGAGGCCACGTCGGTGCCGCGCAGGGCATCGAGCAGGCTCGTCTTGCCGTGATCGACATGGCCCATGATCGTCACGACCGGCGGGCGCGGCTTCAGCGTATCGGGCGCGTCCACGTCGTCGGCGGTGACGATGTCGACGTCGCTTTCGGATACGCGCTTGATGTTATGGCCGAATTCCGTGACCAGCAGCTCGGCCGTATCCTGGTCGATCGACTGGTTGACGGTGACGGGCATGCCCATCTTGAACAGCGCCTTCACCAGGTCCGCGCCGCGTTCGGCCATGCGGTTGGCAAGCTCGCCCACCGTGATGGTTTCCGGCACGATCACGTCGCGCACCTGCTTGGCGGCGGGGCCGCCCATCTGGTGGGCACGCTTTTCCTTCTCGCGGGCGCGCTTGAGCGCGGCGAGGCTGCGCGCACGCGCGCCGCCGTCGCCGTCGTCCAGCGCGCGGGTGACGGTGAGCTTGCCCGACTGGCGGCGGTCATCGCCCTTGCGATCGCGCGAAGGCTTGGCCGGCTCGGGCCGCTTGGGCGCGACGACGGGCGTGAAGCGACGCGGCGGCGGGGTGGACGAAGCGGGCGCCCGTTCGCCGGCCGGGGCCTCCGCGGCGGGCGCCGCAGTCGCGGCCTGGGCGGCCTCCTCGGTTTCCCTGGCGGCGCGCGCGGCGGCTTCCTCGGCCTCCCTGGCGGCGGCCTTGGCGGCCTCCTCCTCGGCGCGGCGATTCTCCTCGGCGCGGCGGCGCTCCTCTTCGGTCGCCTCCTGCTTCTCGCGCTCCTCGCGGCGACGCGCTTCCTCGAGCGCGGTCATACGCGCTTCCTCGGCCTCGCGCAGCAGGCGTTCCTGCATCTCGCGCCGTTCGAGCGGCGTCATCGGCCGCATCGAGGCCGGGCGCGGCGTCGGCGCAGGCGCGGCGGCGCGCGGCGCGGCCGGCTTCGGGGCAGGCGCTGGCTTGGCGGCCGGCGCGGGGGTGGGCG
>NZ_PHHF01000044.1 GCF_003034225.1 Edaphosphingomonas fennica
ATACGCCCGGCGCCCCGCCGCCGACCGCTCCACCACCCGAGACGTAACTGACGATATAATCGGGTGAAGATCAGTCATGCCAGCTTACTCCATCGCGTTCGGTGAGCGCGATCGCGGCGGTCGGCCCCCAGGTGCCGGCCGCGTAACCGCCGGGGATCATGCCGGTGGCCTTCCAGCCGGCGCGGATGCCGTCGATCCAGCGCCACTGCGCCTCCACCTCGTCCCGCCGGACGAACAGGGTGGGATCGCCCTCGACCAGATCGAGCAGCAGCCGTTCATAGGCGATGCGCCGCCGGACGCCGGCAAAGGCATTGGGCACGGAGATGTCGAGCGGCACTTCCCGCACCAGGATGCCGTCGCGATCGAGGCCCGGTTCCTTCGCCATCACGAGGAGGCGGATATTCTCGTCCGGCTGGAGACGGATGACGAGCTTGTTGGCCGTAAGCCGGCGGCCCTCGAAGATCGAATGCGGCACGCCGCGGAACTGGACGATGATCTCCGACTGGCGGGCGGGCAGCCGCTTGCCGGTGCGCAGATAGAAGGGCACGCCCTTCCAGCGCCAGTTATCGATATGCGCCTTCAGGGCGACGAAGGTTTCGGTATCGGACGCGCGGCCAAGCTCGTCCGCATAGCCCGGCACGATCGCGCCGCCGACCGCACCGGCGCGATACTGGCCGATCACGCTGTGGCTGCCGATGCTGGCCGCGTCGATCGGGCGCAGCGATTTCAGCACCTTCACCTTCTCGTCGCGCACGGCGGCGGCATCGAAGCGGGCCGGCGCCTCCATGGCCACCAGCGCGAGGAGCTGGAGCATGTGGTTCTGCACCATATCGCGCAGCGCGCCGGTGCCGTCGTAGAAATCGACGCGCCCTTCGAGGCCGACGGTTTCCGAGACGGTGATCTGGACATGATCGATGCCGGCGGCGTTCCACAGCGGCTCGAACAGGCTGTTGGCGAAGCGCAGCGCGATCAGGTTCTGGACGGTTTCCTTGCCCAGATAATGATCGATGCGGAACGTCCGGTCCTCCGGGAAGGCGGCGGCCACCGCATCGTTGATCGCCCGGCTGGACGCGAGATCGAAGCCCAGCGGCTTTTCCAGCCCGATGCGAACGTTGTCACCGGCCAGACCGGCGGCGGCGAGGCCGGCGATCGTGGGTTCGAACAATTGCGGCGCGGTCGACAGGAAGATGGCGATCCCATCGCCCGCGCGCGGCCCCAGCGCATCGGCCAGCCGGCCGAAGCTTTCCGGCCGCGAGGCATCAAGCTCGACATAGCTCAGCCGGTCCAGGAAGGCGGCGATGCTGTCCACGCTGCGGTTTTCCGGCAGGACGTGCCGTTCCAGCGCCGCTTCGGCCATGGCGCGGAAGGAGGCATCGTCCTCCCCGCTCCGCGCCGTGCCGACGATGCGGAAATCCGGGGCGATCAGGCCATCCGCATGCAGGCCGTAAAGCGACGGCAGCAGCATGCGGCGCGCGAGATCGCCCGTCGCGCCGAACAGGATGAGGGTCTTCGCAAGCGACGGCATGGGAGGCTTACCGGTCTCCACAAACCGTCATCGGGGTCGAGACATAATCGAGCCGGATATCGGAGATCGACAGATCGAGGCCGGCCCCGCCCGAGAGGATGAAGGGCACGCGCACCTGCGACATATCGAGCCCGTCGCGGCGGAAGCAGCCGAGCGGGATGGCGAGCGTGGTCCATTCGCCCGGCTTGGCGGCGATGGTGCGGGTGACGGGCATCGCCTGGCGGCGGCCTTCGGTGCCCATGCCGATCGTCACCGGCCCCTGCCCGGCCTTGTCCAGCCGATATTCGACGATCAGGCTGATCTCGCCATTGGTCTCGCGCGAATAATCGAGCGGCTTGGGCGCCTCCAGCCGCGCCTCGGCCGTGCCGCTCCAAACGAGGCGGCGCGAATCCTCCTGCGCGCGATGGTCGACGCCGGTGACGGCAAGCGCGCCGCCCTTGCCGACCGCGCCGGCAAGCTTTGCGCCGCCCGCCCAGAAGGACCAGCCGTCCGGCAGGCGCCCCTTGCTCCAGAAACGGGTGGCCGGGCCGGTTTCCATGCCCTTGGGCCGGGTTTCGTCCAGCTTGCCGACATGGGCCGGCTGCGCATAGGTGAGGCCGTAGCCGATCGGGAAGAGCGGGTCATAGCCCGGATCGCGGCGGTTGAGGACGAACTGGTTGGGCAGCTTCGGCCAGGAGAAGCTGAGCCTGCCGCGCCAGTCATAGGCGATCGAGCCATCCGGCTTGCGGAACAGCATGTCGGCCACGCCGGCGCCTTCGGCACCCGGCAGGAAGGCGGCGACGAAGGCGTCCGAAGCGTTGATCTCCGCATTCACCCAGAGCGGCCGGCCGGAAAGGAACACGGCGACCACCGGAATGCCCTGCGCCTTCAGGCGGCGCAGCATCTCCAGATCGGACTTGTCCTCCGCGCTATATTCCAGATCGGCGCGGTCGCCGCGGAACTCGGCATAAGGCTGTTCGCCGAACACGACGATCGCCGCATCGGGCTTGGCGGTGAAGCGGCCTTCGGGCGAGAAGGTGGCGGTGCCGCCGCCGGCCTTAACCACATCGGCGATGCCGCTCCAGATCGACTGGCCGTTGGGGAAGGCCGAATTGGGCACGTCGATCCCCTGCCAGGTGATCGACCAGCCGCCGGCCGCCTGGCTGATCGTATCGGCGCCCGCCCCGGCGACGAGGATGTTGGCGCTGGGCTTCAGCGGCAGCACGCCTTCATTCTTCAGCAGCACCATGGATTCGCGCACCGCCCGGCGCGCCAGCGCGCGATGGGCCGGGGCTGCGATATTTTCGAACTTGCCGGCCATCGGCCGCGAGGACGGGCGGCCCCGCTCGAACAGGCCAGCGCGGATCTTCACGCGCAGGATGCGGCGCACGGCATCGTCCAGCCGCGCCATCGGGATCTCACCCGATTTCACCTGGGCGAGCGTGTTGGCATAGAGCTTCTTCCAGTCCGGCCCCGAATACATGAACATGTCAAGGCCGGCATTGATCGCCTTGGCGCAGCTTTCGTTGGTGCAGCCATCGACCTGGCCGTGGCTGTTCCAGTCGCCGACGACGAAGCCGTCAAAGTGCATGCGATCCTTGAGCACGCCGGTGAGCAGGCTCTTGTTGCCGCTCATCTTCTCGCCATTCCAGCTCGAGAAGCTGGCCATCACCGATTGGGTGCCCGCCTCGATCGCCTGCGGATAGCCGCCGAGATGAACGTCGCGCAGCACCTCCTCGGTCACGCGGGTATCGCCCTGGTCGCGGCCGCCGGTGCCGCCGTCGCCCAGGAAATGCTTGGTCGTGGCGATGACATGGCGGGGCGAAAGGAAATCCGGCGTGTTCACCTTGCCCTGCACGCCTTCGATCATGGCGCCGGCATAGGCCTGGGGAATGGCAGGTTCTTCCGAATAGCTTTCGTAGGTGCGGCCCCAGCGATCGTCCTGCACCACGGCGAGCGTGGGCGCGAAGGTCCAGTCGAGGCCGGCCGCCGCCGTCTCCAGCGCGGTGGCGGCGCCGATTTCGCGGATCAGATCGGGATCGTTGGCGGCGCCCAGCCCGATATTGTGCGGGAAGAGCGTGGCGCCGACGATGTTGTTGTTGCCGTGGACCGAATCCGTGCCCCAGATGATCGGGATGCGCGGGCGGCCGTCGCTGCGCTCCATCGAGGCGTCATAATATTCGTCCGCAAGCTGCATCCACTTGGCGGGCGAGGCATATTCATCGCCATAGGGGCCGGAATTGCCGCCGTTCAGAACCGATCCGATCTTCCACGTGCGGACATCGGCCGGGGTAATGCTGCCGATATCGACCTGGATGAGCTGGCCGACCTTGTCCTCCAGGCTCATCGCCGCCATCAGCTTGTCGATCCGCGCCTCAACGGCCGGATCGCGCGAGGGCTGCGCCTTCACCTCGGGCCAGATTTCCGGCCGGGCGACCGACGAGAGGTTTTCGGCGGTCGCCGGCCATGCCCCGACCAGAGCGACGGCGGCGAGGGAGACGGCAGTCAGATAGCGTGTCATCTTCTTGTCCCGGATCAGGCTGAAGCAGGCGGCCCAGCGACCGCCCGGATGGAAGAATGGAAAGGTGCGGCCGGCATCAGGCCTCCACCGGCGGCAGGGCATCGCCAGGCTCGGCGAGCCCAAGCTCGGTGGGATTGCGCCGGCAATAATAAGCGAAGGCCGCGATCAGCGCGTAGCAGACGGCCGGCACGATCAGCGCGAAGCGCAGGCTGGTGACGTCCGCCGCCTTGCCGGTGAGGAGCGGCACGATCGCGCCGCCGACGATGGCCATGCAGATGATGCCCGATCCTTCGGCCGCGCGTTCGCCCAGCCCCTCGCTCGCGAGGCTGAAGATCGTCGGGAACATGATGGCGTTCATCAGCCCGATGGCAAGCAGCGACCAGCCCGAGACGATCCCGGTTGTGTTGGCCGAGATCAGGATCAGCAGGATCGCGCCGAAGGTGACCGCAACCAGCATCCGGGCGGGCGCGATGAAGCGCATCAGCGCGGCGCCGATGAAGCGGCCGACCAGCGCGCCGCCCCAGTAGAAGATCAGGTGCTTGCCGGCATCCTCCGCGCCCAGCCCCATCACGTCCGACTGGACGAGATAGTTGACGATCAGCGATCCGATCGCGACCTCCGCCCCGACATAGAGGAAGATGCCGAGCGTGCCGAAGGCGAAGCGGGGGCGCTTCAGCAGGCCGAACGCCTGCAGGATATTGTCCTGCGCCTGATGTTCGCGCAGCCGGTTGCGGCCCATCCACACCACGCCGGCGATCACCAGCAAGGCGGCGGCGAGGCCGAGATAGGTGTGGACGATGGTGCGGGTCTCCTCCGCCCGGAACGCCGCCAGCGCGCCGCCGGAAAGCGTGGAGGGATCGACGGTGGCGAGCGAGCCCAGGATGAGGATCGAGCCCACCGGCGGGAAGATGGTGGTGCCCAGCGAGTTGAACGCCTGCGCGAAGGTGAGCCGGCTGTGCGCCGTGCGCGGCGCGCCGAGCATCGAGATCAGCGGATTGGCGACGACCTGGACGATGGTGATGCCCGCGCCCAGCACGAACAGCGCGCCCAGGAACAGGCCGAACTGGCCCGCCCCCGATGCCGGCACGAACAGCAGGCAGCCCGCCATCATCGTCAGCAGGCCGATCGACGCGGTGCGCATATAGCCCATGCGCTGCACGATCATCGCGGCCGGCAGCGAAACGATGAAATAGGCCGCGAAAAAGGCGGACTGGACGAGCATCGCCTCGTGATAGCTGAGCGTGAAAAGCTCCTTCAGCTTCGGGATCAGCACATCGTTGAGGCTGGTGATGCCGCCGAAGATGAAGAAAAGCGCGAAGACGAACCAGCGGAGGCTGGCGACCGATCCGGTCGTCTCAGCCGCCTGGCCCGTGGACGCCACGGAAAGCGCCATGTTTATTTCCCCCCTGCGATATGGCGGCCGATGACCGGAACCGTCACGGCTGCATCCGGTCCGCGGCGAGCGTGATCGTCCCTTCCGCGACATGATCGATCGCGGTGCGGCCGATGGCGAAGCGGCGCGGGCCGCCATCCACCACCCAGCCGCGCTGCGCGGTATCGAAACGCGCGAAGGTGCGGCATTCCAGCGGGATCGTCACCCGCTGCGTCCGGCCCGGATCGATCGAGACGCGGGCGAAGCCGGCCAGCCGCCAGGTCGGCGCATCCGCCCCGCCCTGCACATAGACCTGAACGACATCGTCGCCGGCCCGCGCGCCGCTGTTGGTAACGTCGATGCTCACCGTCGGCGCGGCGCCGCCGGTCGCCTCGGGCTTGCCATAGGTGAAGCGGGTGTAGCTGAGGCCGTGGCCGAACGGGAAAAGCGGCTTCTGGCCGGTCTTCTCATACCAGCGATAGCCGACGTCCGCGCCTTCCTGATAATCGACCGGGAAAGACTCCACGCCCACGGATACGCCATGGTTGGAGGTGGCGCCCGCCGCCTTCGCCGCCTGCATCGCCTTCAGCTGGGCAAGGCCCACCGGCTCGGGCCGGGGCGCCTGGCTGGCGCTCGCCGGGAAGGTGATCGGCAGGCGGCCCGACGGGTTCACGGCGCCCGTCAGGATATTGGCGATCGCCTCGCCGCCGCGCTGGCCGGGATACCAGGCCTGCAGCACCGCCGGCACCTTGCCGATCCACGGCATCAGCACCGGGCCACCGGTTTCCAGCACCACCAGCGTCTTGCCGTTGGCGGCGGCAACCGCATCGATCAGGGCGTCCTGATCGTCCGGCAGCGCGATCGTCTCGGTATCCTGCGCCTCGGTCTGCCATTGCCAGGCGAAGACGATGGCGAGATCGGCATCGCGCGCGGCGGCCGCGGCGGCGGCGGGGTCCTTCCCGTCGACATAGCGGACGTCCGCGCCCGGCAGCGCCGCCTTGATCGCCTTCAACGGCGACGAGGCGTGCCAGGTGACGCGGGCGAAGGACGCGGCCTCGCCCTCGGTCAGCGGGATTTCCACCGGCGCGCCGCCGGTCGACCGCACCTGCGAGGAGCCGCCGCCGGAAAGCACGCCGACATCGGCATGCGCGCCGATCAGCACCACCTTGCGCGCGGTGCGCGCCAGCGGCAGCAGTTCGCCTTCATTCTTGAGGAGAACGATGCCCTTTTCGGCCACCGCCTGCGCGACATCGGCATGATCGTCGAGCGGGATGGGCTGCGGCGTGGCGGGCACCGGATCGTCCATCAGCCCGCTGGCGATCACGCCCGTCAGGATGCGGCGCACCATATCGTCCAGCCGCGCCTGCGGCACCCGGCCGGCCTTGATCGCCGCGCGCAGCGGCTTGTCGAAATAGATCGCCTTGTCGAGTTCCTGGCCGGACTGCTGATCCAGCCCCGAAAGCGCGGCCTTCTCGGTCGAATGGACGGCGCCCCAATCGGACATCACCCAGCCCGGATATTTCCAGTCGCCCTTCAGCACGCCGTTCAGCAGCGCATCCTGCTCGCACGCATAATGGCCGTTGATCTTGTTGTAGGCGCACATCACCGAACCGGGCCGGCCGCGCTCGATCGCGATCTGGAAGGCAAGGAGATCGCTCTCGCGCAGCGCCTGCTCGCCGATCCGCGCGTCGAGGACGTGGCGGCCGGTCTCCTGCGAATTCAGCACATAATGCTTCACGGTGGAGACGATGTGATTGCTCTCCACGCCGGCGATCGCCTCGCCGCCCAGCACGCCGGCCAGCAGCGGGTCTTCGCCCAGATATTCGAAGTTGCGGCCGTTCCAGGGATCGCGCGTCAGGTTGACGCCGCCGGCCAGCAGGATGTTGAACGTCTTGGCGCGCGCCTCCGCGCCGATCATGACACCGCCGGCGCGGGCCAGTTCCGGGCTGAACGTCGCCGCCGTGGCGAGGCCGGCGGGAAGCGCCGTCGCCGTATCGCCCTTGCGCTGCTCGATCTGGTTGGCAACGCCAAGGCTCGCATCGCTTTCGCGCAGCGTGGGGATGCCCAGGCGCGGGATACCGGGGATATGGCCGGCGGACGGGATCATCCCCATCTTCTTCGCCGGCTTGGCGAGCGGCGGGAAATAGCCGTGCACCATCTGGATCTTCTCGTCGAACGTCATCGCCTTGACGAGGAGGTCGGCCCGCGCGGCGGCATCCAGGCTGCGATCCGCCCAGGGCTGCGCCGCGGGAGCGGCCATGGCCGGCAGCGCCGCGACCGGCACCGCACTGGTTGCGAGGAGGACGGAGAGGATCAGCTTCTTCATATCGGTCCTTGACGCTTACGCAGCCCGCAACTGTTCGAGCAGCGCACGATGGGGCGGAAGTTCGGCCACCGCCTGGCGGGCGGCCTGGAAAACGCGGACGAAGGCGGCGCCGGCCTGCTCATCGTCGCGATGGCTGGAGGAGACCGCCGCCGGATCGGTGCAGAATCCCATGCCATAGAGGATGAATTGCCAGCTCGCCGGCAGGAAGGTTTCGTGATCGACGACGAAATCGAAGCGCGAGGGCGGGCGGTGGCGCCATTGCGCCAGCTTGTCGCGCAGCCCCTCGGGAATGCTCGCCGCGTCGCTATTGTCGCGCCAATAGGCGGTGTCGCGGCGGCCGCTGATGCAATAATGGAGCTTCAGGAACTCGACGATCGCATCGAAGCGGGCGAGCATCAGGCGGTTATACTGGCGCGCGGCGGCGGCCATTGCGGCCTCGTCGATCGCCGGGGAGCCGAGGAAATCGGAGATCATCCGCGCCGCCACCTCGATCAGCATGATGCCGGTCGATTCCAGCGGCTCGAAAAAGCCGGCCGAAAGGCCGACCGCCGCGCAATTGCCGATCCACTGGACCGAGCGATAGCCGCTTTCGAAACGAAGCTGGCGGGGCGAAAGGCCATCCGCCGCCTTGCCGATATAAGCGCGCAGCACGCGCTCGGCCGCCTCGTCGTCGCTGTGGCGGCTGGAATAGACATAGCCGATGCCCCGGCGCGCGCCGAGGCCGATATCCCACGTCCAGCCCGCCTCGTGCGCGGTCGCCAGCGTATAGGGGCGGATCGGCGTATCGGCATCGCCGTGCGGCACCTGCATCGCCAGCGCGCGATCGTTGAACAGCACGTCGCCGACATGCCGGAAGGGCGAACCCAGCGCCTTGCCGATCAGCAGCGCGCGGAAGCCGGAGCAATCGATGAAGAAATCGCCCTCGATGGCCTCGCGGCCATCCCCGGGAACCACGGCGGCAATGCGGCCGTCCTCGGCCTGCCGCACCTCGTTGATGGTCGCTTCGATCCGCTCGACGCCGTTGGCCGTGGCCACCTTGCGGAGATAATCGGCGAAGCGCGCCGCGTCGAAATGATAGGCATAGTTCATCGGGCCGTCGAAGCCCGGATCGCTGGCGCGCTTGGGCGCGCAGCCGGCACGGATCACATGCCCCTGCACCGTCACGGCATCGGCATAGGAAGGCCGCCTGGCCTCGCCCGCCGCCTTGATCCAGTAGGGAAGCAGCCCTTCGTCGCCGCCATAAGGCAGGTTGAAGGGGTGGAAATAATCGTCGGTATCGTTGCCGGGTGTTGGACCGCCGGTCCAGCCGGAAAAGCGCACCCCCTGCTTGAAGCTTCCATCCGCCTCGCGCAGGAACTCCCGTTCGTCGACGCCGATGGCCGACAGGGTTTCGCGGATCGTGGGGAAGGTGCCCTCGCCCACGCCGATGATGCCGATATCCGGGCTTTCGACCAGGGTGATCGACCAGCCGGACCGGCCGAGCGAGCGGATGAGATAAGCAGCCGTCAACCAGCCGGCGGTGCCGCCGCCCACGATGATGATCCGCTTCGCCATACCGCACCGTCCTTCAAAAAGGAGGCGGTCATTGCCTTCCGAAGATTGCAATGACCGCGAAGGGTTGGGCCGTGCGAGGGGACGCCCGGCCCGGGGAGAGACCTTAGAACTTGGTCCGCGCCCGCACGCCCCACGTGCGCGGCGGCTGGAGGTTGGAGAGGAAGACCGGGTCGTAACGCGGTGCGCCGAAGGCGCCTGCGCTGGTGCGGATCTTCCCGTTTTCGATGTTCTGGATGAAAGCCTCGACCGAATATTTGTCGTCCGCGGCAGTGAAGCGGATCGACGCATCGGTGCGGATATAGGCCTTCTGGCGATCCCAGCTCGTGCCCCAGCCACCGCGGTTCGGAATGTTATCCGTATTCTCGGTGATGAAGGGGTTGCCGTCGCCGTTGAAGTAGCTGAGCCAGCTCTTCGTCTCATAGTGGGTGCTGACGCGCGGCGTGATCGTCGCGCCGCTGGCCAGCTCGAAGTCATGCTCGTAGCTTGCCGTGGCCGAGAAACGCGGCGCGTGGGCCAGCTCGTTGCCCTTCAGCTGAACGACCGAGGAAGGCTTGCCGCCGTCGTAGAGGCGGCCGTCCACGCTCTCCAGATCCTCCAGCTTGGTCTTCTGGATGGTGCCGGAGAATTGCAGGCGATCCTGATCCGTGACGTTGGCGACCAGTTCCGCTTCGAGACCATAGGCCTTGGCGCCCTTGGCGTTCTGCGTGACCATCTGGCTCCGGATGACATTGCCTTCGTCGTCGCGGAAGGTGACGGCCTGGTTGACCTGATAGCCCTTGAAGTCGCTGTAATAGGCCGCGAGGTTCAGCGTCACGCGACGATCGAACAGGCGGGTCTTCAGGCCGACTTCATAGTTGGTCAGCGTCTCCGGCTTGGTGAGGCCGGCATTGTCCTGGATGTTGCCCGACTTAAAGCCCGAGCTGATGCTCGCATAGCCCAGGATGTCGTCGGCCAGATCCGCATCGACGCGGGCGAGGTAGGTCACCTTGTCCCACTTGCCCTTCACGTCGTTGTTCGAGATCGAGTAGCCGGGCAGCAGGTTGACGAGCTCATCGGCGGTGGCATCCGGATAGGCGCCGAAGATGCCACCCTGGCAGGCGCCGCCGGGGGCCTTGTCCGCATCCGAGCAACCATCGCCCGAATACATCACGTTGCGGCCGCCCTTGTCCTGCTTCTTGTCGGACGTGTAGCGCAGGCCGCCGGTGACGCGCAGCCAATCGGTGGCATGCCACACGGCCTGGCCGAAGACGGCGCGGGAGTCGATCTGGCGGTTGGCCTGGATGAAGCTGCCCGCCCAGGAGAAGGTCCCGTCGCGATAGCCGTTCCGCTGGTCGATATCGAAGCGGATCTTGTTCTTCTCGTGGCTGTAGTAAGCGCCAAGGATCCAGTCGACGGCCTGCTCGCCGGTCGACTTCAGCTGGAGCTCGTGGCTCTGGAAGTCGTAGCGCGACCAGACGGTGCGGTTCTCGTTGAAGGCGCCCAGATACAGGTCGTTGCCGTCGGCATCGACCTGGCCGGTCGGCGGCAGCGCGCCGGCATCGGAATCGACCTGGGTGGAACCGCCGATGCGCGACCAGCCGGCGATGTAGCTGACCTGGATGCCATCGGTGACGTCGTAGTTCATCGTGCTGCGCACGGCGACCGAGTAGCGATCGGTGTCGGGCGCGGTATCGCTCAACGTCGACCAGCGCTTGGTGCCGGGGCGCGCGGTCTGGAGCAGGCCGACGACCGGGGCGCCATTGTCGAGGAAGCCTTCAGCGGAGAGGTTCCAGCTGAAGCGATCGCTGGGTTCCCACAGCATCGACACGCGGCCGGACTGCTGATCGGCGGCATAATATTTCTTGCCGGTCGACACGAAGGCCGACTTGTTGATCCCCGGAACGTCCGGCGCCTGCTGGAAATCGGCATAGCCATCGTGACGATCGGTCACGAAGGCGACGCGGAAGGCCAGCGTGTCGGTGACGGGGATGTTGATCGCGCCGCGAACGCCGAGGCGATCATAGTTGCCCGCGACGACTTCGACATTGCCGCCGAATTCGCCGAGCTTCGGCTTGGCCGAGATCAGGCTGAGCGCACCGACGGTGGCGTTGCGGCCGAACAGCGTGCCCTGCGGGCCGCGCAGCACTTCAACGCGCTCCATGTCGTACATGAGCACCGAGGCGCCCTGCGCGCGCGGCGAATAGATGCCGTCGACATAGATGGCGACTTCCGGGTCGGCGACTTCCGTGAAAGCGCTGTCATTGCCGATGCCGCGAAGCGTGAGCAGCACGGCCGACTGGTCGCCCTGCTGGTTGAACTGGAGGCTCGGCACGAAACGCGCCAGATCCGTGACATCCTTGACCTGCTGCTTGTCGAGCGCGCCCTGGCTGAAGGCCGAGACGGCGATCGGTGTGCTCTGCAGGTTGGTTTCGCGACGCGTGGCCGTGACAACGATGTCATCAACGCCACGATATTCGCCGGCCGTCTGGGCGGCATCACCCCCCGCGGGCGAGGTCTGCGCGAAGGCGCCCTGCGTCCACGAAATCGCTACGGCGAAGGCGGTGCTGGCCGCCAAAATGCCCCTATTCTTCATGCTCGGTCTCCCTGGCCGGGCCTTATTATCAGGCCGCGACATACGTCAACACGCCCGAAATCGTCCAGCGATTTCGGGATTTATCGATTATACGACAATATCACCCGCCACCCCGTTGGGATCGCGAGCGAATTTCGATGATCTTTAGTTGGATCCAGTCACGCGCATAACTGCGCTCATGCGGAACTGCTCATAGGACATCCCCTAAATTGCCGGGCTCAACCGGTCTCTGCGACTCCCCTTTAAGCAGATATTGAGAACGTTCACAATATCAAATCGCCACCCCAGATTCCCGTTGCGGCGCGGCGCGCGCTGGCTGATAGCTTGGGGAAACAAGCGAACCAGTGGGAAACGGGTCGGCGGAGATGGGCGCAGTAACGATAAAGCATGTGGCGAAAGAGGCCGGCGTTTCGCTTCAAACGGTGTCCCGCGTTGTCAACAACGGACCCAACGTCACCGATGCTATGCGCGAACGGGTGCGCGCCGCGATCGACAAGCTGGGCTATGTGCCCAACATGGCCGCGCGCCGCATGGGCGGATCGAAATCCTACCTCCTCGTCGCCTTCAACGATCGCAAGCCGACGCTGGAAAAATGGCGCGCGGGCCGCGGCAGCGACTGGGTGGCGCAGATGCTGCTGGGCGCGATCCCGCGCTGCGAGCGCGACGGATATCACCTGCTGCTGGAACTGCTGGACGGCCATTCGGCGAAGCTGCACCAGAAGATCGATGCCATCATCTCCTCGCTGCGCCCGGACGGCGTGATCCTCACCCCGCCCCATTCGCAGGACCGGAGCATCATCGACCAGCTCGAGCATCGCAAGGTCCCCTATGCCCGCCTCAGCCCCGGCGAGGACGACGAACGCGGCTTCCGCGTGCGGATGGACGAACGGCAGGCGGCCGTCATGGCGACGCGCCACCTGCTCGACCTCGGTCACCGGCGCATCGGCTTCCTTACCGGATCGGCGGAATATGCCGTCAGCACGGAACGGCTCGAAGGCTTCCGCGCCGCGATGGCCGATGCCGGCGCGGCGATCGCGCCGGAATGGGTGCGGCAGGGCGAGTTCAGCTTCGAATCCGGGATCGCATCGGCCGACGCGCTGTTCGCCCTGCGCGGACCGCCCACCGCGATCATCGCCAGCAGCGACGAACAGGCGCTGGCCGTCCTGCATCGCGCCAAGGATATGGGGCTGGATGTGCCGGCGGACCTTTCGCTGATCAGCTTCGACGATACCCCGCCGATCGCCTTCAGCCTGCCGCCGCTCACCGCCATCCGCCATCCCACCGCCGCCATGGCCGAACGCGCCGCCGCGCTGTTGATCGAAGGCCATGGGCTGGACATGCCCCCCTCCCCGCCCTGCACCCTGCCGTTCGAGTTGGTCGTGCGCGGCTCCACCGTGCCGCCACGCCGTTGACCCGGCCGATGGCCTCGCCGCCGCTCCGGCGCTTCCTCTGGCTCTATCCGCTTGCCAATGGGGGAGCCTATATCGCCTTCCTGCCCTTGCTGACGCTGATCGTGCCGCTGCGCGCGGCGGAGATCGGCGGCGCCGGCAAGGTCGCGCTGCTGAGCGAGACGCTGGCCGCCGGCGTGCTGATGGCGACCGTCGCCAACATCCTGGCCGGCATGGCGAGCGATCGCACGCGGGCGCGCTTCGGCACGCGGCTGCCCTGGCTGTGGATCGGGCTGGCGGCAAGCTGGATCGGCTACGGACCGGACTGGTGCTGGCCGCGCGGGACATGATCGCCCTCATATTGGCGGTGGCCTTCTTCCAGGCCGGCTTCAACACGCTGTTCGGGCCAATGACAGCGTTGTTCGCGGATAAGGTGCCGGACCGGCTGAAGGGCCGGGTTTCGGCCTTCGCCAGCCTTGCCTGGCCGGCCGGGCTGCTCGGCACCGCCTTGATCGGCCTGCCCGCCTTCACCGGCAACAACGGCCGGGTGCTGGCGCTGATCGGGTTTACCGCGCTGCTGATCCTGCCCCTGCTGCTGGCATGGCCCCGCGCGCTGGCCGATGTGCCGACCCCGCCGGCAGGCGCGGACGACAAACAGGCGAGGCCGCGCCTGTCGGCAACATTCTATAGCCTGTGGGCGGCGAAGCTGCTGGTCCAGCTATCGGGCAACGTGCTGCACAGCTATTTCCTCTTCTACCTGCAGGATCTGCTACGCCACCCCTCCCCCCACGCGCCGCCGACCGCCGAGATCGGCTTTGCCGGGATCATGACGCTGTCGACGATCGCCACGGCGCTGCTGTCGATCGCCTTCGGCCACAGTTCGGACCGCGCCGACCGGCGCAAGCCGTTCCTGCTCGCCGCCATCGCCCTGATGGCGACGGGGCTGGGCATCCTCATCCTCGGCAGCAGCTGGACGGCGGCGCTGATCGGCTACACGCTGACCACCGCCGGGCTCGGCGCGTTCATGACCGTGGATATCGCGCTCGTCGCCCAGATCCTGCCTTCGGACCGGCATCGCGGCCGCGACCTCGGCGTGATGAACGTGGCCAACACGCTGCCCGCGATGATCGGCCCGATGATCACGCTGACGATCCTGGACAGGATGGGCGGCGGCTATGACGGCCTGTTCGCCTTCCTCCTCTGCGCGCTGGCGGGAAGCGCCATCATCCTCATCGCCAATCGGACGCTGCGCTAGGGTATAGCTATCGGATTTTCCGGGGGACTCCCTCGCCGCCCCGCTTCGCGCTACAAGGACGGCCCAGACAGCCGGGAGACCGCCATGAGCATGTCGTCGAGCCGCCCCAAGCATGTCCTGATCCTCTGCCACCCCGACGAGCACAGCTTCAACGCCGCGGTGGCCGAGCGATATGAGCGAACGATACGGTCGCTCGGCCATGAGGTGGTGGTCCGCGATCTCTACCGGATGCATTTCGATCCGGTGCTGAAGGCGTCCGAGCGGCCGACCGCCGCCGATTTCACCCTGTCCGCCGATGTCGCGGCCGAACTGGAGCTGATCCAGGGCGCGGCGGCCTTCGTCCTCGTCTATCCGCTCTGGTATGGCATGCCGCCGGCGATGCTGAAGGGCTATGTCGAACGGGTGCTGGGCGCGGGCTTCCCCTTCGGGGCGCTGCGCATGCAGATGCCCAATCCCCTGCTGAGCGGGCGCCGGCTGCTCAGCTTCACCTCATCGGGCACGACGCGCGCCTGGCTGGACGAGCAAGGCGCCGCGCTTTCGCTGCGCAACCTGTTCGACGATTATCTCCGGCACGGATTCTCGCTGGAATCCACCGATCACGTCCATTTCGCATCGATCGTGGAAGGCATCCAGCCGCGCGTGGTGGAGGAACATCTGTTCGAGGTGGAGCAGACGGCGCGGAAGCTCGCCAGCCTGCTGCCGCGCAACGGCTAGGTTCCGGCAGATCAGCAGGCGAGCGCGCGGCGGCGGCTCGCTTTCTCGTCCCACACGGCGATGCCGAGGATCGCCAGCCCGCCGAGCGCGAGCAGGCTGCCCACCGGCCCGGTCGAAGTCCAGCCATAGCCGGCGGCGATCGCCAGGCCGCCCAGCCACGGCCCCAGCGCATTGGCGAAGTTGAAGGCGCTGTGGTGCAAGGCGGCGGCAAGCGTCTGCGCATCCCCCGCCACATCCATCAGCCGCGTCTGCAGCACCACGCCCACGCCGCCGCCCAGGCCGATCAGGAAGATATTGGCGGAAAGCGACCAGATATTGCCCGCCGTCAACGGGAACAGCGCCAGCGTCACCGCGCTCCACAACAGCATGCCCGCCGCCGTCGGCATCAGGGCGCGATCGGCCAGCCAGGCGGCACCGAGATTGCCGATGGTGAGGCCGACGCCGAATATGCCGAGCACCAGCGGCACCATCTCGCCCGATACATGCGTCACCTCCAGCATGGTGGAGGCGACATAGGTGTAGACGGCGAAGAGGCCGCCGAAACCGATCGCGCCGGTGCCCAGCGTGAGCCAGACCTGCCGGCGGCCGAGCGCCCCCAGCTCGCGCAGGGGGCTCGCGCCGGCGGCCGGGCGGTCATGCGGCGCGAACTTCCACACCAGCAATGCGGTGATCAGCGCCAGCACCGCGACGATGGCGAAGCCCCAGCGCCAGCCGATAAGCTGGCCCAGCCCGTTGGCCGCCGGCACGCCGATCACCGTGGCGATGGTGAGGCCGGCCATCACCCGCGCCACCGCCTGCGCCCGCCGGTTGGGCGGGACGAGACCGGCGGCGACAAGGGCCGCCACGCCGAAATAGGCGCCATGCGGCAACCCGCTCAGAAAACGGAACAGCAGCATCCAGCCGTAAGTGGGGGCCAGCGCGCTCAGGCCGTTGCCCAGCGCGAACATCGCCATCAGCAGGATCAGCAGGGTGCGCCGCGGCATGCGCGCGGCCAGCACCGCCACGATCGGCGCGCCGACCACGACGCCGAGCGCATAGGCGCTGATCACATGGCCCGCCGTCGGCGCATCGATGCCCAGCGCCGGCGCGAAATAGGGCACGAGGCTCATCGCCGCAAACTCGGTGGTGCCGATCGCGAAGCCGCCCATCGCAAGCGCGAGCATGACGAGCCCGGGGTGAACCGCCGGGGGAGCGGAGTTGGTGGTGTCGGCCATGATGTCCATGCTGCACTGCAAGATGGCATGCAGATAACGCTACCACCCGGCTCCATCAACCCACGGCGGCGAATTGGCGGGCCGCCCAGTCGAGAAAGACCCGCACGCGCGGCGACAATTGCCGGTTGGGCGGATAAAGCAACGACACCGGCACCGAGGGCGGCGGCGTTTCGAGAAGGATCGGGACGAGCGAGCCCTGGCGGAGATCCCGCTCGGCATGGAACAGCGGCACCTGGAACAGCCCCAACCCCAGCCGCGCCACCACGATATAGCTTTCGGTGCCCGTGACGGAGACTGGGGCGGGCAGCATGATCGATCGATAGCCGCCCTTGCCGTCGGCGAATTCCAGCGGCGCGAGGTGGCCGGTGGTGATCGATCGAAGGCCGATCATGCGATGGCCGGCAAGGTCGTCCGGGCTGCGAGGCACGCCATGTCGCTCGAGATAGGCGGGCGCCGCGCAGGTCAGCCGCTCGATCATCGTCACGCGGCGGCGCACCATCTCGCTGTCGGGCAGATGGCCGTAGCGCAGCACGCAATCCACCCCTTCGCGCACCATGTCCACCCAGCGCTCGCCCTCGCTGATCACAAGCTCGATATCGGGATATTCGGCGAGGAAGGCCGGCAGGCCCGGCAGCAGGAAGTGGCGCGCCAGCGTGCCCTGCACCTCCACCCGCAGCAGGCCCCGGGGCTTCGCCGCACCGAAGGCGCCTTCGGCATTTTCGATATCGGCGAGAATCGCCACGCAGCGGCGGGCATAGGCCTCGCCGTCCAAAGTAGGGCTGACGGAGCGGGTGGTCCGCTGGAGCAGCCGCACGCCAAGCCGCTCCTCCATCTGCTTGATCACCTGCGTCACGGTCGATCGCGGCACGCCGGTGTCATGGGCGGCGGCCGTGAAGCTCCTCCGCTCCACCACCCGCACGAACAGGCGCATCGCATCGATCCGGTCCATGGCCGCCTTATTGTTTGTTAAATCGGAACAGTGATGCCGAATATAGGCCGATTATCTTCCATCCGTCATGCGGCAAATTGCCTTCGTCAGCCCCGCCCGGTCCCTGGGCGCACGATGGAGGAAGAGATGAACCAGCAGACAGGCAAGGTTGCGATCGTCACCGGCGCGTCGCGCGGCATCGGCGCCGCAATCGCCCGGCGCCTCGCCGCCGACGGCCACATCGTCATCGTCAACTATGCCGGCAGCGCCGCGGCGGCCGAAGACCTCGTCCGCGCGATCGAGGCGGGTGGCGGCCGCGCCATCACCGCCCAGGCGGACGTAAGCGACGCCGGCGCGGTCGCCCGCATGTTCGACAGCGCGGAGGCCGCATTCGGCGGGGTCGACATCCTCGTCAACAATGCCGGCATCATGAAGCTGGCGCCGATCGCCGAAAGCGACGACGCGCTGTTCGACAGCCAGATCGCGATCAACCTGCGCGGCACCTTCAACACGCTGCGCGAAGCCGGCAACCGCCTGCGGGACGGCGGCCGCATCATCAACTTCTCGACGAGCGTCATCGGCCTGCGGCTGGAAAATTACGGCGTCTATGCCGCCACCAAGGCGGCGGCGGAGACGCTGACCGCGATCATGTCGAAGGAGATGCGGGGCCGTTCCATCACGGTCAACGCGATCGCCCCCGGCCCCACCGCGACCGCCCTGTTCCTCGACGGCAAGTCGCCCGAGCTGATCGATCGCATGGCGAAGATGAACCCGCTCGAACGGCTCGGCACGCCCGAGGATATCGCAGCCGCCGTGTCCTTTCTCGTGGGGCCGGACGGAGGCTGGATCAACGGCCAGGTGCTCCGCGCCAATGGCGGCATGATCTAGCGGCCGCCGGCAAAGCGATCCGCTGCCCTTTCGAAAAGGATCATAACGATGAAGCAGGTCATCATCATCACCGGCGCATCGAGCGGCTTCGGCGCCCTCGCCGCGCGCCAGCTCGCGCTCGCCGGCCACAGCGTCTATGCCGGCATGCGCGCCACCCAGGGCCGCAACGCTCCGCAGGTCGCCGCGGTCGAGGATTTCGCCCGCGAACATGGCGCGGACATCCGCGCGATCGAAATGGACGTGCAGTCCGATGCATCGGTCGTCGCCGCCATCGACCGCCTGATCGCGGAGCAGGGCCGGATCGATGCCGTCATCCACAATGCCGGCCACATGTCCTTCGGCCCGGCCGAAGCCTTCACCCCGGAACAGTTCGCCGAACTCTACGACGTCAACGTGCTGTCTACCCAGCGCGTGAACCGGGCCGCGCTTCCCCATCTCCGCGCGCAGGGCAAGGGGCTGCTGCTCTGGGTTTCGTCCAGCAGCGCGCGGGGCGGCACGCCGCCCTATCTCGCCCCCTATTTCGCCGCCAAGGCCGCCATGGATTCAGTGGCGGTTTCCTATGCCGGCGAGCTTGCCCGCTGGGGCATCGAAACATCGATCATCGTGCCCGGCGCCTTCACCAGCGGCACCAACCATTTCGCCCATTCCGGCAAGCCCGCCGATGCCGCGCGGGTCGCAGCCTATGATCAGGGGCCGGGCGCGGACATAGCCGCCATCGCCCTGAAGGGATTGGCCGATCTGGAGCCCGCGGATGCCGATGCGACGGAGGTGGCGCGCGCCATCGTGAGGATAGTCGGCATGCCCCATGGCAAGCGCCCCTTCCGGGTCCATATCGATCCTTCCGAAGACGGTGCGGAAGTCGTCAACGCCATGGCGGATCGCGTGCGCGCGGAGCTGCTGCGCCGCATCGGGCTGGAAGATCTGCTTCGGCCCCGTATCGCCGCCTGACCGGCGGAGAATGAGAGGTCGGCGCGGCGCATCCGGCCGCGCCGGCTTACTCCGCGTTCGGCGGCACCTTGTAAGGCTGGCCGATCTTCACGAATTCCTCGACGAACCGGTCGGCCGCCGCGCGGGCCTCCTTCAGCTTCGCATAGGGGAATTCCACGCGGCCGCGCACGTCCCAATAGCCCCGCTCGACCGTCCACAGGCCGACGCCGACGCGCTTGTCGCCCTGCTGCGCGCGGAAGATGCCGATATAGCCGTCCACGCCCTTGCCGGGCCGGTCATACGGGCCTTCGGACACCACCTTCACATCGGCCAGCCCGTTGAGCGCCATCGGCTTGGCGATGATGAAATGCTCCTTCGCGGTCATGCCGATGATGTGGACGATCGCGATCCTCAGCGAGATCGGCGTGCCATCCGCCAGCGTGCGCTTGTAGGCGACGCCGACATAGTCGCCGCTGCCGTCGAACGCCGCCTGGCCGACCCGCTCGAACCCGGCGATCCGATCGGGGAAGCGCGTGCCGCTTTCCACATGCACCAGCATCGCCCCCTCGGTCGCGAAGGCGCCCGCCTCGCCCGTTTGGGCCGGGGCCGATTGCGCCGCGATCGCCAGGCAAAGCAGAGGGGCCAGGACAAGAGGCAGCTTCCGCATCATTCGTCTCCACGGTGGACATGCTCGACAGGAAGCCCTGCCTCGCGCGCCCTCTTAGCAGCCGTCGCCGCGAACGGAAATCCATCGCTCTTGCGCCGATGGCCGCGATCGTGCGTTCTGTCCCTCGTGACCGAAATCAGACCGCTCCCCCGATCCGCCGTCCTCATCGTCAATGCGAAGTCCCGCAAGGGACGCAAGCTGTTCCGCAGGGCCGTCACCGGCCTCAGGGCGGCAGGCGTGGAGATCATCGCCGCCCATGCGGTGCGCAAGCCCAAGCTGTTCGCCCCCGCCATCCGCGAAGCCGTGCGATCGGGCGCGCCGATGGTGATCGTGGGCGGCGGGGACGGATCGCTCTCCTCCGCCGTCGATCATTTCGTCGGCCATGATTGCGTGTTCGCACTGCTGCCGCTGGGCACGGCCAACAGCTTCGCGCGGACGCTGGGCATCCCGCTCGACCTGGAAGGCGCGATCGGCGTGATCGCGGGCGGACAGCGGCGGCGGATCGACCTCGGCATGATCGACGGGGACTATTTCGCCAACTGCGCCGCGATCGGGCTTTCGCCGCTGATCGCCGAAAGCGTGCCCCACGGCTTCAAGGCCTGGGCCGGCCGTGTCGGCTACCTCAGCTGGGCGATGCTGGTGCTGTTCCGGTTCAAGCCGTTCCGGCTGACGGTGGGCGAAGGCGATACGGCCGAGACGATCGACGCGCTGGAGGTGCGCATCGCCAATGGCGGCTTCCATGGCGGCACCGAACTGGTGGACGACGCGGAGGTGGACAGCGGCGAAATCGTCGTCCAGGCGGTCGTCGGCAAGGCGCTGCCCTATCTCGGCTGGAGCTGGCTCACCAGCCTGCTCCGCCTGCCCCAGCGCCGGCAGACCACCCGCGAATTCCATGGCCGTGCGCTGCGCGTGGCGACCGATCCGCCGCTCTCCATCTCGATCGACGGCGAGGTGCTGGCGAAAACGCCGGTGACGGCGCGCGTGGCGAAGGGCGCGATCGAGGTGGCCGCGCCGGCTGGGTGACGGGCTGCCATTGACGCGCTGCCCCACCCCCGCCATATCGCCGGCCACGGCAATGGATTCCTGCCGGGCCTCGCGCCGAACCGCCATTGAGGGCTGATGATTCCTACCTGCGGCCGCCCTGCGGCAAGGAGGAATCATGCGTTCGGTATTTCTCGTCTTCATCGGATCGGGCCTGGGCGGGGCGTTGCGCCATCTGGTCGGGCTGGCATCGCTGCGCCTGCTGGGGCCGGGCTTTCCCTGGGGAACGCTGACGATCAACGTGCTGGGATCGACGCTGATGGGCGCCGTTGCCGGCCTGTTCGCGGCGCGGAGCTGGGGCCATCCCGAATGGCGGCTGTTCCTCGCCACCGGCGTGCTCGGCGGCTTCACCACCTGGTCCACCTTCTCGCTGGACGTGGTGACATTGTGGGAACGCGGGCGGCCGGCGGCGGCGCTGGGCTATGTCGCCGCCAGCCTGATCCTGTCCTTCGCCTTCATGGCCGCGGCCCTGCTGATCGCGCGGCGATGAAGGCGGGCCGGGTCAATCCAGATTGGGCCTGAGCCAGCGTTCCGCGGTTTCCAGATCGACGCCGCGCCGCACCGCATATTCCTCAAGCTGATCGCGGCCCACCCGCGCCACCCCGAAATACTGGCTTTCGGGATGGCCGAAATAGAAGCCGGAAACCGCCGCCGTCGGCAGCATCGCGAAGCTTTCGGTCAGCGTGATGCCGGTCGCGTCGCCGGCCTGCAGCAGATCGAACAGGATCGGCTTCTGGCTGTGATCCGGGCAGGCCGGATAGCCGGGCGCAGGGCGGATGCCGCGATATTGTTCGCGGATCAGCGCCTCGTTGGTCAGCTGCTCGCCCTCGGCATAGCCCCAGAGCACGGTGCGGACATGGGCGTGCAGCCGCTCGGCAAAGGCTTCCGCCAGGCGATCGGCCAGCGCCTTCAGCAGGATGTCGCGATAATCGTCATGCTCCGCCTTGAAGCGGGCGAGATGCGCGTCGATGCCGATGCCCGCCGTCACCGCGAAGCCGCCGATCCAGTCGCCGGCGGGATCGATGAAATCGGCCAGGCACATGTTCGCGCGGCCCTCGCGCTTGGCGATCTGCTGGCGGAGGAAGGGCATGCGCACATCGCCGCCCTCGGTTTCGATCACGACGTCGTCGCCTTCGCGCCGGCACGGCCACAGGGCGGCGACGCCCTTCGCCGTCAGCCATTTCTCCGCGATGATCTGGTCCAGCATCGCATTCGCGTCGGCGAAGAGGCTGCGCGCGCTTTCGCCGACCACCTTGTCCTCCAGGATCGCCGGATAGTTGCCGGCCAGCTCCCACGCGCGGAAGAAGGGCGTCCAGTCGATATAGTCGCGCAGATCCTCCAGCGGCCAATCGGCGAAGACATGGCGCCCCGGCTGCCTCGGCGATGCCGGCTTCTGCGCGAAATCGGTGGGGAAGGCGTTGGCGCGGGCGGCGGCGATCGGGATCAGCTCGCTCTGCCCCTTGCCCTCGCGCGCCTTGCGGACGGCTTCGTAATCCGCCGCCGTCTTTTCCACGAAGGCGTCGCGCTGGGTGTCGGACATCAGGGTCGAGGCCACGCCCACCGCGCGGCTGGCATCCAGCACATGCACCACCGGCCCCTGATAGGCCGGCGCGATGCGGAGCGCGGTGTGAACCTTCGAGGTGGTGGCACCGCCGATCAGCAGCGGCATCTCCATGCCGGCGCGCTGCATCTCGCTCGCCACCGTGACCATCTCGTCCAGCGAGGGGGTGATGAGGCCGGAGAGGCCGATGATGTCGGCGTCATTCTCGTTGGCGGCCTTCAATATATCCATCCACGGCACCATCACGCCGAGATCGATCACCTCATAGCCGTTGCACTGGAGCACGACGCCGACGATGTTCTTGCCGATATCGTGGACGTCGCCCTTCACCGTCGCCATGACGATGCGGCCCTTGGAACGCTGGCCCGCCACCTTCTCCGCCTCGATGAAGGGCAGCAGGTGCGCCACCGCCTTCTTCATCACGCGGGCGGACTTCACCACCTGCGGCAGGAACATCTTGCCCGATCCGAACAGGTCGCCAACCACGTTCATGCCGTCCATCAGCGGGCCTTCGATCACCTCGATCGGCCGGGCGAACATCTGCCGCGCCTCTTCGGTGTCGTCGACGACATAGGCGTCGATGCCCTTGACCAGCGCATGTTCCAGCCGCTTGACGACATCCCAGCCGCGCCATTCCTCGGCCGCCTTTTCCGCCGCCGCATCCTTGCCCTTGAAGCGTTCGGCGATGGTGATGAGCCGCTCGGTCGCATCCGGGTTGCGGTTGAGGATCACATCCTCGCACGCCTCGCGCAGCTCGGGATCGATCGTGTCATAGACGTCGAGCTGGCCGGCATTGACGATGCCCATGTCCATCCCCGCCGGAATGGCGTGGTAGAGGAAGATGGAATGCATCGCCCGGCGCACGGGCTCGTTGCCGCGGAAGGAGAAGCTGAGGTTGGAAAGGCCGCCGGAGATATGCGCGTGCGGGCAGCGCTTCCGGATCTCGCGCGCCGCCTCGATGAAATCGACGGCATAATTATTATGCTCCTCGATCCCCGTCGCCACCGCGAAGATGTTGGGATCGAAGATGATGTCCTCGGGCGGGAAGCCGTCTCCCACCAGCAGCTTGTAGGCGCGCTCGCAGATTTCGACCTTGCGGTCCTTCGTATCCGCCTGCCCCACCTCGTCGAACGCCATGACGACGACGGCCGCGCCATAGGCCCGCACCTTGCGGGCATGTTCCAGGAACTGGGCCTCGCCCTCCTTCATGCTGATCGAATTGACGATCGGCTTGCCGGATACGCATTTCAGCCCGGCCTCGATCACGCTCCACTTGGAGCTGTCGATCATGATCGGCACGCGGGCGATGTCTGGCTCGGCCGCGATCAGCTTGAGGAAGGTGGTCATCGCCACCTCCGCATCCAGCAGCCCCTCGTCCATGTTGACGTCGATGATCTGCGCGCCGTTCTCCACCTGCTGGCGCGCGACCTCCACGGCCTTCACATAGTCGCCGGCCATGACGAGCTTCTTGAACGCCGCCGATCCGGTGACGTTTGTGCGCTCGCCGATATTGACGAACATGGCGCGGGCCGGCGTGGGAGCGTCGTCGGGAAGGTCTGGTGCGGTTGCCACTATCTTCTCTCTTCTTCGTCACCCTGAACCTGTTTCAGGGTCCACCGCGCGACGGGCGAAGGCGACGC
This sequence comes from Edaphosphingomonas fennica, assembly GCF_003034225.1. GTDB lineage: Bacteria > Pseudomonadota > Alphaproteobacteria > Sphingomonadales > Sphingomonadaceae > Sphingomonas_E > Sphingomonas_E fennica. The sequence goes on from NZ_PHHF01000044.1 coordinate 24,073, forward strand.
CGGTGAAAAATGGGTGCTGAACCAGGCTCAGCAGACGGCGCGGACAAGGCTATGCAGCGATCACCATCGTCTCCAGCCCGGCCAGCACGGTGCGGACCGGGGGACTTGCGATCGCGCGGGGAGCCGCGCCCTGCACCGCGTGGCGCATCGCCGCGATATGGGCGGGGGTGGTGCCGCAGCAGCCGCCGACGACGTTCATCAGCCCGTTTTCCGCCCAATCGCGGATGAAGCCGCCGGTGGTCTCCGGCTCCTCGTCATACTGCCCCAGATCGTTGGGCAGGCCCGCATTGGGATAGACCATCACCAGCGTATCGGCGATGCCAGCAAGCGCCGACACATGCGGGCGGAGCTGCGGCGCGCCGAACGAGCAGTTCAGCCCGATGGTGAGCGGCCGGGCATGGCGCACGCTGGCCCAGAAGCTTTCGATCGAATGGCCGGAAAGGTTGCGGCCGGACATGTCGGTGACGGTGAAGCTGATCATCAGCGGAACCTCCGCGCCCCGCGCCTCGGCCGCCTCGATCCCCGCCATGATGCCGGCCTTGGCGTTCAGCGTATCGAAAATCGTCTCGATCAGGATGAAATCGACGCCGCCGTCCAGCAGCGCGTCGATCTGCTCGCGATAGACCTGCTTCAGCTCGTCGAACTCGATCGCGCGATAGCCGGGATCGTTCACGTCGGGCGACAGCGACAGCGTCTTGTTGGTCGGCCCCAGCGCACCGGCCACGAAGCGCGGGCGACCATCCTTCGCCTCGGCCGCCTTCGCCGCGTCGCGGGCGATCTGCGCGGCGGCGAGGTTCATGTCGCGCACCAGATGCTCCGCGCCATAATCGGCCTGGCTGATCCGGTTGGCATTGAAGGTGTTGGTGGAAACCATGTCCGATCCGGCATCCAGATAGGTTTCGGTGATCTCGGCGATCACGTGCGGCCGCGTGATCGCCAGGATGTCGTTATTGCCCTTCTGGTCGAAGCCGAGGTCGAGCCCGCCGCGATAATCCTCCTCGGTCAGGCGATAGCCCTGGATCATCGTGCCGAACGCACCGTCGGTCAGCAGGATGCGATCGGCGGCCTCCGCGCGGAAGCGGCGGGCGGCTTCGGATGGGGTCAGCATGTTCATATTCTCAACTCCAAACCGCTCATTCCGAGGAGCCATTGAGCCTGGCGAAACGGCATCTCGAAGGATGTTCCGAAACGAGCCCTCGGCAAGCCCGGTCCCTCCTCAGCATGAACGGGAAATCCGCAGGTTCACGCCGCCTTCTCCGCCGCCGCCGGATTGGGCCGAAGCCCGAGCAGATGGCAGATCGCGTAGCTCAGCTCCGCGCGGTTGAGCGTGTAGAAATGGAAATGCCGCACGCCGCCCGCATAAAGCTTGCGGCACATCTCGGCCGCGATCGTGGCGGCGACGAGCTGGCGGGCGGCCGGGCGGTCGTCCAGCCCCTCGAACAGGCGGTCCATCCAGGCGGGGATGGCGGCGCCGCACATGCCGGCGAACTTGCGCGTCTGGGCGACGTTGGACACCGGCAGGATGCCCGGCACGATCTCCGCATCGATGCCGGCGGCCTCCACCGCGTCCCGGAAGCGGAAGAAGGCATCGGCCGAAAAGAAGAACTGGCTGATCGCGCGGTTGGCGCCGGCATCGATCTTGCGCTTCAGATTGTCGAGATCGGCCGCCACGTCCGTCGAATCGGGATGGCATTCGGGATAGGCCGCGACCGATATCTCAAACGGCGCGACCGACTTCAGCCCCGCGACCAGCGCGGCCGCATTCTCGAAACCGTCGGGATGCGCCTGGAACTTCTCGCCCTCGCGCGGGGGATCGCCGCGCAGCGCCACGATGTGCCGCACGCCGGCCGCCCAATATTCGCGGGCGACATCGAGTATCTCGTCGCGGCTGGCATCGACGCAGGTGAGGTGCGCGGCCGCCGGGATCGCCGTTTCCCGCGCGATCCGGGCGACGGTGGCGTGCGTCCGCTCGCGCGTCGATCCGCCCGCGCCATAGGTGACGGAAACGAAGCGCGGCCCCAGCGGCGCCAGCGTCTCGATCGCGTTCCACAGCGTCTCCTCCATCTTCTCCGTCTTGGGCGGGAAGAATTCGAAGCTCACCTGGCAATCGCCGGCGAGGTCGGCGAACAGCGGCGCATCCAGCGCGCGGCGGGCCTCCTCCATCTGGGCGATCGAAACGCTCATGCCGCAATATCCTCTCGTGCGTCGGCCGGGCGACACCGCCCCAGCCACAATTTCACCGTCAGCTCGCCGCCGTCGAGCCGCTCGACCGCCTCGACGTCCAGCCCGGCGGCCGCGAACCAGCCCGCCATCTGTTCGTCGTCGAAACCCAGACGGACATGCGCGTCGCGGGTGCGCAGCTCCTCCTTCTCGTGCCGGTCGAAATCGACGATCAGCAGCCGCCCGCCATCCGCCAGCAGCCGCGCCGCCTCGGCGATCGCGGATGCCGGCTGGTGGGCATAATGCAGCACCTGGTGCAGGATCACCGTATCCGCCGATCCGCTCGCCAGCGGCAGGGCATACATGTCGCCCTGGCGCAGCTCGGCCTTGTCCAGCCCGGCCTCCGCCAGCTTGGCCCGCGCCATGCGCAGCATCTCCGGGCTGCGGTCCACGCCCAGCGCGCTCGTCGCCGTGCCGCCGACCAGCTCGATCATCCGGCCGGTGCCGGTGCCGATATCGATCAGCCGACCGATCGCATCCCGCCCCAGCAGGCGCCGGATCGCATCCTCCACCGCGCTTTCGGCGACGTGGAGCGAGCGGATGGCATCCCATTCATCGGCATGGGCCGCGAAATAGCCTTCCGCCGCCGCCGCGCGATCGGCGCGCACCGCCGCCAGCCGGGCGATATCCGCGATGGCCCAATGATCGCCGGGCTCGCCCGCCGCCCAGGCATCCATCGCCGCGAGGAGCGGCGCGACCCGCGCATCATCCCCCAGCGTCAGGAACACCCAGCTTCCTTCCTTGCGGCGATCGGCAAGGCCGGCATCGGCCAGAATCTTCACATGGCGCGAAACGCGGGGCTGGCTCTGCCCCAGCACCTGTGCCAGTTCTCCGACCGAAAGCTCCATCGCACGCAGCAAGGCCACGATCCGCAGGCGCGTCGGATCGGCCAATGCGCGGAAGGTGTCGAGCATGCGCGTCATGATGGATAAGGATATAAAGATATCTTTATATCCGTCAAGCAACTTGTTCGCGCTTTGCCCCTATGGCAGGCGCGGGACAGGGGGCTGTGGAATCGTTGCAAGAGGCCGTTTAGATGCGCATTTTCGTCACCATCGCCGCCGCCGCGCTGCTGGCAGGGTGCGCCACCACGCAGAAAAGCGCCGCGACCGATCTGGAAGCATCCGGGCCGCGCGATCCGCTGGAAGGCTTCAACCGCGCCGTCTGGGGCTTCAACCAGACGCTCGACAAGGTGGCGATGAAGCCGGTTTCGACCGTCTATCGCACCATCACCCCGCGCGCGGCGCGGCGCGGCATCCTGCACGTCTTCGATAACCTCACCGAGCCATGGTCCTTCGTCAACAACCTGCTGCAGGGCAAGCCCGGCCGGGCGGTGAACAATCTCGGCCGCTTCGTCGTGAACACCACGATCGGCGTCGGCGGCCTCGCCGATCACGCCACCGGCCTCGGCATCAAGCCCGCGCCGGAGGATTTCGGCCAGACGCTGGCGGCGTGGGGCGTGAAGAGCAGCACCTATATCGTCCTGCCGCTGTTCGGCCCCTCCACGATCCGCGACGGCATCGGCACCGGCGTCGGCATGTTCGCCGATCCGGTGAACATCTGCCTGCGCGAATGCACCGACCTGTCGTGGACCGAACGGATGATTCCCGATGTGGTGAATCTGGTGAGCATCCGCGCCAACCTTACGGAAACGGGCGCCGATACACTGCTCAACACCAGCCTCGATCCCTATGCGACCGCGCGTTCGGCCTATTTCCAGCGCCGCGCGGCGGAAATCGCCGATCAGGCGGGCGATGCCGGATCGGCCAGCGACGCGGACGTCGATGCCGCGATCAAGGAACTGGATGCGGATACGCCCACAGCCGACGCGCCGAATCCCGATTCCGCGCCGGCCGGGGACGAACCGGCCGCCACCCCTGCCCCGCAACCCACGGAGCAACCACAGGAAGAGCCGGCCGCGCCGCCGCAGCCATCCTCGTCCGATCTTAACCTGAAATGATCAGTCTACCGGAACAAGAGAGATTGCGCCGCCGCATCGAACCCGATAAAGGGGGCATCGCTGGTTTCGGGGGAAACACGCCTTGATCTGTGATTAAGCGGCGTCCACGCATCCATCAGCTATTGCCACCTGGAGGGTTTAGCCCATGAAGAAGATCGTTGTTCTCTCGCTCGCCGCCGTCGCTTCGTTCGGCCTCGCCGCCTGCAGCAAGCAGGAGCCGGCTGCCTCGAACGAGACCGAAGTCACCAACGAAGTCGCCGACGTGAACGCGACTGTCGAAGAAGCCGTGACCGACGTGAACGCGACCGCCGAGAACGCCGTTGCGGACATCAACGCCGCGGCCGAGAACGCCACGAACGCCGTCGAGAACGCCACCAACGCGCAGTAATGCCGTTGGGGACGTTGCGCGCGCCATAACGCGCGCACGGTTCCGGGATCAGGGGCCGCGCCTCGCACGAGGTTGCGGCCCCTTTTCTTTGCCCCTCCCACATCCCGGCCCGGCCGCCGGCCGCCGGCGATTTTGCGTCCGGCGCCAATCGCGATACTATTCCGGTTCCTGACCATTTTCCCGGAGCCGGCGCCATGATGCGGACGAAGTGGATGTCGATGCTGGCGGCGATCGCCGCGATCGGCCCGCTCAGCGCCTGCGGGCGCCCCTCCCCCGACAACGCGCAGGTCAACACCGATCCGGCTGCCACCGAAATCGAGAGCGTCCCCGCCGACGGCCTCGTCGCGCCCGCCAACATGGCCGAGGACAGCGAGAGCAGCCAATCTTCCGACAACGGCTATTAGGAACGGCGCCGGACGACGCGGCCGGCGGGCAGCCGTCACTCTCTGAAGGCATAGAAAAAGGGCCGGGGATCGCTCCCCGGCCCTTTCCTTTGCCGTTCGGCTGGAAGCGTGGACTTAGAAGTCCATGCCACCCATGCCGCCCATGCCACCCGGCATCGCCGGGGCGGGCTTGTCGTCCGGCAGCTCGGCGATCGTCGCCTCGGTGGTGATCAGCAGGCCGGCGACCGAGGCCGCGTCCTGGAGCGCCGTGCGCACCACCTTGGTGGGATCGATCACGCCGGCAGCCACGAGGTTCTCGTAGGTGTCGGTCGCGGCGTTGAAGCCCTTGGTCTCATCATTCTCGCGGAGCAGGTTGCCGGAAACGACGGCGCCGTCATGGCCGGCATTCTGGGCGATCTGACGAAGCGGGGTCTGGATCGCCTTGCGGATGATGTCCACACCACGGGTCTGGTCGTCATTCGCGCCCTTCAGGCCTTCGAGAGCCTTGGTGGCGTAGAGGAGAGCCGTGCCGCCGCCGGGAACGATGCCTTCCTCGACAGCCGCGCGGGTGGCGTGGAGGGCGTCGTCGACGCGATCCTTGCGCTCCTTCACCTCGACCTCGGTCGCACCGCCGACCTTGATGACGGCGACGCCGCCGGCCAGCTTCGCCAGACGCTCCTGGAGCTTCTCGCGATCATAGTCGGAGGTCGTGATCTCGATCTGCTTGCGGATCGCTTCCACGCGGCCCTTGATCGCATCGGCATCACCGGCGCCATCGACGATGGTGGTGTTGTCCTTGTCGATCGTGACGCGCTTGGCGGTGCCGAGCATGCCGACGGTGACGTTCTCGAGCTTGATGCCGAGATCTTCCGAGATCAGCTCGCCCTTGGTGAGGATCGCGATGTCCTCGAGCATCGCCTTGCGGCGATCGCCGAAGCCCGGCGCCTTGACGGCCGCGACCTTCAGGCCGCCGCGCAGCTTGTTGACGACGAGCGTGGCGAGAGCCTCGCCCTCGATGTCCTCGGCGATGATGAGGAGCGGACGGCCCGACTGCACCACCGCTTCCAGGATCGGAAGCATCGACTGCAGGTTGGACAGCTTCTTCTCATGGATCAGGATGTAGGGGTCGTTGAGCTCGACCTGCATCTTTTCCGGGTTGGTGATGAAGTAGGGCGAGAGGTAGCCGCGGTCGAACTGCATGCCTTCGACGACGTCCAGCTCGAATTCGAGGCCCTTGGCTTCCTCGACGGTGATCACGCCTTCCTTGCCGACCTTCTCCATCGCTTCCGCGATCTTCTGGCCGACTTCGGTGTCGCCATTGGCCGAGATGATGCCGACCTGGGCGACTTCGTTCGATCCGGCGACCGGCTTCGAACGCTTGGCCAGATCCTCGACGACCTTGGCGACGGCGAGATCGATGCCGCGCTTCAGATCCATCGGGTTCATGCCGGCCGCGACCGACTTCATGCCTTCACGCACGATCGCCTGGGCGAGCACGGTGGCGGTGGTGGTGCCGTCGCCGGCGACGTCGTTGGTCTTCGAGGCGACCTCGCGGACCATCTGGGCGCCCATATTCTCGAACTTGTCCTTCAGTTCGATTTCCTTGGCGACAGAAACGCCGTCCTTGGTGATACGCGGCGCGCCGAACGACTTGTCGATCACGACGTTGCGGCCCTTCGGACCCAGCGTCACCTTCACCGCATCGGCAAGGATATCGACACCGCGCAGGATGCGTTCACGCGCGTCGCGCGAAAACTTGACGTCTTTCGCTGCCATGTTCTTGTTCCTCTAGCTTATCTGAATTGGAATTCTGGTCGGTCGGGCGATCGGCTCAGGCGATGATGCCCAGGATGTCCGATTCCTTCATGATCAGCAGGTCTTCGCCGTTCACGCGGACCTCGGTGCCCGACCACTTGCCGAACAGGATGCGATCGCCGGCCTTCACGTCGAGCGGGGTCACCTTGCCGTCCTCGGCCTTGGCACCGGCGCCGGCGGCGACGACTTCGCCTTCCTGCGGCTTTTCCTTGGCGGTATCGGGAATGATGATGCCACCGGCCGTCTTCTCCTCGGCCTCGACACGACGAACCAGCACACGATCGTGCAGCGGACGGAAATTCATTGCGCGTCACCCTTTCTAGTCTTGCGGCTCGCCGATCCTCCCCGTGGTCGGACAGCGGCGGCGCGCTGGGAACGAATGATCTGTTAGCACTCCCCATTGGCGAGTGCCAGCCGCCATATTGGAGCCGACCCGAAAACCGTCAAGCGTGGCCGGGACGAAATTTTCGCTTTCCGCCGCGATCCGGGGCGGCGGCGCGACGATCGCCCTTTCATGCGGCCGCCGAACAGGATAGCCCCTGCATGTTTCAGCATGGGGACGATGATGCAGTTGCTGCGCGGATTGTGGAAAATCCTGGTCGGCGTGAAAGATGCGCTGGTCCTGCTTTTCATGCTGATCTTCTTCGGCGGGCTCTATGCCCTTCTGTCCGCCACGCCCAAGCCCGCGACGGCGACCAGCGGCGCGCTGGTCCTCGATCTCAGGGGCACGCTCGTCGAGCAGCCGGCCCAGCCCGGCACGATCGACACGCTGACCGGCGGCAACCCCGCAAGCCGCGAATACCGCCTGCGCGATATCGTGCGCGCGCTGGATGGCGCGGCGCGCAATCCCTCGATCAAGGCGGTGGTGCTGGATCTAGATCGCTTCGCCGGCGGCGGACAGGCGACGCTTGCCGCCGCGGCCAAGGCGATCGACGGCGTCCGCGCCGCGAACAAGCCCGTGCTCGCTTATGCGACAGGCTATACCGACGACAGCTACCAGCTTGCCGCCCATGCCAGCGAGGTGTGGGTCGATCCCTTCGGCGCGGTGCTGCTCACCGGCCCCGGCGGATCGCGGCTCTATTACAAGGGGCTGCTCGACAGGATCGGCGTCCAGACCAAGGTCTATCGCGTCGGCCAGTTCAAATCGGCGGTCGAACCCTATACCCGCACCGATCAGTCGCCCGAGGCGCGGGCCGCCAACCAGGCGCTGGTCGACAGCCTGTGGGGGACCTGGCAGGCGGACGTGCAGCGCGCACGCCCCCGCGCGCAGCTCGCAACCTATATCGCCGATCCCGAACAGGCCCTGGCCAAGGCCGGCGGCGATATCGCCAAGGCAGCGCTGGCCGCCGGGCTAGTGGACAAGGTGGGCGATCGCGTGGAATTCGGCCGGCGGATCGCCCAGATCGCGGGCGAGGCCGGCGATCGCGAGGCCGGCGCCTTCAAGGCGATCCCGCTGGAAGGCTGGCTCGCGGCCAACCCGGAAAATGCGAGCGGCCAGATCGGCGTCGTCACCATCGCCGGCGAGATCGTCGACGGCGAGGCGGCACCCGGCCGGGCCGGCGGCGATACCATCGCCAAGCTGATCCTGAACGAACTCGCCCGGAACCGCATCAAGGCGCTGGTGGTGCGCGTCGATTCGCCCGGCGGATCGGTCACGGGCTCCGAACGGATCCGGGAAGCGATCCTGGAGGCCAAGCGCAAGAAGCTGCCCGTCGTCGTCTCGATGGGCACCTATGCGGCATCCGGCGGCTATTGGGTCTCCACGCCGGGCGACTTCATCTTCGCGGAACCGGCCACCGTCACCGGATCGATCGGCGTGTTCGGCCTGCTGCCCAATTTCGCGGGCACGCTCTCCAAGGTCGGCCTGTCGGTGGATGGGGTGAAGACGACGCCGCTATCGGGCGAACCCGATCTGCTGCGCGGCACCTCGCCCGAATTCGATCGGCTGATGCAGGCCGGGATCGACGATATCTACCGCCGCTTCACCGGCCTCGTCGCGCAATCGCGCAACCTGCCCGTCGCCCGCGTGGACGAGATCGGCCAGGGCCGGGTCTGGTCGGGCAGCACCGCCGTCGGCCTCCGCCTCGTCGACAAGACCGGCGGGTTGAGCGACGCCATCGCCGAGGCCGCGCGCCGGGCGAAGATCGATCCCGCCAAGGCCCGGCCGCTCTATATCGAACGCGCGCCCAGCCTCATCAGCCAGTTCCTCGCCGGGCTGGTGCAGAGCGAGGAGCAGGCCGATGCGCCGCGCGATGCCTATAGCCGCATCGCTCGCCTGCCCGAACAGCAGATGCTGCGCGCCTTCCATGATCTGAAGGCGATGGCGGAAGGGCCGGCCATCCAGATGCGCTGCCTCGAATGCCCCATTGCCGCTACCCCCGCGCCCCGCGCCCGTGGCGGCCTGATGGAGGCGCTGCTCATGAAGCTGGGTCTGGAACGGCTCGTCCTCTGATTGCGCCGGATCGGCCGCTCCAGCTTTTGCTTGCCGCGTTTTCTTGGAAAGCCTCTCTAGCCGCGGCGATAGGCGGGCAGCCCCAGCCCGCGGGCGATGGCGAGGGCACGGAGCGCGAAGCCCGCGGCAGCGCCGGCGCCCCAGGCGATCGGCAGGGATGCCCCGAGCAGGGTGAGCACGACGAACAGCCCCGCCGCCAAGGCGGCGGCGGTCACGTAGATTTCGGGCCGGAGCAGGATGGAAGGCTCGCCGGCCAGCACATCGCGAATGATGCCGCCGCAACAGCCCGTCACTACCCCCATCATCGCCGCGGCAAGCGGCGGGACGCCGAAGGCCAGCGCCTTGGACGCGCCATAGACCGCATAGGCCGCCAGCCCCACCGCGTCGAACCAGTCCAGCGCGCGCGGGCGCCACCAGCGCGACGGCGTCAACCACACCAGCCCCGCCATCACCAGGCACACCGCCAGCGCCGGATTGTCCTGCATCCAGAATACGGGCGCGCCGATCAGCAGATCGCGCAGCGTGCCGCCGCCCGTGCCGGTGATGACGGCGAAGAAGGCGAAGGTCACCAGCGTCTGCCGCGCGCGTGCCGCCGCCAGCGCGCCGGAAGCGGCGAACACCGCGATGCCGGCAAGGTCCAGCCACTCGGGCGCCTGGTCGAGGATCGGGGCGTGGATCGACATGGTGGCTCCGAATGGGTCTGGCTGATCGTTAGACGAACAGGGGGCATTCCGTCATGCTGAACTTGCCCCCTCCCCGCCCGATGCCGCGATTGCCGGCACCCGGCGGGACGATATGAAAAAAGGGCCGCCCACCTCCCGGTCGACGGCCCCTTTCCCGAAAATGTCCGGTCGGATCAGTAGCGGTAATGATCCGGCTTGAACGGGCCTTCCGGCGTCACGCCGATATAGGCCGCCTGCTTCGGGGTGAGCTTGGAAAGCTTCACGCCCAGCTTCTCGAGGTGGAGCGCGGCCACCTTCTCGTCGAGATGCTTCGGCAGCACATAGACCTCGTTCTTATATTCGTTCGACTTGGTCCACAGCTCGATCTGGGCCAGCACCTGGTTGGTGAAGCTGGAGGACATGACGAAGCTGGGATGGCCGGTGGCGCAGCCCAGGTTCACCAGGCGCCCCTTGGCCAGCACGATGATCTTCTTGCCGTCGGCGAACTGGACCTCGTCCACCTGCGGCTTGATCTCCGTCCACTTCATGTTGTTGAGGCCGGCGATCTGGATCTCGCTGTCGAAGTGGCCGATGTTGCACACGATCGCCATGTTCTTCATCGCGCGCATGTGATCGACGGTGATGACGTCCTCATTGCCCGTCGCGGTGACGAAGATGTCGGCGCGGGTCGCGGCCTCCTCCATCGTCACGACTTCATAGCCTTCCATCGCCGCCTGCAGCGCGCAGATCGGGTCGATCTCGGTCACCAGCACGCGCGCGCCGCCGTTGCGGAGCGAAGCGGCCGAACCCTTGCCGACATCGCCGAAGCCGGCGACGCAGGCGACCTTGCCGGCCAGCATCACGTCGGTGGCGCGGCGGATGGCGTCGACCAGCGATTCCTTGCAGCCGTAGAGATTGTCGAACTTCGACTTGGTGACGCTGTCGTTCACGTTGATCGCCGGGAAAGGCAGCTTGCCCTTCTTCGCCAGCTCATAAAGGCGGTGGACGCCGGTGGTCGTCTCTTCCGAAACGCCCTTGATGGCCTTGACCGTCTCGGTCAGGTAGCCGGGGCGTTCCGCCAGGAAGCGCTTGAGCGTCGCGACGAAGATTTCCTCTTCCTCGTTGGACGGGGTGAACAGCGCTTCGCCGGCCTCGACGCGCGCGCCCCACAGCGCGAACATGGTGGCGTCGCCGCCATCGTCCAGGATCATGTTGGCGGTGGTATCGCCCCAGTCGAAGATGCGGATCACATAATCCCAATATTCCTCCAGCGTCTCGCCCTTCACGGCAAAGACGGGGATGCCCTGCGCGGCGATGGCGGCGGCGGCGTGATCCTGGGTGGAGAAGATGTTGCACGAGGCCCAGCGGACCTCGGCGCCCAGATGCACCAGCGTCTCGATCAGCACCGCCGTCTGGATCGTCATGTGCAGCGAACCGGTGATCCGCGCGCCCTTCAGCGGCTGCGACGGGCCATATTCCTTGCGCAGCGCCATGAGGCCCGGCATCTCGGTTTCGGCGATCTCGATCTCCTTGCGGCCGAATGCGGCGAGCGAGATGTCGTGGACCAGATAATCGGTGAAGCTTTCGGCAGGCAGGGTCGCCACGTCGGTTCTCCTTGGGGGGACACGGGTACTACCGCGCGGGAAAATGGCGCGCGGAACATGACTGCGGCACTTAGCCGGGCCGGCGCCGCAACGCAATTCCAAATATAAAGATTTCTTTATGTCCTGTGGAAACGGCGATCAGGCGTGGCCGATTTCGGGCGCGAGCAGGCGCGCGTCGATCCCGGCATTGGCGAAGGCGCAGGTCCAGCGCTGGTCCACCGCGGTATCGAACAGAACGCCGGGGCTGCCGCCGGTCGCGAACCAAGCATTGCCCGTCATCTCGTCCTCGAGCTGGCCGGGGCTCCACCCGGCATAGCCCAGCGCGACCAGCCAGCGCGAAGGCCCCCTGCCCTCGGCGATGGCGCGCAGCACGTCCAGCGTGGAGGTCAGCGCCCAGCTTTCGCCCACCTGCAGCGTATCCTGCCCGCCCCAGTCCAGCCCATGCAGCACGAAGCCGCGCTGCGGCTCCACCGGCCCGCCCACATGGATCGGCACGTCGGGCGCCTCGCCGGGATCGATATCGAGCTGGGCGAGCAGGCTGTGCAGGCGGATGCGCGGCATCAGCTGGCCCACGCCGATGCCCAGCGCCCCTTCCTCGTCATGCGCGCACATCGCGATCACCGCGCGCGAGAATCGGGGGTCGCCCATGCCGGGCAGGGCAAGCAGCAATTGGCCGCTGAGATAGGCTGGCGCATCCATATCCCCAATCTATAGATGGCTGGAGCGGATGGAAGGTGTGCTTTCCACAAGGCGTTCCGAACATGCGCCATGCTTCAAACTGCAATCGCGCTGGCGTAGACCAGCGCGACTCCTGGCTACAGAAGGATGCCGATATGACGATCAAGGCGGGCGACACGCTTCCCGAAACCACCTTCACCAAGCCGACCGAAAGCGGCCCCGAAGCGGTGCAGAGCGCGGATTTCTTCAAGGGCCGCAAGGTCGCGCTCTTCTCCGTGCCGGGCGCCTTCACCCCCACCTGCTCCGCCAAGCATCTGCCGGGCTTCATCGAGAAGGCGGCCGAGCTGAAGGCCAAGGGCGTGGACGAGATCGCCTGCACCGCGGTGAACGACGCCTTCGTGATGGGCGCCTGGAGCAAGAGCGCCGGCGCGGGCGAAGCCGTGACCATGCTGGCGGACGGCAATGGCGATTTCGCCAAGGCGCTGGGCCTCACCATGGACGGCAGCAAGTTCGGCCTCGGCACGCGCGGGCAGCGCTTCTCGATGATCGTGGACGACGGCGTCGTCAGCGTCCTGAATGTCGAGGCGCCGGGCGAGTTCAAGGTGAGCTCGGCCGATTACATGCTCGGCCAGCTTTAAGGCCGCATCCGGGGGCCGCGCCCGCACGGCGCGGCCTTCGCTTATATTCGACCACAGCAGACCATAGGAGAAGCCCACATCGCCACCAAAGCCAGCCTCGCCATCGTCGACCAGCTCGACACCCTCTATCAATCCTCCGTCGAAGCGCTGCGCGCGGCACTCGGCCGCTATATCGCCACCGGCGAACGGCCCGACGAGGCCGCCCGCGCGGCGGGTGCCTTCACCTATCCCGAACTGCACCTCCGCTATGACGGATCGACCCGCCATCATCCGCTGCGCGCCTTCGGCCGGCTGACCGCCGCCGGCCATTATGCGGTCTCCGTCACCCAGCCGACGATGTTCCGGGAATATCTGGCCGAGCAGATCGACCTGCTGGTCGCCGATTTCGGCGCGGAGATCGAGGTTTCGCGCGGGCGCCAGGAAATCCCCTATCCCTACGTGCTCGATGCCGGCGTCGACCTTGCCGACGCGGCGGCGGCCGAGCTTGCCCGCGTGTTCCCGTCCAACGACCTCATCCATATCGGCGACGAGGTGGTGGACGGCCTGTGGCAGGGCGAAGGCGGCGAGGCCCGCCCGCTGGCGCTGTTCGACGCCCAGCGCGTCGATTTTTCCATCGCGCGGCTGCGCCATTATACCGGGACGCCGACGCAGCATGTGCAGAACTATATCCTGTTCACCAACTATCACCGCTATGTCGATGAATTCGTGCGCTGGGCCTGCACGCAGCTGTCGGACGACGGCCCCTATCAATTGCTGAGCTGCGCGGGCGGGCTGGAGCTTACGGCGGCCAATGCCGATCCCGATCGTGCCATCACCGACAGCGCCTGGCGGCGGCATCAGATGCCGGCCTACCACCTCGTCGGCCCCAACCGATCGGGCATCACCCTGGTCAATATCGGCGTCGGCCCGTCCAACGCCAAGACGATCACCGATCACCTCGCGGTGATGCGGCCGGAAGCCTGGCTGATGATCGGCCATTGCGGCGGCCTGCGCCCGTCGCAGCGGATCGGCGATTATGTGCTGGCCCACGCCTATCTGCGCGACGATCATGTGCTGGACGACGTGCTGCCGCCGGAAATACCGATCCCGGCCATTGCCGAGGTGCAGCAGGCGCTGAGCGCGGCGGCCGAGACGGTTTCGGGCGAGCCGGCCGAGCAGTTGAAGCGGCGCCTGCGCACCGGCACCGTCGTCACCACCGACGATCGCAACTGGGAACTGCGCTACACGCGATCGGCGCTGCGCTTCAACCAGAGCCGGGCGGTGGCGATCGACATGGAATCGGCCACGCTCGCGGCCCAGGGCTATCGCTTCCGCGTGCCCTACGGCACCCTGCTCTGCGTGTCGGACAAGCCGATCCATGGCGAGATCAAGCTGCCCGGCCAAGCCAACCGCTTCTACGAGCGCGCGATCAGCGAGCATCTGCGGATCGGCATCGCCGCGATCGACGAGCTGCGCCGCACCGGCGAGCGCCTCCACAGCCGCAAGCTGCGGGCGTTCAACGAGCCGCCGTTCCGCTAAACGCGGCATCGCCACCGGAAAGGGCGAGAGGGAAAGAAAGCGAAATCGCGTTCGCCCTCTCATGCCCGCCATCCCCTTGCCACCCGGTAACGGCCGATCTAGCCGATGGTCCACCGGCGTGGATCATGAGGCCGGACAAGGGGAAAGAGGCCGGCATGCGCAAATGGGGCGAAAACGACATTCCCGATCTGTCGAGCAAGCGGGTGCTGATCACCGGCGCCGCCAGCGGCATCGGCTTCGAAGCGGCCAGGGCGCTCGCCCGGCGCGGCGCCGAGATACTGGCGGTCGACCGGAACGAGCAGCTGGGCCGGACGATCGCCGATCGCATCGGGGCATCGACGGCCGATGCGAAGCTCGAATTCCGCATGCTCGATCTCAGCCGCCTTCAGGCCGTGAAGGATTTCGCCGCGTCGCTCGCGGCGGAAGGCAAGCCGATCGATATCCTTGTCAACAATGCGGGCATCCAGCCGATCAGCGAGCGGCGGACGAGCGGCGACGGATTCGAGCTGACCTTCGCGATCGGCCATCTCGGCCATTTCACCCTGACGGGCCTGCTGCTCCCCCTGCTGAACGCCACCCCGGCCCCGCGCGTGGTGACGGTATCGAGCCTGGTGCACGGCCAGGGGCGGTTCAACTGGAACGACCTTCAGATCGAGCGCGGCTACCGCGCCCAGCGCGCCTATAACCAGACCAAGCTCGCCAACCTGCTTTTCGCGCGCGAATTCCAGCGCCGGATCGATCAGGCCGGCAGCAATATCAAAAGCATCGCCGTGCATCCCGGCGTGGCGCAGACATCGATCGGCGCCAATCGCAAGCAGCTGGGCAAGTTCCGGCTGGCCGATCATTTCATCAGCTCGATCCTGTCGGTGGTGATGCCCTATCTCGGGCAACCGGCATCGGCAGGCGCGCTGCCGACGCTCTATGGCGCCACCGCTCCAGACGCCGAAGGCGGGGGATTCTACGGGCCGGGCGGCTTCGGCGGGATGAAGGGCGCCCCCGCGCCGGCCACGATCAAGCCTTCGGGGCAGGACATGGCAGCCGCCGGAAAATTGTGGGGCATTACGGAGGAGCTGACGGGCATCCGCTTCCAGCTCTGATCCGGCAGCGGCCCGGCCTCCTCAGGCCGCCAGCCGCGCCGAATCGAAATGGGTCCGGGCGGCCTGCAATTCCTCCAGATTGTCCTTGGTCCACTGGCAGATCACGCTCGCGGCGGAAAGGAAGGTGCGGCCCAGCCCGGTCAGCGCATATTCCACCTGCGGCGGGGCGGTGGGCAGCACGCTGCGGTCGACCATGCCGTGCCGCTCCAATCCGCGCAGGGTCTGGGTCAGCATCTTCTGGCTGATCGGGCTGGCCCGCCGCTTCAGCTCGGAAAAGCGCATGGCGCCCTCGCCCAGCGTATAGACCAGCAGCAGCGTCCATTTGTCGCCCACCAGATCCATGATCTCCAGCGTCAGCGCGGGAAAATCATCCTGCATCGCTCATCCGTCCCCATGGTTTCCATTTGGATACCAAGCGCCGCGAAGGTGCGTGGTTGCCATTGGTTTGTGCGTATCATAGCCTCCGTAAAAATACGAACTATTGCGTTTGGAGAGGTCATTTGATCGACTTTGCGGGAAAGATCGCGCTGGTAACGGGCGGCGGCGTCGGTATCGGCCGCGCCACGGCGGAAGCCTTCGCCAAGGCGGGCGCCACCGTCGTCACGATCGAGAAGGATGCCGACCGCGCGGCCGACGTGCGCGCGGCGCTGGGCGACGGGCATCTGGTGGTGGAAGGCGACGTCACGGTCCAGGCCGATGTCGACGCGCTGGCCAGGGCGATCGACGACCGGTTCGGCGGGCTGGACGTGCTGGTCAACAATGTCGGCGACTTCCTGATGATCGTGAAGCGCTTCGAGGATCATACCGACGAGGATATCGAGCGCCTCTACGCCACCAACATGCGGCAGATCTTCTCGGTGACGCGCGCGATGATCCCGCTGATCCGCAAGCGCGGGGCCGGCGGCAGCGTCATCAGCGTATCCTCGATCGAGGGCTTTCGCGGCATCCCGTTCAACAGCGTCTATTCGGCGTTCAAGACGGGCATCACCGGCTTCACCAAGAGCCTGGCGCTCGACCTCGCGCCCGAAGGCATCCGCGTGAACCTGATCGCGCCCGAGACGACCGATACGCCGCAGGTGGCGATCAGCCAGTATATCAAGCCGGAATATAAGGATCATCTGAAGCAGTGGATCCCGCTCGGCCGCTTCGGCACGCCGGAGGACATGGCGGGCGGCATCCTGTTCCTGGCGAGCCCGCTGGCCGCCTGGATGACGGGCGCGGCGCTCAACGTCGATGGGGGGGCGCTGGCGGCGGCCGGCTGGTATCGCACGGCCGAGGGCAAGTGGACCAACGTGCCGGTGATCCCCACCGACGGCCTGATTTTCTGATTTCCTGAACAAATCCCCGGAGAAAGACCATGAAGATCCTCGTTGTCGGCGGCGCCGGCATGATCGGCGGCCACGCCGCGCTCCACCTCAAGTCCAAGGGCCATGACGTCAGCATCGCCGGCCGCACCCCGCCGACCCCCGGCACCCCGCTGGGCGAGCTGCCGTTCATCAAGGTCGACTATATCAACGACACCAGCTTCCCGGCCGGCTTCGACGCGCTGGTGTTCTGCGCCGGGCAGGACGTTCGCCACATCCCGGAAGGCGAGGATAACGAGACCTATTGGAAGAAGGTCAACTCCGTGGCGGTGCCGCGCTTCTTCCAGCTCGCCAGGGATGCGGGCGTGAAGGTCGCCGTCAACGTCGGCAGCTTCTATCCGCAGGCCGCGCCCCACCTCGTCGCCGGCAACCGCTATGTCGAATCGCGCAAGGAAAGCTGCGAAGGCATCCGCGCGCTCAACGGGCCGGGCTTCCGCACGCTGAGCGTCAACGCGCCGTTCGTCGTCGGCACGGTGCCCGGCCTCGTCGTGCCGATGTTCGTCGCCTATACCCAATATGCGCAGGGCAAGTTCGCGCCCATGCCGGAATTCGCGCCGGGCGGCGGCGTCAACTTCATCTCCACCCAGTCGCTGGCCGAAGCGGTCGAAGGCGCGCTCGAACGCGGCGAAGGCGGCAAGGCCTATCTGGTCGGCGACGAGAACCTCTCCTACCAGCAATATTTCGGCTTCTTCTTCCAGGCCGCCGGGCGGGATGTGCCGCCGGTGCTGGATCAGGAGCATCCGATGCTGCCCGACGCCGCGATCTTCGCCGGCCGTGGCAACGACCTGTTCTACGAACCCGACGCCGCCGAGACCGCGACGCTCGGCTATCGCCGCAACGACATCCAGCGCACGGTCAACCAGATCGTCGCCCAATATAAGGACATGTAAGGCCATGGCGGGGCGGTTCGCCGGCAAGGTGGCGCTGGTCACCGGGGCCAGCGGCGGGATCGGGGCGGCCAGCGCCGTCCGGCTCGCCGCCGAAGGGGCGATCGTGGTCTGCCACGGCCGCGACGAGGGGCGGACCGCGGCCGCCGCGGATGCCATCCGCAAGGCCGGCGGCACCGCCCATGTCGTGATCGGCACGCTCACCGGCGATGCCGAGGCGGCGGCGATCGTCGATGCGACGCGGGCGGCGACGGGCGATGTCGACATCCTCGTCAACAATGCCGGCGGGGAATCGGCCGGCGGCGGCATGGCCGGCTGGTTCGAGGCGAGCGCCGAGGACTGGCTGGCGACCTACGATTCCAACGTCGCCTCGATGGTGCGGCTGATCCACGCCTTCACCCCCGCGATGCGGGACAAGGGCTGGGGCCGGCTGATCCAGATGTCCAGCGGCGTGGTGGACGTGCCGATGCCGATGATCCCCGATTATCAGGGCGCCAAGGCCGCGATCCGGGCGCTGACCGTCAGCCTTTCCAAGGCGCTGGCCCGTACCGGCATCACCGCCAACAGCATCAGCCCCGGCTTCGTGCTGACCGACACCAACCGCAAATGGGTGGCGGCGATGGCCGAGCGCAGCGGCGTCACCGGCGACTGGAGCGAGGTGGAACGCTGGGCCGCGCGCAAGTTCGTGCCCAACCATGCCGGCCGCCTCGGCAAGCCGGAGGATATCGCCAACGCCGTCGCCTTCCTGGCCGATCCCGCATCCGATTTCGTGAACGGCATCGATATCCGGGTGGACGGCGGGCACTAGGCTGCGGGGGACGGATCGGCGCCGCCCTCCGAAATCCGGCGGTAAGCATAAGCTGGGAGGAATAAGCGGGCCGCCTCCGGGGCAACCCGCTCATCCTTCAGGACGCCCCGAAACCGGGATGATATTCGACCCGGCCCTCCGGCGCGGGATCGGCGAATGCGATCCGCATGAAATAAGCGGCGGGCGCGCCGTCATAATATAGGGCTTCGTCCCTTTCGAAGCCGAAGCGCCGATAATATGCGGGCTCGCCCAGCACCACGCAGCCGCCGGCGCCCTGCCGCCGAAGCTCTTCGAGCCCCGCGCGGATCAGGGCGCCGCCGATGCCCGCCCTTTGCCGATCGGGGCGGACGGCCACGGGGCCGAGCCCGAACCAGCCCCCTTCCCGCCCGTCGATGGTGACGGGGGAAAAGGCGGCATGGCCCGCGATCCGGCCGTCATCGTCGACCGCGACCAGCGACAGGGCGAGCGCCCCCGCATCCCGCAGCGCGGAGATGATCGCGGGCTCGGTCCCGTCGCTATGATCCACGCCGGCGAAGGCGTCGGCGGTGATCCGGGCGATCGCGGCATGATCCTGCGGCTGTTCCTTGCGGATGATCATCCCCTGCCTCCTGCTATCGGTTATCGGGTTGCGATCGCACCGAGCGCCTGCCCAGTTCGGAAATGCGATAGGGGCTCGATTCCCTGGATTCGATCAGCCGCTTGCGCCGCAGCTTCCTGAATATGCCCAGGGTGCAATCGGAAAGGACATGACCGTCCCGCGTGAAGCAGAGGACGTCGGCGATCCGCCCCCGTTCGTCATGGCGATGACGAATGAAGCCGCCCTGAGCCAGCACGTGAAGCACGCGCTGCTCGTATCGTGAAATGTTCATTATAAGCTCGTGGATAGAACCGCACGGATGACAACCCAGGACGCGCGAAGGCGCACCCGGACGATGGTTGTCGGCAGTCTCGGTCGGCCGAGACGTCAGGCGGTTTGCACAAGCTCCAACATGAAACCCGCCCATACGACGTGGTTTCCGGCCATGTCAAACGCAGGGAGGACGGGCTTGCGCCGATGACATGACGCCGGGCGCGGCGCGCGCTATCGTCCGCCGCCATGACCGAAACCGATATGCATTCCGCCCATCCCGCCGCCGATATCGCCGCCGACATGCCTGCCCGTGTGCTGATCGTGGAGGACGATGCCGGCATGCGCGTGCTGCTGGTGCGCGCGCTGCATGGCGAGGGGATCGAGGCGATCGGCGCGCGGGACGAGAATGAGGCCTGGCCGCTGCTGGCTGCCGGCGGCATCGATCTGGTGATGCTGGACGTGATGCTGCCGGGCCGATCTGGGCTGGACATGCTGGACGACATCCGCGCGCGCCATCCCATCCTGCCCGTCATCATGGTGAGCGCGCTGGGCGGCGAGGCGGACCGGATCGCGGGGCTGGATCGCGGCGCCGACGATTATGTCGCCAAGCCGTTCAGCCGGGGCGAGCTGCTCGCCCGCGTTCGCGCCGCGCTCCGCCGGGCGCGGGCGCCCGTGGTCGCCGATATGCCGCGCGGCGACATCGCCCGCTTCGCCGGCTGGACGCTGGACCTGCGCCGCCGCACGCTCACCGCGCCGGACGGCACCGCCGTCGAGCTTTCCGGCGCGGAGCATGATTTGCTGGCGATCCTGGTGCAGCACCCCCATCGCGTGATCGGCCGCGAGCGGCTGCTGGAGCTTTCCCGCGCGCGGCGCGCCCAGGCATCGGACCGCAGCATCGACGTGCTCGTCAGCCGCCTGCGCCGCAAGCTCGGCGATTCGGATCAGGGCGACACGCTGATCCGCACCGTGCGGGGCCGGGGCTATATGCTGGCGGCGGACGTGACGCGATCCTGAGCCATTGACCGGAGGCGCCACCGCCATGCTGAAGGGATCGCGCCTGCTTTCGATCGGGCTTGCCGGCCAGATCGCGCTCGTCATCCTCGTCACCACCAGCCTTTCCTTTTTCGGCAGCGAGCTGCTCTACAAGCGGGCCGAGACCGAGCTTGTCGCATCCAGCCAGGCGGAGCGGGTCGCCGGCCGATTGGCATTGGCAGACCGGCTGATCGCCCCCCTGCCCCGCGCGGAACGGGGCGAGGCCGCCCGCCGGCTTTCGACCGACAGCCTCGCCCTGGGATGGTCCGCTGGCGCCGCGCCGCCCATGGCGGAGCCATCGCCGCATCTGCCCGTGGGCCATATCCGCAAGCGGATGTCCGAGCTGGAGCCGGGGCTGGCCCACCGCGACATCCGCATCGTCGAGGATGCCGGCGGCGGCGTGGCCGGCGCGCTCCGCCTGGGCGACGGATCAAGCATCATCTTCCGCGCCGAAGGGCGCAGCGCCCGCGTGCCCACGCTGGGCAGCCATCTGGTGTCGCTGCTGCTGCTGACCGGCGGCGTGCTGCTGGCGACGCTGCTGCTGCTGCGCGCGCTGGCCGAGCCGCTGCGCACCCTGGCCCGGGCCGCCGACCGCGCCGGGCTGGGCGAGCCGATCACCGTGCCGGAGGAAGGCCCGCCCGAGGTGATCAGCCTCGCCCGATCGGTGAACGCGATGCAGGCCCGGCTGATCGCGCTGGTGGAGGATCGCACCCAGGCGCTGGCGGCGGTCTCCCACGATCTGCTGACGCCGATCGCCCGGCTGCGGCTGCGGGCCGGCGCGCTGGAACCGGGCGAGACGCGCGATGCGATCCTGCGCGATCTGGACGAGATGCAGGCGTTCATGACCTCGATCCTCGGCTATCTGCGCGGCGCGGAGCCGGAGGCCGCCAAGCCGATCGATCTCGCCTCGCTGCTGATGACGATCGTGGACGATGCCGCCGATACCGGCGCCGACGCCAGCTATGACGGGCCGGACCGGTTGCCGGCCGTGCTGCCGCCGCTGCGCATCCGCCGCGCCGTCGCCAACCTCGTCGAGAATGCGCTGCGCCATGCCGGGCAGGCGCGGGTCCGCCTGTCGCGCGAAGCCGATGCCATCCGCATCACGATCGACGATGACGGCCCCGGCATCGCCGAGGCGGACATGGCGCATGTGTTCGAGCCCTTCCACCGGCTCGACGCCTCCCGCAGCCGGGAAAGCGGCGGGGCGGGCCTTGGCCTCGCCATCGTCGTCCGCGCGCTGGAGGGGATCGGCGCGGTCACGCTCGCCAATCGCCCCGAAGGCGGCCTGCGCGCCGAGATACGGCTGCCGGCCCGCTAGAATGCGGTCCAGCCCACCGCCATCGCCGCCCCCAAGCATAACTGTGTGGCGCGGCGGCCACTTCCTCTGTTAGCAGGGGCACATGCCCGGAACGACCGCCACCTCCGCCGCCCGTGAGATACTGACGCGCCTGCACGACGTGATGGCCGCGCGCACCAATGCGCAGGCCAAGCTCAACCAGGTGGTGAACATCATCGGCGAGGCGCTTTCGAGCGAGGTCTGCTCCATCTACCTGCTGCGCGACGGGCTGCTGGAGCTCTACGCCACGCGCGGCCTGAAGCAGGAGGCCGTGCACGTCACCCGCCTCGCGCTGGGCGAGGGCCTCGTCGGCCACATCGCCGCCGAGGTGAAGACGCTGAACCTGGACGAGGCGACCAGCCACCCCGATTTCGCCTACAAGCCCGAAACCGGCGAGGACCTGTTCCACAGCTTCGCCGGCGTGCCGATCGTGCGGCGCGAGCGCGCGGTGGGCGTGCTGGCCGTCCAGCATGCCGAGCCGCGCCGCTATGACGAGGTGGAGATAGAGGCGCTGCAGACCGTGGCGATGGTGCTGGCCGAGCTGATCGCCGGCGCCGGCCTGATCGACGAGGCTTCCCCCGGCACCGGCGGCGCGCGCGAGGCCGGGCCCGTGCGGCTTGGCGGGCTGAAGCTGGTGGAGGGCATGGGGCGCGGCCATGTGGTGTTCCACCAGCCGCGCGTGCACATCGAATATACCGTGGCCGAGGACATCGAGGTCGAGCGCCAGCGCGTCTATGCCGCCTTCCGCCAGATGCGCGAGCAGATCGAGCGGATGACCAGCCAGGCCGAATTCGGCACGGCGGGCGAGCATCAGGACGTGCTCGAGACCTACAAGATGTTCGCCTATGACGAAGGCTGGACCCGCCGGATCAACGAGGCGATCGACAGCGGCCTGACCGCCGAGGCGGCGATCGAGCGCGTGCAGCAGCGCACCCGGATGCGGATGCGCGAGATCAGCGATCCGCTGCTGGCGGACCGGATGCACGATCTGGAGGATCTTTCCAACCGGCTGCTGCGCACGGTTTCCGGCCAGCTCGGCACCGCGGCCCAGATGGGCCTGCGGCAGGATTCGATCCTGGTGGCGCGCAACCTCGGCCCGGCCGAGCTGCTGGAATATGACCGCCGCCGGCTGAAGGGCGTGATCCTGGAGGAAGGATCGCTGACGGCGCACGTCACCATCGTCGCCCGCGCCATGGGCGTGCCGGTGCTGGGCCGGGTGCGCGATATCCGCCAGATGGTGCAGGAAGGCGATCTCGTCCTGCTCGATACCGCGCAGGGCGCCGTGTTCATCCGGCCGACCGCCACGATGGAGGAGGCGTTCGACGCCAAGCTGACGCTGGGCCAGAAGCGCCGCGCCGAATTCGCCGCGATGCGCGATCTGCCGCCCGTCACCCTCGATGGCCGGCGGATCACGCTGATGGTGAATGCCGGCCTGCGCGACGACGTTTCCGCGCTGGACGTGACGGGCGCCGACGGGATCGGCCTGTTCCGCACCGAATTCCAGTTCCTGGTTTCCGCCACCCTCCCCCAGCGCGAGCGCCAGCAGCGGCTCTATCGCGACGTGCTGGAAGCCGCTGGCGACCGGCCGGTAATCTTCCGCACCGTCGATATCGGCGGCGACAAGACGCTGCCCTACATGAACCATGACGCGCATCAGGAGGAAAATCCCGCCATGGGATGGCGCGCCATCCGCCTCGCGCTCGATCGCGACGCGCTGATGAAGGCGCAGGCGCGCGCCCTGCTGGAGGCCGCCGCCGGGCGCACGCTCCACGTGATGTTCCCGATGGTTTCCGAACCGTGGGAGTTCGATCAGGCGCAGGCCCTGTTCGAAACCCAGCGCCGCTGGATCGCCGATCGCAACCGGCCCCTCCCCACCGCCGTGCAATATGGCACGATGCTGGAGGTGCCGGCGCTGGCGGAGATGCTGGACGTGCTGCTGCCGAAGCTGGATTTCCTGTCGATCGGCACCAACGACCTCACCCAGTTCCTGTTCGCCGCCGATCGATCGCATCCCAAGCTTGCCGAACGGTTCGACTGGCTTTCCCCCGCCATCCTGCGCTTCGTCGCGCGCGTTGCCGAAACGGCGCGCGCAGCCGGCGTGCCGACGGCGGTTTGCGGGGAAATGGGCGGCCGCAGCCTGGAAAGCATGGCCCTGATCGGGCTGGGCATCGAACGCTTGTCCATCACGCCCGCTGCCATCGGGCCGGTCAAGGCGATGGTGCGCACGCTGGATGCCGCGCGGCTGCGCGCGGACATGGCGCGATGGCTTGCCGAAGGCGCGCCGGACATGCGCGCCCGGCTGACGGCCTGGGCCGATGAACAAGGCGTGGCTATAAGCTGATTTTTCGCGTAAATATGGGCCGGGACGATCGTTTCGATTTGACGTCCCGGTTTGCATTTGTGACAAGGCAACAGGTGGCGCGCGCTTTTTCGGGATAATGGGATGGAGCGCCCCGGAGGTCGCATGAATGACACGACCGGCGAATTCGCCGTGGAGGCTCCCTTTACTGTAGGCGCACGCCTGGCCGAGGCGCGCAAGGCGCACGCGCTCGACCTCGCGGACATCGCCGCGCGGACGCGCGTGCCGCTGCGCCATCTGGAAGCGATCGAGGCGGGCGACATCGCGGCGCTTCCGGCCGTGCCCTACAGCGTCGGCTTCGTCCGCGCCTTCGCCCAGATCGTCGGGCTCGACGCCAACGCCCTGGCCCGCGAATTCCGCGAGGAGATGGGCGGCGGCCAGCCCGAGCGCATCATTCCCGAACCCTTCGAGCCCGCCGATCCGGCCCGCGTGCCCTCCCGCTTCCTGGTGACGGTGGCGATCGTCGTCGCGATCGTGCTCGGCGGCGCCTATGCCTTGTGGCGGAGCGGCGCCTTCACCGGATCGGGCGACGAGGAACGGGTGGCCAGCGCCACGCCGGCCCAGGGCCTGCCCGAACCGACCCCGCCGCCCGCCTCGATCGCGCCACCGGCTCCCACGCCGTCGAGCGGACCGGTGGTGCTGACCGCGCTCGAGCCGGTATGGCTGCGCGTCTCGGACGGCGGCACCCGTCTGATCGAAAAGCAGCTTAACGTCGGCGAGACGTGGGAAGTGCCGGCCACGGCCGCCGATCCCCGCATCCTCACCGGACGGCCGCAGGCCCTGCGCGTCACCGTCGGCAGCGCGGTGATCCCACCGCTGGGCGCCCCGGAACGCACGATCCGCGACGTGAGCCTGAAGGCGGATGCCCTGCTCGCCCGGCTCAATCCGCCCACCGCTTCCGCGGCCCCGGCGCCGGCAGCGGCGCTTCCCGGCGATCCGGCGCCCGTCCTGCCCAACCCGGCGCCGATCAACCCCTGATCCCTGCCACCGGCTCGGCCGTTCGCGGCCGGCATCCGGCGCGCTTTCGCGCGATCGGGGCTTGCTTCATCGCAGCGACAGCCGCCATGGAGGATGGACATCCTATCCATCAACCGAGCTGAGGGACTAATCATGCGTTTCGCGATCACCGCGGCCCTGCTGCTGGCGACGACGGCCGCGCCTCTGGCGGCGGCGCCCCAACCCGCCGATGTCGGCCAGCGCGTCGACAAGCTGGAGCGCGAGATGCGCGCGGTGCAGCGCAAGGTGTTTCCCGGCGGCAACCAGCAATATTTCGAGCCGGAGATCGCCCCTCAGCCGGCGGCGCCCGCGACCGGCGGCGTGCCCGCCAGCAACCCGCTCGCCGATCTCACCACACGGGTCAGCTCGCTGGAGCAGGAGCTGGCGCGCCTGACCGGCCAGATCGAACAGAACAGCTTCAAGATCCGCCAGATCGAAGAGCAGATGAGCCGTTTCAAGGGCGATGCCGAATTCCGGCTGAACGCGCTGGAAGGCAATCCCACCGCCAAGCCGGGCGGCAGCGCCGCGGCCCCCGTGCTGACGCCGCCCGCCCCCGGCCGTCCCGCCCAGCCCGCGCCGGAGGTCGCCCCGCCCCCGCCCGCCGCCGTCGCCTCCAGCCGCCCGGCATCGGGCGATGCGGGCGAGGATGCCTATCTTGCCGGCTACGATCTGTGGGCCGCCAAGAAATATCCCGAGGCGGAAAGCACGCTGCGCGCCTTCATCGCCAAATATCCCGATCACAAGCGCGCCAGCTTCGCCCGCAACCTGCTGGGCCGGACCTTGCTGGACAGCGGCCAGCCGGCCAAGGCGGCCCAGACCTTCCTGGAAAACTACAAGAAGCTGCCGCGTGGCGAGCGCGCGCCCGACAGCCTCTATTATCTCGGCCAGTCGCTGATGGCGCTGAAGCCGCCCAAGCCCAGCGAGGCGTGCGAGGTCTATCGCGAGCTTGACGACGTCTACGGCACGACGATCGCGGCCGCGCTCAAGGACCGCGTGACCAAGGCCAGGGCCGACGCCAAGTGCAAGTCCTGACCGGCCTTCAGGCTTTCGCGACAGGTTGATGATGCCGGCCGGATCGCCCGCCGCCGATCGGATCGATCGCTTCCAGTCCGACATCGGCAGGCTGGCCGGCGATCAGGCCCGTATCGGCCTGGCCGTATCGGGCGGGCCGGACAGCGTTGCATTGCTGCTGCTGGCGGCCGAGGCGATGCCCGGCCGGATCGCGGCCGCCACCGTCGATCACGGCCTGCGCCCGGAAGCCGCCGCCGAGGCCGCGTTCGTGGCCGGCCTCTGCGCCGCGCGCGGCGTGCCGCATGCCACGCTCGCCGTAACCGTGGCGCCCACGGGTGAGGGCGTCCAGGCCGCCGCCCGCACCGCCCGCTATGCCGCGCTGGAAGGCTGGCGCGCGGACGCAGGGCTGGCCTTCATCGCCACCGCCCATCATGCCGACGACCAGGCCGAAACGCTGCTGATGCGCGCCAGCCGGGGCGCGGGCGTGGGCGGGCTGGCCGGCATCCGGGCAGCGAACGGCGCGATCATCCGCCCGCTGCTCGGCTGGCGCCGCGCCGAGCTTGCGGCGATCGTCGCCGAAGCCGGGATCGATCCCGTCGACGATCCTTCCAACCGCGATCCCCGCTACGACCGCAGCCGGATGCGCGCGCTGCTGGCCGCCAATCCCGAGCTGGACGTGCCCGGCCTCGCCCAGGCCGCCGCCAACCTCGCCGATGCCGCCCGCGCGCTCGACTGGGCGGCCGAAAGGCTGTGGAACGAACGCGCCGGCCTGGCCGGGAACCGGGTGACGCTCGACCCTGCCGGCCTGCCCGCCGAGCTGGTCCACCGACTCGTCCGCCGCGCGCTCGCGAATCTCGACGAGGAAGGCCGGGCGGACCGAATCGCGCCGCTGATCGCGCGACTCGAGGCCGGCCAGCCCGCCTCGATCGGCGCGATTCTGGCCCGGCCGGGCGCAATCTGGACGTTCGCCCCCGCCCCACCCCGCAGATTCGGCTGAAAAAGCGGCCCCATCCCCCGGCGTTGGATTGCCATTAACCGGGGACCCCCTATCTTGGTGGCCTCGAAAGGTCAGGAACGCATGAACGACGACAAGGAACCGCAGGGCAACCCCTGGATGAAAAGCCTTCTCATCTGGGTGGGCATATTGCTCGCGCTCGTCGCGTTCGTTTCGATGTTCGACAGCTCGTCACGCCGCGCGGACGCCAGCGCCATCCCTTATTCGGAATTCCTCAACCATGTGGAGGAAGGCACCGTCAAGGATGTCGAGATCACGGGCGACGTGGTCACGGGCAAGCTCAACAACGACCAGAGCTTCCGCACCATCGCCCCTTCCGATCCGCAGCTTGTGCAGCGGCTTGCCGAAAAGGGCGTGAACTTCCGCGCCAAGGCGGAGGAGCAGGCCAGCTTCTGGATGATCCTGCTCTACCAGTCCCTGCCCTTCCTCCTGATCCTGGGCATCGCCTTCTTCGTGATGCGCCAGATGCAGAAGAATGCCGGTTCGGGCGCGATGGGCTTCGGCAAGAGCCGCGCCAAGATGCTCACCGAAAAGCATGGCCGCGTCACCTTCGACGACGTGGCCGGCATCGACGAGGCGCGCGAGGAACTGCAGGAGATCGTCGATTTCCTGAAGGACCCGACCAAGTTCGCCCGGCTCGGCGGCAAGATCCCCAAGGGCGCGCTGCTGGTCGGTTCGCCCGGCACCGGCAAGACGCTGCTCGCCCGCGCGATCGCGGGTGAGGCGAACGTGCCCTTCTTCACCATTTCCGGCTCCGACTTCGTCGAGATGTTCGTCGGCGTCGGCGCGTCCCGCGTGCGTGACATGTTCGAGCAGGCGAAGAAGAACGCGCCCTGCATCGTCTTCATCGATGAGATCGACGCGGTCGGCCGCCATCGCGGTGCCGGCCTCGGCAACGGCAATGACGAGCGCGAGCAGACGCTGAACCAGCTCCTCGTCGAGATGGACGGGTTCGAAGCGAACGAGGGCATCATCATCGTCGCCGCCACCAACCGGCCCGACGTGCTCGATCCCGCGCTGCTGCGCCCCGGCCGCTTCGACCGGCAGGTCGTGGTGCCGCGCCCGGACATCGAAGGCCGGCAGAAGATCCTCGAAGTCCATATGAAGAAGACGCCGCTCGCCCCCGATGTCGATTCGCGCACCATCGCGCGCGGCACGCCGGGCTTTTCCGGCGCCGACCTCGCCAACCTCGTCAACGAGGCCGCGCTCCTCGCCGCGCGCAAGGGCAAGCGCCTCGTCGCGATGAAGGAGTTCGAGGAAGCCAAGGACAAGGTGATGATGGGCGCCGAGCGCAAGTCCATGGTCATGACCGAGGACGAGAAGAAGGCGACCGCCTATCACGAGGCCGGCCACGCGCTCGTCTCGCTGCATGTCCCCGGCTGCGATCCGCTGCACAAGGTGACGATCATCCCGCGCGGCCGCGCGCTGGGCGTGACCTGGAACCTGCCCGAGCGCGACCGTTATTCCATGTCGATGAACCAGATGAAGGCGCGGCTCGCGCTCTGCTTCGGCGGACGCATCGCCGAACAGCTGATCTACGGCAAGGACGCGCTCAACACCGGCGCCTCCAACGACATCCAGCAGGCCACCGACATGGCCCGTTCGATGGTGATGGAATATGGCATGTCCGAACGGCTCGGCTGGCTGCGCTATCGCGACAATCAGGATGAGGTGTTCCTGGGCCATTCGGTCGCCCGCTCGCAGACCGTGTCGGAGGAGACCGCGCGCCTGATCGACCAGGAGGTCCGCCGCTTCGTCGAGGAAGGCGAGGCGACCGCCCGCCAGGTGCTCACCGAGAATCTGGACGAGTTGCATCGCCTGGCCGAAGCGCTGCTGGAATATGAGACGCTGACCGGCGAGGAAGCCAAGCACGCGATCAAGGGCGAGCGAATCGGCCGCGACGAGACGGGCGGCCACCGCCATGTGCAGATCGGCGTCGGCGGCTCCTCCATCCCCAAGAGCAAGCGTCCCGGCGGCGGCTGGGGGGATCCGGCGCCGCAAGGGGCCTGAACCCACCCGCCGTCAACCAATTGCCAGGGGCCGCTCCGTTGCGACGGGGCGGCCCTTTCTTTCAGACCGGACATGGGGGGCAGGATGCCGATCTTCTGCGATGAAAGCGGGGCGCCCGCCACGGGGGCGATGACGCTTGCCGCGGTGGCGATCAGCGACGAAGGCGCGGAGGCCCTCCTCGCCCGCTATCGCGCGGTGACGGGGCTGACCGGCGAACTGAAGGGCAGCCGCATCGATCCGATCGAGCGCGCTTATGTGCTGGAACTGATCGAGCGCTTCGGCGGCGAGGCGATCATCAGCGTCGCCACGCCCGCCCGCCATCCGGGCGAGGATAGCGGCGCGCTCGATCTCAAGACCTATTCGGCGCTGCTGGCCGATGCGATCGGCGCGCATCTGGATGCCGCACCCGGCCCGGTGACGGCGCTGATCGACGACGGCCGCTATTCCGATGCAACGCTGGCCCGCGTGCGCGACGAAGTGGAAAGGCTGATAGACCGGCACGATCCCGCCTCGCGCGCGGAACTGCGCGACAGCCGCCGCACCGCCGGCATCCAGATCGCCGACATCCTGGCCAACAGCGCCTGGAACGTCGCCACCGGCACGCTGCGCAGCGCCCGCATCGCCGTGATCCTCGAACCCTTCATCGCCAACGGCGTGATCCGCATGCGGCAGGTGAAAATTCCCTGAGGCGTCTCCCCCCGGTCCCGGCCATCGCGCCGGGACGGCGATTGAATCCACCCTGCCCCGGCCCCACATGCAACCTCCCCACCCGAGGCAACGGAAGGTGGTGCCAAGATGGTCGCGGAACTGAACCACATCATCGTCTGGTGCGCCGACACGGCGGCCTCCGCCGGCTTCCTGGCGGATATCCTCGATCGCCCGGCGCCCACCCCCTTCGGCCATTTCCGGGTGGTGGCGCTCGACAACGGCGTTTCGCTGGATTTCCTGGCGAAGGACGGCAATGTCTCGCCGCAGCATTACGCCTTCCTTGTCGGCGAGGAGGATTTCGACGCCGCCTTCGCCCGCATCCGCGAACGCGGCCTCACCTGGTGGGCCGATCCCGCCCGTTCCAGGCCGGGCGAGATCAACCGTCATGACGGCGGCCGTGGCCTCTATTTCGAGGATCCGAACGGCCATCTGCTGGAAATCATCACCCGGCCCTATGGCGGCTGATCCGCCATCGATATGGCGGCCCCGCTCCGGGCGGTCTCAGCCCGGCATGGCGTAACCGGCCGCCACATCGGCCAGCATTGCGGCGAGCGCGGGGGCATCGTGCCAGCGCCCACCCGCCATCACGCCGGCCGGCCGGCGAAGCGTGGCGAGGTCGTCGAGCGGGTTGGCCGATGCCAGGATCAGGTCCGCCCGGCTTCCCGGCGTGACGGTGCCGAACGGCGTGCCGCCGGGATGGGTCTTGGCGATGAATTCGCCGGCGCGGCGCGTGGCCGTTTCCAGCGCGGCATAGCGGCTGAAACCGGCGGCGACCAGCCGGTCGAGATTGCCGTGCAGCGCGAAGCCCGGCACCAGCCCCGGAATATCCGGCGAATCCGTGCCCGAAAGCAGCGGCACGCCCGCCTGTTCGAGCGCGCGGGCGAAGACGCGCAGGAAGCGGACGCGATCGTCGAGGCTGCCGGCCTTGCGGGCATAGCCCTCGCGCGGCCAGGAAAAGCGATAGGCGGGCGCGAGATAGCGGGCCTCGGGCGCGGCGAGGAAGGCCTGCACCTGTTCGGGCTTTCCCCACTGGCTGGCGATCGTCCCGTAGGTGACTAGATCGGCGACGATGAACGTGCCCGCCTGCTTTGCCAGGGCCACGGCCGCCGGGATGGCGGCTTCATCCGGTGCGGCGTTGGGCGCGCTTTCCGGCGGCTGGGGGAAGAAGGTGTAGAAGAATTCCTCCAGATGGGCGACCATCGCCTGGCCGGCCGCGATCTGCCCGGCCAGCCCCACCGCCGTCACGCCATGGCCTACGATCGGCAGGCCCATGGCCGGCCCTTCCCGCGCGAGCACCGCGAAGCATTCGGCCGAGAGATTGTTGTATACCTTGATGAAGTCGTAGCCGTTGGCGCGCGCCACGATCAGCGCGGCGCGCGCCTCCTCCGGCGTGCGCACCACCAGATGGCCATATTGGGGCGATCCATCGACGGCGAGCGCCGCGAAGACGCGCGGCCCCGGCACGTCGCCCCGCGCCACGGCGGCGCGGGTGCGGCCGACGAAGCTGTTGCGCGCCTCGCCCATGTTCAGGCTGGTGGTGATCCCGCAGGCGAGCTGCACCGCCAGATCCTGCCGGCTGTCCGAATGATTGTGCATGTCGGCAAGGCCGGGCAGCAGGAATGCGGTGCCGCCGCCGTCGATGCGGCGCGCGCCCGACGGAACGGCGATCCCCCGGCCGATCGCGCGGATCAGCCCGTCCGCCACGATCACCGTCTGGCCCCGCAGCACGCGCTGCCGATCCATGGGCAGCACGTTGACGTTCACGAAGGCGGTGGCGGGCGATGCCGGGGCGGGCGCCGCAAGCACCTGCCGGCCCGCCGCCAGGAGCGCCAGCCCACCGGCCAGCGCCTGCCGGCGCGTCCACCCCCGCATCCCCGCCACGCCCGGATCAGCCGGCGTATTTCACCGAGCAGCCATAGGGCTTGCTGGTCGCCACCGCGACCGGCTTGCCGGCCTTCACGTCCGCCAGCGCCGCCAGCACATGGTTGCGCGCCGTCGTGATATCGGCCTGGTCGGCGGTGGGCTTGTCGTCGATCGCGCCGGCATAGACGAGCGTGCCCGCCGGATCGATCACATACATGTGCGGCGTCGTCTTGGCGTCGTAGAGCTTGCCGACGATGCCCTTGGGATCGAGCAGATAGGCCGTCGCCTCCGCCTTTTCCTTCTTTTCGAAGGCCTGCGCCTCGGCGCCCGTCATATAACCCTGCTTGCCCGGCGCGCCCGAATTGATCGTCAGCCACACCACGCCCTGCGCCTTCGCGGCCGCCTGCGTCTTCTGCATGTTGCCGCTGTCATAATGCTTCTGCACGAAGGGGCAGCCGGGATTGTTCCATTCCAGCACCACCGTCTTGCCGCGGAAGCCGGAGAGCTTCACCGGCTTGCCATTGGCATCGGCGGCGATGAAATCGGGCGCCGGCTGGCCGACGGTGGCGGTGGCGGTGGCGAAGGCGGGCGCCGCGATGGCGATGGCGGCCGCGAATGCGATGCTTTTGCCGATCATCTGATGGTCCTTCCTCTGCTTCCAACTCTCGATATTCAGGCGGTAAGCGCGGTGAGCGTGCCGGGGGTCAGCACCTGCGGCAGCGTCTCCACCGGCCGGCCGGGGCGGTAGAAGAGATAGAGCGGCACGCCCGATCGGCCCTGCTGGTTGAGGAAGCGGCCGATGGCGGCATCGCCCTTGGTCCAATCCCCTACCAGCACCGCCACATTGGCGTCGGCGAAGGCCTTGGCCACCTCGGCCCGGTCGATCGCCACCTTCTCGTTCACCTTGCAGCTCAGGCACCAGTCGGCGGTGAAATAGACGAAGACCGGCCGGCCTTCCGCCTGCAGGGCGGCCAGCTTCTCCTCGCTGAAAGGCTGGGCGCCGAGCGCGCCTTCGCTCGCCTGGGATGCCGCGGCGACCGCGGGCTCGCGCGGCACCGCCACCATCAGCGCCAGCGCGGCGGCGGCGGCGGGCGCCAGCGGCCACCAGGCGGCGGCGCGCCCGGTCGCCTGCCGGCGGCCGACCCACCACAGGCCGAAGCCGGTGAGCAGCGCGGCGCTCAGGCCCAGCGTCATCCCGTCCACGCCCGCCTGCTGGCCCAGCAGCCAGGCGAGGCCAAGCGCCGTCAGGAACATCGGGATGGCGAGGATGCGGCGCAGCCGGTCCATCCACGGGCCGGGGCGCGGCAGCCGCCGGCGCAGCGCCGGCACGAAGCCGAGCGCAAGGAAGGGCAAGGCAAGCCCCAGGCCCAGGCCCGCGAACACCGCCAGCGCGGCCGCCGCCGGAAGCACCAGCGCCGCGCCCAGTGCCGCGCCCATGAAGGGGCCGGTGCAGGGGGTGGCGATGAAGGCGGCGAGCGCGCCCGTCCAGAAGGCGCCGTGCGTGCCGCCCTTGGCCGCCAGCGCCTGGCCGCCGGCCACGGCCGGAAGCTCGAACAGACCGGCGAGGTTGAGCGCGATCGCGGCGGTGAGCAGCAGCAGCAGCAGGATCACGCGCGGGTCCTGCAGCTGGAAGGCCCAGCCCGCCGCCTCTCCGCCGGCGCGCAGCGCCAGCAGCACGCCGCCCAGCGCCAGGCAGGTCGCGACGGCGCCCGCCGCATAGGCCAGGGCTTCGTGCCGCGCGCCGCGCCCGTCGCCACCGGCGCGGGCGAGGCTCAGGGCCTTGAGGCTGAGGATCGGGAATACGCAGGGCATGACGTTCAGCAGCAACCCGCCCAGGATCGCCCCGCCCAGCGCGAGAAGCGCGGTGCGGACGCCGCCGGCCCCGATCCCCGCGCCTTCCGACGAAGCCGTCACCGGCGCGCCGGCCGCCGGCACGTCGCCGGGCTTCGCCGACAGCGCCAGCCCGTTGTCCCTGCCGATCCTGAGAACGCCGTCGACCTCGTTCAGGCCCGCCGCCCCGCCGCCGGCCTTCACCTCGACGATCAGATTGTCGCCGTTGCGGCTCACCGCCTGCGGTGCGGCATAATCGATCGCGCCGTCCGTCAGCGGGAAGAAATAGACGTCCGCCACATCCAGCTTGGCCGGGATCGGCACGGCGAGGCGGAAGGTTTCGCCTTTCACGGCGAAGCGGCCCTCGCTGCCGAGCGGCTTGGGCATGGCGGCCCGCCAGCGCGCGAAATCCCCGGCCAGGGCCGCATCGGCGCGGCCGTCGCCCACCTTCAGGTCGATGGCGATGTCGGCTTTCTCCGGGACGCAGATTTCCTTGGTGCAGGCGAGCCATTTCGCCGTGCCCCGGATCGGCAGCGTCGTGCCCGGCGCAAGGCCGGCGGGCAGCTTGAGCTGGATCAGCTGGGCATATTCGCCTTCATAGACATAGTTCATCAGCCCCGCGACGATCAGCGTGTGCGGCACCGGATAGGCAAGCTCGCCCGCCGTGACGCCATCGGGCAGCTTCCAGTCGATGAGCGTCTCGATCCCCGAGTCGCCGGGATTCTTCCAATAGCCGTGCCAGGTGGGCGCGGGCTTCATCACCAGCGCCAGCGTGGTCGCGCCGCCGGCCGCCGGCTCCGCGCTTTCCGCCACCAGCCGGGGCGCGATGTGCAGGCCCTGCGCGGATGCGGGCGCTAGGCCGATCAGCATCAGGCCAAGCATCGTCATCAATCGGCAACCGAAGGCGATCATCGGGGCTCCAATTTCCATGGTCACGCCGCTATAGCACCGCCGGGGCCAGCACGCATACCGGGAGCATCCAAGTGAAATTGTGGCAAAAGGTTACGATGGCGGCGGCGACGGCCGCCATGCTGCCGACGGCGGCGCAGGCGGACGGCGCGGTGGCGCAGCCTTCCCGGCCGAAGCTGCTGGTGGCGATCTCGGTCGATCAGTTCTCCGCCGATCTCTTCGCCGAATATCGGCAGCATTATACCGGCGGCATGAAGCGGCTGGCCAATGCGATCGTCTTCCCGGCCGGCTATCAGAGCCACGCCGCCACCGAAACCTGCCCCGGCCATTCGACGATCCTCACCGGATCGCGCCCCGGCCGCACCGGCATCGTCGCCAACAACTGGTATGATCTGTCGCTGCCGCGCGCCGACAAGAAGGTCTATTGCTCGGAAGATCCGTCCGCGCCGGGCAGCGATTCCGATCATTATGTCGTCTCGCCGCTCTATCTGAAGGCGCAGACGCTGGGCGATCGGATGAAGGCCGCCGATCCCGGCAGCCGCGTCGTCGCCGTCGCCGGCAAGGATCGCGCCGCCGTGATGATGGGCGGCCATGTGACCGACCAGATGTGGTTCTGGGGCGGCAAGAGCTATGTGACGCTGCCCGATCGCAAGGATCGCCCTGTGCCGGCCGCGATCGGCCCGATCAACGCCCGCGTCGCCGCGCTGGTGGCGAAGCCCGGCAAGGCGGAATTGCCGGCGATGTGCCGTTCGCGCTCGGTGGCCGTGCCGATCGGACAGGGCAAGCAGGTGGGCGTGCTGGCCGATCGCAAGGCGGAGGATTTCAAGGGCTTCCGCGCCGCCGCCGATTTCGATGCCGCCACCACCGATCTCGCCATCGGCCTGCTCGACGAGCTGAAGCTCGGCCGCGGCGCCGGCACCGACGTGCTGACCATCGGCCTTTCGGCGACGGACTATGTCGGCCACACCTACGGCACCGAGGGCGCGGAGATGTGCGCGCAGATGGTGGCGCTCGACAATAATGTCGGCCGCATCCTCGCCGCCCTGGATGCGACGAAAGTGCCCTATGCCGTCGTCCTCACCGCCGACCATGGCGGCCACGACCTGACCGAGCGCACCCGCCAGCGCGGCTTCGCTTATGCCGAGCGCGTCGATCCGAAGCTGAACCCGGCCGCCTATTCCGAGATCATGGCCAGGGAGTTCAACCTCTCGCTGAAGGACGATCTGATCCACGGCGACGGGCCGTTCGGCGACTGGTATCTCTCGCGCGAGATTCCGGCGGATGTCCGCCCGCGCCTGCTCGCGGCGCTCAAGGCGCGGCTGCTGGCGCACCGCCAGGTGGCGGAGGTGTTCACCGCCGACGACATGCGCCGCCTGCCGATGCCGCAGCCGCCGGTGGAGGAATGGTCGCTGGCCGAGCGCACCCGCGCCTCCTTCGATCCGGAACGCTCGGGCGACCTGATCGTCCTCCTGAAGCCCAAGGTGATGCCGATCGCCGATCCCACCAGGGGCTTCGTCGCCACCCATGGCTCGCCCTGGCAGAACGACCGGCGCGTGCCGATCCTCTTCTATCGCCCCGGCGCCACCGGCTTCGAACAGCCGCTGTCGGTGGAGACGGTGGATATCCTGCCGACGCTGGGCGCGCTGGTCGGCCTCAAGATCCCGGCGGGCGAGATTGACGGCCGCTGCCTCGATCTGGATGCGGGCGCGGCCGACAGCTGCGCCGATTGATGGTTTTCCGGGCGCCATGACCGCCGAAACGCATTGTTGCCTTGTTGCAGCGCGGCGATTCGGATATGGCGCCCGGCAAATTCCCTCTCCTCCGCAGGATCCTTTTTCATGAGCCTCCGCAACGTGGCCATCATCGCGCACGTCGATCATGGCAAGACCACGCTGGTCGACCAGCTTTTCCGCCAGTCGGGCACGTTCCGCGACAATCAGCGCGTGGAAGAGCGCGCGATGGACTCGAACGATCTGGAAAAGGAACGCGGGATCACCATTCTCGCCAAGCCGACCTCGATCGACTGGCAGGGCACGCGGATCAACATCGTCGACACGCCCGGCCACGCCGATTTCGGCGGTGAGGTGGAACGCATCCTCTCGATGGTCGACGGCGTGATCCTGCTGGTCGACTCCTCCGAAGGCGCGATGCCGCAGACCAAGTTCGTCACCGGCAAGGCGCTGGCGCTGGGCCTGCGTCCCATCGTGGTGGTCAACAAGATCGATCGTTCGGACGCGCGCGTGCAGGAAGTGCTGGACGAGGTGTTCGACCTGTTCGTCAGCCTCGACGCGACGGACGAGCAGCTCGACTTCCCCGTGCTCTTCGCCTCGGGCCGCAACGGCTATGCCAGCGACGATCCCGAGGCGCGCGAAGGTACGCTGACCCCGATGTTCGAAAAGATCATCAGCCATGTGCCGCCGCCCAGCGTCGATCTGGATGCGCCCTTCTCCTTCCTGGTCACGCTGCTCGATCGCGACAATTTCCTCGGCCGCATCCTCACCGGCCGCGTCAATTCGGGCGTGGTCAAGCTCAACCAGCCGATCCACGCGCTCGATGCCGACGGCAATGTGATCGAGGCGGGCCGCGCGTCCAAGCTGATGACCTTCCGCGGCCTCGATCGCGTGCCGGTGGAGGAAGCGCAGGCGGGCGACATCATCAGCCTGGCCGGCCTGGCCGTGGCGACCGTGGCGAACACCATCGCCGATACCTCCGTCAGCACGCCGATCAAGGCGCAGCCGATCGATCCGCCGACGCTGTCGATGCGTTTCGCGGTGAACGATTCCCCCTTCGCGGGCCGCGAGGGATCGAAGGTCACCAGCCGCATGATCCGCGACCGCCTGTTCCGCGAGGCGGAATCGAACGTCGCCATCAAGGTGACGGAAGCCGCCGACAAGGACAGCTTCGAGGTGGCGGGCCGCGGCGAGCTCCAGCTCGGCGTGCTGATCGAGACGATGCGCCGCGAGGGCTTCGAGCTCGGCATCAGCCGCCCGCGCGTGCTGTTCCGCGATGGCGAGAACGGCCGCGAGGAACCGTATGAGACCGTCGTGATCGACGTGGACGAGGAATTCTCCGGCACCGTCGTCGACAAGATGAACCAGCGCAAGGCCGAGATGACGGACATGCGCCCGTCCGGCGGCGGCAAGACCCGCATCACCTTCTCGGCGCCGTCGCGCGGCCTGATCGGCTATCATGGCGAATTCCTGTCGGATACGCGCGGCACCGGCATCATGAACCGGCTGTTCGAGAAATATGGCCCCTATAAGGGCACGATCGAGGGCCGGAAGAACGGCGTCCTCATCTCCAACGGCAATGGCGAGGCCAATGCCTATGCCCTGAACTCGCTGGAAGATCGCGGCATCCTGATGGTCGGCCCCGGCGAGCCGCTCTACGAGGGCATGATCGTCGGCGAGAACGCCAAGGATGACGATCTCGAAGTCAATCCGATGAAGGCGAAGCAGCTCACCAACTTCCGCGCCTCGGGCGGCAAGGACGACGCGATCCGCCTGACCCCGCCGAAGAAGATGACGCTGGAACAGGCCATCGCCTATATCGACGATGACGAGATGGTGGAGGTGACGCCCAAGACCATCCGCCTGCGCAAGCGCCACCTCGACCCGCACGAGCGCAAGCGCGCCAAGCGGGCTTCCGAAGCGGCCTGAGGCATCCTGATCGCCCCGTCTTCATCGGGGCCGGAAGAAAGAACCCCGCGCAACCATCGTTGCGCGGGGTTTTCTGTTTCGGCGCCTGCAGGGCGGTGACGGCGCTTTCCGGGCACGAGCTGCGCCCGGCACCCCGAATATCGCCCCGCTCTAATAATTGTTGAGCCGCGCCACCCGCTCCGCATGGAAGGCGGTGTCGCCGAACAGCTCGTCCAGCAGGCGATGCCGCTTCATGTAGAGGCCGATGTCATATTCGTCGGTCATGCCGATGCCGCCGTGCATCTGCACGCCTTCCTGCACCGCCAGCATCGCCGCCTTGCCGGCCTTGGCCTTGGCCACCGCCGCCATCAGCTCCGCCTTGGGGTCGTCCGCATCCATGAGCTGCGCGGCCTTCAGCGTCGCGGCGCGGGCGATCTCCAGTTCGGAATAAAGATGCGCGGCGCGGTGCTGCAGCGCCTGGAACTCGCCGATCAGCCGGCCGAACTGCTTGCGCTGGCGCAGATAGTCCATCGTCATGGCCATCGCCGCGCCGCCCACGCCCAGCATCTCGGCCGCAGCACCCACGCGCCCCGCATCCAGCGTGCGGGTGAGCAGGCTCCAGCCGTCGTCGACGGTGCCGATCACCGCGCCGGCATCCACCTCCACGTCCTCGAACAGCATCTCCGCCGCGATCGAGCTGTCCACCATCCGCACCGGATCGGCGGTAAGGCCGGCCGCGCCCTTTTCCACCGCGAACAGGGTGATGCCCCGCATCTCGCCCACGTCGCTGGAGGTGCGCGCCGCCACGATCAGCAGGTCCGCGACATGGCCGTGCACCACGAAGCGCTTGGCGCCGTTGAGGCGGAAGCCATTGCCCGATCGCTCGGCCGCCAGCGCGACATTGGCCGGATCGTGCCGGCGCCCCTCGTCCACGGCGATCGCCGCCACCGTCTCGCCCGTCGCGATGCCCGGCAGCCACCGGGCGCGAAGCTCGGCATCCGCGCCGCCGATCGCCGTCACCGCCGCCACGGCGGTCGACAGGAAGGGCGATGGCGAAAGGTTGCGGCCGATCTCCTCCAGCACGATCCCGGCCTCGACATGGCCCAATCCGCCGCCGCCCTGCGCCTCCGGCACCAGCACGCCCGCCAGCCCCATCTCGCCGAACCGCCGCCACAGGTCGCGGGAAAAGCCGGCGGCGTCGTTCGCATCGCGCAACTGGCGGAGATGCTTCACCGGCGCCTGATCGGCCAGGAAAGGCCCGGCCATGTCCTTCAGCATCACCTGCTCTTCGGTAAGGAACAACGCCATTGCTCAGGCTCCCGGCAGGTTGAGGATATGCTTGGCGATGATGCCGAGCTGGATCTCGCTCGTGCCGCCCTCGATCGAATTGGCCTTGGAACGCAGCCAGTGGCGGGAAACGGCATTGTCGTCGCCCCAGACCAGCGCGTCCGTGCCGCCGGCCGCCATCTCCAGTTCCAGCCTGCGCTTGTTCAGCTCGGTCCCCGCATATTTCATCATCGATGGCTGGGCGGGATGGGCCAGGCCGGCCTTGAACTCGTCCAGGAATTTCTCGGACATGGCGCGGAAGGCCAGCATGTCCACGTCGTGCAGCGCCACCTCGGCCCGCAGCACCGGGTTGGCGAAGGCGCCCAGCCTTTCCGCCAGATCCCGCCCCAGCGAGGGATCGCCGCTGCCGAAACCCATCGCGCTGATCATCTCGCGCTCATGCCCCAGCAGATATTTGGCGACGGTCCAGCCCTGGTTCACCGCGCCGACGATCTGCTCCTTGGGCACCTTCACATCGTCGAAGAAGGTCTCGCAGAAGGGTGAGGAGCCGGAGATCAGCAGGATCGGCCTGGTCGAGACGCCGGGCGAGGCCATGTCGAACAGCAGGAAGCTGATGCCGCCCTGCTTCTGCGCGGGATCGGTGCGGACGAGGCAGAATATCCAGTCCGCCTTGTCGGCATAGCTGGTCCAGATCTTCTGCCCGTTGACCAGCCAGTGATCGCCCTTGTCCTCGGCGCGCGTCTGGAGGCCGGCGAGGTCCGATCCGGCGCCCGGTTCCGAATAGCCCTGGCACCAGCGAATGCGGCCCTGCGCGATATCAGGCAGATAGCGGCGCTTCTGCTCCTCCGTGCCGAATTTCAGGAGCGCGGGGCCGAGCATCCAGATGCCGAAGCTGTGGAGCGGGCTGCGGCAGCCGAGCGCCGCCATCTCCTCGCGCAATATCTTGGTCTCGGAAGGGCTGAGGCCGCCGCCGCCATAATCCTTCGGCCAATCGGGCACGGTCCAGCCGCGCGCGGCCATCGCCTCGAACCATGCCTGTTGCTCCGGGCTGGAAAAGCGGCCGTTGCGGCCGCCCCAATAGACATCGTCCAGCCCCGTCACCGGCTCCCGCATCGCCGGCGGGCAATTCGCCTCCAGCCAGGCGCGGGTTTCGGCGCGGAAGATTTCCTCGTCTGCCATGCTATCCTCTCCGGCGGGCCATGATCCCCGTCCGCTGGGGAGACTGCCATCCCCTTACGCTAACGTAAAGGGCAACATCGACGGGGGAGAGACGGATGGATGCGACCGCACTGATGCGTCGTTATTACGATGCCTATAATCGCGGGGATGCGGCGGAACTGTCGGCGCTGCTGGCCGAAGACGTGGTGCTGCGGTCCGCCGCGGGCGAGCAGATCGGCCGCGACGCCTATCTTGCCACCTATCGCTGGATGATCGAGCGGTTCGAGGACCGGATGACGCCGGAACATATCGAAAGCGATGCCGCTGGCGCCACCGTATCGATCCACGACAGGCTGACGGCGCGCATCGACGTGCCGGATTTCCTCGGCCGATCCGTCCGGGCGGGGGACGTGATCGAGCTGGCGCTGACGGGGCGCTATACGATTGCCGGCGATCGCATCGCCCGGATCGAGATCAGCCCCCGTTCGCCCGACTGATCGGCACCGCCCGGATCATGGCGATCCGGGCGGCCCTTCGCATCAGAAGCGGAAGCCAAGCTCCACGCCATAGGTCGCCGGCTGGCCATAGGACGCCGCCTGCGAGAAATAGCCGTCGATGATCGATCCCGAGCCGACGACGAAGCCCGGATAGCGCTTGTCGAAGATGTTCTTGCCCCACAGCGCCAGCGATATGCTGCGATCGTCGCCGCGATCGATCGTGTAGGTGATGCGCCCGTCAACCAGGCCGTAGCTGGCGTTGATCGGCTTGTCGCGGCCCATCGGCACGGACGGGCCGTCGCCCGCGGTGGTGTAGATCTTGTCCTTCCAGGTGTAATCGGCATGCAGCGCCAGGCTGCCGGGGCCGATATCGCCCACCGTCCAGTCGCCGGACAGGCGCAGGCTGTGCTTGGGCGTGAAGGGCAGCACGAAATAGCCCGAGATGTCATCGCCCACCTGCACCGGCGACCCGGCGTTGACGACGGGATCGAAGATCGAGCCTTCCGGCGCGAACACCTTGGTGATCTTCGAATGGGTGTAGGTATAGCTGGCCGCCAAGGTGAGCCCGCTCACCGGCACCACCGTCAGGTCCGCCTCGAGGCCCTTCACGTTCGCCCGGCCGACGTTGAAGGTATCGGCGAGCGACGCATCGGCCGCATCCGCCGAGATATCGAGCTGCAAATCCTTGTAGATGGCAATGAAGCCGCTGAGGTTCAGGCGGACGCGACGATCGAACAGATCGCTCTTCACGCCGACTTCGTAGCTCGTCACCGTTTCCGGGTCGAAGGTGCGGGTGAAGGTGGGCGAGGCTTCGTTCGATCCGCCGGCCTTATAGCCCGTCACCACCTTGCCGTAGACGGAGACATTGTCCGTCGCCCGATAGTTCAGGATGACCGAGGGATTGAACTTGTGGCTCTTCACCCGGATATCGCCGACCGTCACGCCCAGCGGCAAATAGGTGCCGTTGCCGAGGAAGCGGCGGTTCACCAGCGGGGATACGTCCTCCGGCGTATCGCCGATGAAGAATTCGGCGCTGCGGGTGCGATCGGCGCTACGCTTGTCCCAGGTGTAGCGCCCGCCGACCGTGACCTCGAGATTGTCTTCCAGGATCGGCGGCGTCCAGGTCGCCTGGCCGAAGATCGCCTTCGACGTGGACTTGGCCTCGGTATAGCGGTCCGACATGGCGAGCTGCCCCGGCACTCCGGTGCCGACATCCACCAGCAGCAGGTGGTCCGCCTTCTCGCGGAAATAATATAGGCCGCCGACATATTTGATCCGGTCGCCGATATCGCCGATCGCCTGGAATTCCTGCGTGTAGGTCTTCGAATGGATGAAATCGATCGAGTAGAATGGCGCCAGGAAGGATTCCACATAATCCTGGTAGGCGGTGTAGTTGATGTGGCGATAGGCGGACAGCGACTTCAGCGTCAGCCCGTCATTCGCTTCCCATTCGGCGATCAGGGTCTGCCCGTCCGATTTCACGCGGCTATAGGGCAGGTATACCGGGCGATAGGCTTCCTTCGGATTGTCGGTGTAGCCGGGGAAGAGGAAGGAAGCGACCGCCGGATCGGTCACATAGCGCACCGGCGTGGTGCGGGCGTTGCTGTAATCGCCCGAATAATCGATCGTCACATTGTCCGCCGGTTCCCAGCGGATCGCGCCGCGCACCGCATATTTGCGGTCACTCTGGAAATCGTTGGCATCCGGCGTGTCGCCGGTATCGTCGGCATTCTTCGCCCAGCCGTCGCGGTTGCTGTAGAGGCCGGTCAGCTTGATCTTGAAATCGCCGAGCTGCGGCAGGTTGGCGTTCACCAGCACGCGCTGATGGTTGTAGTTGCCGATCGTCACCAGCCCGTCGACCGAAGCCTCGCCGGTCGGCTTCTTGCTGATGATGTTCACCGCGCCGCCCGTGGTGTTGCGGCCGTAGAGCGTGCCCTGCGGGCCGCGCAGCACCTCGACCCGCTCGACATCGGCAAGGTCGAAGGCGGACGCCTGCGGACGCGACTGGTAGATGCCGTCGACATAGAGGCCGACGCCGCCATCCTTGGTGATGATGCCCGGATCGCCGATGCCCTGCCCGCGCATGTAGAGGATCAGCGTGGTCGACGAATTGGGATAGGGCGCGAAATAGAGGCTGGGCGTCGCCTGGACGACCCCGGTGATGTCGGTGATGCCGGCGGAGGTCAGCGCGCTGTCGGTCAGCGCGGTGATGGCGATCGGCGTGGTCTGCAGATTTTCCGAACGGCGCTGGGCCGTGACGACGATATCCTCAAGCCCGCCGTTCGGCGCCTGCGCGGCGGCCGATGCCCCCTGCTCGGCCTGCGCAAAGGCGGTCGCCGTAGAAAGAGCGCCAATGGAAACAGCGGCATAAGCCAGGCCGAGTGCCAGCCGGCGCGCGGTGAACGAACCCATTTATGATCCTCCCTGTATGGTTATGTCTTATTATGTTTTTCACGCGGATCGGCTTAATCATTGCATTCAACAACGCATATGCGTTTCCGCTGTCGCTTTTCATAACGCAATTCGGATGAAAAAAGAAAGAGCGACGATGCACCTCGAAAGGCGCCAGGGATGCGGG
The DNA here is from genome assembly GCF_003034225.1 of Edaphosphingomonas fennica. Taxonomy (GTDB): domain Bacteria; phylum Pseudomonadota; class Alphaproteobacteria; order Sphingomonadales; family Sphingomonadaceae; genus Sphingomonas_E; species Sphingomonas_E fennica. The sequence goes on from NZ_PHHF01000044.1 coordinate 67,624, forward strand.
CCGGCGGCTTTCGAGTTTGTCGATCTAAAGCAACGGAAAATGATCTAGGATCGCCTCGCCGCGATCGAGGGAAAGGAGAGCGCATGGCGCACTGGCTGATGAAATCCGAACGCGAAAGCTATGCGTGGGAAGATCTGGTCCGCGATGGCGCAACCGAATGGGATGGCGTGCGCAACCCCACCGCCCGCATCAACCTGCGCGCCATGCAGGTGGGCGACGAAGCATTGTTCTACCATAGCGGCGCGGACAAGGCGTGCGTGGGCGTGATGCGGATCACCCGCACCGCCCGGCCGGATGGGCCGGACGGCAAATGGGCATCGGTGGCGGTGGCCCCCGTCGCCCCGCTGGCCAAGCCCGTGACGCTGGCGGCGATCAAGGGCGATCCCCGGCTGGCGGGGATGGAGATGGTGCGCCAGTCGCGCCTGTCCGTCTCGCCCGTCAGCGATGCCGAATGGGCGGCGATCCTCGATCTGGCGGGCGGCCTCAGCCGATAAGGGCGTCCGCCGTCGCGCGGATGACGGGCGCCAATATCCCCGCCCAGCGGGCAACGCCGGCCTCGTCGCCGATCAGGTCCTGCCGCACCTCGATGCCCAGATAGGGGATGCCGCTGCCCTCCCCGTGCAGGTTCATCGTCGCGTTCAGCACCTTGCCCGAATAAGGCTGGTTGTCGCCGGTCGCCACGCCGGCCGCCTCCAGCAGCGGGATCGCGATCCGCGCGGCGCGATCGTCCTCATTGTAGAGGATGCCGATCGACCATGGGCGCGGCTCGTCCGACGTGGCGAGCTTCGGCGTGAAGCTGTGGAGCGATATCAGCATCGCCGGCAGGCCGGACGCGATCAATTCCGCCACGCGGGCGTGGTAGGGCCGCCAGAAACGGGCGATCCGCGCCTCGCGCCCGGCATGGTCCAGCGCATTGCCCGGAACGGCGTGGCCGTCGCTGGCGATCGGCACTAGGCCGGGCTTGTCCTCCTCCCGGTTCAGGTCCGTCACCAGCCGCGACACCCCGCCCAATATGCCGGGGCAATCCAGCGCGGCGCAGAGCGCCCGGCCGAGCGGATCGACGCCGATGTCGATGGCGACATGCTCGTTCAGCAGCGCCGGATCGATGCCCAGGTCGATGTCCGCCGGCACGCGGTTGGAGGCATGATCCCCGATCAGCAGCAGGCGCGACGCCGGATTGCCGGGAATGTCGATCCACGCCTCGCTCATCGCCGGAACTCCGGCTTGCGACGCTCGCGATAGGCGGCGATCCCTTCGGGGAAATCCGCCGATCCGAAGCTCGCGTCGAACAGCGCGTCGGTATCCACGCCCGGCCCCACGCCCGCGATCATCCGCTTCAGGGTCGCGAAGCTCGAAGGCGCGCCCTCCGCCATCGCCGCCGCCAGCCGTTCGGCCTCGGCCAGCGCCACGGGCACGGCGCGCTCGACCAGCCCGATCCGCGCGGCTTCCGCCGCATCGATCGTCTCCATGCCCAGCAGCATCAGCCCCGCCTGCCCGCGCCCCACCCGCGCGGCCAGCCGGTCGATATCCTCCTGCGGATAGGCGATGCCCAGCCGCGCCGGCGGCACCGCGAACCGCGCGCCTTCGCCCGCCACCGCCACGTCGCAGGCCAACATCAGCGCCACGCCCGCGCCGAAGCAGCCGCCGTCCACGGCCGCGATCACCGGAAAGGGCAAGGCCGCCAGCGCGTCGATCGCCCCGCGCATCGCCAGCCGGAACGCGGTGCGCCCGCCGACATCCTGCCCCAGCGTGGCGAGATGGCCCAGGTCCGCGCCCGCGCAGAAGGCCCCTTCCGCCGCCGATTGCACGATCAGCGCGCACGGCGCCGCCATCTCCGCCGCGACCGTGGCAGCCGCCAGCTCGCCCCAGCCTTCCAGCGGCACGGCATTGCGCTGGCGTGGGCGATCGATGATCAGGCGGCCGAACGGCCCGTCGCTAACATATCGGAACATGCGACCAGTTGCCGTGGATCGCGGCGGATGTCACCACTGCAATTCACGGGCATGGGGATGATCGGATGGATCGGGGCGGAACAAGGCGCGAAACCATGAGGTTGCTGGGCGGCGGCGCGATCGCCGCCTGGGCCGCGCCCTCGCTGCTTTCGCCCGCCGCCGCCAAGCCCCCGCCCCCCTGCCCGATCCGTGCGCCGCTGGATGCGATCGCCGATCGGCTGCTGGCCCATACGCCCGAAACCGCCGTCTATAACGGCGTCGCCGATGCCGATGTCGGCGGCCCGCTCGCCACCCGGCTGGACGATTATTCCCCGGCCGGCGAGGCCGCCTGGCGGGCCGCGCTCGCCCAGGCGGCGGCCGATCTCGCGCCCGTCGCCTGCGGCAAGGACGATGATCTCGCCCGCCTGCGCCTCGCCACCGCCGCCAACATCCTCGCCAATGCCAACCGGTCGGCCGCCATTCCCTATGGCCGGATCAACGCCTTCAACTTTTCGGGCCATGTGCCCTATCTCGTCACCCAGATCGCCGGCCCGCACATCGACACGCCGAACGCGATGCAGGCGCAGCAGTCGCTCGCCACGCCGCAGGCGGTGGACGCCTGGATCGCCAAGCTGGACAACTTCCCCACGGCCTTCGCCGGCGTGATCGAAAAGGTGCGGGCGGACGAGGCGGCCGGCGCCGTCCCGCCCGCCGCGCTGATCGCCAGGACGCTGCCGGTGCTGGATGCCTTCCTGGCCGGGCCGGAGGCGGATCATCCCCTGATCGCGGCCTTGCGCACCCGCACCGACGCGGCCCGGCTGGACGCCAGCTTCCGCGCGAAGGCGGAGGAACGCGCGATCACCGCGCTCCGCAAGCGCGCGCGGCCCGCCTTCCAGGCGCTGCGCCGGCAGATGGTCGCGATGCTGCCGCGCGGCCGGGCGGAGGCCGGGCTCTGGGCGCAGCCGCAGGGCGAGGCGCTTTATGCCGCCAACGTCCTGGCGCTGGCGGATTCGCACCTGCCGGCGGAGGATATCCACGCGATCGGCCAGTCCGAGGTGGAGCGCATCTCCGCCGCCATGGGCGATCTGCTCGCCGCGCGGGGGCTTACCCGGGGCAGCATCGGCGCGCGCATGGATGCGCTGGCCCATGATCCGGCCAACCTCTTCGCCGACAGCGATCGGGGCCGCGCCGACCTGCTCGATTATGTGCGCGGCCTCGTCCACCAGATGGAGGAGCGCTATGCCGAAATCCTGCCCAACGCGCTGATCCCCACCCAGCCGCTCGAGGTCCGCCGCATCCCGCTGGCGACGGAGGATGGCGCCCCCGGCGGCTTCTACGATGGCCCGTCGCTCGATGGCTCGCGCCCCGGCACCTACTGGATCAACCTGCGCGACATGAACGCCGTCGCCCGCTTCCGCCTGCCTACGCTCAGCTACCATGAAGGCGTGCCCGGCCATCATACGCAGAGCTGCATCGCGCTGGCGCTGGGCGAGGCGCCGCTGCTGCTGCGCATCGCCAGCTTCAACGCCTATCAGGAAGGCTGGGGCCTCTATGCCGAGCAGCTCGCCGCCGAGATGGGCGCCTATGCCGAAGACCCGCTCGGCAATCTCGGCCGCCTGCAGGACGAATTGTTCCGGGCCGTCCGCCTCGTCGTCGATACCGGCATGCATGCGATGCGCTGGAGCCGCGAACAGGCCATCGCCTATATGCGCGACGTCACCGGCGTGGCGGAAAGCCGCGTGGTGGCGGAAATCGAACGCTATATGGCCTGGCCGGCGCAGGCGCTGGGCTACAAGCTCGGCCAGATTCGCCTGCTCGAGATACGGGACGCGATGGCCAAGGCGCGCGGCCGGCGTTTCGACCGGCGGCAATTCCACGCGCTGGTGCTGGCGAACGGCCCCATGCCCCTCGATCTCGTCGCCGGGCAGGCGGATCAGCTTCCGTCCCGATAGATATCGCCGGTCCGGCAGGGGAAGGGCGGCGGCTCCGCAAGGAACCGCCGCCCCCTGACGGCGGGTTGCATCATGGGGGATGGACCGGCCGCCCGCGGATGGATGCACCGCCGCGCGCGCAGCGATCCGCTACCGTAACGATCAGCAAGCGTCATGCCATATGGGCGAAGGGCGGAAAGCCGGGGCTTTCGGCGGAACGCCCCGTCCCGTTTCGGGACGGTCGGGTCAGATCAGTGCCGTTGCGAGACACCACCAGCCCGGCCGCGCGGCCATCAGCCGGCCGGCCGCGGCATCGCGATCGGCCGCTTCGGCGAAAAGGGCGAAGCAGGTGGCACCCGATCCCGACATGCGCGCCAGCACCACCCCCGGCATGCCGGCGATCAACCCGATCGCCTCGCCTATCTCTGGCACCAGTGCCCTCGCTGGCGCCTCCAGATCGTTCAGGCCGGCCAGCGCCGCCCGCAGGGGATCGCCCCGCTCCAGCGGCCCGCGATCCACGCCGTCCCAGCCCCGGAACACCGGCCCCGTCGGGCAGGCGACGCCGGGATTGACCAGCAGCAGCGGCATTCCGGCCAGCGCCTCGGCTCCCGCCATCGCAACCAGCCGGTCGCCGCGCCCGTCCGCCCAGGCCGTCCGGCTCGCCACGCAGGCCGGCACGTCCGCACCCAGCTCCGCGGCGATCGCCATGATCCGGGCATCATCCGCCGGCAGCGCCCACAGCCTCGCCAACGCCCGTAGCGCCGCCGCCGCATCGGCCGATCCACCGCCGATGCCCGAGGCCACCGGCAGCCTTTTGTCCAGCCGGATCGCGGCCCCCGCCGAAACGCCGAATGCACCCCGCAGCGCCCGCGCCGCGCGCATCACCAGGTTGGTCTCCACAGGCTCCGCCGCCAGAAGAGCAGCATAGGGCCCATCAATGGCAAGGCTCAGATCGTCGGCGGGCGCCACCGCCAGCCCGTCGCCATCCCGCGCGAAGGCGAAGATCGTCTCGATCGCGTGATAACCGTCGCCACCCCGCGCGCGGACATGCAGCGCAAGGTTGATCTTGGCGTGGCCGATATCGGCGATCGCGCTCAGGGAGCCGCCATTTCGGGCGTCCAGCCCATGTCGATCTTGGCGCTGATCCGCTGCTTTTCCTTGTCGTCGGCATGCACCAGCGCTGCGCGCCAGGCAAAGCGCGCCTCCAGCCGCCGCCCGGCCGACCAATAAGCGTCGCCGAGATGCTCGTTGATCGTCGGTTCGCCCGGCTCGCCCTCCACCGCGCGCTCCAGCAGCTCGATCGCGCGGGGCACGTCGCCGCGCACATAATGCGTCCAGCCGAGCGAATCGGTGATCGCGGAATCATCCGGCCGCAGCTCGCTCGCCCGCTCGATCAGGGTCTGCGCCTCCGCCAGATTCTCCCGCCGCTCCAGCTGGGCATAGCCGAGATAGTTGAGCACCACCGCCTCGTCCGGCGCCGCCTTCGCCGCCTCCTCCAGCACGGGGCGCGCCGCCGCCCAGTCGCCCGCTTCGTGGAGCGAGCTTCCCAGCAGCAACAGCAGCGTCCAGCGCGGTCCGGCGCCGTCGCCGCTTCCGGCAAGGTCGATCGCGCGGCGATAGGCGTCGGCCGCGTCGGCCGGCCGGTCGAGCTGGCTGTAGATGCCGCCCACCCGCGTCCACGCCGCCGGCTCGGTGGATCGGCGCGCCGTCTTCAGCGCCTCGTCCAGCGCCGTCTCGCGATCGCCCAGCTTCACCAGAAGCTCCATCCGCTGGCCCCGCGCCGCTTCCGCCATCGGATCGCGCGGCCCGATATTGTCCAATATCTTCAGCGCGGTGCCATAATGTTCCTGGGCGGTCAGCAGCTCGCTCGCCACCAGCCAGGTTTCGGCATGCTTGGGCGCCATGAAGGTGCCCAGCCGCGCGAAGGTCAGCGCGATCGGCGTCACCCGCTCACGGTTGATGTCCACGGCCACGCGGGTGAACAGCTCGGCCAAACCTTCCGGCGCGGTGGAAACGCCGGGCGGCAGGGGCTTGCGCTCGGCGATCCGGCGGCGGGCCACCGCCAGCAGCGGCTCCTCGCCATCCAGCAGGGCCAGGGCCTGCGCACGATCGCCCGCCTTCACCAGCGCCGCGGCCGCCGCGATGCGCAGCCGCAACGCCCCGCGCCCGCCCGGCCCGGTCAGCGATTTCACCGCCGCCACGCCCTCGTCGCGCTGGCCGGTCGCGATCAGCAGCAGCGCGCGATGCTCGGCCGCATAGGCCGCCGCGATGCCCCCGGCCCGGCGCGCACCGTCCAGCGGCTCCAGCGGATCGCCCTTGCCACGGCCGCGCACGATCCAGGCGCGCAGCACCGGCACGGTGAAGGCGAACACCTGGTCCTTCTCGATCCGGTCGGCCAGCGCATCAGCGCCGTCCCAGTCCCTGGCGGCCACCGCCTCGACCAGCAGCAGCATCTCGCCATCGGGCGGCAGCCTGTCCTTGGCATCCAGGATGCGCGCCGCGCGAACCGCCAGCGCCCGATCGCCCGCCATCATCGCCTGGCGATAGGCCCGCGTGGCGATCAGCTCGTCATCGGGGGAAGCCGCGAGCGCGGCGCCATAGCCCACCGCCGCAAGCTCCGTCAGGCCCGCCGAATCCGCCGCCCGCGCCCGCACATATTCCAGCACCGGCGAAATCTCCGGGCTCACCGTCGCGCGGAGCTGGGGCGCCGGGGCGGCCGCCAGCGCCGGCAGGGTCGCGCCGCTGGCCAGCAGGCCGGCGATCAGGGCGGCGGCGATCGGACGAAGCGGGCTCATGTCATCCTCATTCCGGCCTTGCGGCCTCAATTCTTCGATTCCTGCCGATCATAGGCCCTTGTTGCGGGATTTCGACCGTTTTTCGGTCAGAATAATCTCAGCTGGTCGCCTTCCGGCGGGCGGAACAGATCGGTCCTGAGCGGGACGTGGCGATTGACGAGGCCGTGCCTGCGGCAGGCGATGTGGAAACGGGTGCGCATCAGCTCTGCCCAGGCGCCCTCCCCCTTCATCCGGCTGTGGAATCCGGGATCATTGTCCCGCCCGCCGCGAATGTCGCGGATGATCCCCATCACCTTGGCCGCGCGATCGGGAAAATGCGCATCCAGCCAGGCGCGGAACAGGGGCGCCACCTCATGCGGCAGGCGCACGGGGATGAAGAAGCAGCCGATCGCGCCTGCATCCGCCGCCGCCTCCACCAGATGCTCCATCTCATGATCGGTGATCGCCGGGATCACGGGCGCGATCGATACGAAGGTCGGCACGCCTGCCGCCCGCAGCGCCCGCACCGCCGCCAGCCGCCGCTCGGGGCGCGGCGCGCGCGGCTCGATGGTCCGCGCGATCTCCGGCGTCAGCGACGTCACCGAAAGCGCCACCGCCGCCAGCCCCTTCTCGGCCATTGGCGCCAGCAGGTCGATATCCCGCATCACGCGATCGGTTTTGGTGGTGATCGTCAGCGGATGGCCTGTCTCCGCCAGCACCTCCAATATGCCGCGCGTGATGCGCCATTCGCCCTCGATCGGCTGATAGGGATCGGTATTCGTCCCCATCGCGATCGGCCCCACCCGATAGCCGGGCTTCATCAGCTCACGCCGCAGCAGCGCCGGGGCATCGGGCTTGGCGAACAACCGCGATTCGAAATCCAACCCCGGCGACAGATCGTGATAGGCATGCGTCGGCCGCGCGAAACAGTAGATGCAGCCATGCTCGCAGCCGCCAAAGGCGTTGATGGAGCGATCGAAGCCGATGTCGGGCGATTTATTGTAGGTGATGATCGTGCGCGGGGTCAGCGCCGTCACGGTCGTCTTTAGCCCGGGCGGCGGCCCGTCCACCGCTTCACGGTCGTCCAGCCAGTCGCCGTCGGCCTCCCGCTCGGGAAGGCCGAAACGCCGGCTGGTCCGGTTGCCCGTCGCTCCACGCCCGTTGATCGCCATGGGCCGAATGGAACATAAAGAGAACAAAAATGCAAGCCAGGCCGATCAGCCCGTCGGCAGGGCGAAAGCCATCACATAATCGCCCACCGCCTCGGAATGGGCCGCGCCGCCTACCGACACGACCACATATTGCCGCCCCGTCCGGGGGGAGATGTAGGTCATCGGCGTCGCGCTCGATCCCACCGGCAGCGGATGCTTCCACAGCTCGCGTCCGGTGGCGGTGTCATAGGCGCGCAGGTAGAAATCCTGGCTGCCCGCGAAGAAGAGGAGGCCGCCGGCCGTTACCGAGGTGCCGGCATAGGTGGGCATGCCGATCGGCATCGGCAGGCCGAGCTTCAGGCCCAGCGGCCCGAGCTCCTCCGCCGTGCCGGCCGGCACCTGCCAGGCGATCCTGCGGCTGTCGAGGTCGATGGCGGTGATGGTGCCGAAGGGCGGCTGCACGCAGGGGACGCCCAGCCCGCTCATCCACAACATCGTGCCCATGCCGTAGGGCGTGCCCGCCTGCGGCGACGGGCCGTGGCCGGTGCCGTCGCTCGGCACCTTCTTCGAGTAAGCGGGATAGTCGGCGCGCGGCACCAGCCGGTAGGATGCGGGCGTCCGGATATCGTTCATGAACACCCGGTTGGTCGCGACGTCGACCGAAAGGCTGCCCCAGTTGAGCCCGCCGACATTGCTCGGCTGCTCCAGCGCCTTCCTGAGCCCGATCGGGGTGAAATCCCCATCATAGCGATGCTGGCGGAAGGATATGCGGCAGGCGAGCTGATCGAACATCGTCATGCCCCACGCCCGCTTCTCGCTGAGCCGCATGGCACCGATCACCGGCATGCCGACGGAATAAGGCTGGGTGGGCGAGAGCCGCTCGCCCGGCGCCGCGCCCACCTGCGTCACCGGCTTTTCCGCCACCTCCGCCAGCGGCGCGCCGGTCGCGCGGTTGAGCAGGAAGAGCTGGCCGCGCTTGGTGGGCAGCAGCAAGGCGGGCACCTTGCCGCCGCGGCCGTCCGCCACGTCGATGAGCGCGGGCTGGGCCGGCAGATCATAATCCCAGATGTCGTGGTGGACGGTCTGGAACTTCCACCGCTCCCGCCCGGTGGCGACGTCGAGGGCCACGAGCGTCGCATTATAGGCATCCGCCCAGGGCGCGCGGCCGACGCCGTAATAATCGGGGGTGGCGTTGCCGAGCGGGAGGTAGATCAGCCCCAGCCGGTCATCATAGGCGGCGGTCGTCCACATATTGGGCGTGCCGCGCGTATAGGTCTGCCCCGGCGGCGGCAATTTGGTGATGGCCGGATTGCCGAGATCCCAGGCCCAGGCCAGTTCCCCGCTGCGCACGTCGAAGGCGCGGATCACGCCGGAAGGCTCGCCCACCTCCTGATTGTCGACCACCCAGCCGCCGATGATGATGAGGTTGCGCGCCACCAGCGGCCCGGATGTCTGGAAATAATAGCCGGGCTTGATCGGCCCCATGCCTTGCGAGAGCGCGACCATGCCGTCCTGCCCAAAGCCGGGGCAGCGCGCGCCGGTGCGGGCATCCAGCGCGAAGAGGCGGGCATCGATGGTGGTGGCGATGATCCGGTCGACGCAGGGCGCGTCCGCAGCGCTCGCATCGTCGTGGAAAAAGGCCAGCGACCGGCAGCGCTGCCAGATCGGCGACCTGGCCTGGGGATCGAAGGTCCAGCGCGGCTTGCCGCTGTCGACGTCGATCGCGGCGATGCGGTTGTTGCGCGAGCAGGTGTAGAGCGTGTCGCCGATCTGGAGCGGGGTGTTCTGGTCGATGCCGGGGCCGCTGTCGCCGGTGCGGAACGTCCATGCCGGGCGCAGCTTGCTGATATTCTCCCGGTTGATCTGGGTATAAGCGGTGTAGCGCAGCCCCTCGGTCGTCTTGCCGTAGGAGGTCCAATTGTCCGGGCCGTTGCTGCCGCTGCTCACCGGATAGGTCGCGCCGGCCGCGGGCATGATCGCGCCATGCGGCACGAAGGCGAAGGCGAACAGGGCGGCGAAGACGATGCCGCAGCCCCCCGCGCCGGCATAAGCCGCCTTCCGCGCACCCGTGCGGACCAGCGAAGGCAGGAAGGCCAGGCCGAGCCCCGTCAGCGCCAGCGGCGCCATCAGGCGCGGGAACAGCGCCCAATAATCCAGCCCCGCCTCCCACAAGGCCCAGGCCAGCGTCGCCGCCATGATCGTCGCCATCAGCCACAGGGCGGCCGCGCGCCCGCGCCATGCCAGGAAGGCGGCCGCCATATAGGCCAGCCCGACCAGCAGATAATAAGGCGATCCGCCCAGCGCGGCCAACCATGCGCCGCCAAGCGCAAGGCCCAGTCCGATCAGGAGGAGGATCGCGGCAAACAGGCGGGCAAGCAGGCGCATGGCTGGGCTCCCGAAGCATGCGCGGGAACGCGATCGACGCCTCCCGCAAAATCTGGCCGCGCAACATGCCCTATCGGGCGCAGTATCTTGTGAAGATGTTCGCCAAATATCAAACGATTAATGCGGATGCCCGAAAATGACGGGCAGAACCGGTCAGGATGAAGGCCGGGTAATGCCGTCCTGCAATATCGATCGGGCTACTTCGGCGACCTGATCCGCCGGCAATTCTTCGGACCAGATACTGTAGCGCAGGCCCAGGAACACGTTCATGCCCATGATCGCCCAGGCATGGGCTTCCTGAAGATCGGTACGCAGCTCGCCCGATCGGCCGCCGGCCTGCAATCGCTCGAAGATGCGCCGCGCGGTCGATTCGTAATGGCTGCGATAGCTTGCGGGGTCGACGAACTCGGCCTCGTCGATGATCCGGTAGATTTCCTTATGCTCGCCGGCGAAGCGCAGGAAAGCCGCCAGCGCCTCGCGCTCGGTCTCCAGGGCGCCGCCGTCCGCCCTGCCGGTCAGCGCCGCGCCCACCGTGGATCGCACGCGATCGCTCAGGTCCGTCACCAGCGCGCGGAAGATTTCGTCCTTGGAATCGAAATAGGTGTAGAAGGTTCCCAGCGCCGTCTTGGCCCGGCCGGTGATGCCGATGATCGAGGCTTCGTGAAACCCCTTCTCGCCAAATTCGATGGCCGCGGCGTCCAGCAGCTTGCGCAGGGTCTGCCGCCCCCGCTCCGTGCGCGGAACCTTGTTTCCGACGGGCCCGGAGGACGGTTCTGATGTGGTCATGAAGACACAGCTACCCGCTGACCGATGCTATGGCAACGAGCCATATTGAAAGATGGTTCAACTATCAATATAGCTCCCTCAAATAGAACGAAACCAGGGAGAGTGATGCGATGGGCAAGGCCCGTTTTCTCGTGCGTGGCGCAAATATCGGTCTTGCGGCGGTGCTGGTCGCGTCGGGCCTCGCCTCCGGCGGCACGGCCCAGGCGCAATCGATCGAACCGACCGTCTCGATCGACGAAGCCGACGCCGCCATCATCGTTACCGCCCGGCGGCGAGAGGAACGGCTGATCGACGTGCCGATCGCCGTCACCAGCTTCAGCGGCGCGCAGCTCGAAAAGGCGGGCGCCATCGATCTTACCGATATCGGCCTCACCACGCCCAACGTCACGCTGGAAACCTCGCGCGGCACCAACTCCACGCTGTCCGCCTTCATCCGCGGCATCGGCCAGCAGGACCCGGTCTCCGGCTTCGAACAGGGCGTCGGCATCTATCTGGACGATGTCTATCTCAACCGCCCGCAGGCAGCCGTGCTCGATATCTACGATGTCGAGCGGATCGAGGTGCTGCGCGGCCCCCAGGGCACGCTCTACGGCCGCAACACCATCGGCGGCGCGGTCAAATATGTTACCAAGCCGCTGCCGGAGGAATTCTCGCTCAAGGTGAAGGGCAGCTACGGCAGCTACGATCAGGCGGACGGCGTGGTCACGGCTTCGGCGCCGATCGGCTCGATCGTCCGCGTCGGCGCCTCGCTGGCAAGGCTTTCGCGCGGGGGCTTCGGAAAAAACCTCACCACCGGCCTCGACAATTACAACAAGGATGTGTGGGGCGCGCGCGGCACGCTGGAAGTGGGCGGCCATGGCGCGCCGGTGGAGATCCGCATCTCCGGCGACTATACCAAGGACAAGAGCAACCCGCGCGGCGGGCACCGCCTGATCCCTGGGCTGGTTTCCGGCACGCCGGTTCTGTCGGACGTGTATGACAGCGAAGGCGCGCTCAACGATCCCAAGCAGGATGTGGAGGCATATGGCCTCTCCATGAACGTCACCGCCGATCTCGGCGCCGGCTTCACGCTGCGGTCGATCAGCGGCTGGCGCAAGGACGACAGCGCCTCGCCGATCGATTTCGATGCGCTGGCCGCCGTCGACGTGGACGTCCCGGCTTATTACCGCAACGAACAGGTCAGCCAGGAATTCCAGCTGCTATATGACAATGGCGGCCCGCTGACCGGCCTCATCGGCGCTTATTATCTGTCCGCCAAGGCCGATACCCAGTTCGACGTGCGGCTGTTCACGTCCGATCCGATACTGCTCCCCGGCCTCACCGCCTTCACCCAGGCGGATGTGGATACCGATACCTATGCGATCTTCGGCGATTTCACCTTCAAATTCACCGAACAGCTCAGCCTTTCGGCCGGCGGCCGCTACACCTGGGACAAGCGCAGCGCCTATATTCTCCGCCAGAATTATCTCGGCGGCGGATCGCCGGTGTTCGGCGGGATCGGCCTGCCGCTCGGCGCGCCGGGCACCGATTTCGACGGCAGCCGGAAATTCAACAAATTCACCCCGCGCGTCTCGGTAAGCTACCAGCCCAGCCGCGATCACAATATCTATGCGAGCTATTCGCAGGGCTTCAAGGGCGGCGGCTTCGATCCGCGCGGCGTCGGCGTGAACGCGCCCGATCTCAACCGCGACGGCGTGCTCGAGGATTCGGAAATCGCCGCCTATCTCAGCTTCCGCCCGGAAACGGTGGACAGCTACGAGGTCGGCTACAAGGGCAATCTGCTCGACGGGGCGCTCTATGTGGCGCTCGCGGCCTTCCGCATGGATTACAAGGACGTGCAGATCCCCGGATCGTCGGGCTGCGTGGTCAACGGCGTCCCCACCTTCTGCGGCGTCATCACCAATGCCGGCAAGGCGCGCTTCCAGGGGCTGGAGCTTGAGACGACGGCCCGCCTCGGCCGCGATCTGGCGATGGCGGGGGATAGGATCACCTTCTCCGGCTCGCTCGGCTATATCGATGCCAAATATAAGGAATATGTGACGCAGGTTCCCGGCCAGGGCCCGGTCGACGTCGCCGATTTCCGCAAGGTGCAGAACACGCCCAAATGGACCGGCAGCGGCACCTTCACCTATGCCGCGCCCCTGGCCGATGGCGAGATCAGCCTGAGCTCGACCGTGTCCTACCGCAGCAAGACCTACCAGTTCGAAATCCCCAACCCCTATATCGACCAGAAGGGCTATGCGCTGTGGGATGCGAGCCTGGTCTATACCGCGCCGGCCAATCGCTGGAGCCTCGGGCTGCACGGCCGCAACCTCCTCGACAAGCAGTATAAGACGTCGGGCTATACCTTCCTCGATGCCGATCCCGTCACCGGGGCGCTCAGAACGGCGCCGAACGGCAACCTTATCCCGACGCTCGGCAAGGAGGGCACGCTGACCGCCTTTTACGGCAGCCCGCGCCAGGTCTTCGTGACCGCGACCTATAATTTCTGACGCGGTCGCGGCGCCCCTTCGTGACGATCGATCCCACCGCCTTCGTGCCGCACCGCTATCGCAGCGCGTGCGGCCGGCTGGAGCTCTTCGCCCGCATCTACCCGGGCGAAGGGCCCACGCTGCTGCTGATGCACGGCCTGACCCGCAACAGCGCCGATTTCGAGCCGCTGGCCCGGCATCTCGCCGGGCGATACCGCCTGATCGTGCCGGACCAGCGGGGGCGCGGCCTTTCGGATCATGATGCCAATCCGGGCAATTACCGGCCCGATATCTATTCGGCGGACATGTTCGCGCTGCTGGACGGGCTGAGCGTGGATAAGGTGACCCTGATCGGCACCTCCATGGGGGGGCTGATGGCGATGATGATGGCCGCGATGCAGCCCGATCGCATATCGGCCATCGCCCTCAACGATATCGGCCCCCGCCTGGAACCCGCGGGCCTCGCCCGCATCCAGGGCTATGTCGGGCCGGGCGCGGCCTTCGCGGACTGGGCCGAGGCGGCCGCGCGCTGCGCCGCGATCAATGCGGAGGCCTTTCCCGGTTTCACGGCGGAGGACTGGCTCGCCTTCGCCCGCCGCACCTGCCGCGAGGATGGGGACGGCGCCGTCCGCTTTGCCTACGATCCCGCCATCGCCGGCAGCATCGGCGGCGACGAGCCCGGCACGATCCCGCCCGATCTCTGGCCGCTCTGGGATGCCCTGTCCGCCACGCCGGTGCTCGTGGTGCGCGGCGCCCTTTCCGACCTTCTTTCCCCCGCCACCGTCGCGGAGATGGCGCGCCGCCACGACGGGCCGTTCGCCCATGTCGAGGTGCCGTCGCGGGGGCATGCGCCCCTGCTCGACGAGCCGGCCGCGCTCGATGCGATCGAACATTGGTTGCGCGGCCTGCCGGACGGATCGATATGAACGCCAAGCCGTCCCGGCCCAATGTCGTGCTGGCGATGCTGCTGGTCGTCTACATCTTCAATTTCGTCGACCGGCAGATATTGGCCATCCTGGCGGCCCCCATCCAGCACGATCTCGGCCTGTCCGATGGCCAGATGGGCCTGCTCGGCGGCGTCGCCTTCGCGCTCCTCTACTCCACCCTCGGCGTGCCGCTCGCCTGGTTGGCGGATCGCACGCGCCGCAGTTGGGTCATCACCCTCTCGCTGATCTGCTGGAGCGGCTTCACCGCGCTCTGCGGCTTCGCGCAGAATTTCTGGCACATCTTCATCGCCCGGCTGGGCGTGGGCATCGGCGAGGCGGGCGGCGTCGCCCCGTCCTACGCCCTCATCGGCGATTATTTCCCCAGCCATCGCCGCGCCTTCGCGCTTTCCGTCTATTCGCTCGGCATCCCGCTGGGCTCGGCGGCCGGCGTTCTCGCCGGCGGCTATATCGCCGCCACGGTCGACTGGCGGGCCGCCTTCCTGGCCGTCGGCTGCGCCGGCATCCTGATCGCGCCGCTGTTCAAGTTCCTCGTCCGCGACAGGAAGGTCGCCGCCGATGCCGCCGGGGAAGCGCCGCGCCTGCTCGCCACCGCCCGTCTGCTGGCGGGCAAGCCCTCCTTCTGGCTGCTCTCCTTCGGCGCGGCGACAAGCTCGATGCTCGGCTACGGGCTGGCTTTCTGGCTCCCCAGCCTGCTCCAGCGCAGCTTCGCGCTCGATCTGGTGGAGACATCCTATTTCATCGGCGCGGTGCTGCTGATCGGCGGCGTGGCCGGCATGCTGCTCGGCGGGTGGCTGGGCGACAGGCTGGGCTCGCGCGATCGCGCCTATTTCGCCTATCTGCCGGCTTCAGCCTTCCTGATCGGCGTGCCGCTCTTCGCCATCGGCATCTACAGCGCCGACGTGCGCCTGGCTTTCATCCTGTTCCTCGTGCCGCAGGCCATGGCCTATGTCTGGCTGGGGCCGGTGCTGGCCGCCATCCAGCATCTCGTGACGCCACCGGCCCGCGCGACGGCCTCGGCCCTGTTCCTGCTGATCAACAACCTGATCGGCCTCGGCGGCGGCATCTACGCCCTCGGCGCCCTTTCCGACGCGCTGGCCCCGATCTACGGCAGCGAAGCGCTCCGCCATTCGATGCTCTATTCGCTGGCGCTCTACCTGCTGGCGGCGGCGCTGATGGCACTGGCCGGCCCCCGACTGCGCCGGGACTGGATCGGCGACCTGCCGGCCTGACGGGCGCCACCCCGGACCGAAAGCCCCGACGAAGAACCAATGGCCGTATGAAGGCAGGCGAGGCCCCGAGGAGGCCACGGGCCCTTGATCCGCAATCACCCGGCGATATCGCGACCTGGCAATTCCAGACACAGCGTTTCGGTCAAGAAACTTTCCACCTCATCAAGGAACAGCCGCTCCTCGGCTACCATTCGCAGAATTTTAAAGCCCCCTTGCCGCCACATCTCGGAGGCCTCACTTTCTCAATAAGCTGACCTACCCCTATTCATATCCGCGCCTCCAATATTCCTTCCGATAGATATCGCGACACGACTCCGCCCTTTGGCGGCCACATCTTCCATATCTCTATTTACGGCCTTCGGACATTTTGCCATCAAGATGAGGCAGCTCCGCAAATCGGGCTGCGGGGGGGCGTCGTAACCATTGCCACGGGCCGGTCGGATTTTCCGGCCGGATGGCTGTCGCGCATGTCCAAGGCTCTGCCCAACGACGGCAAAGCCTCGACGCGCAGGGTTGCGAACACCGGGCCTTGGTCCGGGAAGCCTCTCAATGAAAGAATGAGGGGCCATAGATGCGGACAGCGAACGCGCTTTTCATCGACGTGGGCGTCACAACCGAATTTGACCGGGCCAAGGATATCGGCCTGAGCGGTGGCATTCCGCCCGCCAAGGCATGTCTGGCTTCATAAGCGGGGGGTCTGGGATCATGTCCAACACACAAACCGCTTATGCCGCATCGGAGGAAAGCGACGGAGATGGCGCCAGCACTCGCGAGCGCAAAGATACGGCGCTTCCGGCATCGAGCGGAAACGAACCATCTCCCCTTGGCGAGCCGACATCTCAGGCAAGGGGCCGCTCAGGGCTCGCCTTTCGGACCATATGCGCCGCAATCGGACAATGGCTGAAGCGAATGTTCCGGCGGAAACCCAAAGCCATCATTCCTCGCAGCGAAGCGGAATGGCTCGAGCTGGAGACAGGCTCATTCCCGGACGAAGGGGAGGCCTGATCGGCCAGCGCGGGGAAAAGAGGTGGAAATCCCGTCACTTGAAAATGGTCGGGGAGACAGGATTCGAACCTGCGACCCTCTGCTCCCAAAGCAGATGCGCTACCAGGCTGCGCTACTCCCCGACATGCCGGCCTTAGCGGCGGTGGATCGGCGGGCGCAAGCCCAATCCGTCATCCGCCGCCCCGGCGGCCGGCAAAGTCATCGATGGCGCTTCACCAGCCGCAGCGTCGGCCAGTCGCCGCGCACGATCGTGTCGGCCAGCCGCATGCCCTGCCGGCGATAGGCGGACGCCACCGCATCGGCCTGATGATCCAGCAGGCCGGCGAGGATCAGCGACCCGCCCGGCAGCAGCGCGCCCGCCAGCACCGGCGCCAGCTCGATCAGCGGGCCGGCGAGGATATTGGCGATGATGAGATCATAGGGCACCCGCGCGCGCAGGCGGCGATGGGCGAGGCCGGGCGCCGTCACCAGCTCGATCCGGCCCGCGCCGTGCCCGATCATGCCTTCCTTGGCCGGAATGCCGTTCACCGCCGCATTTTCCGCCGTCACCTCGATCGCGACGGGATCGATGTCGGATGCGATCACCCGCGCGCGCGGCCATACCGCCAGCGCGGCGAAGGCGAGCAGCCCCGTGCCGGTGCCGACATCGGCGATGTCGGTGAAGCGGCGGCCGTTGCGCTTCAGCCGATCGATCATCAGCAGGCAGCCGGTGGTGGTTTCATGATGCCCCGTGCCGAAGGCGCGGCCGGCCTCGATGGTGAAGGCGATCGATCCTTCGGGCGGCGCCTCGGTCGCGGCCGGGGTGCGGACGTGGAAGCGCCCGGCGTGGATCGGCTCCAGCCCCGCCTGCGAGAGCGTCACCCAATCCTCCTCGGGAATATGGGCGATCACCGGCTCGACACCGTCCGCGCTGGGCACGAGCGAACGGACCAGCGCCACGGCCGCATCGTCGGGCCGCCCTTCGAAATAGACGTCGAGCTGCCAGTCGTCCGGCCGCGCCGGATCGGGCTCGCTGGTCATGATCGTCGGCATCGGATCGATCAGCGCCAGCGCCGGCACGTCGTCCGCCAGCAGTTCCGCCTCCGCCTTGGTGCAGGGGAGCGTCAGCTTCCAGCTTCCCTCGCGCGGGGCATCGAAAGGAAAGCCGGTCACGCCGTCGCCCTTCGGCTCCGCCGCGGGGCCCCTGCGGCCCCTGCGGGCGACCGGTTGCTTAGCGGACATAGCTTGCTCCATTGATATCGATCACGGCCCCCGTCATCGACGCGGGCGCCTCCAGCGCGAGGAAACGCACGGCCTCGGCCACCTCCTCCGGCATGGCAACGCGGCCCAGCGGAATATCCGCCAGCAGCCTGTCCCCGCCGCGGCTCGCCATATATTCCTCCGCCGGCCCGTTCATGGTGAAGCCGGGGCAGACGGCGAAGGCCAATATGTCCTGCCGGGCATAAGCGCGCGCGATCGTCTTGGTCGCCGCCAGCAGCCCGGCCTTGGACGCGGCATAATGCCAATGATCGGGGCTGTCGCCACGGTGCGCCGCGCGGCTGGCGACATTGACGATGCGGCCGCCGGCCTTCCGCTCCTGCCAATGGAGCACCGCGCGGCGGCAAAGATCGGTGGCGGCGAGCAGGTTCACCTGCAGGGTGCGTTCCCAGCCGGCGCGCCATTCGGCGTCGGGCAGGCCGATCGGCGTGGCTTCGAAGATGCCGGCATTGTTGATGAGCACGTCGATCCGGCCGTCCAGCCGCTCCAGCGCCTCGCCCCACAGCCGCGCGGGTGCGTCGGGATCGGCGAAGTCGCAGGCGATCGTTTGCGCGTCCGCCGCACGGGTGGCCTGGCCGACCACGCGGACGTCCGGCAACCCGCCCAGGCTTTCGCGGATGGCGGCGCCGATACCCCGGCTCGCGCCGGTCAGGAGAATATGAATGGACATGGCCATGCCGATAGGACGACACCGGCCGTCTGGGAAGGCCCTGTCGCCGGATCGTGGCGCGACGGGGTTGACGTCCCGATCTTTCCGAACGAGTATCCGAATGTGATTCGAGAAATGCCTACGCCCCGCCGCTCGATCGGCCGACCACGCCTGCTCACCCGGGATATGGTGATCGACGCCGCGATCGATATCGGCCTGGCCGCCATCAGCATGAAACGCCTTGCCGAGCATCTCGGCGTGGGCACCGCCACGCTCTACCAATATGTCGGCAGCCGCGACGAGCTCCTGAAGCTGGCGGCCGCGCGACAGGTCTCCTCGCTCGACATGGACGAGGCGAGCGACCTGCACTGGTCGAAATATATCGCCGCCTTCGCCCATGCCATCCAGGACCAGCTCGTCCGCTATCCGCAGATCATCGTCCAGTTCATCGATGCGGGCCTGGGGCCGGAGGTCGAGCTGGAGGTGGCCGAGCGGTTCCTGCAGGGCATGGTGACGCGCGGCTTCACCTCGGAAAAGGCGCTGGAGATACAGAGCCATATCGGCGCGCTGGCGATCGCCGGCGCGGTGGCGATCTGCCGTGAGCGGGCGAGCCGCGCACGGGGCCGCTCCTCCACCGCGCGCGTCCAGGCGGCCCTCACCCATTATGCGCCGGAGGAGCTGCCGCTGATCCGCGCCCAGGCACAACATTATTCGACCGACACCGAGACCATAATCGACCGGTTGATCGTTCCACTGATTGAAAAGATCGCGCGCGAACGCGGGGAGGCTCTGCCCGAGGGCTGATCCCCTCCCCCCGTCAGCCTGCCAACGACATCAAATGAGAGGATGAAGGCAAATGCAGGATTTGAAGGATAAGGTCGCGGTAATAACCGGCTCCGCCAGCGGGGTCGGCAAGCAGCTCGCGCTCCGCCTGTCGCGGGCCGGGGCGAAGGTCGTCCTCTCCGATATCGAAGCGAACGCGCTGGAAGCCGCGGTGGCCGAGGTGAAGGCCGCCGGCGGCACCGCGATCGGCCAGGTGGCAGACGTCTCCAAGCGCGAGCAGGTGGACGCGCTGCGCGATCGCGCGCTGGCCGAATATGGCAAGGTCCATCTGGTGTTCAACAATGCCGGCGTCGGCGGCGGCGGCGGCCCCACCATCTGGGATACGCCCGAAAAGGCCTATCGCTGGGCGATGGACGTGAACTTCTTCGGGCCGCTGAACGGCGTGCTATCCTTCATGCCCACCCTGATCGCGCAGGGCGAGGAAGCGCTGATCGCGGCGACATCCTCGGGCGCGGGCATCGTCTTCCCGCCGTCGGGCGCGGCCTATTCGGCGTCGAAGGCGGCGCTGATCGCGCTGATGGAGGTGCTTTCCTACCAGCTCCAATTCTCGGGCACGCAGGTTCGCGCGGCGATCCTCTTCCCCGGCCCGCACGTGGTGGACACCAACCTGTTCAGCTCGCACCGCAACCTGCAGAAGGAATATGACGATCCCGCCATCGCGTCGGGCGCCGGCATCAACAATGTCGACGAATTCCAGGCGGCGATGAAGATGCTGATCGGCCATGAAGTGCCGCTGACCAAGCCGGAGGATTTCGCCGAGGAGGTTTATCAGTCGATCCTGCGGGACGATTTCTACATCCTGCCGCTGACCGACAAGACCAAGGACGCGATCCGCAAGCGGTATGACGACATGATCGAGCGTCGCCAGCCCGCCATTCCGGACATGATGTGAGGAGTTGGCCGAGATGAACCAATATTCCCCCGTCGCCGAAGCCAATCCCTATCAGGACGTCTTCGACAGGCTGCAGGCCCGCGCCCCCGCGCTGGCCCGCACCACCGCCGCCGAACGCATCGCCAAGCTGCGCGCGCTCTACCAGGCCGTCTACGAGCTGCGCGCCGAAATCGGCCAGGCCGGCCATGACGAGCTGGGCATGGACGGCAAGCTCCACCTCATCCCGCTGAAGGAGGAGATCAACTTCTTCTGCGAGCGACTGGAAAGCTGGATGGGCAACGAGGCCGTCGAGGACGTGCCGATGCTCCAGGGGCGCAAGGCCTATATCCACTGGGAACCCAAGGGCGTGGTGCTGCACCTGTCCACCTGGAACTCCCCGGTGCTCATCAGCCTCTCCCCGCTCATCAGCATGATCGCCGCCGGCAACGCCGTGGTGCTGAAGCCGTCCGAGGTGGCGCCGCTTTCCGCCGAGATGGTGCGCCAGGTGATCGAGAAGGCCGGCCTCGCGGATGACGTGGCCGTCATCACCGGCGGCCCGGAAGTGGCGCAGGCGCTGCTGAAGCTGCCGTTCAATCACATCTGCTATGTCGGCAACAACCGCGTCGGCCGGCTGGTGATGGAAGCCGCCGCCCGCCATTTCGCCGGCGTCACGCTGGAAATGGGCGGCAAGAACCCCGCCGTGATCGAACGCGATGCCGATCTGGAGGATGCCGGGTCCAAGATCGCCTTCGTCCGCCACCTGATCGCCGGCCAGGTCTGCCTGTGCCCCGATTATCTGCTGGTCCATGAAAGCATCAAGGATGCCTATGTGGACAAGCTGAAGGAGAAGATCACCGCCTTCTACAATCCGAACGGCGATGGCTTCAAAAGCTCGGAGGATCTGCCGCGCATCGTCAACGAGCGCCACACGCTCCGCATCAAGGCGCTGATCGACGATGCCGTGTCCAAGGGCGCGCGCGTGCTGATGGGCGGCGAGGTGGACCCGGCGACCCGGTTCGTTTCGCCCACCATCCTCGACAATGTGACCGAGGATATGGAAATCTTCCAGGAGGAAGTGTTCGGCCCGGTGCTGACCGTCCACAGCTTCTCCACCCGCGAGGAAGCGGTGAAGGAGATCGCCAAGCGGCCCAAGCCGCTCGGCCTCTATGTCTTCACCCAGGATCGCGAGACCGCCGACTGGTATATCGATCATACCCGTTCGGGCTCGGCCGCCGTCAACAATGCGGCGATCCAGGCGAACATCCCCACCCTGCCCTTCGGCGGCTCGAACCACAGCGGCATCGGCCGGCTGGGCGGCAAGGCCGGCTTCCAGGAATTCTCGAACGGCCGCGCGGTCGTGGAGGATGCGCTGGATCCCGCGCAGGGCGCGCCGATGTTCTACCCGCCCTTCCCGAAGGAAGCGGCGATGTTCGTGGAGCATCTGCTGATGCCCTGATCGGGCCGATATCGCCGGTTCGCCCCATGCCGCCGCCGGTGGCGCCGGGGCGGGCCGGCACCGGCCGGATAGACAGGAGGTTGTCTTGGCCACGCTACTCGAAAGACCAATGGCGCCGGAAACGAGCGATCCTTCGCTTGCGCGTCCGGCGAGCGAGATCCCCCTTGTCTCGGGCGTGCCCTTCCTCGGCAACACGCTGGAAATGGCGAAGGACCCCGCCGCCTTCTTCCTGCGCTGCTATCGCGAATATGGCTCCGTCTTCAAGGTGAAGGTGTTCGGCCGCGAATCCATCGTGATCGCGGGCCCCGAATCCGCCCTGTTCATGACGACGCGGGAGGGCCGCGATGCCCTGCGGTCGAAGGAATATAACCAGGGCGTCGCCGACGAATATGGCGCGACCGAGGTGATCAACGGCGTGGACGGCGAACGCCATGTCCGCCTCCGCACGCTGATGCGCCAGGGCTTCTCGCGCGAGGCGGTGCACGGCCAGTATGACGATCTGGTCCGCATCACCGACAGCGCGATCGCGCGCCGCTGGCAGGTGGGCTCCCGGCTGCCGGTCGTCTCCGCGATCCAGTATATGATCGTCGAGCAGCTCGGCATGATCCTGACCGGCAAGGCGCCGCTCGATTATGTCGAGGATATCCGCTTCGCGATCCTCACCATCCTGAACGTGCTGGTCACGCGCCAGCGGCCGAAGATCATGCTGAAGGACCCCCGCTACAAGCGGGCGCGGGCGCGCGTGGACGAGCTTGGCCACCGGATGATCGCCGATTTCCAGCGCATGCTGGACGAAGGCACCGCGCCGGACAATCTGATCACCGACATCATCCGCGCCAATCGCGACGACAAGGATCTGATGCCGGATCGGAACCTGATCCTCACCGTCACCGGCCCCTATGTCGCTGGCCTCGATACCGCCGCCAACACCATCGCCGCCTGCATATACGGCATCCTGAAGGACCCGGAGATCACGGCGCGCGTGCAGGCCGAGGCGGACGATCTGTTCGCCAAGGAAACGCTGGGCGAGGAGGATATCCGCAAGCTGCCCGTCATCAACGGCGCGGTGATGGAAGCCATGCGGCTCTGGCCGATCGCGGTGGCCCAGATGCGGGCCGCCAATTTCGACTTCGTATATGACGGCTACGTCATCCCCAAGGATTCCATGCTCTATGTCGGCACCAGCGTGCCGCATTTCATGGAGGAATTTTATCCCGATCCGATGCGGTTCGATGTGGACCGCTATCAGCGCCCGCGCGCCGAACACCTCCAGAAGGGCGCCTATTCGCCCTTCGGCCGCGGGCCGCACTCCTGTCTGGGCCAGGGACTTGCCGAGGTGCTGATGGCCATGAGCATCGCGCGCGTGTTCCACCGTTTCGATCTGGCGCTGCCGACGCCGGATTATGTCCTGAAGACCAAGACGGCCCCCAGTCCCGGCCCCGCGATGGATTTCGCGATCCGCATTCTCGGCGAACGCCGCCCCGGCCTCGCCTGAACGAACAGAGGCCCCTCGAAAGGGCCGCGATTGAAAGGAGACGTTTGATGGCAACGGTTCTCGAAAAGCCGACGAATGACGCCAGTCCGGCGCCCAGGGCACGCCCTGCCAGCGAGATTCCGGTGGTCCCCGGCATTCCCTTCCTGGGCAACACGCTGGAAATGGCGAAGGACCCCGCCGCCTTCTTCGTCCGCTGCTATCGCGAACATGGGCCGGTGTTCCGGATCAAGGTGTTCGGCCGCGAATCGATCGTCATCGCCGGGCCGGAATCCGCCACCTTCATGACGACCCGCGAGGGCCGCGACGCGCTCCGCTCGAAGGAATTCTGGGAAGGCCTCATCAAGGAATATGGGGCGACCGAAACCATCACCAGCACCGATGGCGAACGGCACATCAAGCTGCGCACCCTGATGCGCGAAGGCTTCTCGCGCGAGGCGGTGCAGGGCCAGTATGACAATCTGCGCGACATCACCGATCGCGCGATCGGCCGCCGCTGGGATGTCGGCACCGACATCCCCGTGGTCGAGGCGATGCAATATATGGTGGTCGAACAGCTCGGCATGCTGCTCACCGGCCAGGCCCCGCTGGAATATGTGAAGGATATCCGCTTCGCGATCCTCACCATCCTGAACGTGCTGGTCACGCGCCAGCGGCCGAAGATCATGCTGCACGATCCCCGCTTCCGTAAGGCGCGCCGCCGGGTGGAAGAGCTCGGCCACACCATGATCGCCGATTTCCAGCGGAAGGTGGCGGACGGCACCGCGCCCAAGAACCTGATCACGGACATCATCCGCGCCAATTTGGACGACAAGGATATCATGCCGGATCAGAACCTGATCCTCACCGTCACCGGCCCCTATGTCGCCGGGCTCGATACCGCCGCCAACACCATGGCCGCCTGCATCTACGGCGTCCTCAAGAATCCCGAGGTGCTGGCCCGCGTCCAGGCCGAGGCGGACGAGCTGTTCGCCAAGGAAACGCTGAACGAGGACGATATCCGCAAGCTGCCGGTCATCAACGGCGCGGTGATGGAAGCCATGCGGCTCTGGCCGATCGCGGTGGCGCAGATGCGCGTCGCCAATTTCGACTTCGAATATGCGGGCTACACCATCCCCAAGGACGAGATGATCTATATCGGCACCAGCGTGCCGCACTTCATGGAGGAATTCTTCCCTGACGTGAACAAGTTCGATGTGGATCGGTATCAGCGCCCCCGCGCGGAGCATCTTCAGAAGGGAGCCTATTCCCCCTTCGGGCGCGGCCCGCATTCCTGCCTGGGCCAGGGCCTGGCCGAGGTGCTGATGGCGATGAGCATCGCCCGGATCTTCCACCGGCTCGATCTCGCCCTGCCGCATCCGAACTACGAGTTGAAGACCAAGACCGCGCCCACGCCGGGGCCGGCCATGGACTTCGCCGTCAAGGTCATCGGCGAACGGCGGCCCAGCGGCATCTGATCGCGCCTGCGCCTATGCCCCCTTCCCATTGCGGGAGGGGGCATGGGGCTATTTCAGCCAAGGCGCCGGGCGTGCCAGCGCAGATGATCCTCCATGAAGGTGGAGATGAAATAATAGCTGTGGTCATAGCCCGGCTGCATCCGTAGCGTCAGCGGGATGCCGGCGCGATCGCACGCCTCGGCCAGCAGCTCGGGCTTGAGCTGGGTTTCCAGGAAAGCGTCCGCCTCGCCCTGGTCCACCAGCAGCGCATCGACGCGCGCGCCGTCCTCGATCAGGGCCGTCGCGTCATAATCCCGCCAGCGCGCACGATCCGGTCCCAGATAGCCGCCCAGCGCCTTCTCGCCCCAGGGGCAGCGCATGGGCGAGGCGATCGGCGCGAAAGCGGAAATGCTGCGATAGGCGGCCGGATTGCGGAGCCCGATGGTCAGCGCGCCATGGCCGCCCATCGAATGCCCCATGATCGCCTGCGCCCCCATGTCCGCGGGGAAATGCCCGGCAATGAGCCCCGGCAACTCGCGCTCGACATAGCTGCGCATGCGATAATTGGCGGCGAAGGGCGCCTCGGTCGCATCGACATAGAAGCCCGCGCCCAGCCCGAAATCATAGGCGCCGTCGGGATCGTCCGGCACGCTTTCCCCGCGTGGGGACGTATCGGGCGCGACGAAGATCAGGCCCAGTTCCGCGCAGACCCGCCGATATTCCCCCTTCTCGGTGACATTGGCATGGGTGCAGGTGAGGCCGGAAAGATACCACACCACCGGCCGCTTCTCCCCGGCGATCGCCTGCGGCGGCAGGAAGACGGAAAAGGCCATGTCGGTGCCGGTTTCGGCCGAGGCATGGCGATGCACGCTCTGGATACCGCCGAAGCTGCGATTGCTCGACAAGGTTTCGATCGTCATTGCCCGGCCCCTTTTTCAGATTTCCCGATTGCCCCGCCCCGTTAGATGGATTTCCCAACGGATGGAATTGCCGACCGCTCCACGCCTCGGCTGATGGGACGGAGCAATTCCGAAGCGGCGACCATTGGCTGTCGGCGACAGAAAATAGGCCCGCGCGGTCGGAGGTGGGGCGGACAACGCCCTATCGTCACCCCGGGCTTGTTCCGGGGTCCACCGTCAAGCAGGTGATGGCGCCACCGGCTCAAGCCCGAGCGGCACCGCCTGATCATGCCAAGACGGATTATCCCGTTCGATCAGATTCCGTTTCCAGTCCCTTCGCCAGCGCTTGATCTGCTTTTCGCGCAGGATCGCGGCTTCCATCGTGCCAAACGCTTCCCAGTAGACGAAATATTTCACCCCATATCGCTTGGTGAAGCCATCGAACATGCCGTCGCGATGCCGGGCGATGCGGCGCAGAAGATCGGACGTTACGCCGACATACAGCGCGCCGTTGAAGCTGCTGGCGAGGATGTAACCGCAAGGCTGGCGCTCGATCATCAACGCCAATGTCTGCGGCACCATGGACCCCGGAACAAGTCCGGGGTGACGATGGGGTATGCGTGCAGAGCTATGTCCGCAATGCCGACGTCTTTGGAAAGCCACTTTGCCAGACGCCCTATCCGCACCGATGCAGATCAAGGAAACCAGCTTTCCGAAACAGCCCCCCACCCTGCCGGGGTTTACGCAGATTTCACCTCCTCGCGCGATAATCGGCATCGAGGGCCGGCGAATTGCGGGGCAACGGAATGTCGGAAGCGACCAGACGAAGCATGCGGCATGATGTGATCGCGCAGGCCATCCTGCATGTCGCCGGCGAGGCGCCGATGGCCGCCACGCTCTGCAATATCTCCCGCCACGGCATGGTGATCGACAGCCTCGCCTCGCTTTCCAGCCACAGCGATATCCGCATCGAATTGATCGAGGGGCAATTATTGCCGGCCCGGCTGATCTGGCGCGAAGGCTTCAAGGCCGGGCTCGAGCTTGTCGAGCCGCTGCGCGCCAACGATTACTGGCCGCTCCTCGTCGCCCTGGCGACCGACGACGCTTCGGCATCGGACGCCTGCTGAGGCCGCTTGGGGCCGCGCGCGGCAGGCAACTCCATCCCCGGCAGCGGGCAAAAAAAGAGGCCGACCCAAGGGCCGGCCTTTGAAGTTTTTAGGAGAGGATGCCTGAAAGGCCCGTCCTTTTTGCGTCCGCGAACGATATTACGCAAGTGCAAAACTACGAGCCATGGTTGCAAAATATGCAATCTCACCCCATTCCGCCCCATGATCTCGGTATCAGCAAATCAGAAACATGAGTTTGCGTATCGTGAGGTAGATTTTTCTACGCACCCATTGCCCAATATGGGTGCAGATGCTGCAATGCAGCATAAAGCGAATCGCAGCGATATCCTGGAATTCCGGCGCTCCCCGCCGGATTTGCCCGCTCGCCGACATCTGCCCGCTTTTTAGGCACAGCATCCGACACACAGCCGCGGGCGGGCCCGCCGGGCATCAATCCAGCGCGCGGGGAAAGCGCGGTGCGCGCGGGGACGGGGCGGACACTCCGCCGCCCCTCCCCGCCGGGCCCACCGCCGCTGCGATCAGAAGGCGCCGTGGCAGTGCTTATATTTCTGCCCCGATCCGCAGGGGCAGGGCGCGTTGCGGCTGATCTTGCCTTCCCAGTCAGCCGGATCGCTGCCCAGCTCGTCCGCCGCCGATGCGGTGGCGATGGAAAGCGGCGCGATGCGCGTCGTCACCAGGCCGAGCGCCCCCGCATCGATATCGCGGGTATCGTCCTCGCCCGTGAACGGATCGATATGGCTGGTGATGAAGTCCGGCATCGGCGGCAGCTCCGGCGGCGCGCCGAACTGCACATGGCTCAGCATGCGGGTCACGTCCTCGCGGATCGCCACCAGCATCCGTTCGAACAGCGCGAAGGCTTCCTGCTTATATTCGTTGATCGGCGTCTTCTGCGCATAGGCGCGCAGGTGGATCACCGCGCGGAGCGCATCGAGCGTCGCGAGATGCTCCTTCCAATGATGGTCGAGCGACTGGAGCAGCACGCTCTTCTCGACGCTGCGGCGGGTTTCCGGCTCGACCGTGGCGAAACGCTCGGCGATCCGCTCCTCGGCGAGCGCCTGCAGCCGCTCGTTCACCATCTCCGGCTCGACCGCCTCTTCCTTCAGCCAGTCGTCGATCGGCGGCTCCAGGCCCAGCAGCTCGGCAACGCGCGCCTTCAGGCCGGCGAGGTCCCACTGCTCGGGATAGGAATTGGGCGGGCAGGCATCGGCGACGATCGCGTTCACCGTCTCGGCGCGCATGTCGGCGACGACATCGTCCACCGTCTCGGCGTCCATGATGTCGGCGCGCTGCTCATAGACCACCTTGCGCTGGTCGTTCATCACGTCGTCATATTCGACGACCTGCTTGCGGATGTCGTAGTTGCGCGCCTCGACCTTCTTCTGTGCGGTCTCGATCGCCTTCGATATCCACGGGCTGATGATCGCCTCGCCATCGGCGAGGTTCTTGTTCATCATCTTGGCGAACATCGTCTGCGGGCCGAAGATGCGCAGCAGGTCGTCGTCCAGGCTCAGGTAGAAGCGCGAAAGGCCCGGATCGCCCTGGCGGCCCGAACGGCCGCGCAGCTGGTTGTCGATGCGGCGGCTCTCATGCCGTTCGGTGCCGAGCACGAACAGGCCGCCGGCCGCCAGCACGGCTTCCTTCTCCGCCGCGATCTCGGTGCGGATCTCGGCCGCCTTCGCCTCATATTCGGGCGTGCCTTCGACCAGATCCGGATGCTCGTCCAGCATGCGGAATTCCAGGTTGCCGCCCAGCTGGATGTCGGTGCCGCGGCCGGCCATGTTGGTGGCGATCGTCACCGCCTTCAGCCGCCCGGCCTGGGCGACGATATGGGCTTCCTGCTCGTGATAGCGGGCGTTCAGCACCTTGTGGTCGACGCCTTCCTTCTTGAGATATTCGGAAAGCAGCTCCGACTTCTCGATCGAGACGGTGCCCACCAGCACCGGCTGGCCGCGCTCCGCCGCCTCGCGGATCGCCTTGGTGATGGCGCCGAACTTGTCGGTGATGTTCTTGTAGAATTCGTCGTCCTGGTCGATGCGGCGAACCGGCAGGTTCGTCGGGATCGTGACGACGTTCATCTTGTAGATCTGGTAGAATTCGCCCGCCTCGGTGGCGGCGGTGCCGGTCATGCCGCCCAGCTTGGGATACATGCGGAAATAATTCTGGAAGGTGATCGAGGCGAGCGTCTGGTTCTCCGGCTCGATCTTCACGCCTTCCTTGGCTTCCACCGCCTGGTGGAGCCCGTCGGACCAACGGCGCCCGTCCATCATGCGGCCGGTGAACTCGTCGATGATGACGACCTTGCCGTCCTTCACGATATAGTCGGTATCGCGCTTGAACACGACGTTGGCGCGCAGCGCCTGGTTCAGGTGGTGGACGACCTGCGTATTCTCGAAATCGTAAAGGTTGGCGCCTTCCAGCAGCCCCGCCGCTTCCAGCAGCCGCTCGATCCGCTCGGTGCCGTCTTCGGTGAGCGTCACCGATTTCTGCTTCTCGTCGAGCTCGTAATCCTCCGGCGTCACCTGCTTCACGATGGCGTCGACGGCCAGATAAAGCTCGGACTTGTCGTCGGTCGGGCCGGAGATGATCAGCGGCGTGCGCGCCTCGTCGATCAGGATCGAATCGACCTCGTCGACGATGGCGTAGGCGAAGGGCCGCTGCACCATCATCCCGCGATCATATTTCATGTTGTCGCGCAGATAATCGAAACCGAATTCGTTGTTCGTGCCGTAGGTGATGTCCGCCGCATAGGCATCGCGCCGCTGCTGGTCAGAAAGGTTGGGCACGATCACGCCCACGCTCAGCCCCAGGAAGCGATAGACCTGGCCCATCCACTCGGCATCGCGGCTGGCGAGATAGTCGTTGACGGTGACGACATGGACGCCCTTGCCGTCCAGCGCGTTCAGATAGGTGGCGAGCGTCGCCACCAGCGTCTTGCCCTCGCCCGTCCGCATCTCGGCGATCTCGCCGCGATGGAGGACGATGCCGCCGATCAGCTGCACGTCATAATGCCGCTGGCCGAGCACGCGCTTGGCCGCCTCGCGCACGGTGGCGAAGGCTTCGGGCAGGATATCGTCCAGCGTCTCGCCGGCGGCGAGGCGGCCTTTCAGCACCACCGTCTGGTTCTTCAGCGCTTCATCGTCCAGCGCGGAAATCTGGGGCTCCAGCGCGTTGATCTTCGCGACGATGGAACGCAGCGACTTCACGTAACGGTCGTTGGACGATCCGAAAATGGCCTTGGCGAGTCCGCCCAGCATGGTGATTCCTGTTCGTTGAAATTGGCAGATGCGGGGCCGGAAGGGCCGGCCCGAGGCGCCTTTCGGCGCATGAAACCGGGGAACGGCCGCGCCAGCGCGCCGGCCGTCGACGCCGGGCGCGTTATTCGCGCCGGCGCTCGCTCACGCGGAAGGGATCGGGCGCGGGGGCCGTGACGATCGCGAAAGCGCGCACGGACAGAATCGTCGCGAGCGCGGCGACGGCCGCCAGGACGACGGGCGCCCGGACGGCGGCCTCGGCCAATTCCTCCGCGATCACCGTCACCTCGGCGCTGGCGCGCTCCAGGCTCGACGGCGCAGCCACCCGATCGCCGGAGATCACCCCGGTCAGGCCGCTCAACAGCGCGGAGAGGAAAAGCAGAAGCTGCAAGGACGATCCCATAGTTGCGAAGCGCACCACATAGGTGCTCCCGGCCCGTCCGTCCAACCGAAATCGAAAGGACAGGCCGTCCTTCGCGCAACGAAGCGCTACTTCGATATTACTTCAGCGCGGCGCCGGGGTGCCGCGCTCAGCCTCGGCCGACGCCGCCCCGCCCCCGGTCTCCACGGCATCCTCCACCGTCAGCGAATTGCGGAACGTGACATGTTTGCGCACGGGCTTGCCCGCCGCATCCCGGAACGGCTCCATGCGCACCCTCTCGGATCCGCCGCAGGGATCGGCGCCCGGTGCGGCACCGCTTCCCCACGCCACCTTGCAATTCTCGATCAATCCCGCTTCGGAAACGTCATATTCGTAGATGAACGAATAAGGCTGGGGAGCCCCCAGCTTGATTCGCTCCCCCTCATCGTCTTTTGGCAGCTGCCAGCGGACACGCCGCGAATAGACCGATGAAACCGGCTGCCCCATCTGATCCCTGGCCGGTTCGAACCGGCCGCGCAGCAGCAGCAGATTGCAGGTGGTATCGTCCAGCAGCTTGTGGCCGCTGGATACGGTGACCGCGCAGCCGGAAGGCCGCCCCTCGGCCGAAATTCTAAGCTGGACGGCCGTCATCCCCTCCATCCCCGCGCGCAGGGCTTCGAACGGATAATCCTCGGTCGTCACCCAGGTCAGGGTATCGCCAACCTCTTTCGGTTCCACCGCCACCAGCGCGACGGCGCCCGACATCGTCAACAGCAATGACAGCAAATCCGTGTCCCCCCGAACATTCCCGCCATTCCCTACCAAGGCGACGGCCAATGGCAATGAGCGCCCTTCTATCGCGGGCGGACTCGCATTATGGCGCGCCCATGGAAAAATCGCCCCTCGCCCCCGCCGCCTTCCCCCTCCTGCCGTCGATCGCCGGCGTCCGCCCGGCGGTGGCGCGCGCGCGATACAAGGCGTGGGACCGCTGCGACCTCACCTTCGTGGCGCTGGACGAGGGCACGGCGGTGGCCGGCGTGACGACGAAGAGCCTCTGCCCTTCGCCCGAGGTCGAATGGTGCCGCGCCGCGCTGCCGCTGGGCCGCGCCAGGGCGCTGGTGGTGAATGCCGGCAATTCCAACGCCTTCACCGGCCATCGCGGCCGCGCGGCGGTGGAGGCGATCGCCGCCAGGGTGGCGGGCGCGATCGGCTGCGCGCCCTCGGACGTGTTCGTCGCCTCCACCGGCGTGATCGGCGTGCCGCTGCCCATCGACAAGGCCGAGGCCGGGATCGATGCCGCCCTCGCCGCGCCGGAAGCCTCGTGGGAGGAAGCCGCCGCCACGATCATGACGACGGATACCTTCCCCAAGGCCGCCGCGACGCGCGTCGTGATCGGCGATCGC
This sequence comes from Edaphosphingomonas fennica, assembly GCF_003034225.1. GTDB lineage: Bacteria > Pseudomonadota > Alphaproteobacteria > Sphingomonadales > Sphingomonadaceae > Sphingomonas_E > Sphingomonas_E fennica. The sequence continues at coordinate 99,279 of NZ_PHHF01000044.1, forward strand.
ACCGTCGATCTCGTCGGCATCATCAAGGGTTCCGGCATGATCGCGCCGGACATGGCGACCATGCTCGGCTTCATCTTCACCGATGCCGCGATCGAACCCGCCTTCCTCCAGCAGATGCTGAACGCCGCCAACGGCCGCAGCTTCTCCTGCATCACCGTGGATGGCGATACCTCCACGTCGGATACCGTGCTGGCCTTCGCTACGGCCAAGGCGGGCAACGCGCCGCTCGCTTCGTTCGACGATGCCGGGGCCGATGCCTTCCAGGCGGCGCTCACCGATCTCTGCACCCAGCTCGCCCAGCTCGTCGTGCGCGACGGCGAGGGCGCGTCCAAGTTCATCGGCATCACCGTGGAAGGCGCGGTTTCCGACGAAAGCGCGCGGCGCATCGCGCTTTCCATCGCCAACTCCCCGCTGGTGAAGACCGCCATCGCCGGGGAGGACGCCAATTGGGGCCGCGTCGTCATGGCGGTGGGCAAGGCGGGCGAGCCGGCCGAGCGCGACCGGCTGGCCATCCGCTTCGGCGCCACCCAGGTCGCCCGCGACGGGCTGGCGGTGGAAGGCTATGACGAGGCCCCCGTCGCCGCCCACCTGAAGGGACAGGAAATCGAGATCGGCGTGGAGCTTGGCCTGGGGGACGGGCGCGCCACGGTCTGGACCTGCGATCTCACCCATGGTTACATCGCGATCAACGCCGATTATCGGAGCTGACCCGATGCTGACGATCTGGGGAAGGCCCAATTCCCACAATGTGAAGAAGGTGGTCTGGTTCGCCGAGGAGATCGGCCGCCCCTTTGTCCGCCTGAATATCGGCGGCGCCTTCGGCATCACCGACAGCTATCGGGAGATGAACCCCAACGCCCTCATCCCCACCATCGAGGATGACGGGCTGGTGCTATGGGAATCGAACGCCATCCTCCGCTATCTGGCCGCCAGATATGGCGAAGGGACGCTATGGCCGGCCGATCCCGCCGTCCGCGCCCGCGGCGACAAGTGGATGGACTGGCAGTTCGGCTATGCCGATGCCCAGCGGGATGCCTTCCTCAACCTCGTCCGCCATTCGCCGGAAGAACGGGATGCGGCCGCGATCGCCCGATCGGCCGAGGCCACGGCGACGATGATGGCGATCCTCAATCAGGCGCTGGCCGATCGCCCCTGGCTGTCGGGCGACAATTTCGGCGTGGGCGACGTGCCGATGGGCGTCTATGCCCATAGCTGGTTCGCCCTGGATATCGAACGTCCGGCCATGCCCCATGTCGAGGACTGGTATGCCCGGCTGCGCGAACGGCCCGGCTATGCCGCCCATGTGATGATCCCGCTGACCTGACGGGGCGGCGTCAGGACGGCGTGGCGGGCGCCGTCTCCCCCGCCGCCTGCCCAGTCATCGCCTCGCACAGCGCCCCGGCCATGCCGGCGCGCGGATCGCCCCCGTCCTTCCGCCCGTGCGGCCGGATCACGGCGACATGATAGATTTCCCGCGCGGCGGCGATGTCGGTGAGGCTGAAGGAAAGCGTGGCGTTCCGGTGCCGTCGGTCGCGGCTAGGCGCATCGGCCCAGCGGCCGTTCACCGCCTCAGCCCCGGCATCGGGCGTCGCCGCCTCGTGGATGAACAGGTTGGTGCCGGCCGATCGATCCGAAAACGCGACCTGCGCGAGATAGGCCGGATGGGCATCGTCCGCGCGGAAGCCCATGCCGGCAAGGCATCCGGCCACCGTGTCGCCAAGGTCGCCGGCCTGATCCAGCCGGAAGCCCGCCCCGGACGCCGCCGGCAGCGCGCCGGTCTGCACGATGCGCATCCGTGGAGCCCCGCCGCAGCCCGCAAGCAGCAGGGAAAGGCCCAGCAACGCCCCGAAATGCCTGTTGATTGTCATGAGCCTCCGATAGCGCCTTCCGGCACCTCTCGCCAGTTCGCCGTCGTTGCGATCAGCCCCAATATCCCTGCGCCGGCGGATGCATCGTGCCGCCGGTGAAGACGAAGCCCGGCGCGCGATCCTTCGCCAGCAGCAATGGACCGTCCAGATCCACCCAGCGCGCGCCCTGCGCCGCGAGGAAGGCCGGCGCGATGCCGAGCGAGGTGGAAAGCATGCAGCCCACCATGATCTCCAGCCCCGCCGCGCGCGCTTCGGCGGTCAGCGCCAGCGCCTCGGTGAGGCCGCCCGCCTTGTCCAGCTTGATGTTCACCGCCTGATAGCGGTCGATGCACCGCGCCAGATCGGCGCGATCCTGGCAGCTTTCATCCGCGCAGAGCGGGATCGGGGAACGGATGCCGTCCAGCAGCGCATCCTCCCCCGCCTTCACCGGCTGCTCGATCAGCTCCACGCCATAAGGCAGCAGGGCGGCCGCTTCCGCCGCCACGTCCCGCCCGGTCCAGGCTTCGTTGGCATCCACGATCAGCCGGGCCGCGGGCGCCCCCCGCCGCACCGCCGCCACCCGGTCCAGATCGCCCACGCCCGCCAGCTTGAGCTTGAGCAGCGGATGCCGGTCCGCCGCCGCGCGGGCGTCCGCCTCCATCCGCGCCGGTTCGCCGAGCGAGATGGTATAGGCGGTCAACAGTGGCGCGGGCGGCGCCAGCCCGGCGATCGCCCATGCGGGCCTGCCCGTCCTCCGCGCTTCCAGATCCCACAGCGCCGCATCCACCGCGTTGCGCGCCGCGCCGCGCGGCATCAGCATCTGGATCGCCGCGCGATCGGCGCCCGCCTCGATCGCGTCCGCCGCCGCCATCACCTGCGCCGCCACGCTCTCCGCGCTTTCGCCGTGATAATAAATGGCGGTCGCCTCGCCCCGGCCGACATGGCCGTCCGCCGCGATCTCGGCAATGACGACATCGACATGGGTCTTGGCGCCGCGCGCGATGGTGAAGGCGCCCGCCACCGGCCAGCGTTCGATCCGCGCGGAAAGGCGCGGGGTGCTTTTTTCGGTCATGGTCCTCAGGTGAGTGTCGAGGGTTCGTCCGTGCCGCGGCGCGGGATGGGCCGCGGCGTCCGCGCCGGCCACAGGCGCCTGGGCAGGATGCGCGCGCTCCTGTCGAACGCGGCCTTCACGTCCGTCCGGGTGAGGAAGGCCACCCAGAGCCCGCGCAGCCGCGATCCCGCCGGCGCCCAGATCGCCTCGTCCGGCTGGAACTGGTCGGCGATGGCGGCCGTGCCGTCCGGGGTGGCGAGGGTGGCCACCGCGATCTTCGCGGCGTCGTCGGCGCGGCCGGCGCAGAGCAGCGCCTCGATGGCGGCGGCCTCATTGTCGGCGGAACCGGCGATCAGCCCGTCGGCGATCGGCTTCGCCTCGCCCCCGCGCCCCATGGTGGAAAGCGCGCATACCTCCGTCCGCCGCAGCCAGGCGCGGCCCCATTTGCTGATCGTATCGCCGCTGGATGCCTGGGCGGCGCGCGCCACCGCCAGCGCCTCCGCCGGCCGGGCCGCCTCGTCCAGCAGCTCCGCCAGGCCGACGAGGCCGGAAACGCTGGACGGCGTCTTCGCGGGATCGATCGTCGTGAACGGCCGCAGCCGCTCGATCGCGCCCGCCCGGTCGCCTTCGGCGGCCAGCGCCTGCGCGTGGTAGCGCACGCTCGCCACCGCATCGTCGCTCATGCCGTCGACCACGGCCACCTTCTCGCCAAGCTCGATCGCTTCCGGATAGCGGCCGAGCAGGATGAAGGCGCGGATGGCGTCGCGGCGCGTGCGATCGTCATTCTCGCTGCGGGTGAAGGCTTCCAGCCGGCCCAGCGCGAAGCGATCGATCGCCAGCCCCGAATGATCGCCCAGCCGCGCCTCGATCGCCGGCCAGAGCGGCTCGTAAAGCCGTTCGGTCGCCATGGTGACGAGGATTTCGGGCATGGCGATGCGCGGCAAAAACGCCTCGGCCTCGGGCAGCCGCCGATCGGCCAGCAACGCCTCTATCGCGCCCTGCGCCACGCTTTCCCGCATGTCCGGCTCGTCCGCCGGCTGCCAGTCGGCCCGCGCCAGCGCCACGAACAGGCGCTTGCGGCCGGCAAGATCGTGCCGCTCCCCCAGATCCTGCAGGATGCCGCGCGCCAGCACGCCGTTGATCGAGCCCAGGCCGTCGGGCGCCTGTTCGGCCAGCGCCGTCAGCCGGCGGGCGGCCTCGGGCATGTCGTCCAGCTGCGCGGCGACGAACACGCCCACCGCGCGCACCGACGGATTGTCCGGCTCCGACGCCGCCATTTCCTTGTAGATGCCCGGAATCTCGTCGCCCCGCCCCACCGGCCCCAGGCAGGAGATGCGCAGGATCTGCACGGCGTTGCGCTGCCTGCCGGTCATGTCCGCGACAAGCGGATCGAGGATCGCCAGCGCCCCCGCGCAATCGCCCTGCTGCAAGCGGGCAACCGCCGCCGTCAGCCCCTGCTCCCGGCCGGGCTCGCCGCCCGCGGCCGGCGGATCGATCCGGGCCGGGCGGGATGCCTCCGCCGGCATCGGCGCCAACAGGCAGGCGACGGCGATGGCCGGCGGCAGAAGCGCGCCGATGCCGGTGCGGCCCCGCCCCATCAGGCGTGCCCGCTCAACGGCGCGCGGCGATCAGGCGCGATCGTCATGCGCGGCCATCCAGTCGATGACCACCGGTGCGATGATCTCCCGCCAGCGCCGGCCGTTGAAGATGCCGTAATGGCCGACGCCCTCGGCCATATAATATTTCTTCAGCGCGTCCGGCAGGCCGGTGGAGATGGTGAGCGCGGCCTTCGTCTGGCCGATGCCGGAAATATCGTCCCGCTCGCCTTCCACGGCCAGCACCGCGATGTCCTTGATCGCGGCGGGATCGACCTTGCGGCCCCGGTGCATCATCCGCCCGTCCGGCAGGGCATGGTCCTGGAACACGACATCGATCGTCTGCAGGTAGAATTCGGCATCCATGTCGCAGACGGAACGATATTCGTCGTAGAAGGCCTTGGTCGCGTCCGCGCTGTCGCCGTCGCCGTCCACCAGATGCTTGAACATCGTCCAGTGGCTGATCAGGTGGTTGCCGAGGTTCATCGCCATGAAGCCGGTGAGCTGGAGGAAGCCGGGATAGACCCGCCGCCCGGCGCCCGGATAATAAAAGGGCACCGTCACGATCACATTCTGTTCGAACCAGCTATGCGGCCGTTGCGTGGCGACGGTGTTCACCTCCGTCGGCGCCTTGCGCGTGTCGATCGGCCCGCCCATCATCGTCAGCGTGCGCGGCCGGGCGGGATTATCGTCCTCCGACATCAGGCAGGCGGCGGCATAGCAGGGCACCGAAGGCTGGCAGACCGCCAGCATATGCGCGCCGGGGCCGATATACTCCAGGAATTCCACGATATAATCGACATAGTCGTCGAGGTCGAACAACCCTTCCGACAACGGCACCATCTTCGCGTCGCGCCAGTCGGTGATGTAGACGTCATGGTCCGGCAGCATCCGTTCCACGGTGCCGCGCAGCAGCGTGGCATAGTGGCCGGACATCGGCGCCACGATCAGCAGCTTGCGCCCGCCCTTCACGCCCTTGCGCGCGAAATGCTTGAGCTGGCCGAACGGCTTGCGCAGCACGATCTCTTCCGAAACCGGCACCGTCTTGCCGTCCACGATCGTGCTGGTGAAGCCGAAGGCGGGCTTGCCGCGCGGCGCGGCGGCATGGGCGAAGACATCCAGCCCCGATGCCATCACCGGTCCGAAAGCCGTGTAGGACAAGGGATTGGCCGGATTCTGCATCCATTCCGCCCCCATATTGGCGAGCGAGCTTGCGCCCGCCAGCAGGGTGCGCTGCATTTCATAGGCGTTGTACAACATCAGATACAGAATCCCGGAAAAGACTTGACGGCAGCTTACGCCCAAACTTCGCGACGGTGCAATGCAGCATGGCCCCGGTCGCCGTCGCCTGCGGCATTCCGCCCCGTTGAGCAGGGTGCGGCGTCCTGCTAGTCGGGCGCGCATGGCCGACCAGCAAACCGCCCCGCCCGCCGATCGCAAGCTCGGAAATCTCGGCCTCATCTGGCGCTTCGCCATCCGCTATCCCGGCCACATCGCGGCGGCCGGGCTGGCGCTGGTGGCGGCCGCCGGCGCGACGCTGGCGATTCCCCAGCGGCTGCAGCGGATCATCGACAAGGGCTTCATCGCCGGCGGCGGGGAGGTATCGCCTTATTTCCGCTACCTGCTGATGATCGTCGTCGTGCTGGCGCTGGCCACGGCGATGCGATTCTATTTCGTGTCGTGGCTGGGCGAGCGGGTGGTGGCCGATATCCGGGCGGCCGTGCATCGCAACCTGCTGACCCTCGCCCCCCGTTTCTTCGAGGAGAACCGGCCGGCGGAAATCGCCTCGCGCCTGACGTCGGACACCACGATCATCGAACAGATCGTCGGCACCACCGCATCGGTCGCCCTGCGCAACCTCGTGCTGGGGATCGGCGGCATCCTCTATCTCTTCACCCTCGCGCCGAAGCTCACGGCCATGCTGCTGCTGGGCATTCCGCTGGTGATCGCCCCGATCGTGATCCTCGGCCGGCGGCTGCGGGCGGTTTCGCGGTCCAGCCAGGATCGCATTGCCGATGTCGGCGCGATGACGTCCGAGACGCTGGGCGCGATGAAGATCGTGCAGGCATTCGGCCAGGAGGACCGCGAGAGCGGCCGCTTCACGGCGGCGGTGGAAAGCGCCTTCGGCACGGCGCGCCGGCGCATCACGCTGCGCGCGGTGATGACGGCGATCGTGATCCTGCTCGTCTTCGGATCGATCACCATGGTGATGTGGCAGGGCGCGGTGGACGTCGCCTCGGGCCGCCTTTCGGGCGGATCGCTGGCGGCCTTCATGCTTTCGGGCGCGATCGTGGCGAGCGCCTTCGGCGCGCTCACCGAAGTCTATGGCGATCTGCTGCGCGGCGCGGGCGCCGCCAGCCGGCTGGCCGAGCTGCTGGCCGAGGTGCCCGATATCGCGCCGCCGCCGCATCCGGTGCCGCTGCACCTGCCGGCACGCGGCGCGCTTGCCTTCGATCACGTCACCTTCCGCTACCCCACCCGCCCGGAGGTGAAGGCGCTCGACGATTTCACCCTTGCCATCCAGCCCGGCGAGATGGTCGCCGTGGTCGGCCCGTCGGGCGCCGGCAAGTCCACCCTGTTCCAGCTCGCCCAGCGCTTCTACGATCCCGAAGGCGGCAGCGTGCGGATGGACGGCGTGGCGCTCACCGATGCCGATCCCAAGGACGTCCGTGCCCGCATCGCCATGGTGCCGCAGGAAACGGTGATCTTCGCCGCATCCGCGCGCGACAATCTGCGCTACGGCCGCTGGGACGCGGACGATGCGGCGCTGTGGGCGGCGGCCGAGGCCGCCAACGCCGCCGAATTCCTCCGTGCCTTGCCGCAGGGCCTCGATACCTTCATGGGCGAAGGCGGCGCGCGCCTTTCCGGCGGCCAGCGCCAGCGCCTCGCCATCGCCCGCGCGCTGTTGCGCGATGCCCCGCTGCTGCTGCTGGACGAGGCGACCTCCGCCCTCGATGCCGAATCCGAACGGCTCGTGCAGACGGCGCTGGACAGGCTGATGCGCGATCGCACCACCATCGTGATCGCGCACCGCCTCGCCACCGTGCGCGCCGCCGATCGCATCGTGGTGATGGAACGCGGCCGGATCGTCGAACAGGGCAGCCATGATGCGCTGGCGGCCAATGGCGGGCTTTACGCCCGGCTTGCCCGCCTCCAGTTCGAAGGCGTGGAATAGCCGCGATGGCGATCACCCTCGTCGGCCTCGATGCGGACGACACGCTCTGGCATAATGAGACGATCTTCCGCCTCACCCACCAGCGCTTCAACGCCCTGCTCGCCGATTTCGCCGATGCGGAGACGGTGGAAGCCCGGCTGGCCGAGGTGGAGAGGCGCAACCTCGCGCTTTACGGCTACGGCGCCAAAGGCTTCACTTTGTCGATGCTGGAAACCGCGCTGGAGATCAGCGGCAATGCGGCCCCCACGGCCGTGATCGCGGAGATCGTCGCCGCCGGGCGGGAGATGATGGCCCATCCCGTCGATCCGCTGCCCGGCGTGCGCGAGGCCCTGGAAACGCTGGCGGCCGACCATCGCCTCGTCCTCATCACCAAGGGCGATCTGTTCCATCAGGAACAGAAGCTGGCGGCATCCGGCCTCGGCGGCCTGTTCCATGGCGTCGAGATCGTCAGCGAGAAGACGGCCGATCATTATGCCCGCGCCTTCGCCCGCCATGGCGGCCGGGCGGAAGACGCGCTGATGGCCGGCAATTCGGTGAAATCGGATGTGCTGCCCGCGCTGGCGGCCGGCGCCCACGCCGCGCTGATCCCCTACCCCCTCGTCTGGGCGCATGAGGCGGCCGACGCCCCGACCGATCATCCCCGCTATCGCGAGCTGGCGGCGCTGGGCGATCTGCCCGCGTGGCTTGCGGAGCTTCGGGGCTGAACGCCTGCGCAAAACGCGGCGGCTTGCCAGCCCGCGCCACGCCCCCTATCGCTGGACCGGCTTGACGCGAACGGCAAGGGAGTGGCGGGGTGCGTTTCGAAGGCACGAAGGATTATGTCGCGACCGACGACCTGAAGGTCGCCGTCAATGCCGCGGTCACGCTCCGCCGCCCGCTGCTGGTGAAGGGCGAACCCGGCACCGGCAAGACCGTGCTGGCGCATGAGATCGCCAAAGCCACCGGCGCGCCGCTGATCCAGTGGCACGTGAAATCCACCACCAAGGCGCATCAGGGCCTTTACGAATATGATGCCGTCGCCCGCCTGCGCGACGGCCAGCTCGGCGATCCGCGCGTCCACGAGATTTCCAACTATATCCGCAAGGGCAAATTGTGGGAGGCCTTCACCTCCCCGCAGCTGCCCGTGCTGCTGATCGACGAGATCGACAAGGCCGATATCGAATTCCCGAACGACCTGTTGCAGGAACTCGATCGGATGAGCTTCGACGTCTATGAGACGGGAGAGACGATCGCCGCGCGGGAGCGCCCGATCGTCGTCATCACATCGAACAACGAGAAGGATCTGCCGGACGCCTTCCTGCGCCGCTGCTTCTTCCACTATATCAAGTTCCCGGATCGGGAGACGATGCAGGCGATCGTCGACGTCCACTTCCCCGGCATCCAGAAGATACTGGTCTCCCGCGCGATGGACATCTTCTACGAGGTGCGCGACGTGCCGGGCCTCAAGAAGAAGCCGTCGACCAGCGAACTGCTCGACTGGCTGAAGCTGCTGCTGGCCGAGGACATGCCGCTGGACGTCCTCCAGTCCAAGGACGCCCGCAAGGCGATCCCGCCCCTCCACGGCGCGCTGCTGAAGAACGAGCAGGACGTGATGCTGTTCGAACGCCTCGCCTTCATGGCCCGCCGGCAGGGCTAGGGCCGGACGGCATTCGGTTTCCGTGCCGTAAGCCGGCCCGCTAGGCCGGGCGCGGCGCCGTCCGGGTGATCGGGCCGGTGGCGGCCGGCGGGGCGCAGGGGGCATGGGCTTCCGCGATCAGGCTGGCGAGCGCGCCCGCCACCACGGGCCGGGCGGCCTCATTGTCCAGCCGGTCGAGCGCCGCCAGGCTCCGTTCGCGTCCCGCTTGTTCGGCGATGCGCAGGCCGACATAATAGCCGAAGCGCGACGGCAGCCCCGCCGCCTGGGCGCCGCCGGTGAACACGGCATCGATGTCGCCGCCGTCCACCGCGTCGAAGCGGGTGGCGACGAAGCACAAGGCATCTCCCCAGCGCGCGTCGGTCGGCGCGCGGATCGGCGCCGGCTGGTCCAGCAGCAACTGGTGATCGCTGGCGCCGGGCGTCAGCGTGGCCGCGGCATGGGTCGCCAGCCCTTCCTGCCACAGCACGCACCATAGCTGGTCGCAATCGTCGAAATGCCGGGCATGTTCGAGATGGAACAGCTCATGATCGAGGAAGGTCGGCAGCGAATCGTCATTATGCAGCCGCGCGATCATATCGGCGCCGAACAGCATCACCTTGCGCCCGTTCACATAATCCGATCCGCCGTCACGCACGCCCAGCTGATGGGTCAGGTAGATGGGCAGCGGCGGCACGAAATCGGGGAAGACCTTGCGGAACCGCGCCACCGATCCCGCAAGAGTCGCCGGAAATTCGCGCTCCACCTGCCGATAGGCCGTGCGGATCGCGGGAAACTCCGCCAGCGCCGCCGCGATCCGCCGGTCGAGCTTCGCGGGGCCCCTGGTCGTGTAGAGCCCCGGCGCCAGCCGATCGAAGGTGGCGCGGAATTCCGCCACCCGCCGGGCGGGGTCCATGCCTGCGGTGTGCGCCTCGAATGCGTCGAAGGCCGGTGCCAGGTTGGTGAAGGGCACGGGCGGCGGCGCGGCGGCCACCGTGGCCAGTCCCAGCAGCGCCAGCATCGCTTTGCGCATCCGTCTCTCCGTCGTTACGCCAGGAATTCCCCCACCAGTTCGACATGGGTGGACCAGCGAAACTGCCCCACCGGCGTGATCCGCGCCAGCTCATATCCGCCCTGGATCAATATCTTGGCGTCGCGGGCGAAGGTGTGCGGGTTGCAGGATACATAGGCGATGCGCGGCACCCCGGCGCCCGCCAGCTCCTCCGCCTGCTCGACGGCGCCCGCGCGCGGCGGATCGAGCACCACCGCATCGAACCGCGCCAGATCCTTGGCGTCCACCGGCCGGCGGAACAGGTCGCGATGCTCCACCATCACCGCCCGGCCCGCGCGCGCCGCCGCCAGCTTCAGCGCCGTCGCCGGATCGCGCGCGCCTTCCGCGGCATAGACCTTCGCCTTCTCCGCCAGCGGCAAGGCGAAGGTGCCGATGCCCGAAAACAGGTCCGCCACCACCGCCGCGTCGCCCACGATCCGCCGCACCTCGGCCAGCAGCGCCGCCTCGCCATCCGCCGTCGCCTGCAGGAAGCCGCCGATCGGCAGCCCCACCGCGATGCCGCCCAGCGTCACCGTCGCCGGCGCCGGTTCCCAGCGCACCTGCGGCCCGTCGCCCTCATCCACCGCCAGCCGGGCCAGCCCGTGGGTTTCGGCAAAGGCGGTCAGCGCCTCGGCGGCGGCCAGCCCTTCGGCCTCGACCTTCTCGATCAGCAGGTCCACGCCCTGATCGGCCAGCGTCATCTGCACAGCCGCCGCGCGCCGATCGCGCACCAGCCCGGCCAGCAGCCCCTTCAGCGGCTCGATCAGCCTCGCAAGCTCCGGCCGCAGCACCGGGCATTCCTTCAGGTCGACGATCCGGTGGCTGGCCCCTTCGTTGAAGCCCAGCAGCACGCGCCGCCCCTGCCGTTCCGCCCGCATCGTCGCGCGGCGCCGGGCGCCCGGCGGGGAAAGGTGCGGCAGGTCCATCGGCGGCGGCTCCACGCCCTGCGCGCGCAGCGATCCCACGATCCGGCTCGTCACGAAATCGGCATAGACCTCGTCGTCGACATGCTGGAGCTGGCAGCCCCCGCAGCGCGGGAAATGGCGGCACAGCGGCTCCACATGCTGCGGGCCGGGAATGACGGTGCCGTCCGCCGCCACCATGTCGCCCGGCGCCGCCAGCCGGACATGCCGGCCATCGGCGGTCACGCCATCGCCGCGCCCGGCGAGGCGGACGACCAGTCCGTCCTCGCTCATGCGCAGGCCGCCAGCGCGGATGCCAGATGGGCCGGCAGGTCGTCGGCGATCAGGCCGGGGCCGGCCTGCGCCGCCGCCGCGCCGTGCAGCCACAGGCCGGCCTGCGCCGCCGCGAACGGGTCCAGCCCGCGCGCCAGCATCGCGCCGGTGATGCCCGCCAGCACATCGCCCGTGCCCGCGCTCGCCAGCCAGGCCGGCGCCGTGGCGGCCACCGCCGCCCGGCCATCGGGGTGGGCGACCACGCTGTCCGCGCCCTTCAACACAATCACTGCTTCACTCCGTCGCGCGGCTTCCCGCGCGCGATCCAGCTTGCTGCCCGGCAGATCGCCGAACAGGCGCTTGAATTCGCCCTCATGCGGGGTCAGCACCGCCGGCATCGCCAGCCGGCGGAGGCGCGATAGCCCAGCATCGGCCAGCAAGGCCAGCCCATCTGCATCGATCACGATCGGATGGCCCGAATCCATCGCCGCCCGCAGCCGCCGGCGCGCCGCGATGTCGCGCCCCAGCCCCGGCCCCGCCACGACCGCGCCGGTGCGCGGATCGGCCAGCGCCGTCGCATCGTCCCGCCGCACGATGGCATGGGGCAGCGTCCCGGCGCCCTCGCCCGTCAGCACGACATAGCCGGCACCGGCGCGGGCGGCCGCCGTCGCCGCCAGCATCGCCGCGCCCGGCATCGCGCCGCCGATCACTGCCACCAGCCCGCGCGTATATTTGTTGTCGGCGGGCGTCGGCGCCGCCAGCCGCGGCCGCGCCACCCGCCACGCGCGCGCTTCGCCGCCAAGGCCGATATCGGCCACCGCCACCCGCCCGCAAAAGGATGCGGCTGGCTGCAGCACATGCGCCGGCTTCAGCACGCCCAGCGCCACCGTCAGGTCGAAACGCGGCACGGGGGAAAGGATCGCGCCGTCGTCGGTGGCGATGCCGCTCGGCAGCTCCACCGCGATGGCGAGCTTCGCCGCCGCCGCCAGTTCCGCCAGCCGGCCCGCGACGTCGCCGTCCAGCGGCCGCGACAGGCCGGTGCCGAACAGGGCATCGATCAGCAGCGGCGCCGGCTTCGCATCGGCCAGCGCCTCCACCGGCCTGTCCCACCGCGCCCGCATCTCGCGCGCCGCCTCGGTTCCGGGCTCGCCGGTCGCCGCCACGCGCACCGGCACGCCGCGTTCGCGCAGGTGCCGCGCGACGACATAGCCGTCCCCGCCATTATTGCCCGGCCCGCACAGGATCAGCGTCGGCGGCATCGCGGCGAAGCGCCACGCGGCCTCGGCCACGGCGGCGCCCGCCTGCTCCATCAAGTCCGCCACCGGCACGCCGCGGGCGAAGATCGCCTCCTCCGCGGCGCGCGTTTCCGCCGCCGTCAGGATCGCGCGGCGCGCCGCCGCCGGATCAGATGTCGGCGTAGACATGGGTCTCCGCCCTGGCGCCGGGATGCGTCACCGCCCCCTTCCACGCCGGCCCAACATTTCGGGCATAACGCCACAGCGCGCCCGAATTATAATCGGTCCTGCGCGGCTGCCACTTCGCCCGGCGCTCCGCCAGAACGTCGTCAGCCACCAGCAGGTCGATTGTGCCGGCCTCGGCATCGATGCGGATGGGATCGCCATCCTCGACCAGCGCGATCGGCCCGCCGTCCGCCGCTTCCGGCCCGACATGGCCGATGCAGAAGCCGCGCGTGCCGCCCGAAAAGCGCCCGTCGGTGATCAGCGCCACCTTCTCGCCCATGCCCTGCCCGTAAAGCGCCGCCGTGGTCGAAAGCATCTCGCGCATGCCCGGTCCGCCCTTCGGCCCTTCATAGCGGATGATGATGACCGATCCCTCGGCGATATCGCGCGCCTCGACGGCGGCGAAGGCATCCTCCTCGCAATCGAACACGCGCGCCGGCCCTTCGAACTGCAGCCGGTGCATGCCGGCCACCTTCACGATCGCGCCTTCCGGGGCCAGCGTGCCCTTGAGGCCGACGACGCCGCCGGTGGGGGTGATCGGGGTCTTGGCGTCGTAGATCACCTTCTGGTCGGGGTTCCACGTCACCTCGTCGATATTCTCGGCGAGCGTCCTGCCCGTCACCGTCATGCAGTCGCCGTAGAGCAGCCCTTCGGCCATCAGCGTCTTCATCAGCATGTAGATGCCGCCCGCCTCGTGCATGTCCTTGGCGACATAGCGGCCGCCCGGCTTCAGATCGGCGATATAGGGCGTGGACTTGAAGATCTCGGCCACGTCGAACAGGTCGAACTCGATCCCCGCCTCGTTCGCCATCGCCGGCAGATGGAGCGCGCCGTTGGTCGATCCGCCGGTCGCCGCCACGATCCGGGCGGCGTTGATGAAGGCTTCGCGCGTGCAGATGTCGCGCGGGCGGATGTTCCGCGCCACCAGTTCCATCACCTGCCGTCCCGCCGCGCGGGCGATCTCGTCGCGGCCCTTATAGGGCGCCGGCATCATGTTGCTGTTGGGCAGCGACAGGCCGATGGCCTCGCCCACGCAGGCCATGGTGTTGGCGGTGAACTGGCCGCCGCAGGCGCCGTGGCCGGGGCAGGCCACCTTTTCCAGCGCTGTCACTTCCGAAAGCGGGCAGGCGTGCGCGGCATATTTGCCGACCACCTCGAACACGTCGACCACCGTCACGTCGCGGTCGTGGAACCGGCCGGGCAGGATCGATCCGCCATAGACGAAGATCGAAGGCACGTTCAGGCGCAGCATCGCCATCATCATGCCGGGCAGCGATTTGTCGCAGCCGGCAAAGCCCACCAGCGCGTCATAGCAATGGCCGCGCACCGAAAGCTCCACCGAATCCGCGATCACCTCGCGGCTGACCAGCGAGCTTTTCATGCCCTGATGGCCCATGGCGATGCCGTCGGTCACGGTGATGGTGTTGAACCGGCGGGGCGTGCCGCCGCCCGCGATCACGCCCTCGCGGCAGATATCGGCCTGTTCGTTCAGCGTGGTGTTGCAGGGCGCGCTGTCGTTGCCCGCGCTCGCCACCGCCACGAACGGACGGGCGATCTCCTCCTCGGTCATGCCCATCGCGTAATAATAGCTGCGATGCGGCGCGCGCTCCGGCCCGACGGAAACATGGCGGCTGGGCAGGCGGGACTTGTCGAACTGATGGGTCATGACACGCTATCCTGGGGCTTGAACGTCTCGATCGCTCCGCCGGGTGCCGGCCGATCGGATCGTGAATCAGGCTCCGCTCCTTTAAGGGTTGGGTTTGCGGGGCGTCTTTGGCCTGTCGCGCCGCTTCGCGCAACCCGTGGCCCATGATTTTTTGAAACGACGTTACTCTTTACCCGTCACATGAGTAATTTTCATTCAACGCCCCGCATCCGGTCACTCCGGATTGTGGATGGCGAAGGCGGTGAAGGCCAGCGCCAGCAGGATCGCCAGCATCACGATCAGCGGCCACGGCACCCAGCCCACCCGGTCCACGTCGCGGCGGCGGTTGCGGCGGTGGTCCGCCAGCGCCGCCAGCCCGGCCACCGCCGCCGAAGCCCCCGCCAACGCCCAGAGTGTGCCTTGCATCCCCAACCCGTCCTCCGCATCATGCCGCCATCGTCATGATTGGGAGAGAGACTTTGCGCCACCCTGTTTTTGCGGCAGCCCTGCTGGCCGGCCTGGCGGCTTCCGCGCCGGCCTTCGCGCAGGAGGATCATTCCGCCCACGCCGGCCACGCCATGCACCACGCCGCCGCTTCCGGGCCGATCGCGGCCGCCGTGGCCGATCCGCGCCGCAAGGCGGAAAATCGCGCGCGCGATCAATATCGCCATCCGGTGGAAACGCTCAGCTTCTTCGGCATCCAGCCGGACCAGACGGTGGTGGAAATCTGGCCCAGCGGCGGCTGGTATACGGAAATCCTGGCCCCGCTGCTCAAGGACAAGGGCCGTTACATCGCCGCCGCCCAGCCTCCGGGCAAATATCGCACCGCCACCGAAACGCTGGTGGCCAGCGATCCGGCCCGCTTCGGCAAGGTGGAGATCACCACCCTCGATCCCAAGGCCCCCGGCGATATCGCGCCGGCCGGCAGCGCGGACGTGGTGCTCACCTTCCGCAACGCCCACAACCTGCTGATGACGGGCGAGCCGGAAGCGAAGGCCGCCTTCGCCAGCTTCTACAAGGCGCTGAAGCCCGGCGGCGTGCTGGGCGTGGTCGATCACCGCCTGCCCGAGGACCGCGATTCCGCCCTCGAAAAATCCAGCGGCTATCTGAAGAAGTCGACGATCGTCCGCCTCGCCGAAAGCGCCGGCTTCAAGCTGGCCGCCGAATCGGAAGTGAACGCCAATCCCAGGGACAAGGCCGATTATCCCAACGGCGTGTGGACCCTGCCGCCCACCCTTTCGCAGGGGGACCAGGACCGCGAAAAATATCTCGCCATCGGCGAAAGCGACCGGCTCACGCTGAAATTCGTGAAGCCCTGATCGAAGGGGCGGGGCCGGCGCGCGGAAAGCCGCCGGCCCGCCCGCTTATTCGCCCAGCTTGTCGATCTTGGCCTGCAGGCCGGCAAGCTGCGCCTTCAGCGCCGCCAGCTCGTCATCGCGCGATCCGCCAGCGGCCCCGGCCGATTCCTCGCCGGCGGAGCCGTTCTTCTTCGGCGGCTGGAACGCCTTGGCCGCCGCCTCGAACATGTCCATGTTGCGCTTGGCCAGCTCCGCGAACGGGCCGCCGGCAAATGCCCCTTCCATCGCCTGGCGGAACTGCGTCTGGTTGCGGCGGAACGCATCCATCGATGCTTCCAGATATTGCGGCACCATCGATTGCATCGAATCGCCGTACATGGAGATAAGCTGCCGCAGGAAATTCACCGGCAGCATCGTCTGCCCGCGATTTTCCTCCTCCATGATGATCTGGGTGAGGACGTTGTGCGTGATGTCCTCTTCCGTCTTGGCGTCGATCACCTTGAAATCCCGCCCCTCGCGCGTCATGTGCGCAAGATGATCGAGCGTGATGTAGCTCGACGTCTCGGTATTATAGAGCCGGCGATTGGCGTATTTCTTGATGATGACCGTGCCAGAACCCCCCGTGCCCGAACCAGCTGATTTCGCCATGACCGCGCCCTTTCCCACGAATTGCGGCAGCGTAGCATCATTTTCTGACGCACCGCAACAGAAGCCCCGTCCCCTTCCGCTGTTCCTTGCCATGCTGCAGCATGAAACCGCGGGCGATCCGGCGCGGCTGCGCGCGGCGCTCGCCGGGCTGCGCCGCTACCAGGGCCATGATCGCGCCCCGCGACCGCCCGAAATGCCGGTGATCGCGCGCATCGGCCGCGCCGCGATCCGCGATTATGGCGGCGCTGGGCCGCCCGCATTGTTCGTGCCCTCGCTCATCAACCCGCCGCACGTCCTCGATCTCGCCGAAGGCCGGTCGCTGCTGCGCTGGCTGGCGACGCAGGGCGTGCGCCCGCTCCTCCTCGATTGGGGCACGCCCGCGCCGGAGGAGCGCGATCGCGACGTCGCCGGCCATGTCGAACAATTGCTGCTGCCTTTGCTGCGCGAACTGGGCGAGCCGGTGGCGCTTGCCGGCTATTGCCTGGGGGGTACGATGGCGCTCGCCGCCGCCGCGCGCCATCCGGTCCGCTCGCTCACGCTGATCGCGGCGCCGTGGCATTTCAGCGCGTTCCCGCGCGCGGCACGCGATGACCTTGCCGGCCTGTGGAACCAGGCCGAACCCACCGCCGAAACGCTGGGCGTGCTGCCGATGGAGGCGCTGCAGGCCAGCTTCTGGCGGCTCGATCCCGCGCGCACCATCCGCAAGTTCGAGGATTTCGGCCGCCTGCCCGAAGGCGATCCCCGCATCCAGGCCTTCATCGCGCTGGAGGATTGGGCCAATGACGGTCCGCCGCTGACGCTCGCCGCCGGGCGGCAATTGCTGGTCGATCTCTTCGGCGGCGACATTACCGGCAAGGGCGGATGGCTGGTGGCCGGCGCGCCGGTCGATCCGGCCGCGATCGCCTGCCCGGTGCTGGACGTCGCCTCGCTCACCGATCGCATCGTGCCCGCCGCCAGCGCGGCCGGCATCGGCGATGCGATGCGGCTCGACCTCGGCCATGTCGGCATGATCGTCGGCAGCCGGGGCCGGCAGGCGCTGTGGGAGCCGCTGGCACATTGGCTTTCGCAACCGCGAAAGAGATGATAGGCGCGCTGCCGAAGAAGCACCGCAAAGGGCCGATCGAGCCACGTTCGCACAGGAGCCTAGCATGACCGAAGTCGTCATCACCGCCGCAAAGCGCACCCCCGTGGGCAGCTTTCTCGGCGCCTTCGCCGCCACCCCCGCGCACGAGCTGGGGCGCATCGCGATCGAGGCGGCGCTCGCCCAGGCCGGAGTCGCGCCGGCGGATGTGGACGAGGTGATCCTGGGCCAGGTGCTCACCGCCGGCCAGGGGCAGAACCCCGCCCGCCAGGCGGCGGTCAATGCCGGCCTGCCAGTGGAAAAGACCGCGATCGGCATCAACCAGCTCTGCGGGTCCGGCCTGCGCGCGGTCGCGCTC
Source organism: Edaphosphingomonas fennica (assembly GCF_003034225.1). Taxonomy (GTDB): domain Bacteria; phylum Pseudomonadota; class Alphaproteobacteria; order Sphingomonadales; family Sphingomonadaceae; genus Sphingomonas_E; species Sphingomonas_E fennica. The sequence goes on from NZ_PHHF01000044.1 coordinate 117,275, forward strand.
GCCGCCCAGGCGATCCGCGCCGGCGATGCGAAGATCATGGTGGCCGGCGGGCAGGAGAATATGTCGATGGCGCCGCACGCCCAGTTCCTGCGGGCCGGCGCCAAGATGGGCAATGTCGCCCTGCTCGACACCATGATCCATGATGGCCTGACGGACGCGTTCAACAATTACCACATGGGCATCACCGCCGAAAATCTGGCGGAGAAATATCAGATCACCCGGGCCGAGCAGGATGCCTTCGCCGTGCGCAGCCAGAACCGGGCGGAAAAGGCCCGCGCCGACGGCCGCTTCAAGGATGAGATCGCGCCCGTCACCGTGAAGGGCCGCAAGGGCGACACCGTCGTCGATCAGGACGAATATATCCGCGCCGGCGCCACGCTGGAAGCGATGCAGGCGCTGAAGCCCGCCTTCAAGAAGGACGGCACCGTCACCGCCGCCAATGCCAGCGGCATCAACGACGGCGCCGCCGCCATCGTCGTGATGTCGGCGGATGAGGCCGCCCGGCGCGGCGCGAAGGTGCTGGGCAAGATCGTCTCCTGGGCCACCTGCGGCGTCGATCCCGCGATCATGGGCATCGGCCCCGCGCCGGCCAGCCGCATCGCCCTGGAAAAGGCGGGCTGGACGGTCGCCGATCTCGACCTGATCGAGGCGAACGAGGCCTTCGCCGCCCAGTCGCTCGCCGTCGGCAAGGAACTCGGCTGGGATGCCGACAAGGTGAACGTCAACGGCGGCGCCATCGCCATCGGCCACCCGATCGGCGCCTCGGGCGCCCGCGTCCTCACCACCCTGCTCTACGAGATGGAAAAGCGCGACGCGAAGAAGGGCCTCGCCACGCTCTGCATCGGCGGCGGCATGGGCATCGCCATGTGCATCGAACGCTGACCCGGAACACCCCGCCATCGCCGCGACGCCCGGATATCGGGCGAAGCGGCGATGGCGGGCCGCGGCCGATCCGATAACGTCAGGCCAGCGCAGGCTGGCATCGCTGGCGGCTCCGGGACAACGCTTTTCCACGCACCGGAACCGTCCGGAATATCAGAAGCAGGCGGCCTTCGGCGCTTCCTCTCCCCTCCCTGCAAGGGAGGGGTTGGGGGTGGGTTCCGCCGAGGCACTCGGCGGCCCTCGCGGCGGCCGCCCCAGCTACGCATGGGGAATGGAGAGCATCTCCCCATTCCGGAACCGATTGATCCTAGCGGATCGGCCCCTCGGCATTGCCCTGGACGAACTGGTCCACATAGGGATTGCCGGAATCATAAAGCCGGTCGCGCGGGCCGTGCCAGATGATCTTGCCCTGGTAGAGCATCGCCACCCGGTGGGCGATCTTCCGCGCGGATGCCATGTCGTGGGTGATGGTCAGCGCGGTAATGCCGAGGTCGTCGACCAGGCTCATGATCAGGTCGTTGATCACGTCGGCGCGGATCGGGTCGAGGCCGGTGGTCGGCTCGTCGAAGAAGATGATCTCCGGCCGGGGCGCGATGGCGCGGGCCAGCGCCACGCGCTTCTGCATGCCGCCGGAAAGCTCGCTGGGCCTGAGGTTCAGCACCTCCGGCCCCAGCCCCACCCGCTCCAGATTCTCCTGCGCGATCGCCCGCATCCGGGCGGTGTCGCGCGCGCGGCCCTGCGTCAGCGCGAAGGTCACGTTGCGCCACACGGGCAGCGAATCGAACAGGGCGCTGCCCTGGAACAGCATGCCGAACTTGGCGCGCACGCGGGCAAGGTCGCGCTCGCCCAGCCCCACGATCTCCTCGCCGTCGATGCGGATCGATCCGGCATCGGGGCGGACGAGGCCCAATATGCATTTCAGCGTCACCGATTTGCCGCTGCCGGACTGGCCGATGATCGTCATCGATTCCCCGGCCTCGACCGCCAGGTCCACGCCGTCGAGCACGCGGTTCGCGCCGAACGTCTTGGCCAGCCCGCTGATCTGGATCTTGGGGGTCGCCATCAGCCGAACGCCATCACGGTGATGAGGAGGTTGGAAAGCAGGATCAGGATGAAGGCGCTCACCACCGCATTACGGGTGCCCTCACCTACGCCGGCCGCGCCGCCATTGGCGCGGAACCCGTGATAGCAGCCCATCAGCGCGATGAAGAAGCCGAACACCGCCGCCTTCACCAGCGCCATCATGAAATCGCTGGCCTCCAGGAATTCGCGCGTCACCTTCAGATAGCCGACGGCGTTGAAATCCAGCTTGTAGACGGCGATAAGATAGCCGCCGAAGATGCCGATGGCATTGGCGATCATCACCATCAGCGGCAGCGCGATCACGGACGCGAACAGACGCGGCGCGATCAGGTAGCGGAAGGGATCGGTGCGCAGCGTCGTTATCGCGTCGAGCTGCTCGGTCACGCGCATGGTGCCCAGCTCCGCCGCCATCGCTGATGAGACGCGGCCCGCCACCATCAGGCCGACCAGCACCGGCCCCAGCTCGCGCACGATGCCCAGCACCACGATGGCCGGCACCGTCGAGGTCGCGTTGAAGCGCGATCCGGCGGTGAAGGTCTGCTGCGCCAGCGCGGCGCCGGTGAAGATCGCCGTCAGGCCCACCACCGGCAGCGAGAACCAGCCGATATGGGCGAGCTGCTCCAGCCATTTGTGCGGATAATAAGGGGGCGTCAGCCCGCGCCGGATCGCGTTGATCGCGAACAATGTCGCCCGGCCCACCGTGGCGAGCGAGCGGATGGCGATCCGGCCGATCGCGGCGAAGAATGAGATGATGGCTTCGGCCAAGCGCTTACCCGTCATAACCAGCACCGCTGATAGCGGCGGCCGAGCGAGGTCAGCAACTCATATTGTGACAGGCCCGAAGCAATCGATGCCGTTGCGGGATCGTAATCCAGCTCCAGCCAGTCGCCTTCCTCCACGTCCTGCGCGGCGCCGATGTCCACGGCCAGCAGGTCCATCGAAACCCGGCCCAGCACCGGGCAGGGCACGCCGCCCGCCAGCGCCCGGCCCCGCCCCTCCCCGAAACCGCGCAGATAGCCGTCGGCATAGCCCACGTTCAGGATGGCGACGCGCATCGCCGCCGGCGCGGCGAAGGTCGCGCCATAGCCGACGGTGGCGTCGCGCGGCACGATCCGCACCTGCAATATCTGCGCATGCGGCCGCGCGACGCGGCGGACATGGCCTTCCGCGCCCGGCCCCGGAATCCCGCCATAAAGCCCCAGCCCCGGCCGCGTGAGGCCGAAGGCGTAACGCTGCCCCAGGCAGATGCCGGCGGAATTGGCCAGGCTGTATCGCCGCGCCGGGATCGCGGCCTTCAGCCCGCGAAAGGTGAAGAGCTGCTGTTCGTTCAGCGGATGGCCCGGCTCGTCCGCGCAGGCCAGGTGGCTCATCAGCGTATCGATCTCCAGCCCGTCCAGCAGGCCCGATCGCGCTTCTTCCGGCGTCAGGCCCAGCCGGTTCATGCCGGTGTCGATCATCACGTCGCAGGCCCGGCCCGCACCCAGCGCCTTCCACCGGGCCACCATCGCCGCGCTGTTCAGCACCGGCCGCGCCCGGCTGGCGAGCGCCGCCTCCGCATCCTCGGCGCGCAGGCCGTGCAGCACCGAAAGCGAAAGCGCGTCCGCCAGCGGCCCCAGCGCCTCCGCCTCCGCCCAGGTCGCGACGAAGAAGTCGCGGCAGCCGGCATCGGCCAGCCGGTCGACCACGCCCCTGGCGCCCAGGCCATAGCCGTCCGCCTTCACCGCCGCGCCGCATACCGCACGCCCGCTCGCCTCCGCGAACCAGCGCCAGTTGGCGACGAGGGCGGCGGAGTCGATATCGATGCGGAGCGGAGGAACAGGCGCGGTCACATCCACGCCGATAGGCAGGCAGGCCGTCAAGGGCAACCGCTCGCCCGGCAATCCGACCTCAAATTCGATCAGATTTCATACTCGATCTGCCATTCGGGCTCGTTCCACCCGGCATGGCGCTGCTCGCGGGCGCGGGGGGAAGGCTGGCGCGCGGCCATCTGCGCGTGCAGCCGCTTCACGGCATTGCTGCCGGTCCGCACGAACAGGGCGGGAACGATGCCATGGACCATACAGGCGAGGCCGCTTGCCACCATCGTCGCGCCGAAGCGGAAGGCCACGCCGAAATGCTCGACATAGCTTTCGTTCACGCTGCGCGGATGGGCGAGGAACAGGCGATCGAACATGGCTACTCCAGAACGCTGATGCGCCACCATGCCACGCCGGGCCTCCCCCGCCCACCCCTTTCCGTCAGACCATGTAGGAACCGCCGTTCACCGTCAGCACGCTGCCGGTGGCATAGCTCGCCTGCTCGGATGCGAGGAAGGCGACCGCCGCCGCTATCTCGGCCGGGCGCGCCATCCGCCCCAGCGGGATCGCCGCCTCCATCGCCGCCACCATCGTATCGGGCACGCTTTGCATGATCGGCGTGTCGGTGGGGCCGGGATGGACGGCGTTCACCCGGATGCCGCGCGTCGCAAGCTCGCGCGCCAGCGCGCGGGTGAGGCCGACGACGCCGGCCTTGCTCGTCACATAATGCAGCGGGCCTTCGCCGGACGCCGCCGATGTCGATGCGATGTTGACGATGCCGCCGCCATGGCCGCCCGCCGCCATCAGCCGCACCGCCGCCCGCGCGCAATGGAACATCCCGTCCAGGTTGACGCCCATCACCCGCCGCCATCCCGCGTCGGACATGTGGATCAGCTGGTCGGCATGCGCGGTCGGCGCCTCGCCCCGCGCGATCTGGGCGGCGCGCTCGGCCGCACCGGCATACATCTGGTCGCTGCCGTCGTCGGGGCCGCGGCCCGTGCCGGCATTGTTGACGAGGATGTCGACGCCGCCGAACGCGCCCGCGATCTCCGCGAAGGCCGCATCCACCGATCCGCTGTCGGAAACGTCGCAGGCCAGGCCGATATGCCCCCCGCCCGCCAGCGCCTCTGCCGCGCCGCCGGCCGCGCCGGCATCGATATCCAGCACCGCCACCCGCGCGCCGTTCGCCGCCAGCCGCTCCGCGATCGCCCGGCCGATCCCCTGCGCGCCGCCGGTCACGACAGCGCGCTTGCCCGAAAGCGCCCCGCTCATGACGGCATGTAGAGCTGGACGGTCTTGCCGCCGTCCACGGGCAGCGCGACGCCGTTGACGTAGCCGGATTCGTCCGAAGCCAGGAACAGCACGGCCTGCGCCAGCTCGGCCGGCTCGCCGCTACGCCGCATCGGGATCGCCTGCGTCACGGCATTCGCCGCATCCGGCGCCATTTCCTGGAAATGCAGCGTCGCGGGCGTCGCGATCTGGCCGGGGACGATGCTGTTCACCCGCACGCCGTGCGGCGCGCCCTCGATCGCGGCGCAGGCGGAAAAGTGGATCAGCGCCGCCTTGGACGCGGAATAGCTCGCCATGCCCGGCATCGCCCGCACCCCGCAGGCGGAGGAAATATTGACGATCGATCCGCGCCCGGCGGGGATCATCAGCTTCATCGCCTCGCGCGTGCCCACGAACACCGCCTCGGCATTCACCGCGAAATCGCGCCGCCAATCCTCGATGGTGAGGTCCGCGATCGACTTGTAGGCGGCGGACATCGCATTGTTCACCAGCACGTCCAGCCGGCCATGGCGACTGGCGACGTCCGCGATCAGCGCGGCGTAAGCGTCGAGATCGGACACGTCGAGCCGGTGCGCCTCCACCGATCCGCCGGCCGCCGCGATTGCCGCGCGCGTCTCCTCCAGCGGCTCCGCCCGCCGCGCGGCGATCGCGACATGGCCGCCTTCCGCGGCGATCAGCTCGGCCGTGGCGCGCCCGATTCCCTCGCTCGCGCCCGTTATAAGCACGATCTTGTCGCGCATCCTTCCCATGGCAAACTCCCGCAAAGCATCGCTTATCGGCCGCGCATCCGTGGCCATGCGCAGCCTTGCTGCATGAATCCCGCGCGGAAGCGAAGGGAATTTTTGAACGCCATGGAGTCGAATTTTACCGCATCGTCGCACGGTCGATGTGGAATTTTGTCGATGCGGAATTTTGCGGCGGGTTCGGGGGAGAAGGGCCGGGGCTGCTTTCCCCTACAACCGCCTCAGCTTCAGCCAATCGACGCCGTGATCGGCCTGCTTGTGCAGGATCACGTCGGCGCGCGAGCGCGAGGGTTCGATATTGTCGCGCAGATTGGGGCCGTTGATCCGTTCCCACAATTGCAGCGCAAAGGCCCGCGCTTCATCGAACGGGGCGTGGGCCATGTGGTGGAAATAGGATGCCGGGTTCTGGAAGGCGGTGCGCTGGAGGAGCATGAACCGCTCCAGATACCAGCGCTCGATATTCTCCTCCGCCGCATCGATGTAGATCGATATGTCGAAGAAATCGCTGGCGGTGAACACCGGCGCGTTCGCCCGCTCCATCCCGGCGCCGATCTGGAGGACGTTCAGCCCCTCGAAGATCAATATGTCCGGCCGGTCGACCACATGTTCCTCGCCGGGCAATATGTCGTAGGCCTGGTGGGAATAGACCGGCGAGGTCGCCCGCCCCGTCGCGCGGATATCGGCGAGGAAGCCGATCATCCGCTTCACGTCATAGCTTTCGGGAAAGCCCTTGCGCGCCATCAGCCCCCGCGCCTCCAGCTCCCGCGTGGGGAAGAGGAAGCCGTCGGTGGTGACGAGGTCCACCTTGGGATGATCCGGCCAGCGCGAAAGCAGCGCGCGCAGCAGGCGGGCGACCGTGCTCTTGCCCACCGCCACGCTGCCGGCGATCGCCACCACATAGGGCCGGGGCCAGCTCGGCCGGCCGACGAAATCGTCGGTCACGCGGGCCAGCCCGCGCGATGCGGCGACGTGCAGGTTGATGAGGCGGGTGAGCGGCAGGAACACCTCCTCCACCTCGACCATCGACGTCGGCTCGTTGGCGCCGCGCAGCGCCTCCACCTCGGCCTCGCTCAGCATCATCGGCACGCTGGAGCGGAGCCGCGCCCATTCCGCGCGGCTGAACTCCGAATGGCTTTCGCTATCCATGTCCGCGCTTTGCGCAGGGAATCGGCGATCAGGCAAGGGGGTGGGCGCAATTCGATCGTTGCGCCCCGCGCGCGTTCACCCGGCCAGCGGCTTCGCTCCGTTCGCCCGGCCGGGCTTGATCGTCCCCATGTCGCGGCCGTGGCGGGAAAGGTCGCCCACCAGGTCGTTGCCCATGGTCCGCTCCACGATCCGCCAGCGGCCGTCGCGCTTCTCCAGCCGGTCCAGATAATCGCCGCCGATCACCGCCTGCAACGGCCCGTCGCCCGCCTGCTGGAACACCATGACGTAGGAACTGGCCCGCGCCTTCCCCTCGCCTTCCGGCACGATCATCACATTGGCCAGCATGTGGCGCGTGCGCGGCGTGCCGTCGGCATAAGTGAGCACCCAGCTGCGGAAGGCATTGGCCACGGCCTTCGGATCGCGATCGGCCAGCAGCGCGCCGCCGCTGTGGATCACCGCATCGCCCAGCAGCTCGCCCACCGCATCGAAATCGCCGGCATCCAGCGCGAAGGGATAGCTGAACAGCACATTCTGGATGGCGAAATAATCGTCTGCTTCCATGGTCATGCTCCCGTTCCGGCCATGTCGCGGGCGGCGATCCAGGAAAATACGGCGCAGGAACCGATCGGATTGCCCCCGCCCGGATAGGTCTGGCCGCTCACCGCCGCCATCGTGTTGCCGGCGGCATAGAGGCCGGGGATCACCGATCCGTCGGCGCGCAGCACGCGGGCCTTGGCATCCGTCTTCAGCCCGCCCTTGGTGCCCAGATCGGATATCGAGAAAGCCTGGGCGTGGAACGGCCCCCGCCGGATCGGCACCAGCGGCGATCCGCCGCCCTCGCCCATGAAGAAGCGGTCATAAGGCTCACCGCCCCGGTCGAAATCCTCGTCCCGGCCGGCATCGCAGAAGCCGTTGTAGCGCGCGACCGTCGCCTCCAGCCGATCGGCCGTCACGCCGATCTCGCTTGCCAGCTCCGCCAGCGTCGCGCCGCGCTTGCGATAGCCGGCGGCCACATAATCCTCGGCCTTGCCCACCGGCACGGTCGGGAAGATCACCGGCGGCTCGCCGCCCGTGCTGTCGTCATAGACCATCCAGAAGGGCCGCTTCAGCCGTCCCTCCGCCTCCGCCGCGATGATGTCGCGGCCCAGCCGGTCATAGGCGGCGGATTCGTTGGCGAAACGCTCGCCATTGGCATCGACGAAGATGCCGCCGGTCAGCCCGAGCGAGAAGGTTGCCGTGCCGTCCGGGTGCAGGATGCCGGGGGACCACCAGGCCTCACCCATCAGGTCCACGTCCGCGCCGATGGCGATGCCCGCCTCGATCGGCCGGCCCATATTGCCCGGCGCGCCCACGCAGCCGGAAAGCTCGCCCGGCACGCCAAAACGCGCCCGCATCTCGCCATTGCGTTCGAACCCGCCGGCCGCCGCCAGCACGCCCTTGCGCGCCCGGATGCGGCGTTCGGCCCCGTCCTTGCCCACGACCACGCCGGTAACGGCGCCATCCTCCACCACATAATCGCGGAACGGCGTGGAAAGCCTCAGGTCCGCGCCGGCCTGCGCCTTCAGCGCCAGCAGCAGCCGCCCGATCAGCGCCTGCCCGCCCACCAGCTCCTCCGGCAGGGGCTCGCCCAGCCGTTCCACCGGCAGGGTCGGCCGCAACTGGTCGCGCAAGGCCCCGATCTCCTCGGGCGTCAGGTTCAGCGGCATGATGTGCCGGCCGCCGGCGCGCGCCTTGGGCGCCTTCCCGTAATAATCCGGCCAGGGATAGACGGCGAATTCCAGATGCGGGTCACTCTCCAGGAAATCGAGCATGGCCGCGCCGTTATCGAGGAAGGCGTCCTGCACCGCGCGCGGGGTGCGGTCCCCCACCACGGCGCGATAATATTCCCGCGCATCCTCCATGGTGTCGTCGTCGCCCGCGCGGCGCAGCGCGGCATTGCAGGGCAGCCACATGCCGCCGCCGGAATAGGCTGTCGTGCCGCCGAACCGGTCGGTCGCCTCGACAAGGATCACCTTCAGGCCCGCCTTGGCGGCGGCCAGCGCGCCCACCAGCGCGCCCCCGCCCGATCCGATGACGACGACGTCGCATTCCTCGTCCCAGGCCATTGCTCTCTCCCATATGATCTTTGCCCGATCGATACCGGCCCTGCCGGCTCAGGCCCAGCCAAGGGGGTGAGCTTATGGCCGCCTGTCGCTTGAGGACGCTTTGGCGAAATTCGCGCGCAGCGCCGCCAGCGCATCGGGCGTATCGGCATCGATCAGGATGGCGGGCGTATCGCAGGCCATGAAGGTCACGGCATCGCCCAGCGTGTCGATCAGCCCGCGCGCGCCCTTGTCGCCCCGGATCGCCATCAGCCGGGGGAAGTAGCTCCGTCCCCAGATCACCGGATTGCCGCGCCGCCCGCCATGCACGGGCACGATCACCCGCTCCCTGCCCGCCTCGTCCGACAGGCTGCGCAGCACGGCCGCCGGGATCGATGGCATGTCGCCCAGGCAGATCATCGCCGCGTCCCAAGCGTCGGGCACTGCGGCCATCCCCGCCGCCAGCGATCGCGAAAGCCCCTCCGCATGGTCGGCGGCATGAACGAAACGGCAATCCCTGCCCGCCAGCGCCCGCTCGATCGCCGGCGCGTCATGCCCCGTCACCACGATCGGCGGCGGCAGGCCGGCCGCGCGGATGGCCTCGGCGACGTGAAGGATCAGCGGCCGCCCGTCCAGATCGGCGGTCAGCTTGTTCGCCCCCATCCGCCGGGAGGAGCCGGCGGCGAGCAGGATCGCGCCCACCTTCGCCGCGCTGGCGCTCAATCCTCCGGCTCCCAGGCTTCCTGCCCATAGGGGCCATCCCTGCGGATCTGGTCCGCTATCAGGCCGCCCACGCCCATCCGCGCGATCACCCCGCCATCGACCGGCAGCCCCACCGCGATCCGCTCCAGCACCAGATCGATGCCGTTGCGGCGCGGGCTGCGCGCGCAGCCCGGCAGGCCGATCACGATCCGCCCGCCGATCCGGCCGAGGCACAGCAGGTTGCCCGGCTCCACCGGCATGCCGAGCCGCTCCACCTCCCCGCCCGCCGCGACGATGGCGGCGGGGATCACGTCGCGCCGGTCCACCGTGGCGGAAGCGCCGGCCACCAGCACGATCGCCTCGTCCTGTTCCCCCAGCCGCCGGGCAAGCGCGGCCTCGTCATGGTTGCAGATATGCTCCGCCGCCAGCGCCGCCCCCAACCGGGCAAGGCGCTGCCGGGTCGCGACGGCGGTGCCGGCGAACATCTTGTCGGGCTGGCCCGGCAGCCGCGTCTGGATCAGCGCGGTCGCCGGCAGGGCGAAGGGCCGCACCCCGATATCAGCGCGCCTCGCCGCCGCGATCGCCGCCGCCAGCGCCTGCCCCCCGATCGCATAGGGGATGATCTTCATCGTCGCGACGGCATCGCCCGCACGCACCGGCCGGCAGGGGTGCAGCGTGCCGAGGCCGATCGCCTCCGTCACCAGATTCACCGCGTCGATCGCCGCCCCGTCGCAATGGAACAGCCCATCATGCAGGGCGATCAGGTCCACCCGGCCGTGGCGGGGAACGGATGCCTCCACACCCGCCCCCGCCAGCGCAGCGGCAATCGCCACGGCCGCCTCGTCCTCACCGACATCGCCGGGGTCGAGTTGCGCCACCACCAGCTCGGTAACGCCTTCGCGCTCGGCCAGCGCAATATCGTCGGGCGTAAGGCTGCGGCCCTTGGGCAGGCGCCGGCCGCCGATCATGCGGCCATGGCCCAGCAGCGCGCCCAGCGCCTCGCCTGTCGGAACCGGGCCGAACCTCATCCCCGGCCACGCAGCCGGGCGGTGGCCTGCGCCAGGATCGAAAGCGCGATTTCCGGCGGGTCGGCCGCGCCGATGTCCAGCCCCGCCGGCCCGGCGATCCGCGCCAGCGCTTCTTCGCCGAACCCCTGCGCCGCCAGCCGCTCCAGCCGCGCGGCGTGCGTCCGCCGCGATCCCAGCGCCGCGATGTAGAAGGCCGGCGATTCCATCGCCGCCGCCAGTGCGGGATCGTCGATCTTGGGATCGTGCGTCAGCGTCACCACCGCGCTCGCCGCATCCGGCCGCCATTCGGCCATGGCCTCGTCCGGCCAGCGTTCGTCGGGAACGATCCCCTCCACCCCGAAGGATGCGGCGAAGCTGCCGCGCGGATCGACCAGCAGCGGCGCATATCCGATCATCCGCGCCATCGGCACCAGCGCGCGGGCGATATGCACCGCGCCCACGATCATCAGCCGCAGGGGCGGCGCGTAGCGCGCCACGAAGTCGCCGTCCCGGCCTTCTCCCTCCACGCTGCGCCCGTCGTCGAGGCCGGTCGCGACCGCAACCGTCTCGCCCCGCGCCCGCGCATCGCGGATACGGGCGATCAGTTCCGGCGGAAAATGCTTCGCATCGATCGTCTGCACCAGCACGGAAATGCGGCCACCGCAAGCCAGCCCCACCGCCCAGGCGGTCTCGTCCGCGACGCCATAATCCAGCCGGCGCGCGCCGCCCGTCGCCAGCAATTCCTGCGCGGCCACGATCACGTCGCCCTCCACGCAGCCGCCGCTCACCGATCCGGCAAAGCGGCCGTCCTCGCGGATGATCGCATGGCTGCCGCGCCGCCTTGGCGCCGATCCCCAGGTTTCGATGACGGTGGCGATGGCCACGCGATGCCCGGCGGCCAGCCAGTTCGCGGCCGTCGCCAGCATGATATCGAGATCGTCCCCCGTCGCATTCATGGGACACGGGCGTAGAGCATTTTCCCATGCGTTGGAACGCCGCCGGATCGGCCTTTATCCCTTGATCGCCATCCGCAGCAGCCACGCCACCGCGCCGATCGCGAGGACGCTCATCGCCCAGATGGCGACGAACCAGCCGATCCGCCGCAGCCAGGGCGGCGGCTTGCGCTCAGTGGTCGCCATGCGCGTGATAGCCGTCATCGCCCACCTTGCCGCGGAACACCCAATAGGCCCAGGCGGTATAGGCCAGGATCACCGGGATCAGCACGCCGGCACCGATCAGCATGAACACCTGGCTCGAATGCGGTGCCGCGGCATCCCAGATCGAAACCCGGCCCGGTATCACCCACGGCCAGATCGAAATGGCCAGCCCCGCCATGGAAAGGGCGAACAGCCCCAGCGTCCACAGGAAGGGGTGCGAATCCGGAGCGCGGCCGATCGACCGCCACAGCATGAAGGCGACGAAGGCGATCAGCAGCGGCATCGGCACCGCCACGATCAGCCCCGGCCATACGAACCAGCGCTGCCAATATTGCATCTCGAGGAAAGGGGTGGAGAGGCTGACGGCGGCGATCGCCACCACCAGCGCAGGCACGAGCGGCCGGGCGAAGCGGCGGGCGTCCGCCTGCAACGGCCCTTCCGTCTTCCAGATCAGCCAGCCTGCGCCCAGCAGGGCATAGCCGATCACCAGGCTCACCCCCGTCAGCAGGCTGAACCCGCTCAGCCAGTCCCACCACCCGCCGGAATAAGCGCGGTCGTGCACCTCGATGCCCTGCAGCAGCGCGCCCAGCGTGATGCCCTGTGCGAAGGTGGCGACCAGCGATCCCGCGAAGAAGGCGAAATCCCAGAACCGGCGATGATTGGGATCGCGCCAGCGGAATTCGAAGGCCACACCCCGGAACACCAGCGCCAGCAGCATCGCGATCAATGGGGCATAGAGCGCCGGCAGCACGATCGAATAAGCCAGCGGGAAGGCCGCCAGCAGGCCGCCGCCGCCCATCACCAGCCAGGTCTCGTTGCCATCCCACACCGGCGCGATGGCGTTCATCGCGGCATCGCGCTCCCGCCCCACCCGGAACTTCGGGAACAGGATTCCGATGCCGAGGTCGAACCCGTCCATCAGCACATAAGCGGCAACCGCGATGGCGATGATCGCCGCCCAGATGACGGTGAGGTCCATCATTCGCCCTCCTGCACGGCCTGCGCGGGCGTTATCCCTGCGCTGCGAATGGGCGCGCGTTCCGGCGCGCCCTCGCGCGGCCCCGGTGCCTTGCCCGCCAGCTTCAGGATATAGAGCGTACCCACCGTGAAGCAGGTGAAGTAGACGATCACGAACGCCACCAGCGATGCGCCCACCGCCGGCGAGGCGAGCGGCGAAACCGCGTCGGACGTGCGCAGCAACCCCTGTATCACCCAGGGCTGGCGCCCCACCTCGGTCGTCACCCATCCGGCGATCACCGCCACGAAGCCCGATGGCCCCATCACCAGCGCGAAGCGGTGCAGCCAACGCCATTCGTAAAGCCGCCCCGTCACCCGCCCCAGCAGGCTCCACAGGCCCAGCGTCAGCATCAGGAAGCCGATGCCCACCATGATGCGGAACGACCAGAATATGATCCCGACAGGCGGCCGATCCGCCTTGGCCACGGTATCGAGGCCGGCCAGCGGCGCATCCAGATCATGCTTCAGGATCAGCGAGGAGAGCTTGGGAATCTCGATCGCGGCATGCACGGTCTCGGCCTTGCTGTCCGGTATGCCGAACAGGATCAGCGGCGCGCCGTCCGGGTGGCTCTGATAATGGCCTTCCATCGCCATCACCTTCACCGGCTGATGCTCCAGCGTGTTGAGGCCGTGCAGGTCGCCGGCGAAGATCTGGATCGGCGCCACCAGCGCCGCCATCCACATCGCCATGGAGAACATCGTCCGCACCTGCGGCCCGCGATCGCCGCGCAGCAGGTGCCACGCGCCCACCCCGCCCACGGCCAGCGCGGTCGTCAGATAGGCGGCGATCACCGTATGGACCAGGCGATAGGGGAAGCTCGGGTTGAAGATGATGTCGGCCCAGCCCGCCGCCGGCACGAACTGCCCCACATCGTTCAGGGTGTGGCCGGTCGGCGTCTGCATCCAGCTGTTGACCGAAAGGATCCAGAAGGCGGAGATGAAGGTGCCCAGCGCCACCGCGCAGGTCGCGGTGAAGTGCAGCCCGCGCCCCACCTTCTTCATCCCGAACAGCATCACGCCCAGGAACCCCGCCTCCAGGAAGAAGGCGGTCAGCACCTCATAGGCCATCAGCGGCCCGATCACCGGACCGGCCTTGTCGGAAAAGACCGACCAGTTGGTGCCGAACTGGTAGGACATGACGATGCCGGAAACCACGCCCATCGCGAAGGCGACGGCGAATATCTTCATCCAGTAACGGAACAGGTCGAGATAATGATCCTTGCCCGTCTTCAGCCACAGCCCCTCCAGCACCGCGAGGTAACTCGCAAGGCCGATCGAAAAGGCCGGGAAGATGAAGTGGAATGAAACGGTGAACGCGAACTGCGCGCGCGCCAGGATTAATGCCGTTTCGCCTTCAGCCATCATGGCCCCCGTTCATAGGCTGCTTTGAAATACCCGAAATCTGACAAATTGTCCAAGCGGTTCGACGAACGCCCCGGCCGCCCGCCCCGGCGCTTGAACCGCGCGGCTTTCCCCTCCATCTTGGATGCCTTCAAAGGGTTGGGAGGACCTGCATGGCGACGGACGCGACGGAAACCGAAACCGATCTGGTGCTGAAGGCGCCGGAACCGGTGAAGATCGTCGCGCCGGAAAAGGCCGCCGGGCTCGTCCCCCTGCGCGACGAGCAGCGCACCCAGCTCGATGCCAAGGCCGAGGCGTTCGTGGACGAGCTGGCCGCGCTCGACGCGAACAGCCCCGAATTCGGCATGAAGGTCGATCAGATCTCCAACATGGGCCGGCGCGAGATCGCCGAGGCCGCCGGCCAGTCCAACCGCTTCCTCGATCGCCCCGTGCGCGCGATGGACAAGGATACCGGCGTCGGCACCGACCTGGCGGAGCTTCGCCGCACCATCGAGGATCTCGATCCCGGCAGGCAGGGCAACCTGCTCGCGCCCAAGAAGCTGTTCGGCATCCTCCCGTTCGGCAACAAGATGCGCGACTATTTCGACGGCTACAAGTCGGCGCAGAGCCACATCTCGTCGATCCTGGCGAGGCTGGCCGGCGGCAAGGACGAGCTGCTGAAGGACAATGCCGCCATCGATGTCGAACGGCAGAATCTGTGGGCGGCGATGGGCCGGCTGGAACAGATGATCCACGTCTCCAAGGCGCTCGACGCCCAGCTCGAAGCCAAGGCGATGGAGCTGGAGGCGACCGATCCGGCCAAGTCCAAGGCGATCCGCGAAACCGCGCTCTTCTATGTGCGCCAGCGCTCCACCGATCTCCTCACCCAGATGGCGGTGACGGTGCAGGGCTATCTCGCGCTCGACCTCGTCAAGAAGAACAATGTGGAGCTGGTGAAGGGCGTCGATCGCGCGTCCACCACCACGGTCGCGGCGCTGCGCACCGCCGTCACGGTCGCCCAGGCGCTCACCAACCAGAAGCTGGTGCTGCAGCAGATCACCGCGCTCAACACCACCACCGCCAACATGATCGATTCCACGGGCGAGCTGCTGCGCACCCAGACCGGGGAGATCCACAAGCAGGCGGCTTCCTCCACCATCCCGCTCGAAACGCTGAAGCGCGCTTTCCAGAACATCTATGATACGATGGACAGCATCGATAAATTCAAGCTGGAAGCCCTGTCGTCGATGAAGCAGACGGTGACCACCCTGACCGACGAGGTCGAAAAGTCGCGCGGCTATATCGCCCGTGCCGAAGGCGCGGCGCAGGCGCGGATCACGGCCGGCGGCCCGGCCGATCCCTTCACGCCGGTCGATCGCTGATGGCGGATTCCACCCGCGTCCTCGAACAGGCCGAAGCCCTGCTGCGTCGCGTCTCGCCGGAAGGGCGGCGGATGCGCCAGCGCGCGCGCCAGCGGCGCTGGGCCGCCTTCTGGCGCCGGGTGAAGCTCGCCATCGCCGCGATCCTCGCGGCCGCGCTCGCCGCCGGCATCTTCGGCACCTTCGTGGCCCCGCTGGGCATAGGCGGCGTGTTCCTCACCCTCATCGTCATGGCGATCCTCGCCTTCGCCATCCTGATGTGGCCCGCGGGCACGGAGCCCACGCCCGAAAAGCTGGTCCAGGCCGATATCAAGGCACTGCCGCTCCAGACCGAGCAATGGCTGGAACGCCAGCGCCCCGCGCTCCCCGCCCCCGCCCAGCGCCTTGCCGACGGCATCGGCGTGCGGCTGGAGGCGCTCGCCCCCCAGCTCGCCACCCTCGATCCGGCCCAGCCCGCCGCGGTCGAAATCCGCAAGCTGCTCGGCGAGGAGCTGCCCGAGCTCGTCTCCGGCTATCAGCGGGTCCCGCCGTCGCTCCGGCGCGACGAACGCAACGGCAAATCGCCCGATCGCCAGCTTGTCGAAGGGCTGGAGGTCGTGGACAGCGAGCTTGCCCGCATGACCGAGCAACTCGCCTCCGGCGATCTCCACCGCCTCGCCACGCAGGGCCGCTTCCTCGAGCTGAAATATCGCGGCGAGGGCGAGGACTGACGCGCCTCCACACCACCCCCGGCCATCCCCTCGCGCAGCCGACATGGAAGAAGCAGGCTGCACCATTGCCGAAATCGAGACTGTGCTCGGACACCAGACGTTCAAGATGGCGCTGATATATGCGCCCCAACGGCTGCGGGCGAGGGCCGCGATCGCAAAAATGGAGGCGATGGACAAATCGTGAATCTGCGAACTTGACGGATCGGGCTGCGAACTCTACCAAGCCGGCTCCGCAAAAACGGCGGATTTCCGCAGTCGAGGCCCGATGGCGGAGTGGTTACGCAGAGGACTGCAAATCCTTGCACGCCGGTTCGATTCCGGCTCGGGCCTCCAAAATCCTGTCTGGCGATAGCGCGAACAAGCGCGACCCGGCCCAACCGCTGACGGATGCGCCGACCACACCCAAGGTCGAGCGTTTCCCCGCGACCACCGATCCGGTGGCTGTCGACGCGCGGCTCCGGGCAGTCTCCCATCGATATGCGCTCCGGGGCCGGGCCGGACAGGCTCCCGTGGATGCCTGACATCCGGCACACCGGCGCCGTGAACAGGAGCCATTCACCTCATCTGGTCCTATACTCAGGAATGGCTGAACGCGACGTCCGATACCCTAAGGTCGGTAGGGTTATTACCGATAGATTCGCGTCCGTCCGCTGAATAGGCTCGCTCTCGTTTCCAGGAGCAGAGCGATGCCCGCAACCGGCCTCTCCATCGCAACGCCCCCTTCGGCATCGGCCCCAAAAGAACGTGCGCATGCCATTGGGGTCCACGCTTTCCTCCGGGGCTATCCGCTCGTCGAATATGGCCGCCCGGCGCCGGCGGCGCTCGCGGGTTTGAGGTGCCGTTCCGCACCTGCGACCCCGAAAAGTTCTTCTCTGACAAGAGTTGGGTGTTGCCCGATCTCGAGAAGGCCGGCTGAACGAGGAGACACGCGATGAACGGGACGCCCACCTTGCAGCAGCCCGGGACCGGCGGCGGTTCGATCACCGTCACGCCGGAAAATTTCCTGCGGGCGGAATCCGACCTCTATTTTTCGGCGATCGCGCTCAAGGAAGAGGGATTCGGCAAATTCGAGCATCATCGGGATGTAGCCTCGGTCGATAACCAAACCATCATCCGGCTCAATCGCGACACCCTCTATTCCGCGGCGCTGCTCGATCTCGATGCCAGACCAGCGACGATCACGCTGCCGGACAGCGGGGGCCGCTTCATGTCGCTGCAGATCATCGACGAGGACCAGTATGTGCCGGCGGTATATTACGACACCCAGCCGCACACGCTGACCCACGAGGAGATCGGAACGCGCTACGTGCTGGTCGGCGTGCGCACGCTGGTCGATCCGGCAGACCCCGACGACCTTGCCGTGGTGCACGCACTGCAGGATGCGATCCGCCTCGACCAGCCCGGCGGGCCGGGCACGTTCGAAATCCCCGACTGGGATCACGAAAGCCAGGGCAAGGTGCGCGAGGCGCTGCTCGCGCTGGCGCGGACGATGCCCGATACCAGCAAGGGCTTCGGCAAGCGCGGGAAGGTCGATCCCATCCAGCGCCTGGTTGGCGGCGCGATGGGATGGGGTGCCAATCCACCGGAAGATGCAACCTATCTCAACATCACGCCGAAATTGAACGACGGCAAAACCGTGCACCGCCTCAGGGTGAAGGATGTGCCGGTCGACGCTTTCTGGTCGGTGACGGTCTACGACGAGACAGGTTACATTCCGAAAAACGAGGCCGGCATCTATTCTTATAACAGCGTCACCGCGAAGAAGGACGCCGACGGATCGATCACCATACAGTTCGGCGGCTGCGACGGAGGCGTCGCCAATTGCATACCGATTGTCCCGGGCTGGAACTACATGGTCCGGCTCTATCGTCCCCGTTCCATCATTCTCGATGGATCATGGACGTTCCCGGAAGCGCAGCCGATTGGCTGACCGCATCCGCTTGCCGCGGCCGAAAGGCCAGCAGGACATCAGATTTCGAGCACGTCCAAATGATATTGGGGCGCCACGCACGGGGCGCGAAGTCGGGAAGACCAAGACGAACGGCCGTTGGCCTTCATCCGCCGCTAAATCCTCATGATGAAATAACTGACATATCCGCCAGTATCGGACATCATACAAAAAGACGTCCGATAAAAAGGGCGACAATGATGCTTGCGACCATCCCGACCGAAGCATCGACGAAGGAGCGGATGAGAGATTGATTCAGTTCCCGGCTGAACCAGCGCACCTGGACGATGCCATAGAACAGAAACGCTGCGACGATTGCGGTCAGTCCGCCAAGCTGAACCGCGCCATGGCTATGCATCGCCCCGCTCACGCCGAGGCTGACCAGCAGCGCGAAGGGCGAGATGGCATAGCATTGCGCATAAAAGGCCGGCTTCAGCGTGTCGCGGTCCAGATCGACGCTGCTTCGATAAACCTTCCCCGTAGCCAGCACCAAGGCAAACGTCCCGAATAGAACGAGATGCAGGAGGAGGAGCGTGGTATTGTCATTGACGAGGGAAGCCAGACCGTGCTGGCTTTTCACGATCGGGTTGGTGCCGTCCTCTGCGAGTCCGATCGCCTGCTCGGCGACGATCGTCAGGACCAGCATGATGGGCGGACTGACGGTGCCGCGATACTGGCGATCGTCATCCAGCTTCAGCTGATCCTCGGCATAGCGCATCATCGCAAGGGGGTGGCGCAGCACTTTCCACAGCGTCACCGGGAAAAACACGAACCAGCTCATCAACTCGTAGAGGAGTTCATCGAGCGAATTCAGCCACTGGACGAAGTTCATCTGGCTCCCCCGCGCAGCACCGGCGTCGCACCCGGCCGATGCGGACGGCAAGCGTGGCCGCCGCCCTTTCCTCTCGATCCGCTGATAGCCGGCGCCCCTTTCATCGCGATTTTCCTCAGTCCGTTATACCGGGCAGGCGCAGCCGGATCGCTAATTCCGCACCCAGATTCGCTTGCCGCCGATCCAGGTTTCCAGAACCCGAGTCGCGCGGATTTCCGCCGGGGTGGCGGCCAATATGTCGCGGTCGAGCAGCAGGAAATCAGCATAGCGGCCGGGCTCCAGGCTGCCGATCCGGTCCTCGGCGAAGCCGGCATAAGCGGCGTCGCGGGTGAAGGCGGCCAGGGCTTCGGCCGGCGACAATTTCTGCTCCGGCATCCAGCCGCCCGGCGGCTGGCCAGCGGCGTCCTCCCGGCTGGTCGCGGCGGCGAGGCCGGCGAAGGGATCGGGGCTTTCCACCGGGAAATCCGATCCGAAGGCCAGGGTCGCGCCCGCCTTGCGCATCGAAGCCCAGGCGTAGGCCCCCGCCAGCCGCGCCGGCCCCAGCCGCGCCTCCGCCATCAGCCGGTCCGATGTCTGGTGCACGGGCTGCATCGAGGCGATGATGCCATGCCTGCCGAAGCGCGGCAGATCGGCGGGATCGACGATCTGGGCATGCTCGATCCGCCAGCGGCGATCGCCCTTATAGGTGTCCGAAAGCTCCTCGATCGCATCCAGCGCCTGCGCGTTGGCGGCATCGCCGATGGCGTGGATGGCGACCTGGAAATTGTCCATCGCCGCGCGGCTGCCCAGATTCTTGAGCTTGGCGTCGTTGAGCAGCATCAGGCCGCGCTGGCCGGGGGCATCGGCATAATCGGCCTTCAGCCAGGCCCCGCGCGATCCCAGCGCGCCGTCCTCATAAAGCTTCACCCCCACCATCCGCAGCCGGCCGCCATAGAGCCAGGGCGTCGGCCCCGTGCCGGCGATGGCGATCAGCGGCTCGATGCCGTGCGCATAGGATATGATCCGCACGCGCAGCCGGCCGAGGTCGCCCGCGCGGCGCATCACCGCCCAGTCGTCCGCCGTGGTGCCCATGTCGGCGACGGCGGTGATGCCGTCCTCGATCAATATCTGCTGCGCCCTGGCGAAGGCGAGATCGCGTTCGAGCGGCTGGGGCGGCGGCACGGCGCGCTCCATCAGCGCGGTCGCGGCATCGACGAACAGGCCGGTCGGCCGCCCACCCGCCATCTCGATCCGGCCGCCGGCCGGCGCCTGCGTCTTGCCGTCGATCTCGGCCAGCGCCAGCGCCGCGCTGTTGGCGACGCCGGCATGGCCGTCGATGCGGATCAGCCAGACCGGCTTGTCCGCCACGGCGGCATCGATGTCGGCGGCGGTGGGGAAACGGCCCAGCCCCCAGCGCTCCTGGTTCCAGCCGCGCCCGATCACCCAGCGCTGGCCGGGATTGTCGCGCACCCACTGGCGCAATTTATCCTGCGCCTCGGCCAGCGATCGGGTTTCCGAAAGATCGAGCTGGAGGGCGTTGAAGCCCAGCCCCATCACATGGCCATGCGCGTCGATCAGGCCGGGAACCAGCGTGCGGCCCTGCCCGTCCATGCGGAAATCGAGCTTCTCGGGCCGCTTGTCCTTATGGCCCAGCGTGCGGACGACCTTGCCCTCGCCATCGATCAGCAGGCCGGTGAAGCGTTCGACCTCGCCCCCCTTGCCGATGGTGTAGCCGTTCACATTGTCGATCAATGCGTCCGCAAAAGCCGGCGTGGCGAGCAGCAACGCAATCGCGGCCAGCGGCCGCGCGAGGACAGCCTTCATCGCCGGATCCGCCGGACCAGCGCGGAAAGATCCTGCCGGCCACCGCCCATCGCCTGCACCTCGGCATAGAATTGGTCGATCAGCGCGGCGGACGGCAGCGTCGCGCCGTTCGCCCGCGCTTCCTCCAGCGCCAGCCCCAGATCCTTGCGCATCCAGTCCACCGCAAACCCCTCGTCGAATTCCTCTGCCGCCATGCTTTTCCAGCGATTGACGAAATACCAGCTCGACGCAGCACCGGCGGAGACCGCCTCAAACACCTTTTCCAGATCCAGCTCGGCCGCCTGGGCGAAGCGCAGCCCCTCGGCGATCGCCTGCATCGTGCCGGCGATGCATATCTGGTTCACCATCTTGGTCTGCTGCCCCGCGCCTGCGCCGCCGACATGGACGATCCGGGCCGAATAAGCCTGCATCAGCGGCGTCGCGGCCGCCACCGCCTTGGCCGATCCGCCGCACATGATCGAAAGCCGCCCTTCCTCGGCGCCCGCCTGCCCGCCAGAGACCGGGGCATCGACCACCAGCAGGCCACGATCCTTGCCCTCCACCGCAAGCTGCCGCGCGATCCGTGCCGATGCCGTGGTGTGATCGACGAAGACGGCGCCCGGCTTCATCGTGCGGAAGCAGCCGTCGGCCCGCAGCGTCACCGCCTCCAGATCGGGATCGGCGCCGACGCAGGTGAACACCGCGTCCGCCCCCTCGGCGGCGGCGGCGGCGGTGGGCGCCGTCCGCCCGCCATGCGCCTCGACCCACGCCTCCGCCTTGCTGGCGGTGCGGTTATAGACGGTCACGTCATGCCCGGCGCGAAGCAGGTGACGCGCGATGGCGCGGCCCATCACGCCCAGGCCGATAAAAGCTATGCTTGCCATGGCGACGGCATAACCATGGTTTCGCCGATCCGCCAGATGGGCTAGAGCCCCGGACCATCATGGCTACCGCAGCGACCACCCCGACCGCCCTTCCCGTATCCATCGCCGATGTCCGGGCGGCGCACATGCGCATTGGGGACAGCATCGTCCGCACGCCGACGCTGCTGAGCAAGACGCTGTCCGCCATGACCGGGGCGAAGGTCTACCTGAAGTTCGAGAACCTCCAGTTCACCGCCGCCTACAAGGAACGCGGCGCGCTCAACAAGCTGCTCCAGCTTGACGAAACCGCCCGCGCGCGCGGCGTGATCGCGGCATCGGCCGGCAACCACGCGCAGGGCCTCGCTTATCATGGCGCGCGGCTGGGCATCCCCGTCACCATCGTCATGCCCAAGTCGACGCCGACGGTGAAGGTGTCGCAGACCGAGGGCCATGGCGCGACGGTGATCCTCACCGGCGAACGCTTCGACGATGCCTATGCCCATGCGCTGGTGGTCGCCAAGGATCGCGGCCTCACCTTCGTCCATCCGTTCGACGATCCGGCGATCATCGCCGGCCAGGGCACGGTGGCGCTGGAGATGCTGGAGGACGCGCCGGAAATCGATACGCTGGCGGTGCCGATCGGCGGCGGCGGCCTGATCTCGGGCTCGGCTATCGTCGCCAAGGCGCAGGACCGGCCGATCGAGGTGGTGGGCGTGCAGGCGGAGCTTTTCCCGTCCATGTACAACCGCATCAACGGCACCGACCTGCCGATCGGCGGCGATACGCTGGCCGAAGGCATCGCCGTGAAGGAACCGGGCGCGATCACCTCCGCCATCATCCGCGAGATCGTGGACGACCTGGTGCTGGTGACGGAGCGCGATCTTGAGAAGGCCGTGTCCCTCCTCCTCCAGATCGAAAAGACGGTGGCCGAAGGCGCCGGCGCCGCCGGCCTCGCCGCGCTGCTCGCCCATCGCGAACGCTTCGCCGGGCGCACGGTGGGCGTGGTGCTGTGCGGCGGCAATATCGATACCCGCCTGCTCGCCAACGTGCTGCTGCGCGATCTTGCCCGCGACGGCCGCCTCGCCCGCCTGCGCATCCGCCTGCAGGACCGGCCCGGCGCGCTGTTCCATGTCGCCCGCATCTTCGACGAGCAGCAGGTGAACATCATCGAGGTCTATCACCAGCGCGTGTTCACCACGCTGCCGGCCAAGGGGCTGATCACCGATATCGAGTGCGAGACCCGCGACAAGGCGCATCTGGAACGACTCGTGACCGCGCTGCGCGCCGGCGGATATGAGGTCACACCCGTCGAACTTGCCTGATGGTCAAGCGGCTCATTCGTTCGGATGCGGCCCTTAACCCTCTTTTCATGGTGAACGGGCTTTTCATATTTCCGGGCTGATAGCATATTCGTGGCGACGGGCTTTCCATGGTGGAACAGCCCCGGGGGATCAGGGCAGGCCGTGAGCGCTCCATTCCGTTTCCCGCGCTTTTTCGTCACCACGCCATCCCCGTGCCCGTATCTGCCGGGCAAGACCGAGCGCAAGGTGTTCACCGAGCTTTCCGGCCCGCATGCGGCGGAGCTGAATGACGCGCTGGGCCGGATCGGCTTCCGCCGCAGCCAGAACGTCGCCTACCGGCCGAGCTGCACGGATTGCGCCGCCTGCGTGTCGGTGCGCGTGGTCGCCGCCGAATTCCGCCCCAATGCCAGCCAGCGCAAGCTGATGCGCCGCAACGCCGATCTCAGCGTCACCGCCTGCAAGCCCTGGACGACGGAGGAGCAGTTCGATCTCCTCCGCCGCTACCTGGCCGCGCGCCATCCCGGCGGCGGCATGGCGGAGATGGACGAGCTCGATTTCGCCGACATGGTGGAGCAGACGCCGGTCAGCACCTATGTCGTCGAATATCGCGATCCCGCCGGCCGGCTGGTGGGTGCGTGCCTCAGCGATCACCAGGCCGATGGCCTGTCGATGATCTACAGCTTCTACGAGGCGGAATCGACGGATCGGCCCGGTCTCGGCACCTTCATCATCCTCGATCATATCCAGCGCGCGGCCGAAGCCGGCCTGCCCTATGTCTATCTGGGCTATTGGGTGAAGGATTCGCCGCGCATGCAATATAAGGTCCGCTTCCAGCCGCTCGAACGGCTGGGATCGGGCGGCTGGACCCGCTTCGAACAGGAAGAAGGCGGGCAAACCATGCTGGATGCGCTGCTCGATCGCCGCGCCGCGGGCCTGCCGGGCTGAATCCAGCCGATCTCGTAGCTTGACCGGGGCAGATGCTTTCGCATCCGTCCGGGTCAGACCGATCCCCCGGAGCCTCCGCCCTACAACCCCTCGCCGCCGATCCAGTGCGCGTTGGAAAGGCGCCGCGCGAGGTTCCATGTCTGGACGCGGATATCGGGCACCGCCACCACTTCCCAGAAAGCGCCCCGCGTCAGCGGCCCTAGCGCGAACAGCCGGGGATCGGCCCGGCCCGATCGGCCGATGACCCGCGCCTGCGGATCGACATCCAGCCCGATATGGCTGGGATCGGGACGGATGACGCCCCGCGCCCGCAGGTTGGCCAGCAGCGGCTCCTCCGTGCGATCGAGATCGATCAGCGGCCCGCTGCAATTGACCACGCGCCGCGCCAGCAGCGTTTCGATGGCTTTTGCCCCGCGCGGCCGCCAGTCCACCTCTACGCCCGCCGCGCCATCCCGGAAGGCCAGCGTGCGGCCAGCGACGAAATCCAGCCGGCCGGAAGCGCGCATCCCCTCCAGCCGCGCCGCGACCTCGGGCGCCAGCCGATGGCGGTGCACATCCCACCAGGGCCGCAGGTGCCGCAGGAAGCGCGCGCGGGTATCGGCATCGGCCGCCAGCCACATGCCCTGGCTGTAGGGGCGCAACTCGTCCACCGCCGCGCGCCAGCCGATCGCATCGGCCCGCGCCCGCACCTCGCGGAGCAGCGCCGTCGCCGCGATCGGCGGACGCTCGCCAAGCTGGGTGGAGACGGGCGGCCCCGGCGCGTGGGCGCGCGGCACCAGCCCACGCCGCGAAAGCGCGAGGATGCGGCCACGGAAGCCGCGCTCCTCCAGCAGCAGCGCCGCATCGACCATGGTGAGGCCGGTGCCGATCATCAGCACCAGATCCCCGTCCGCCAGCCCGTCGGCGATGTCGCCCGCCCACGGATCTTCCGCATAATGATCCCGCCCGATCGCGGCCGGATCGAGGCCGGGCGGCGCATGCGGCGGCAGGTTGCCGACCGCGAGCACAACGGCATCGGCGTGGATGCGCCCGCCGTCCGCCAGCAGCACCGCATAGCCATCGCCAGCATCGCCGGGCTCGATATCGATCGCGTCGCCGCGCACGATGCGCAGGCGATCGGGCGCGGCGGCCACCGCCTCGTCCAGCAGTTCGGCCAGATAGGCGCCATAGGTGATGCGCGGCACGAAGCTCGCGCCGTCCCCCTTCCCGCGTTCCTGGAGCCAGCGCACGAAATGGCCCGGATCGTCGGGCAGCGCGCTCATGTTCGCGGCGCGGACGTTCAACAGGTGGCTGGGATGCGCCGCGCTGTAGGCGACGCCCCGGCCCAGCCGGGCGCTGCGTTCAACCAGCGTTGCGCGCGGCCCGCCATGGCGGAGGAGATTGATGGCCTGGAGCGTGCCGGAAAAGCCGGCCCCGAGAATCACGACGTCACGGATCATGCCGCCATGATGGCGTGGCCCGCCGGATAACGACAGATAATTTAAGGGATTGGCGATTTAACGCAAATCGGCGCCGGGCCGGCGATGCCAGGCCAACCACCCTAGTCGCGCCGCTTCAGGGTGCCCAACCAAAACTTTATTGGATTCCCTACTTAATTGATAGACTAATCGTCGGGTGAAGCCGGCATCCAGGTTGCCGGTGTCCGGCGTCTGGCCAGCGCCGGCGGGTTCCGCCCCTTCCACGGCCCGCGGCTTTTGATGGGAAGCAGCTTGCTCCGCGTTACCAAAGGCTAAAGCGCACGAAGGTTCGGCCCGCTCACCGGACGTCGTGATCCCGCGAATGCGAGGAGATTCTATGCGACGGCACCTACCCGATCCGACCGCCTGAACAGGCGATCGAACGAACAGATCACATGTATCGGTCGCGCGGGCCACCCGTCCGCGCGAAACGGTGACGGCTGTCCGGCCGCCGCCGCGGGGGACGAACATTCATGTCTTTTTACAATAACTTGATAATAAACAGCCTGGTCGCATCAACCGCCATCGCCGCGCTTGCCACGGGTGTTGCGTCGCCGGCCGGGGCGGCTCCGCTGGAAACGCCGGCCGAAGCGCCGGAAGCCGCCGCCGCCGAAGCGGCGCAGGATGCGATCGGCGCCGAAATCCTCGTCACCGCCCGCCGGCGGGAGGAACGCGCGCAGGACGTGCCGATCGCCCTCAACGTCGTCGGCGCGGAAACGCTGGAGCGATCGGGCGCCTATACGCTGGGGCAGGTGCAGCAGCTCGTGCCCAGCCTGCAGGTGTTCAGCTTCAACCCGCGCAACACCAACATCAACATACGCGGCCTCGGCAGCAATATCGCCTTCACCAGCGACGGGCTGGAAAACGGCGTCGGCGTCTATGTCGATCAGGTCTATTACGGCCGCGTCGGCCTGTCGCAGTTCGATCTGGTCGATCTCGAACGGATCGAGGTGCTGCGCGGGCCGCAGGGCACGCTGTTCGGCAAGAACACCACCGCCGGCGCGATCAGCATCAGCAGCCGCGCGCCCAGCTTCGATCCCGAATTTTCCGGCGAGGCGACGCTGGGCGACCATGGCTACCACCAGGTGCGCGGATCGGCCTCCGCCCCGCTGATCGCCGACAAGCTCGCCGCCCGCATCAGTATCGCCGACACGCATCGCGACGGCTTCATCGACAATGTCACGACGGGCAGCAAGGCGCAGGATTACGATAATTTCTCCGTGCGGGGGCAATTGCTGGCCAAGCCCACCGACACGCTGGCGATCCGCCTGATCGGCGATTTCGCGCGCCAGCGGCTCAATTGCTGCATCGGCGTCGTGACCGCCCTGTTCGATACGTTCGATAATGGCACGCCGATCGCCAACAGCTTCCGCCAGCGCGCCGCCCGCGCCGGCTACACGCCGCTGCCGATCGATCCCTTCGCCCGCAAGACGGATGCGGACGGCCATTATCAGGCGAACATGAAATCCTATGGCGTGTCGGGCCAGATCGACTGGGATCTCGGCCCCGTCGCCCTCACCTCGATCACCGCCTGGCGCCGCTGGATATGGAACCCCGCCAATGACGGGGATTCGATCGGCCTGCCGATCATCACCCTGGCCGAACAGGCCAATCGCCAGCGCCAGTTCAGCCAGGAGCTGCGGATCGCCTCCACCGGCACCAACCTGATCGATTATGTGGCCGGCCTCTATTATTTCGACCAGACGGTGAACGGCTATGGCGCCACCGGCTACGGATCGGCCGCGCCGGACTGGTTCCTGCCCGCAGCCGCCGTGCCGTCCGTGGTGTCGCAGGCGGCCCTCAACGGCTTCATCGCCCGATCGACATCGACGCCCAGCATCAAGAGCTATGCCGCCTTCGCGCAGGGCACCTGGCATGCCAGTGAAGCACTCAGCGTCACCGCCGGCCTGCGCTTCACCCATGAGGACAAGGACGGCCGCTACACGCAGACCCAGACGGAGGGCGTGGACCTTTCCACCCTGCCCGATCAGCTGGCCGGCGCCGCCCAGGCCATCCGCAACAGCTTCAACCCCGATCTGGATTTCACCGCGAAGCTGTAGCGCGACGATTACGGAGTCCGGTCGGCGTCAATTTTGATGGCCGATAGGTGGCCGCGCCGGTTGGTGAATTCTGG